>NZ_JBVJPV010000025.1:0-99755 GCF_055609245.1 Streptomyces sp. NPDC036813 | reverse complement strand
CGCGCGGTCTGCTCCGCAGACACGACGCGCCGCCGCTACGCGGCGGTTCCGGCGCGGAGCGCCGGAGAGCCCTCGGGCTCCGCCCGAGGTTGGGGCGCCACTCCGTGCCGCCCCAACTGACCAGCGCTCCGCGCCGGTCAGAGGTCTGGCCGCTCCGCGCCCAGACCCAAAAACGGCAGCGAGGGGGTGGGGACGGTGCTTCCGGTCCCCACGAACCTGACGATCCGCCACCCTTCCCCGATGTGTGCGTCAAACTGACACCCGGCTAGATTCTGGGATGACAACACACTCCCTCCCTCACTCCTGAGCCTGCGTCAATTCCCTTGCCAGCTCAGTTCTGGGCTCACACCACACCTCCCGCTCCGCTGCGCCATGAACAACCGGACCAAGGCGACACCCAGATGACATCGAAAAACGACATAAGCCTTCACCAAACAAACGACACCGTCCCTTCACCATCCCACGGATAACCCCAGCGCAAAGCCAAACGGCGCCATACCGCTGTAAAACCCACGACGCCTACCAGGGGGCCCGATCGCCCGTTCCGGCATGGAGGGTTGGGCTGCCTCCGGCAGACCGCTGTGCGGTCCGGGCGTGCCAGCGCCCGAGCGCGGAGGCCCCCGCCGACGCGCAACCTGACACCCCCGGCCCCCGATCCCCGAGGCCGCCGCGCCGCCCTAGCCCGCCCCCACCTTTCTCTCATTCGGGCAGGGAGAGCGGCAGCAGAGGGGATGTCAGCTCCCCTGACCACGCATAAGAGTCCTTCTGACCTGGGGGATTGGGAAGGCCGGCCGCTGGTCGAGGGTAGGGGATGACGCAGGAGATAGTGCAGGAGTCTGCGCGTGGGGTGGTGCAACAGATCAATGATGCTGTATTATGGAACATGTCGGAAGGGCTGGCCCCCTAACCGGCACCGCCGAACGTTCGTCAACAGAAAGGCGTGAGCGTGGAAATCGTCATCAGCGGAGGCAAGGTGGCTCCCAGCACGGACGAGATCACGACCCCTCAGGCCGTAGAGGCCCGCCGGATCGCCAATTTCCTCCCGCGCCCGGAACTCCTCCGGGACGCCGTCATCGAACACAACCAGGACGACAACACCACGTCAATTCGGTTCGAGACCACGGCCGGTCCCATCCGCATCCTTCTGCCGGTCGCCGAGGGATTTGAGTTCCACATCATCCACGACAGCGAAACCGGACCCCGAATTCTCGGAACGTTCCGAGGAGCATCCCTTTCGGTGCGCGCCATTGCATTCCGCATCAGTGAATTTCTGCGGACGCGCGGACTGAAGTAGGACGCAATCCCGGGGGCCCGGTAGACCGGGCCCCCGGGACAGCCCCCGCGCCTACACCAACCGGAGGGAAAGTTACTGTGAGCATGACGAGCATTGAGCCCGCCCACCGCGCCGTTCCGGCGACCGAGGGTGAGCGAGAGCAGATGGAGGCCGCTTTCCGGGCGGCGCTGGAACAGCTCCCCGAGAACACCGGTTTCCCGCACGACGTGTGCGAGTTGGCCCGGCCCCTGTTCGAGGTGGGATGGATCTCTGGCGTACGGGCAGGGCACACCGGGCCTGCGCTGGCCGACGTGCCCTTGCCGCCCCACACGTTCGGTGCGGCCCTGTCCAACGTGTCTGCTGCCCTTCACGCGGACAACGGCCCCAGCGTCGGGCAGTTGGTCAGTTACCACGGGTCGCAGGAGTGCTGCCACGGCCGCTACTGGGTGACGCGCATTGAGCGCGAGCTGGATCGCCGAGGACGGGAGTCCGTGCTCTACCGCCTCAGCGAGTCCAGGAACGGTGCGTTCGTCACTGCACTGACCGGAGTCCACGCGTGGAGCGTTACGGCATTGCCGCAGCACTGGCAGCAGTAAGGCCACACGGAAGGGAAGCCTGACCGGCCACAAGCCGGCGCAGTCGTAGCCGCAGGTCAGCAGGCCGCCCCAGGGGGGGCGCACCGGGGATTTAATCGGTTGTCCCGCCCCTAGAAGTAGGTATTATGGAACTAGTTCGGCAGGGTGGCCCCCTACCGGACACGCCGAAAGTTCGTCACCAGAAGGGAAGCCCCAAGTGGCTCACGAGATCGAGCAGTTCACCGACGGCACCGCCGCTTTCGCCTCCGCCAACACGAGCGCCTGGCACACGCTCGGCACCGTCACCAACGGCGCGATGACCGCCGAAGACGCCATGCGCATCGCGTCTCTGTCCGGCTGGAACGTGCGACTCCTCCCCCTCACCGCGACCGAGATCACGGCCGACGGAACCACGCCGCTGGAGGTTCCGCAGCACTTCGCGACCGCGCGCACGCACCCCAAGACCGGCCGCACGCAGACGCTCGGAGTGGTCGGCAGCGACTACCACCCCGTTCAGAACGAGGAACACGCCGAGTTCCTCAACCTGCTGGCCGATGAGTCCGGCGCGCACTTCGAGACCGCCGGATCGCTCAAGGACGGCCGTCAGGTGTTCCTGACGATGAAGATGCCGCAGGGTCTCACGATCGGCGGGCACGACGACGTTGATCTGTACATCGCAGCGTTCAACAGCCACGACGGAAGCTCAGCGTTCCGCATCGTGGTGACGCCGGTCCGGGTGGTGTGCGCGAACACCATGCGTGCGGCCATCCACGGGGCCCGCTCCTCGTTCGTGGTGCGGCACACCGCCGGGGCCAAGGCCCGCATCGCGCAGGCTCGTTCCGCCCTCGGTCTGACGTTCCGGTACGCCGAGGAGTTCGAGCAGGCCGCACAGCGCATGATCGAAGCCGAGATGACGCTCAGCGAGCTGAAGTCGGTGGTGGACGAGCTGTGGCCGGTCAAGGACAGCGACCACCCCCGCGCCAAGACCAACCAGCGCCAGCGGTGGGGAGCCATTGCGAACCTGTTCGAGCACGCCGACACCCAGGCCGGTATCCGGGGCACGCGGTGGGCCGGATACAACGCGCTCACCGAGTACGCCAACCACGTCGCCCCGACCCGGGGCAAGACCGACGCCGAGAAGGCGAACGCCCGCGCCGAGCGGGTCATCAGCGGAGCGGCGAACGACCTGATGGAGAAGGCATTCGCCCTCACCACGGTCTGACCCCCTGAACACCGGGTGGGCACCCCAACTCCCCCACGGGTGCCCACCCGGCCCCACCGGCCAGCAGTGGCCGCACCCGCCCGAGCGCGGAGCGCTCAACCCCGCACCGGCAGCGCGGAGCGCTGCCCGCCGGCCCCTGCCGCGTAGCGGCAGCGCGTCGCGTCTGCGGAGCAGACCGCGCGCCAAGAAACACGTCCGCCCCCCTGCGCCCAGGCCGCGCCGGCGGACGCCCAGCAGCGCGACACCCACCGCCCACCCACCGCCCCACGGAAGGCCATCCATGCCCATCCCGAAGTGGACGATCAAAGGCATCGTCGACGACTACGACACGTGCGGTTGCTGCGGCCGCCGCGGACTCAAGCGCACCGTCGCGCTCATGCCGCTGGACGCCGACGAGAACGAGGACGGTACCGCCGAAGACGTCGTGTACTACGGCACGTCGTGCGCCGCTGCCGCGCTGAGCTGGACGCAGGGCAAGGTGACCGACACTGCGCGCGCCGCCCAGGCCGAGCGAGACCAGCGCGACGCCTACGCCCGCCGGATGATCAGCATCTACGCCCCGGTCGAGTTCGCCCCCGTCCGCGACAAGGCCCGCGTCTACTACGGCCGCAACCCGCACCAGCGGGACACGGGCGTGAAGGCGACCGAGGAAGTGGCGAAGCTGCTGGACAAGGCCCGCGCCACGCTGGCCGACACCACCACCGGCCCGGCCCGCCCCTCGCGTATCGAGGACTTCCGCCGCTACCTCGTTCTCTTCACCAGCGACGACCGGATCTTCCTCGTTCAGCGCGTGCCGAAGGAGGAGGCCGAGCGCCAGGAGCAGGCCGCCGCCGCCCAACGCCGCGCGGACCAGATCCGGGGCAGCGTCCGGGTCGTGGCCGCGCTGGACGCCGAGGCCGCGCGCGACGTCGCGTACGCCGACGAACTGACCCGCGAGTGGAACACGAAGGCCTGGCAGGCCGCCCATGCCTGAGACCGCCCCCGCACCCAGGTTGTTCATCGGGAGCCGCGTCACCTACCACGGCAGCATCACCGAGATGCACGACCGCCCCCTGTACCTGCTGCCGTGCACGTGGTTCGGACACTGCGACGCCTGCTGGGAGCAGGACGACGAGTTCGGCGAGCAGCACCCGTAAGAGCGGGACCACTTCATGGCGGTCGACCTCACCACCGACCGCCGTTTGCACCACGCACGCCGAGCGCACCTGACCCCGGTCCCGCACGAGTGGCCCGCAGACGCCGTTCCGTTCAACATCAACGGCTACTGGTACGCCGCCGCGTACACCACGGCAGGCGGACTCGGCCGGGCCCGGACGGTGCACTTCTACACCGCAGAGGACTTCATGGGGCGCACCTGGTGCCACTACCGGGAGCCCGCGCCCGACATCCGCCGCCTGGACGAGTTGGGCCGCCGCCGCCCCGTCATCTGACCAGTGCCCGCGCGCCACGGCGTGCGGGCACCCCCGCCCGCCGCGCGCAGCCGGCCCCTACCCGTCGCCCCACTGGAGTCACTGTGCCGAACCCGCAGCCCGACCAGTCCGCCCGCGCCGACCGCCGCAGCCTGCCCTACCCCGGATACGAAGCGATCACGGCAGCCCGCCGCCGCGCGCACCTCGCATTCGCCCAGCTCTTCAGCGCCCTGGGGGCTGGACGGCACCGTCTGCACTACGCGGCGCTGGACGTTGACGGCCGGTACCGCCTGGCCAGCTCCACCGTCACGGTCACGACCGCCCCCGCATGGCACCTGGATGCCGACCCGGACGAGTTCGCCACCATCGAGGCCGCCGTGACGGCCGCCCTGGAGGGCAGCTGCACGGTCCTGGCCACCCTGGTGGTGCAGACCGACCAGGCACCGAACCCGGCTGTCTGCGGGTGGCGGATCGAGCGCGGATGGCTGCACGGCATGAAGCCCGCCGCCGTGCAGGCCGCCGTGCGGCCTTGCGGGGACGGCTCAGCACCCCTTGCCCGCGCATACCCCGCCCCTCTCCTGCCGGACCCGTCCGTCACCGGCTGAGGGCCCCGCCCGGCCCGGCGAGGGCTGGGCCTCCCAGCACCTCGCCATTCCCGTGCGCCCTGTGAGGAGACACCCTGTGATCACCATTGCAACCCCGTCCGGCACCGTCCGCGCAGTTCCCTCCGAGGCAAAGGCCACCGGAGCCGTGCTCTACACTCTCACCGGCGCAGCCACGGGAACCGTCCACGTGACCGCGACCAGCCGCCCCGACCGATGGGACCGCTTCGACGCCGTCCGCGCCAGCCTCGGATCCGCCAGCGCGCGCGAGCTCCCCGCCGAGCCGCTGGTACGTATCCGCGGCCGCGCCTACCAGGGCAACACGGTCCGGGTGCTCGCCCACTCCGCCGACGTGCCCTGGGGATGGCTCGAACGCGACCTGACCGACACCGACGAACGGCCCGCTCCCCCGCAGGCCAGCCAGACGCTGACCGCCATCCTGCGCGCGTGCGCCGGCCACTACGCCGCGCGCAACGACTTCCCCAGCCTCCAGCACGCGGCCCGCCTCCACGACACCCCGCAGCTGCGGAGGTGGCTGGACGCGATGATCTCGCACGCCGAACGGGCGCGGGCCCGCTGGCTGGAGGAGGCCGAGGCGCACCGGGTCCAGGCCGCCCGCAGTCTGGCCGCCTGGTGGACGCTGGCCCGCTGGTTCACCGCCCGTCCGCACCCGGCGCTCGCACTCCTACTGGCACAGGGCCCCGAGAGCCTGGCCCACCGCGCCGAGTACCTCCCGAAGTGGGCCGCGATCAGCACGGGCGCAGCCGAGGACGAGGGCCGCCGCCTGGCGCTCTTCCGGTCGGAGCGCGAGGGGTTGGCCCGGCCCCTCGCGCCGCCGGAGAGCCAGGACCGGCCGTACTTCGTGATCGGTCAGTGGAAGGGCGGCGGCGACGTCGACATCTGGCACGTCGAGGAGGCCCCCACTGATCCGGGCGAACTGTCCGACCTGTGCGAGCAGCACACCGCGGACGCCGACGACGCGTTCGGCAGCGTCGAGATCGTCTACGCCGCCAGCCCGGAAGCCGCAGCCGAGCAGGCCCGCCGTGAGGCGAGCGAGACCAGCGAGCGCATCCACCGCGAGCTCACCCACCCCTAGGCCAATACGGCCGTCGCTCCCCGGGGTGGCCTACCGCCAGGCCGCCCCGCCCCCCGCTCCTGACCACACGAGGAGAGACGACCCGTGGCAACGTTCGCGCACGCCACTCCGGAACGCTGCGCCCAGCTCGGCCGCGCCCTCACCGCCGCCGGCCTTGGCTGGAGCGACAACGGCCGCCAGGACGACCCGCAGTTCCTCACCTACACCGTGACCGACGCGCACGGCCGCACGTGGCAGGTCAGCCCGGCCACCAACTTTCAGATCTCCCCGTCCAGCCCGGGGCAGATCTGGCAGGGCAGCTGCGCGGCCCTGATGACGAGGTCCCCGGTGCTGTCTGCCCGCCTGGTGGCGGAGCACATCAAGGACGTCCCGGCATGAGCAGCCCACCACCGCCGTTTAGGCCCGATGACTTCGAAGACCGGTGCGAGACCTGCAACGCCCCGCCCGGACAGCTCTGCCACCCCTGGTGCGACACCGGCTACACCGCCGAGGACGCCCGCGCCGACGCCGAGCGCCACGCCGCCCAGCGCGATGCCAAGCCCCCTGCGCCGTAGGCGCACCGCCCGACTCCCCCGCCCTCTCACCTTCCTCGAAGGAGACCCCTCATGGAACTGTCCACCCCCGCCGGCCTTGAGTCCCTCGCACGCCCGGTTGCCGAGCAGCTCGGCGCCGACCGCACCGAGAAGGACGGTGACACCGGCCGGGTGCGTGTCGTCTACGCCGACGGCCGCGCCCTGGAACTCAGCCCCGACCGCCCTGGGACCCGGATCACCGTCACCGCGGTTCTGCCCGAGCAGGCCATCGCGCACGGCATCGAGGTCAAGCCGATCACGGTTACCGCCCTGCCCCGCCCGCGCCCCAGCGAGTGCCAGGCCAAGGCCACCGCGCGACACACGGCCGACCACATCCGGCGTCGGCTGCTGCCCGCGCACACCGCCGCCCTGGCCGAGCTGCGCGAGCGCACCGCCCCCCAGGTGGCCACGTTCCAGCGTGCCGAATCCGCCCTCGCCGGATTCCTCGACCGCCCCGGGGGCGGGGTGGCGATCTCCGAGCAGCCGGTACGCCGCCCACTGGGGCTGACCACCCGGTGCGCCGTCGCCTGGTGGCACACGCTCGACGGCCCCTCCCGCGCCGTGGCACCGTTCATGGCCGACGCCCTGCGCCGGGCCGGCCTGGCGACGACGGAGCCGCACGGCAGCGGCCACGTGTTCTTCGCCGAGCCCCTAGCCGCACCCTCCGGCACCCGGTTCCGGATCACCCCTGCCGCCGGGGGCGCAGGGTGGGACCTGGTCGACGAGTTCACCGGCGCCTGCGTGCGCACGTACGACGACCGGGAGTGGGCCCAGGGGATTGCCGAGAGCGCGAACGGTGAAGAGGACGCCGTCCGGCGCGCCCAAGTCGCGTCCATGGACCTGCCGGGACTGTCTGCAGACCTGATCGAGGAAAAGCGATTCCGGACCTTGGCAGTGGAGTTGGCAACCGCCGGGCACATGCCCTACGGCCTGACCGACATCGACTACACGCAGACACCGGGATTCCACATCTACCCCAGCGCGGAGCCGGGCAGGGTCAAGGTGGCGCGGCTGCTGGAGCCCTGGGGAGCGATCCGGCCCGGAGCCCGCTTCGAGGCCCCCGAACGGGAAGTCGAGCGCTACGACAACGACCTGGAGGCCTACGCGGAACTCCTTGCCGGGGCCGGCCGCACGGTGGTCGTCATGCTGGACGGCATCCAGGTTTCGTACAACGACCCGCCGACCAGGCCCTGATCTGCGCGTTCCGGGGTGGGGCAGCCCCGTGAAAATCGGTTGCACCACCCATTGTAAAAGGTATTATGGAACACGAAGGCGACGGGAGGGGAAGACGCCTAGCGGGCTGCACCGCGGCGGCCCCGCCCACGGACCGAACGCGCTGCGGCAGGGCTGCGCCCCTCCCCCCAACCACCGCATCCGCACCCGCATCCGCATCCGCATCCGCATCCGCACCAAGAGAGGGCACTTACGTGACCGACGCGACCAACACCCCCGAGTGCCGCCAGCACGGCCCCATGACGCTGCATAACGGCGCCCAGTCCCCCGCACAGCGCTTCACCGGCACCTGGTACCCCTGCACCGACGCGACCTGTCGGAGCGCTGTCCTGTATCCGTCGGCCGAACTGGTCGCCGACCTCGAATCGCAGGGGCGTCCGGCGAAGGCCCCCCTGACCATCACCCACACCCGCGCTGAGGGGACCTTGCTGTCCGGCTCCGTGGTGGGTGACGGAGTGCTGGAACTGCTCCAGCCGTTCCGCTTCCGGGGCTCTCCCTCGATTGGGATCTACCTGCGCGGCTCCCGCGACCGCCGCGCCGACCTATACCTGATCACCCGGGCAGCCGACGCCCTGCGGGAGGCCGGCCACCAGGTGACGGTCGAGATCGACGAGACCCAGCGCCGGGCCTTCGCCAAGGCCGAGGAGGACCGCGCCAACCGTGCAGCCGGACGAGCCGAGTACTTCACGGCGCGGGCCGAGCGCTACCAGACCTCGTCGGACGCGAAGTGGGAACGCGGGCGCGAGATCACGCGCGGGTACGCGGGCGAGCCGGTGAAGGTCGACCACTACTCGACCAACCGCCACATGCGCGACCTGGAGCGCGCGCACCGCCTGTTCGGCCAGTCCGTCCAGGAGCAGGCGGAGGCCGACCGCTGCGCGGGCCGCGCGGCCACGGCCGAGCACTACGAACAGCACCGAAAGGACCCGGGGGTGACGCTCCGCCGCCTGGAGCGCCTGCAGGCCGACCGGCGCCGAGTCGAGCGCCAGCAGGCGCGGACGGTCGAGGACGCGGAGGCGGGCAAGCTCACCGTTGAGGCCTTGGTCGCGGCCCTTGTCCGGCTCGACGCCGACCACGCCGACCTGTGCGACGAGATCGGCGCATGGGAGCGGGTCATCGAGCAGGCCGAGGCCGAGGGCGTGAAGCTGTGGGGGCCGGACGACTTCCAGCCGGGTGACTTCGTGCGCTCCGGCAGCCGCCTGCTGGAGGTTCTGCGGGTCAACAAGAAGACGGTCACCGTGCCGGGCGGGCCCGAGGCCGGGCCGGTCGTGTCGAAGGCCAACCGCCTGTACTCCTGGAACGGAAAGCTCCCGTACGACAAGGTCACCGGCCGGGTGAGCGCCGAGGAGATGCGGGCGCTGCTGGCCCAGACGGAGGAGGAGACGCAGCCGGGCGGAGCCGATCCCGCGCGCGCGCAGGACCAGCGCAACGCCTGAGTGCGTGCCGCGCCGGCCTCCGCGCGTCCGGCCCGCTATCTGCCGGTCGAGGCTGCGCCGTTGACGGTGGGGCAGCGCTGAGGAATTCGGTTGCCCCGCCCTTGTTATTAGGTATTATGGAACATAATAGATCGAAGCGGGCGAGGAGACGCCCATGGACCTGCGCAACATCACACCGCCCACCCCCGAGGAGAGGCTCCGCCATGCCCCGATCTGCACCGCCCCCACCGCCCGCGCCGGCCCCCGCGGCTGACAATGACCGCCGGTGTGTCGACTGCGGCGTGCCCTGCACCGAGCAGGTGACATCCTTCCCCCGCATCGGGGGTGGAACGCGTGCCGTGTACGCCTGCTCCGTGCACGCGGCTCGTCGCCGCCGGAGGCCCTGACCTGCCTATTTGTAGGCAAGGCAGCGCCGAGAAATTCGGTTGCCCCAGTCCGCGAATGCAGTATTATGGAACACGTTGAGAGGGTGGCTCCCTCCCGGCACCGCTGAACGTCCGTCAACGCAGCACAAGGAGGCCAGACATGGCCACAGCCACCACCGCCGACCAGACAGCCGAATCCGTCTCGGTCGACACCGACGAGGAGAACCTGACCGTCGTCCTGCTCGACCCGGACGCGATCGTGCGCGACGAGTTCAACGCCCGCGAGCACGACACCGAGCCCGACGCCGACCTGATCAACTCCGTCAAGGCCGTCGGTGTCCAGGACCCGGTCAGCGTCCGCCCCCGCCCGGACGGCACGTACGGCGCGTTCAAGGGCTGGCGGCGCACGCAGGCTGCGCAGATCGCCAACGCCACCGCCGAGGCGGAAGGCCACGCCAAGCGGCCGATCAAGGCGTACGTCCGCGCCGACCTGGTCGGCCGGGACGCCTGGACGCAGTTCCTGTCCCTGATCGAGAACCACCAGCGCCAGGGCATGTCCCCCAAGGACACCTTGAAGGCCGCCGAACTGTCGCTGATCGGGATGGACGAGGTCGAGCAGAAGAAGGCCGCGCGCGCCCTGGGCCTCAAGCGCGGCACCGGCAAGCGGCTCGGCCGGGCCCAGCAGCTCGACGACGCCACCCTGCGCCGGGCCTCTGCCGGGGGGATGGACCTCGAACAGATCGCCCAGCTCGCCGAGGTCGAGGATGTGCCTCAAGCCCAGGACCGCCTCCTCAGGGCGCTGGCCCGCGATGCGGCGGAGGAGGGCGGCGGGCGCGGCCACTGGGACCAGGAACTCGCACTGCTCAAGGCCGAACAGGAGGACCGCACCGCCCGCAAGGAGGCCGTCGCGGCTCTGGAGAAGGCGGGCATTCCCCTGCTGCCCACACGGCTGGCGTACGGGGAGAAGGACGCCGCTCAGCCGCTGTCGGAGCTGACCACGCCGCTGGGCAGGCCGTTGGAGGAAGACAGCCACAAGGGATGCCCGGGCCACAGCGCCCGGCTCGACGACGAGAACCGGCCGGTCTGGTACTGCGCCGACCCGGCCGAGTACGGCCACAAGGTGCGCCCGAAGCCGAAGCCGACGAAGACGGCCGAGGACGAGGAGAAGGCCGCCGAGCGGGCCCGCACCACCGCGTGCAACCGGGCCTGGAAGGCCGCCGCCGGGCCCCGCAAGGAGTTCGTCACCCGGCTGGTGCGCAGTAGCAAGGCCCTGCCGGAGGATGCCTGGCGGTTCGCCCTCGGGGTGCTGCTGGACCTGCCCCCCTTCTACGGCAAGTGGGCGCAGCGGCAGGAAGCCGAGGACGTGGCCAGCTTCCTTGGCGTGAAACTGCCCGAGAGCCCCTTCGAGCGGGTGCGGCTGTCGGATCTGGTCACCCTGTCCAAGGCCCGTACGGCGCATGTGCTGTTCGCGCACGTCGCCGCCGCTTTCGAGCGCGACATGCGCGAGCCGAAGGGCTGGAACGACGCCCGCATGCAGGTCCGCTTCCTGTGGGAGGACCCCACCCCCCAGCAGGCCGCCTACCTGCTGCTCCTGGAGAAGCTCGGCCAGGACGACAAGGGCAGCTACCGGCTGTCCGAGGTCGAGGAGCAGGCCGTCGCCGCGCACCGGGGCGACGACGCCGACGGCGAACCCGCCGCCTGACCTTCCCGCCAGGCTTCACACGCACGCCGCGGCCGGGCACCGACGGTGCCCGGCCCCCGGATCACACTCCCTCAATCCCCATGGAGTCCGCCATGCACAACTCCGTCCCTGGCGAGCCCACGCCGCCGGAAGGCTGAGAAGACCAGGGAGACCAGCCGCTCACCCTCGACGTGCTGCGCCAACTCGTCGGCAACGAATGGGCCGGCCTACCGGGCGAAACCCTGGTCGTGCTCTCCCGTGACACCGAGGGCAACCTCTACTCGCCGTTCAGCACGTACGCGCACGGCCGCTACTGCCCCGTCTACGACCTGACCGGCGAGGTCTACCCGCTGGAAAGCGAGCTCGCGGCAGACACCGAGCAACGCGAGCTGTTCCCGAAGATCCCGGCCAACGCCCGCGCCGCCCTGGTGCTCTACCCGCTCGGCTGACCACCGTGCACCCGGCGGGCACCGCATCAGCCGGTGCCCGCCCCCGGCCCGCCTTAAGGCATCGGTTCCCGCCGGGCGTGACAGACGCCCGGCCCATCCCACACCACAGGAGAGGGGACACTCCCATGCCCACCCCTGCCGAGGTCCGCGCCTTCATCCGCGAACTGCCCGACGTCGCGTCCGTGGCTGTCGTCCAGGAGGCAGCCACGAACCGGCTGCTCCAGCTGGACGCCGACCAGCGCCCCGTCATCACGCCCGGCCGCACCGGGCGCATCACCGCCACGATCCGTCCGGCCTGCCTGCGCCTGCTGACCGGCACCGTCCAGCAGCCCAACCGCACGGGCACCCGCTTCGATTTCCTGCTGGACGAGGCCTCCACCGAGCGGCTGCGCCTGGACCCGAACAACGGCACCCGGTTCCGCATCGCCAAGGACGAGAAGCGCTACCGGCTCGCGAAGGTCCCGGCCTCCTGCATCGAGCTCACCGACACCCCGGCCGACTCCTAGACCGCCCCGGAGATCCGGGGGCAGCGCTCTTTCGCTGCCCCCGGCCCCGGCCCCTCCATCCCGTCCTCACCCGCAACTCCCGGGAAGGGAGCCCCATTCGATGAACCGCGCGATCCCCGTGCGCTGCCTTGCCCGGCCGCTGGCCGGCGGACTGGTCGTGCCGTACGTATCGCTGATCCACAACGGGCACGCCGTACTCGGCAGCCTCGCCGCCGACCGGGCCCGGCATGCCTTCCTTCAGCGCCTGTGCCAGATCTGCTCCCAACCCCTTGAAGAGCGGTTCTTCGTCATCGTCCGCCCTGCCGACCAGCAGCAGTCCTACTCCCCCGAACCCGCGCTCCACCCGGAGTGCCAGCCCTACACCGCGGCGAACTGCCCGATGCTCAACGGCACCGCCAGCCACTACCGCTCCCGCCCGGTACTCGCCTCCCATCCTGCGGCCCGCCCCTGCTCGGACCCGTCGTGCCCGTGCCCTGAGCTGACTTTGGACGAGGGCCACTCCGCCCGCAGCGGACGGCCCGCTGACCGGTACGAGGCATGGATGATCGCTGCCCGGCACTACAAGCTGGTGTTCCGCCAGGACGCGCCCGACGTCCCCGTCGGGATCAGCCTGGACGTGCCCATCCTGCGCAAGCGCGTCCTGCGTGAGGCCGCTCTGCCCTCCGACCACGCCGCCCTGCTCGACCTTCTGCGCGCCGCCCTGGGACTGGAGCAGCCCTAGTACTCCAGTAAGAGTTCTCCATTTACCCTGGTCAACGGCTTGGGAGTGGGGAGTGTAGCGGGGCTGGGGTGTGGGTGGCGCGGTGTTCGCCGTGCCGTCCCACCAACGGGTGGCCGCGCCGCATGTAGTGACACCGACGCGGACAGTCCACCCCCGTGATCGATGATCTGCCGACGGATGTGTGGGACCGGGAACTCAACGAACTGTTCCTGCGGATCGGGGGCCGCTTCACCCGGGTGGAACCCCGGCGCCGGATGCGAGACTACGTGTGCGGGCTGCTCGGCCCGGTCGGCCGCAAGAACAGCTGGCAGCTGGCCGAGTACGCCGGGCACCGAGCGCCCCACGGCCTGCAGCACCTGCTGTCATGGAGCCGGTGGGATGCCGACGGGGTTCGCGACGACCTCCAGGACTACGTCGCCGAGCAACTCGGGGAAACCGATGGCGTTTTGATCATCGACGACACCGGCTTCGTGAAGAAGGGCACCGTCTCCGCTGGCGTCCAGCGCCAGTACTCCGGCACCGCCGGGCGGACGGAGAACTGCCAGATCGGTGTCTTCGCCGCCTACGCGACCAGCCGCGGCCACACCCTGGTCGACCGGGAGCTCTACCTGCCCAAGTCCTGGACCGATGACCGGGACCGCTGCCGATCCGCCCGGATTCCCGACGACCGCACCTTCGCGACCAAGAGTGAGTTGGCACGGGCAGTGATCACGCGCGCCTTGGCGTCACCCCTGCCCGTCGCCTGGGTTACGGCCGACGCCGCGTACGGACAGGACTCCCACTTCCGCCGGTTCCTCGAAGACGCTGGCCTGTCCTATGTCGTGGCCGTGCCGAAGTCCCAGCAGGTCCACGGCCCGCGCATCGACCACCGCTTCGGCCAGGCACCGGCGGAGGCCTGGCGGAGGCTGTCCGCCGGCAGCGGCGCGAAGGGCGAGCGCTTCTACGACTGGGCCGCCGCACGCCTGCCCGCCGTCTGGGAGTTCGACGGCGACGAACCCACCCGGCAGCGCTGGACGCTGGCCCGCCGCAGCACCGCGAGACCCGACGAGATCGCCTACTACCTCGCCTGCGCGCCCTTGGACGCCACCATCACGGACTTGATCAGGGTTGCCGGCTGCCGCTGGAAGATCGAGGAGTGCTTCCAGAGCGCGAAGAACGAGTGCGGCCTGGACCAGTACGAGGTCCGCCGCTATGTCGGCTGGTAGCGGCACATCACACTCGCCATGCTCGCCCACGCGTTCCTGGCGGTGATGGCCGGCCAGGAACGCGAAAAGGAGGAGCCGATCCCGACACGCCCGACCTCGTGGACCTCACACCGGCCGAGATCCGTCGTCTGCTGGCAGTTGGACCCCGCCACCGTCCTGCGGACCGCAGCCACGCCATAAGGTGGTCGCGGTGGCGGCGCCGCCATCAGGCACATGCCCGCCAGTATCACTACATGCGGCGCGGCCACCCGTTGGTGGGACAGCACGGCGAACACCGCGCCACCCACACCCCAGCCCCGCCACACTCCCCACTCCCAAGCCGTTGACCAGGGCAAATGGAGAACTCTCACTGGAGTACTAGTCCACGAGTTCCAGTGCGTATGGCATCGCCGGCCACTCCGGCATCCAGTCTGTCTCGATCTCCCCTGCGAGCATTCGGGGGAACCATTCGCCGAACTCCATGTCCGTGTCGTACCAGTCCGCCCAGCCGCGCCGGAACGCCGACACCGTCCAGCGACCGCCGCCGCGGTCGATCAGGAAGAGCTGGTCGCCCTCGATGGTGTTTCCCCATACCAGTGCCCCTCCGGGCGAGGGCAGGACCCGGTGCGGAACGGTCCGCGAGTCCTCCAGCTTCCGGCCCATTCCCGCTGCATAGGAGCGCAGGTTGCGGGCGCCGCAGAAGAAGAGGTACTCGCAGATGAGGACATCGCCGTAGGTTCCCGCGACGGAGACGAAGTCGGGCGGGAAGTCGACGCCCCACTCCTGCGCCACTGCTTCGATCAGCGACTCCTCGTCGGAGCGGATGGGCGGCCCAAGTAGCGACGAGAGGGCGGGGGGCTCAGTGCACTGGGTCATTACCACACTCCATGCTGACAGTGACTGCCTGCGGCCGTCGGGTTGTTCTTGATCACGCATTCCATCTGGACGTCCCCGGAGGTGAAGTATTCGAGTGCGGTGGGCACGGTCGAATTCTTGTTGCCGTAGATCGGGTAGGCCTCCACGTAGACGCTACCGCCGCTCTTGACGGCGTTGACCACCGGATCCTCCGCATGGTCGTACATCCACTGATTTGCCTCTTGGTACATCGGCACGAAGTTGCGCGTGTCACGGTTGGAACCGCCCATCGCGTAGCCGATGAGATGTGCTCGGGCCCGGTTGCTCGCGGGGAGCGAATTCAGCCCGGGCAAGGCGAAGCCGAGCTTCGGTCGGGGGGGCGGGGTGTAGTTGGCCTGAGTGAGCTGAGCGAACGCACCGGTGGCCACGCACTCGCCGGCCTGCTTGTGACGCGGCAGGTAGACGATGCCCGGGTTTGTGAAACCGGCTCCAGTGTTGCAGGGGTCCTTCTTCTTGCTGTCATCGTCGTCTCCCGTGCAGTCACCTGTGGCCACACAGACAGCTGCCGTGCTGAGCCCGGCTGTGATGGCCGAAGCTGCGTTACGGACCGAGTTGCCGATGTTGATCTGGGTAGTTGGGGGCTGCGCGGCTGCCGAGATCGAGTTGATGATGAGCTTGGACTTGCCGATGGGCGCGGTGATCTTGATGGCGTTGGCCCGGATGGCGGCACGGCGAGCGGCCTCGGCGGCGGCCCGGGCGGCTGCCGCGGCAGCCGCCGCTCGGGCGGCTTGGGCCGCGCTGACACCGCCACCCCCGCCGCAGTAGCCGCAGGAGCCACCACCACCGCGGCCACCGCCGCCTCCCGAGGAGCCGCCACTGTCGGCGTGGTGGCCACCGTATCGGTGCTGGCAGTAGCTCGACCAAACCATGGCGCACACGTTGGTGCTGGTAGCTGTGCCCGCCTGCGAGGCGGCGTACGACGAGCTGCTTTCGTGGGTCAGTGGGCCGTAGTTGTCCTGGTACTGCTGGTACGCGTAGTAGCCGCCGGCGGCGATGAGCATGCCCGCGGCCACCACCGCCGCGCACTCCCAGCACAAGATCGCGCCCGCGAGAACGAGCGGATTGTGCCCGCTGGGGTCGGTCTCGGTCAGCGGAGCGTCGGTGGCATAGGCGTACGGATTGGCGTTGGCGCTTTCACCCACGGCCGGGTTGTCGACGGTGTCGGCGGAGTTGAAGCTGCCGGCGCCCGGCGTGTACCAGCGAGCGTGCATGTTGACGTTACCGGTGGCCTGGTCGGTGAACTCGCTCTGATAGCCGACGGTCCCGGTGAGCGTAGAAGCGATCGTGGTGCCCCACGGGTCGTAGCTCGCGGAGCCGGTCAGGGACGTGCCGGTGGCGGCGAACTGACCGATGACGTCGTTGTGCAGGTCGGTCCAGGCCAGCGTGGCGCCGGTCGCCGAGGACTCTGCGATGAGGTTGCCTGAGGCGTCGCGGCTGTAGGTGGCGGTGCCGTCGGAGGCGATGGTGTTGTCGGCACCGGAGTAGCTGAGGGTCTTGGAGCCCGCTGTGATTGCCCGGCCCAGGGCGTCGTACGAGTACGAGGTGGAGCCTGCGGTGATCTGCTGGCCGTAGGCGTCGAAGGTGTACGTCGTGAGGTCCTTGGCCGCCAGGGTTCCGCGGGCCGTGTAGCTGTAGCTGTGTGTGCCGTCCGAGATGAGCTGGTCGCGTGCGTTGTAGGTGTAGTTCGTGGAGCCGGCGGTCATGCGGTTTCCGTCAGCATCGTACGTGTAGCCAGTGGTGGAGGAGCCGGAGGTCCAGGAGGTGAGGCGGTTTGCGTAGTCGTAGGCGTAGGTGTTCGTCGAGCCGCCCTGTACGCCGGTCGTGGTCTTGCCGGTGAGGTTGTCGTTGCCGTCCCAGCTGTAGGCGACCTTGGCGATGGTGCTGCCGGAGGCGGTGCTCAGGGTGTCGGAGGCCAGCCGGTGCAGGGAGTCGTAGCCGAAGCCGCGTATGTCTCCAGAGGTCCCGTAGGTGATGGACTTGGGCTGGGACAGGGAGTTGTAGAGGTACGTCAGCGTCGCGCCGGTCACCGCGTCGGTGTCGGTGCTCAGCCGGCCGTCGGTGTCGTAGGTGTAGGTGCTGGTGCCCGAGGCGTCGGTGCGGGTGAGCGGGGCCTCGTCGGAGTTGTAGGTGAAAGACGAGCTGCCTGCCTGGCCGGACGCGGTGAGGATGTCGCCGAGGGCGTTGGTGTTGTAGTACTCCCAGGTGTCGCCGACCGCGGTGGCCACCAGGTCCTTGTTGAGGGAGTACCGGAAGCTGCGGGGGGCGGTGGCCGCTTCGGCGCCGGTGCCGCTCTGACCAGTCAGGTCGTCCAGGGCGTCATAGGTGTTGGTGAGGGTGACGCCACCCGGGTCAGCCTGGGTGACGAGCCGGCCGCGCTCGTCGTAGCTGTAGGTGCTGGTCCTGTCGGCAGAGCTGGTGTAGCCGGCGACAGCCGGAAGGACCTTGCTCGCCCGCAAACCGTGGGAATTGTAGGTGTAGTAGGTGGTGTCCCCGTTGCCGTCTGTGTACGCGGTCTGGTGCCCGGCTGCGTCGTAGCCGAACCGTGTGGTGATGGAGACGGTGTCGCTGACCGGTTCTGTCTGCTTGGTCAGATCGCCGAGTGCGTCGTACTCGTAGGTCACGGTGTGCTGGCGGGCGTCGGTGACGGTCTTCAGGTCACCGTTGTCGGTGTAGGTCGCTGACGTCGAGGACAGGGCGGTTCCCCTGGCGTCCAGGTTCGCTGTTGCAGTCTTGCGGCCTGCTGCGTCGTAAGTGGCGGTCTGGGCGGTCTGGTCCGGCAGGACGGTCTTGGTGACGTCGTCTCGTAGGTCGTACGTGTAGGTCGTGGTGTCGCCGGTGGTGTCGGTGACGGCGTGGGTGCGGCCGAGTGCGTCGTAGGTGTACGTGGCGGTGACGCCGCTGATGGAGGCTGTGCTCGCGACGTTGCCGGCTGTGTCGTACGCGGTGTCGGTTTCCTGCTTGGTCTGGGCGCTGGTGGAGGTGTAGACGTAGGCCCAGGTGCTGGTGTCGCGGCCCAGGTCGTCGTAGGTGTGGTGAGTGACGGAGCCGTAGGGCGATGTCTCGGTCAGCCGGTGGCTACCAAGGTCGTAGGCGTAGGCGTAGGTGCCGCGGGTGGCGGTGCCGTTGATATCGATGGCGGGATTGGTCTGCTGGACCAAGTTGCCGAACTGGTCGTAGCTGTAGTCGGTCTGGCCCTTGGCGTCGGCCTGGCTGAGGACATCACCGTCGGCGTCATAAGTCCACGCAGTTGTGGCGGACGTGCCGTTGTACGAAGGCAGAGTGCTGCCTGTCCTGCGGCCGTCGCGGTCGTAGGCGGTGGCGGTGATGTTGCCGTTCGGATCTTCCGTCTCGGTCTGCTCGCCGAAGGTGTCGTAGCCGGTCAGTGTGGTGGGTGCGGTCTGGCTGGTGGTGCCGTCGGCGGGGTTGGTGGTGGTGACGGTGGGCGAGACGGTGCTGACCCGGTTCCCCGCCTCGTCGTAGCCGTAGCTGTACACCCCGCCGCCGGGGTCGGTCATGGTCTCGACGCGGCCGAGTATGTCGTAGGTGTAGCTGGTGGTCAGCAGTGTCTGGGAGCCGACGTGCTGGACGACGGTCTTGGGGTCGCCGGCCGGGTAGTACGTGTACGTCAACAGCTGCTCGGGATCGCCAGCGGCGTCCGTCTCAGTGGACGACAGGACATGACCGTCTGTGTCGTAGGAGTAGGCGGTGACGCGATTCGCGCCTGAGGGGTCGAGAGCGCTGGTCAGTAGCCTGTCGTCGGCGTCGTAGCTGTGCTGGGTGGTCAGTGTGCCGTTCTTGGTGACCTGGCCTGTCAGGTTGCCGGCCGGATCGTAGCTGTCCTGTTCGTCGACGTAGGTGGTGCCTGCAGAGCCGGTGTCGGTGACCTGCTGGGTCAAGTCGTTGTCGTAGTAGGCGTACGTGCGGGTGGCGCCGATGGCGTTGGTGACCGTCTGCAGACGGCCGCCGGTGTCGTAGACGCGCTTCTCCAGCAGTTGAGATGCGGCGGTCTGCGGCGTGGCGCCGGAACCGGTGTAGTTGTCGAGAGTGGTGGTCAGCAGGTGGCCGTCGGCATCGTAGGTGTAGCTGTATTCCTGGCCAAGCGGCAGCGTCTTGGTGGCGAGGTTGCCGTAGGAATCGTAGGTGTGGTGGGTCTGGTAGTTCATGGGGTCGGTGCTGGTCTGCACCTTGCCGTGGGTGTCGTAGGTATACGTGGTGGTCCGCGGTGCGTCACCACCGGTGGTGTCGGTGACGGTGGTCTGCAGTGTGTTGCCGTCGGCGTCGTAGACGTAGCTGGTCTGCTTGGTGTGCACGACCGAGTTGTCGATCGCGTCGGTGGTTCCTGGGTCGGTTTCGGTGAGCACTCGGCCGAGCGAGTCGTAGGTATAGCTGGTGGTCCGGTAGTTGACCTGCTTGGTGAGGACACGCCCAAGGTTGTCGTAGGTGTAGAAGGTGGGCATACCGCGGGCGTCGATCACCTCGGCCGCGTCGCCGTTGTCGAAGTATCCGTAGTTGGTCTCGGCGCCGCTCGGGGATGTGGTGGAGCCCAGCAGACCGGCTGGGGTGTAGGTGCCCGGGATCCAGGCTGATGTCGTGGCCGTGGTGTAGACGTTGGTCGTGGTCAAGCCGCTGGCGTGCCCGGTGACTGCCGGCGTGGTACTGGTGAGCTTGTTGCCGTTGCCGTCGTAGGTGTAGCTCGTGCGGTAAGTAGTGTCGGTTGCGCTGGACGAGCGACCGTCGGACGAGGTGAGCATCTCGTCATTGCGCGGGTCGGTCACTGACGAAGTGTTCAGGTAGTAGGTGTAGTAGGAGGTGGAACACTTGGACGCGGAGCGGTCCTGACACGTGGTACGGGAAACGACGTTGCCGCGAGCATCGTGACCCGTCGTGGTCACGTTCCCGTTGGGGTCGGTGACCGTGTAGAGGAAGCCGTTGGTGTCGTAGCCGTATGAGGTGGTCGCGCCGGTGCCGTCGGTGTGCGAAAGGATGCGGCCACCGCTGGAGAGGTCGAAAGTGCTCGAGATGGTGTGGTGCCCTGGGTCCGTGACCTGGACTGTCTCGGTGGCGATCGATCCGGACGCGGACTTGTAGGCCGACCAAAGCGCGGAGACCTGCGCAGCGCTCAGCGCGTGGGTGTAGACGGCCGCTTCGGCCAGGGCTCCGGCGTAGTAGACGGTGACGTTCGCCGGCAGGCCGTCCCAGCCGGATCCGGTGGTGATCGCCCCCAGGTACAGGTACGGCATGCCGGTGATCGCGAGGCTGGTCGGTGTGGTGGTCGCGGCCTGTTTGCCGTCCAGATAGAGCACCTGCTTGGTGGCGGTAGCGGTGAGCGCCGCGTGGTGCCATTTGCCGTCGGTGACCGTGCCGGAGGACGCCATCTGGGTGGCGCCGCTGCCCCAGAACTTGCCGCGGAGTTTGCCGTCGGTGCCCACCCACAGCACGGGGGCCCGGGAGGTGGCGGAGACGCCGGCGGAGATGGTGTCTGACATCATGCCGAGCAGGACGCTGCCACCGGTCGTGGTCTTGAACCAGATCTGCGCGGAGGCGCCGGACGAAGCGGTGCTGAGGTCTTGCGGCAGGCTGACGTAGGAGTCGGTGCCATTGAAGGTCCCGGCGGTGGGCGCGGATGTGTCGGAGGCGGTGAAGGGGCCGTCGACGCCGAGTGTGACGTTGTTGTAGTCGCCGTCGTCGCCATTGACCTCGTCGTCGGCGTACGCGGAATCGCTTTCGTCGCCCAGGCGCCAGTATCCGATCGGGTCCGCGCCGAGCACGGCCGCGCGGTAGACCTGGTTCGAACCGGCGACAGTGGGGTCGGCCAACGCGTAAGTGCCGCCGTTCAGGTCGGTGACTGACGTGAGCCGCTCGGCGGCGGTGTCGTAGGAGACCTGGTTCTGTACGGCGCCGGAGGGGAGCGTGGCCTTCGTCAGCAGGGCCGCCGGGTTGGTGCCGGTCGTGTACAGGGCGCTGACCTGGGTGGCCGTCAGCTGGTGGTCGTACACGGCAGCATCAGTGATCGAACCGGTGAAGTGGTTGTAGCCACGCGCGGGCTCACCGGGCCATGCGCCGGAGGAATAGCCGGCACCGACGAAGTCGTACGTCTGGGAGAGGTTCTGGATCGTGCCGCTGACCGAACCCTGGGCCGCGCCGTCCAGGTAGAGCGTCTGGGTGTTACCGGCGGCCGACATCACGGCGTGGTGCCAGGCGTTGTCGTCGACCTTGGTACTGGACGCGAGGCCCTGGATGGAGCCGGTGTAGAAGCCTCCGTGCAGCTTGCCATCCGTGCCCACATAGAGCGAAGCGGTCGCGTTGCTGGGCGCGGTCGAGGCGCCCATGTCTGCGTTCTGCTCGGTGAACAGCAGGCCGCCATCCGTGCCGGTTTTGAACCACATGGAGACCGCGAGGTAGGTCTGGTTGGTGACCAGTGACTTGGGCAGGCGTACGTAGGCCGAGGTTCCGTTGAAGCTCGTGGACGTGGCTGTGGAGCCGCGCAGTGGGTTGCCCGAGGCGCCCGCCGTGGCGTTCACGTAGGTGGCGGCGTCGGTCTGCTCGTTGGCGAGCACTGCGGACGCTGCGGTGCTGCTACCGGCCGACTCATCAAGGCGCCAGTAGGAGTGGGGGGCGGCGTCCAGCGCTGCCTGGGGATAGTTCGATCCCGCCTCATAGGCGTAGCCGTAGCAGGACGAGGACGCGGTGATCGAGGCGGCCGCCGACGGAGGGCACACTGAGGTCAATTGGTCACCGGTGTAGCCGTAGGTCCACACTACCGCGGTGCTCGCATCGCCAGCAGTGGCGTCGTCCGTGGTCACCGTGGACACGTGTGCGTGTGCCGCACCCGCAGGCGTTGTCCATGCGACGTGCAAGGAGCGTTGGGAGACGTTGTTCTGGACCTGAGTGAGCTGATGCGAGGTGTTGTACGTGAGGCTCTCCGACAACCCGGCGTGCGTGGTGATCTTAGACAGCAGCCAGGTGTTCGTGCCGCCCGAGGCACCGAAGGTGTATGTGGTGCCGGTGGTGTCCGTCAGCGAATAGCCGCCGCCCGATACGGCGACCAGCGTCGCGTAGGTGCCTGTCGGCGGCGTGTAGCCGGAGACGGAGTACCCGTACCTTTGCTGTCTGCCGCCTTGGTCCGTGATGACGACGTTCTTCGAGCCGTCGTCGTCCATCACGGCCCGCATGTCCGCCAGCGACGACCAGCCGGCTCCGAAGGCGCCCGAGGTGCGGACGTCCAGGGAGTTGTAGTCACGCACCACGTCCAGCGGCGGTCCGGCCGTGGCCACCGAGACGTCCTTGGTGCTGGTGGTGAAGTTGCCAGCCTCCTCGTCGTAACCGTGGCCGGAGTTCTGGGCGAGCCGGGAGGCGATCAGTGGCTGGGACACAGTGGTGGAGAACGTCTGTGCGGCGCTGGTCTTGGTCGACCAGCCGTCGTAAGCGGAAACCGTCCAGTAGTAGTTGCTGCTCCAGGCCAGCTTGCCGGACGGGACCTGCCAGTTCGGCGTGGAGTGGTAACCGGACTCGACGAGCTTGGTGCCCGACGCGTTGTACACGGCGAAGTTGTAGGTGAGCGCCGAGTTGGGCCAGTGGTCAGGGTCGGTGGCCTGCACCTGCAGCTCGGGGGTGAGTGTCGGCGAGGCGTAGCCGGAGGCAGGGTAGGTGTGCTGGACGTCCGGCACGCTGTTGGGCGTGTAGGTGATGTTCACGTACGGCGCGTGGCTTGTCACGTGTGCGGAGTCGAATTGCTTCCAGCTGGTGGAGTCGGTGCCGGACGAGAACAACGCGAGCCCGTTGTTCGCAGTCCTGCCCAGCGCGATGTCCTGGAAGTAGCTGGTCGACAGCGACGTGTACTGCCACTGGCCGGTCGAGGAGTCCAGTGAGCTGTTGGAGCACACGGTAGACGAGACGGTGCCCGACCAGGTGCCGATCGCTGCTGCGGTCGAGGGCAGGTCCGACCATGACTTGCTGCCCGACACGCTCCACGAGGACGAGATCGGGTACACGTGGTAGGAGGTACTCGATCCGCAGGTGGCCGCCCAGATGTCGAACACCACGAACTGGGCGCCGGTGATGTGGTAGCCGTTGGCGTTGGGCAGGCTAGGTATCTTGATCAGCGCCTCGCCGATGTGGGCGCCACCGTCGTAGGTCCCGACCTTCATCACCGAAGTGGAGGAGAAGTCCTCTGAGTACGGGTACTCCACGTAGGTGGTGTCGTTCTGCCCGGACGTCGACAGGGCAACCGTCGGGTCCACCGTCACCGGGAACTTGATCTGCGGGTTCTGCAGCCACGAGGGGTCGAGTGACATCTTCACGGCCGGCGTTCCGTCCACCGTGGTGATCGAGTAGCTGACCGCCCAGTTCTCGTGGTGCTCTCCCGAGACCGGATCGACGTAGGAGTCGAAGGCGTATGCCTTCGGCAGCGTCGCCACCACGGCACCAGAGCCGTCGACCAACTCGATCGTGCCGTCACTGGCCGCAGACAGCGACAACCCAGACAACTGCATCGGGAACGTCCACGACGTGGCCGCTGAAGCGGAGCTGAGTATCAGCGACTCCTTGACCCCGTCCGGCGTCGTCTGCAGTACCAGATCGGTATCGGGAAGGATGGAGTCGTACTCGGCGGAAGCTCCCGAGACCGCAGCCGTTACGTCGTTCGCGCCCTGGAGCGACCATGAGATCGATTCCGACGGCGAGACTGTCATCGTCACCAGCGGCCCCGTGGACGAACCACCGGTCACTGTGGAGTCAGCCTGCGCCGCCCGTGTGAACCGCCACGGCAGACCACGGCTTGTTGCCGGCGCCGTGTATGCGGCGCTCCGAACCCGTGTCACCGATGACGGCGCAGCCTGCCGGGAAGGGGAGGAGGGAACAGCAGGCCCGTCCGAAGCATCGCCTGAGCCAGGCGCGAAGGACACGCCCAGAGAGTTTGCCCTCTCGTACCAGCGACCGTCGCCGGACTTTCCCAGACGCAGGTCGATGGGACGCCAGTCACCGTGGACGTCCTTGTAATTGACGTCGTGTTGGAAGACCTTGCGGGTGAAGGAACCGTCAGTGTTTTGGTAGTAGTCGAACTTGGCCCCGGACTTCGACGCCACCCGCTTCGACGACGTAGCGTCGAAGCCTGCGTGGTGCCTGACCGAAGGACCGGCGGCCGTCCGCGGCGCACGGTAGGACGAGGCCGGCGGAAGCTGGCCCTTGCCCTTCCCCGGTTTCGAGCCCGAAGGGTGGCCGGTACCGGTGCGTGCGCGGCGCACGTCCCGAGCCGTGCCGGTCGCCGAGGAGGGCCCCGCTCCGTCCCGGGCGGCCAGCCACCTCGTCAGACCTGCCATCACTGAACCGAGGGACGGCGTCGACCGAGTCGCGGCGAACGCCGCCGCGTCCTGCGCCCAGAACGCAAGCAGCACGGAACCGATCACTATCCAGGACTGCCAGCGTACAAACCGGCGCACTACACACCAACCTTCGAATCGTCAACCCGACGCGCCTCGCGCACCGTTTCATCCGACGATCACGACGCAGGCGGAGCACAGTTATGCGGAACTCCCAGAGGTTGAACAAGATCACATACACGTTCTTGACCCTGATGTGGAGAAACCTTGATCCAAGGCCAGATGATCTCCATGCAATACGCCTAAGTTCCCAACATGGTGCTCAGCTTGGCGCAAAACCATGTCGTTCGCGCCGATGCAGGTGCACCTCTGACGGTGGCACTCGGACTGCACGTCCCCCTCCCTCTGAACAGCTCAGCTGGCGAGCTAGGATCCGGGCGCCAATACAGGAACAAGGGGAGGGACACGCAGATGCGGCTACGGAATGTGCGCAGAGCAGCAGTCCTGGTCGTGTCCGCGGCCGTCGCGGTTGCAGGGGCAACGTGGATTTTCCTGGCAGTCGATCACCACAGCAACCGCTCAGCACCGCCGCGGCCCGTGTCCATGGTGGACACCAAGAGGAGGGCCTGCTTGCTGACCGCCTCCGACACGGACCCCCAAACCGCCAAGTCTGTCTGGACGTCACTAGCCAAGGCAACGTCGGACGGTCCGGCGCTGCTGCGGCAGCGGTACACCGTGCCGAAGGGGGTGGCGCCCGCCACCTATCTGTCCACCCTCACGCAAATGCGCTGCGACTCCATAGTGACCGTTGGTCTCGAACTCCGCCAGGCGGCAGAGGCCTTGGGACGCCATGGCTCCACGACTACGACCAGTCGAGTGATCGTCGTCGATGCCCAACATGTCAGCGCCCCAGGCATCATCAGCCTCACGCCGGCGCAGGCATCCGGCCCAGGCCTCAAGCGCGCATTGAATGCCAAGGTACCTGCATGACTCCCGCGTTCCATCCTGCCTTCGCATGACGCCGAGCCGGGCACGGGTGGAGGACTGTACGAACTGGCGTCGGCGATGCCCGTGCCACGGTGGCACGGAGCCCGCGGAAACCCGGCAGGCATGACATCGTCCCGGATCTCGAGTTGCTGTGGCGAACGGCACTGACGCTGCCCTTCCGTTTGGTCGCCCATTCCTCACGCTGCTGACGTTTCTCGGCCCGCCGGGCGCCGAACCCCCCGACTCGCCGCAGGAGTTGAGGCCAGCGTCTACATCGCCCATAGTGGTACCCCTGATGGTGATTTGCCCTTTTCATGAGGATAGGGGGGTTTATCGCATCGAGGAGTACCTCCATGAGCGGAGAGACCACCGCTGTCATCCGCGGCCGCGTGTACGGGACCGTGCAGCTGCGCCACACCGAACGCGGCACACCTGCCGCCCGTTTCACCGTGGTGCAGGTCCCCCGCGAGTACGACCGCGCCCGAGGACAGTGGCGCGACGGCGAGCCGGTCCCGGTCATCTGCACCGTCACCGGGCCGCTCGCCCGGCACGCCGCCGAATGCCTCACCGACGCCGTCCACGTGATCGCCACCGGGAACCTGGCCCTGCGCGCGGGCCTGCTCCACCTCGACTACGCACAGGTCGGCGTGGACCTCGCCCACCACGTCGCCTACGTCGACGACACCCTGCGTGCCGTCCTCGCCGGACGCGCCCCCGCCCCGGCACTACGTGCTTCCGCTGTCCCCGACGCTCCCCGAGCCGAACGCCGCCCGGCCGCAGCTCCCGCCGCCGCACCGGCCGACTGGTGGCAATCGTCCCCGCGCAGCTCCTGGGACGCGGTCACCGCGCCCAGCCCCACCGGCCGCTGACCACGCCACACGATCCCGCACCGCCATCGCGGCACCGGCATTTCCGCCGACCGCCGCCTTCTCTCGGAGGTACGCCGTGCCCAGCACCGCCCTGTCCGAGCGCGCCGCCCGCGCCGCGCTCGCCGCCCACTTCCCGCCCCACCAGGTCGCCGGCCATCTCGCCCATCACAGTGCCGAGGAGGTCTGGCAGTACGGCGTCGACCACGACGCCAGCGGCCGCCTGGCCCAGTACAAACCGCGCGAGGAACTCGCCAACGCCCAGCTGACGTGCCAGTTCGTCATCCCGTCGGACGACGTGTGGCCCGCCGCCCTGGCCGGCCTCGGACCCGACTGCCCGCTCGGTCTGTGGGTGCGCGGACACGAACAGCTGCCCGCTCTGACCGCCCGCGCCGTGGCCGTGACCGGCAACCGGGCCGCGACCGCCGAGGCCGTCACCCGGACGAAGGCCTTCGCCACCGCCGTCGCCGAGGCCGGACACACGGTCACCGCCACGCTCGCGTACGGCGTCGACGTCACCGCCCACCGGGCCGCCGCCCATACCGGGCGCGCGACGCTCGCCGTCCTGCCGCGCGGCCTGGACCGCGCCCATCCGCACGACCACGCCCAGCTGCTGAGCTTCATCCCCGCCAGCGGCGGCGCGGTGGTCAGCCTGCTCCCGCCTGGCACCGAAGCCAGCGGAGCAACCCTGCGGGCCAGCGCCGCGCTGCTCGCGGCGCTCGTGCGGGCGGTGGTGCTCGTCGAGGCCCTGGACCACGCCGAGGCGGCGATGCATACCGCCGAGACCGCCGCCGACCTGAACCGGCCCGTGCTCGTCCCCCCGCCCACCAACGACGTGCGCGCCGGCGGCAACGTCCGCCTGCTCGCCGAGCAGCGCGCCGTCCTGGTCCCCGACCCCGCGCACGCGCTCGCCGAACTGCGCTGACCAGCCAACCGCCCCTCCTTGCCCGGCCATCCGGCCGGGCAGGGCCACCGGAAGGAGTGACGGAGCCTATGCCCCGCGCCGCGTACACGCCGTCGCTGCCCGGCCTGAGCACCACCGACGACCTGGACACCGTCATCAACTCGGGGACTGGGCGCCGACTCGACCGCCCTCGCCCGGACGCTCACCGACCCGGACGCACACGGCATCGACCTGGAGCGCACCGCCGTCCTGTACATGGCCACCGGCAGCGAGTGGCCCGAGACCCGGCTCCTGGTCGAGGAGTTCATGCTGCCGCTGTTGCGCGAGCACGGCGTGCGCTTCGTGCAGCTGTCGAGGTCCGGGCACCTGAAGGCCGACGGGATCACCGTCCTGGACGACTCCCGCCGCCCCGAGACGCTCTTCGCCCGCGGACCGTGGACCCTGTGGGACGAGCTGGAGTCCGTCGGGACCGTCCCGCAACAGGCCGGCACTCGCAAGTGCAGCCTGCGTGCCCAGGGCGACGTCGGCGACCGGTGGATCGCCTCCACCATGGGCGGCCGCCCGTTCCGCCAGATCATGGGCTTCAACGCCGACGAGGAAGGCCGCCGCTTCACCGACATCATCGCCTCGAAGATCCCCGGACGGACGGGGGTGTACCCGCTCATCGACTGGGGCTGGGACCGGCAGCAGTGCGAGGACTACCTCTGGAAGCGGTTCGGCGTGCACTGGCCCAAGTCCTACTGCGTCTTCTGCTGCTTCCCGGTCTCCATGGGCGCGCTCCCCGCCCACCTGGAACGGATGCGCTCCCACCCGGACATCGCCGGTGAGGTACTGCGCCTGGAGTACACGGCGATGAGCCTCAACCCCAAGGCGAAGCTGTACGGCAAGCGCACCCTCCTGGAGTTCTTCGACCCCTCCCGCCCGCGGGACCAAGCGTGTCTGGAGGCGTTCGAGCGCGAGCTCGACATGCCGTGGGCGCTGTACCACGTGCGTCGCCTGTTCCTGCTGTCCGCCTCCGGCGAGCGGCGCCCGGTCATGCGCTCCACCGAGCGCGTCGACCTCGGCCACGCACGCCAGCTGGCCCAGCGGCTGATCTCCGTGTCCGAGCGGCACGGGGTCGCGGTCGAGCACGACCCGGTGTACGGGCGCGCCCGGTCCTGGGTGCGCCGGCGTCGCGAGACGTGGCCAATGGCGGAGGAGCTCTTCACCACCGCCCCCGCCCACGTGATCAACAAGCAGGACAAGAACTTCGAGCCTGCATGGGACGCCCTGACCTCCGGCTCCACCGCCCAGCTCCCCCTCCGCTGAGACCCAGGACGGCAGCGAGCACGGCCTCATCCCCTGGGACTTGATCGACGTGCTGTTCCTGGCTGGCCGCACCGAGTGAAAGACCTCACCGGCCGCCCATCGGATCGCCCTTGAGGCCCGCGGGCGCGGCCTAGACGTCCACATGGGCCGCGTCAACTCTCGCCGGCGGCTGCGCATCGCCCAGGCCTTCGGCTGCACCAGTGCCGACGGCGCATACCTCGCCTTCGGCCCCTGACTCCAACCTGCCCCGCCTCCTCGCCTGGATGAACGAGCTCCACACCACACCGACCCTGTTCGGAGACGACGCATGACGACGACCCGGCTGCGCTACATAGGCGCATCGATCATGGGCATTCTCGATCCCGTCCCCTCCTCTGTGGCCTCCCCCATGGCCGTGGAGGAGGGTGCCTGGATCCGCGCGAACGCCTGGACCAAGGCGCTGCGCGACATCGATGACGCCTACCCCCACGGCTTCCACCGGTGGTGCTCGTGCGAGGCCGGCACCTGCCACCCCTGCCGCACCGCCCACCACGACCACTGCATCAGCCGCAATGGCCCCCGCGTCGACGACGACGCCGGCACCATCACCGACCGGCGCGGCTTCGTCGTCGCGGTGATCCGCTACGGCCTCGGCCAGCGACCCTGCCGCTGGATCTGCCCTTGCACGCACGCCCCCGACGGCGAAGCCGAGGAAGCCGACGCCGTCGACGCCCCCGAGGTGCCGCTCACCGCCCGGCGGTCGACGAGGCGCCCCTCCAAGTCCGTGCCCCCGCCCGCACCGGACGGGCAGATGTCCCTCTTCGCCGGCGCCGTTCTGCCGGAGGAGGCCACCGGCGGTGAGACGCCGTGACCTTCCCGATCGAGCCTCACCCCGAACCATCGCCAGCCTGCGCTCCCGCAGCACCGTCTGCCCTGAGTTCCCCCGTCTGCCCCTCGTCGCACTGGAGTTGACATGTCTTCGCTCCCCAGCAGCCTCCCGCCCATCACACCCGATTTGACCTCGTACGATCTGCTCGCGCCCCAGCTGTCTGGCGGGAAGGACAGCGCGGTCATGATGGAACGTGTTCATGGAAGCCGCGCGCACCGCCGGCGTGGCCGACCGGGTCGTCTCGTACCACTCCAGTCTGGGGGTTCTGGAGTGGCCGTCCGTCGTGTTCGACGGCACCCGCTACCCGGGGGTGTCCGAGCTCGCGGCCCTTCAGAGCGCCGCGTTCGGGGTGCCCGCCGACCGGCATCTGGAAGTCACCCGCACGATGCCGGGCCCGGACGGGATCCGGATGCCGCACAGTCTGCTGACGGAGATCGCGCTCTATGGGCGCTTTCCGCGCAAGGGCAGCCCGTACTGCCGCATGAGCGCCAAGGAGAGCGTGGTCTCAAGCGCCTGGACCCCCGTCGTTCGCCAGCTCGGGCGCGAGCTCGGCCGGCCGGTACGCATCCTGAAGGTCATGGGCCTGCGCAGCGACGAGGGTCCCGACCGCAAGAAGCGCGCCGCCTTCCGAACGGTACAGGTCAATGGGGCGCGGGTTGTGGACGAGTGGCTGCCCGTCAAGGACTGGTCGACCGCCGCCGTCAAGGAGTGGCACACCGATGCGCCGGTGCCCTACGCCTGGACCTACGACTCGGTGCCCGGCGCCGGCGACTGGGCTGGAACCTCCCGGTGCTCCTGCTCGCTGTGCGTCTTCGCCTCCCGCCGCGATGTGCTGCTCTCCATCGGTCGGCGGCCGCGGCTGGCCGAGCTGTACGCCGAGGTCGAACGGGCCCGGGGCGACAGCTTCCGCGCAGACCGGCGCATCACCGACCTGATCCGGCATGCCGAGCAGTGCGGCGCGCCTGATCCGGGCGTCGTCTGCCTGGACGACGGCCCGGAGTTCATCGCCCTCAAGAGGCAGGTACGGGCGGCGCTGAAGAAGGAGCCCCGCAAGAAACCCGAACTGGCCCGCCGCGCCAGCCGCGCTTTGTGCGAGGGCTGCACCGTGCATAGCTGAGGACCCCCGCCCGCTGCGCTCCTCGGCGCCGCGGGCGCCCCCTACAGTGGATGGAGGAGATGACCATGGAGACGAACGCCACCGCCCTGCTGCTCGAACTCGCCGCCCAGGCCCAGCGTGCGAGCGACCCGGCCACGCTGCACGACTTGCTGTCCAGGGGCCACCGCGCCTGGTGCGAGGGCGTCGCCGACGTCCGGGCCGGCGTGGACCGGGAGAGTGCGGGCCTGTCCGACGCCGACCTCGCCGAGCGGTGCACCGCTGCGTGCGTGCCGTGGGAGAAGGGGATGACGCGCAGCGAGGCGGTCTCCGCTCTCGCTTTCATGACGTGGGATGCCGCGCCGGCCGCGATGGCCTACGCGGAGCTGGAGGAGCGTGCCGCCCGCTTCGGGGTGTGCCTGGTGGACGAAGAAGTGCTGTAGACCGGTTTGGCGTCAGGCTGGACAGCAAACCACCTCATTTGGCATTATCGAACATGTCGCGCTCGTCCGAGTGCCGGCACCGCCGTGCTGATCCTTCCCAAAGGGGCCCTGATGTCTTCCGCCGACCGGCTCGTGGACACCGCGCAGATCGTGTCCGAGTTCGGCACGAGCAAGCCCCGGATCAGCCACTGGAGCAACAACCCGGACAGTGGGTTCCCCGCGGTTGCGCACACCGAGGGCCGCAAGCGGTTCTGGCGCCACGACGAGGTCGCGGCGTTCTTCGCGCAGCGTGCCCCGAAGAAGCGCGCGCTGCCGGCCGCGGTGCTCGAGGCCGACCAGGACGAGCTGCTGACCAAGCGGGAGGTCGCTCAGCTCCTCGGCTACACCCGCACGTCGACCATCGACGCCTATTTCCGCGACCGGCCCGGATACTTCCCGGAGCCCGACGAGGACGTCGACGGCCCGATGTGGCGCCGCGGCACGATCGTGGCCTGGGTCGCCAGCCGCCCCGGCAAGGGCCGGCGCAGCTCTGCTCCGGCGGCAGCTCGGCCTGAGGTGTCAGCGGATGGCGACCCCGACGAGCTGCTCGGCACGGCCGAGGTCGCTGCGCTGCTCGGCTACGGAAGCCCGGCTTCCTTCTCCAGCGCCCTCTACCAGGGGCGCATCCCCGAACTGCCCGAGCCGGACGCCCAGGTGAAGGAAGAAGGCAGCCGCGGCCCCGGGCGCAAGAAGTGGCGGCGGGCAACCGTCGTCGCTGTCGCCCGCCAGCGCGGTGTGCTGCCGCCGGCCGACCAGGACGAGAACGAGGACCTGGTCGGCGCCGCCGAAGCAGCCCGCATCCTCGGATACGGCAGCGCCGACAGCTTCATCAGCGCACTCGGGCACGGGCTCCTGCCCGACCTCGAGCAGCCCGACGGATACGAGTACCGACGCGGCAGCGCCGGCCGTCCCCGTCAGCAACGCTGGAAGCGTTCCCGCCTCGAGGAGCTGGCCGCGCGCCGCTCCTCGACGTCCTGACTGCAGCGCGCCGAGGCGCGCCGCAGGCGGGGGTACCGTAAGACCGCGGCCTCTGGTTTAAGGGATCGACGAACTCCCGGCGGGCCAGACGCCGCACGATGGCCGGTATGGAGAGGCCAGCCACCTCTCCCCCGCGAAGCCATGCGGCTTCGCGGAACCGGCCATCGCTACGAACTCCTTGTTTTGGACGGTGTGTTTTGGCGCCACTGGAACGGTTTCGTCTGGCCTCACTTTTGAGCCGTGTGAGTGACGAGTCGGGACGGTGCTGCAGAGGAACGGTTTGGAGTGGCCCCACCCCTCGATCGGGAGACGTTTCGCCGTTGAGACACTGCCGACGCGGTAGTTCACGTGCAGACGACGCGCTGGCCAGGTGAAGGAGACCGTGGGGTCGACGTCTCAACTGTTCCGTGTGAGGGTGTTGAGGTCGCAGCTGTCGGGATCGCCGACGTATTCGTAGAGGTGCGGATTCTCTCGACCGCCGCCGACGTAGAGACCGCTTCCGTAATAACCACCGTTGACATCGCTGTCCCAGTAGCCGCTGATCTTGTGGAAGCTGAAGGAGACGGACCAGTTGGCGTCGTGGTCGGGAGTCAGCTTCCAGGTTCCACTCCCGGTTCTGTCCCGGGGGTCGCCTGAGGCTCCTTCAAGACCTGCGGGCCACCCGACCGTCGTGAAAGTACCGTCGCTGCGGAGAGTCAGCCGTGCGGCAGAGTCTTCGTAGGTGCCGACCAGGTCCTGCCTGTTCAGTCCCTCGGGCCTCTGGTCCGCTCCTGGGCATGAGGAGTATCGGCTGGAGCATCCGGTCGTCCCCACCGATGCTGCCAGGACCAGCGTGCATGCGAGGCCGAACAGCCTGCGGTTCATATGGACCCCCACCCATGAGACTGAACCCGTTCAGTTTCTCAGTCAGGCGTGCGGGGGCTTGAGCTGGGTGTCGCTCGTTGTGGGTGCCGATGGGCGGTGAGAGCGAGGGGCATGCATCGCTCTCACCGCCCATCGTCACTGTGCGCGTGTCCTTTCGGAGAGGGTGCCGGGGCGAGCGGAATCTGTCAGGCCGCTCTGACATCGGCAGCAGAACCTGCTGTGACAGCGGTGGCACCGGTGTCGGAGTCCGACCAGCAGCCGACGGAGCTCCGCCCAGACTTCGTACGCTTCGTAGCCGAACATCAGCTGGCATCCCCGGAGGTGATCGGGGAAAGCAGGCCGTCGCCGGGCCACAGGGGAGATCCTGCTTCCGCCCAAGCCAGGTGCCGGCCAACCTCGACGAGAACCTCGATCCGGTCGGCGGGCCCGTACGCCCGATGTGCCCCGGACGTGGGGTCGACGGCGCGGACCTCGCTGTGCGGGCCGGCGCACACCAGGGCCCGGGCGATTTCCGGCAGGCCCAGGCTGAGGGCGTCGCAACCATGGTCGTGAATGAGCTGCAGCAGGTCTTCGGTGACTGCCTCCCAGTCTGCGACCTCGGGCCAGCGCGCGCCTCCGTCGAGTTCGTGGGTGAGCGTGGACAGCGGCACGATCTCGCCGGGCCGGCGGCCGTGGACGAGGCGGCCGTGGATGCGGGCGCCGTCAGGCTGCCGTACGCGTGGGTGCAGCAGGGAGGCCGCGGCCACGACTGTGGTGTTGATCTCCCGGGCAGCGGCCGGGTAGTAGGGCTCGTGCGCGAACAGAAGGTAGACGTCCGTGGTGGGGACAGCCAGGGCGGGTTCGGGCTGAGTCATGGGGAGGATTCCCTTCTGCAGCGGTGGGCTCGGTGCGTGACGAGCTGCTGGACGAGTCGTCGCCCGGGGGCCAGGCGGGTACGGGCCCGGGGGCAGGGCGGGGCCGGAGGCCTGGTTCACGTCGGCTGTGCCGTCCTCTGGGTGCGCTTGAGGATCTGTGCGACCTGGTTGGCGAGTTGGAGCATCAGTCGTTCGCGGGCGATGAGGTCGGCTGAGGCCGAGCGGCTGTCCCGGGTCTGGAGCAGGCCTGCGGCATCCCACAGCAAGTCCTGGCCGACCTCGGCCGAGCGGCGCAGCTCATAGCGGTCGCTGCTGGCGGCGGCTTGGACGAGGGAGGTGTGCAGGACGGCGAGGCGCTTCAGGTATCGGCAGGCGACGTCACCTTCGACTACACGGACCTGTTCGCGGGCCCGGCTGTCCAGCCGGTCGGGCAGGTGTTCGGCGATCAGCGGGGCAAGGAGCATCGCCGGCAGGGCGACATCGACTGGGACTCCGCGGCGGATGGCGAACAGGCCGCCGATCAGACTGGTGAGCGCGACGGCCGCGGCGGCGAGCCGCAGCGATCCGGGGACGCTGTCCAGGGCGATGCGCTGGGCGGGGCGGCGGGCCAGCCAGCGCAGGGCCAGGCGCTGCGTGCGCGTCGCGGCCGGGGTGAGCACCCCGATCTGGTGAGGTGCTTTCGGGCGTACTGCCGTCGCCGGGGACGGTCCAGGCGAGCCATCCCCCACAGGGTGCGTTCGTGGACGAGTACGGGCTCGCAGGCGGTCGAGCAGGATTGGTCGCGGATGTGCCCGGTCCGCAGGGCGCGTGAGCGTTCCCTCTCCCACCGCCCCAAATCACGGGTGAAGGGGCCCTCGTGGTGCGCAGCCGCGGTCGGTGGCGTCGGTGTGTGGAGCATGTCCGTCATGAGGTGCTTCCTTCCAGATGGTGGTCTGTCAGGGCGGAGGCGCATGTGGTGCAGCGGCCGTCGCCATCGGGGTGGGCGCGCCGGGGTGTGGGGCCCGGGCAGGTGCGGCAGAGCGGCCAGTCGAGGCAGGCCGGGCAGAGGTCCGCGCCGGGGACGGTTCCAGGAACGCCGCAGCCGGCGCATTCGGTAAGGGCCCGGTAGGTCAGGGCCTCGCTCACTGTGCGGGCGGCAGCGGAGCTCGTCATCCGCTGCGGCGGCGAGGCGTCCCACGCGGGCTGGTCGTGGTGGTCAGCCGCGATGGCGGGCGGCGGGTAAGCCTGAGCCGCGCGCAGGCGGGCGGCGACGATCGCACCGACCGTGGTCCGAACCGGATGGGGCAGGGGCCGGTCGGCGATGACGTGCAGCAGCTGCTCGCGGCTCCAGCCGGCCTCCAGCATCACGGTCACGACGCGGCCCTGATCGGTCAGCGCCTGCCCGGTCAGCAGCAGCTCGGGGCGAGCCGCCCCGAGGTCGAGCAGCAGCCGGATCCCCGGGTGCATCTCATCCGCCGCGGGCGCGGCCGGCGGGAGCGTTGGTGTGTCCGGCCGCTCCGTCCGTCCCGGTGTTCGCGACGCGTCGCCGCGGCACGGACGGAGGGGTCTGGTGTTCTGCTTGTTGGTCTTCTTTCTGTTGGTGTTCTTAGTGGACCGATCAGCCAACGTAGGGTCATCCACTGGTGGAAAACCCGACTCTGGTTGTGACCTGCTGCTTTGCAGAGCGGGCAGGTCGGTGAGGAAATACGACGCCGCACCGAGGGTGCCGTCTGGGCCGCGCTCGCGTTCCCGCACCAGGAAGCCGTGATTCTCCAGCTCCTTCAGCCCGCTCTTGACGGCTGAGTCACCGTCGCGGCCACGACGTGCGATGTCGGCAACCGTCATCCGCCAGCCGTCCCGGTGCGTGGAGAGCAGCCCGAACAGGCCCTTGGCCTTGAAAGACAACTGGGGGTCGCGGAAGAGCCCGTTGGCGATCTGGGTGAATTGATCGGCCGCCATCACGCCCCGGCGGATCCCCGCCGGGAGACCGCCGGCAGGCTCGGACTGGGGGGTCGTGACCATCACGCCGGCTTCGAACAGTGCGGTGTCCAAGGTGGCCGGCCGGTCGGTGATGCAGTAGACGATCTCGCCGAGGGTGCCATCCGGGCGGCGCAAGCGTTCACGGATCAGGTAGCCGTGCGCCTCGAGCTCCTGCAGGCCGGTGCGTACCGCTTCGCGTCCGTCCGGGCCCAGGCGGACGAGGTCGGTGACCGTCACCTGCCAGCCGTTCCTGTGCGTGGAGACGTACCCGAAGAGCCCCTTGGCTTTGAACGACAGCCGGGAGTCACGAAACAGCGCGTTGGCGATCTGGGTGAACTGATCGGCCGCCATCGCGCCCCGGCGGATCCCCGCCCCGAAGCGGCTCACCGCCGTGTCCCCGACGCATGCCGCGGGCGGTGCCCACAGTGGCACCTCGGGCTCGGCGCGGTGGGGCGGCCGGGGGTCCTGGATGTGCAGGCGTGCGTGTGGTCCATGGCGTCAGGTCACCGGCCGACCCCGACCAGGCTGACGGCCACGAGCCCCGACCATCGGTCACGATCCGGCAACAGGGCCGTTTAGCAGCCATGGTGGGGCTCGTGGTCGGACCGACCACGCGCCTTCAGCCCGGGCGCTCAGTGATTGCGCAGCCGACTGCGCGGCGTCGAATGGGCGTTGCGCAATAGGTCTGCGCAACCGGCCTGGGGATCCAGCGCAGTCGAGTTGCGCTGGGACGGCTGCGCAGTCCGCCCGAGAGTCCGTGATCTTCTCTTGACGCAGGTCTGTATCGCGCACTGGGCGGCCCTCTGTCACGGTCCTGCCGGCTTTGGTCTGCGCATCGGTGTCCGGGCCCTGTGGGCGGGCGGCATGTGATCGCACGGCGGTGTCCGGTCCGGGCAGCGTGGGCGGGACGCGATGGTCTGCCGCCAGATCGGGGCAGACCCGTGGTCGGGGTCATGGCCGGGCCGACCATGACCCCGACCACGGACTTTGTGTCCCCATCGTGACCATGGTCGGGGGTTCATGGTCGGTGGTCGGGTCGGGGGCGAGGGGTTTTCTCAAGGTCAGCAACTACACGTCCTGACCTGGGAGTTTGACCATGTCCCCTGGCAAGCAGGCCTCACAGAGCGAGGCCGCTGCACCGATGGCGGCCGGCGCCCGGCTGGAGGCGATGCGCCGCCGCGTACGCCTCTCACGCGTGGCGGTCTGGACCGTCATCGCGGCCGGCCCCATCGCCCTGTGCGTCGCCGTCGCCTCCACCCCGACCACGGTCGCGGCAGCCCCCGCGGCCAAGCCCACCGCCGTGCGCACCGCGACATCCGCCACCGACCCGCGCGGCTATGCGCAGGTGTTCGTGGGCGCGTGGTTGCGCAGCAGCGCGAACGACGAGTCGACTGCGCAGGCGCGGCTTGCGCACGCGATGGCGCCGGACGTCGAGCTGCCCGACCTGGCCGCCGATGCGCAGTCGGCGCCTCAGTCGGTGACGGCGGTGCGCAGTGCGCAGCGCAGCACCAGCGCGTGGTCGGTGACGGTGGCTGCGCAGTACGCAGGCGGGTCGGTGCGGTACTACGCCGTGCCGGTGGCCTCCGACAGCACGGGCTCCTCGTTCACGGTGACCGGTGCGCCCAGCGTGGTGGCCGGCCCGGCCCGGGCCGAGGTGCCGAAGTCGTCTTTCGGCGTGAGCGTCCCGGAGGGGGATCTATCGTCCGCGGTCGGGCAGTTCCTCGCCGCGTACCTGACGGGTGCCGGGGAGGTCGACCGCTACCTCGCGCCTGGCGTGAGGCTCACCGCCGTCTCCCCTGCCCCGTACTCGGCGGTGGCCGTCCAGGAGGTGTCCGCTGTCGAGGAGGACGCGGCCGCCCAGCATGTGCCGGCGGACGGCACGGAGGTGCGGGTGCTCGCCTCGGTGGAAGCGCGGGACGCGACCGGCCGGTGGCCGCTGGCGTATGAGCTCACGCTCAAGGCCCGCTCTGGCCGGTGGGAAGTCGCGGCGCTGCAGTCCGGCACGGCTCAGGACGGGGGTGCCCGATGAACGCCGTGCACAGCTTCATGCTCGCCGGGCAGTTGAACGACCTCGGCACGTCGTGGATCAACATGTTCAAGGACTGGGCGACCAAGGGCCTGCAGGCGGGTCTGATCTGCCTCGTCGTCGTGATCATGATTCAGAAGTTCAGCATCAAGGCCGGGATCGGCGCCTTGCTGCTGATGATCGCTGCGCTCGGGCTCTACAACTCCCGCGACGATCTCGCGAACATGTTCACCGACGAGGTGAAGAACCCGGCCAAGGGCGCACCCGCCGTCCCGGGCATCGTGCAGTCCCACCTCCCCGTATCCCGTGACCACTCGCCGGGCGCCGGAGGCCAGCTGTGAGCGCGGCCGCCGCGGCACGGATGGGCCGCTTCTACACCTCCGCCCGCCGCCACCCCTGGGTGCTGGGCAAGGTCGCTGACTGGAAGATCCCCCTCGGCCCCTTCACGCCCGCGCAGATCGCTCTCGCCGTCGGAGGCGGCTTCCTGCTGATCAAAACGATCAGCTGGTGGTCGTGGATGTTCCCCCTGCCCATCGTCGCGTGGGTGCTGGCCATCTGGGCGGTGCGCCGGCCGAAGATCCGTGGCCGGGCCCCGATGCAGGCCGCGTTGGGCTGGGTGCTGCTGGGCTGGCAGCCCCGCGGAGGGCGGATCGGCGGGCGGGCCGCCCGCGACCGCGCCCCCCAGGCGCTGCTCGGTGGCTTCACCATCGAGGACGCACCCGCGTGCCCGGTCGCGCCGTTGCGTCCGGGTCAGCGGCCTTCTGAGCGGGCGCAGCGCCCGGGCCCGGCCACAGTCCGCTCGTCCACGCCCCGCCGCACGCAGCCGGTTGCTGCTGCGGTGGCCGCGGGTCCGGTGTCGGGTGTGCAGCAGCTGCTCGCGCTCGCCCAGCAGGGGGGTGCGCGATGAGGGTTCCGATCCGTCACATCGCCGGGCACCTGGTGTGGTCGACACAGGGCAGCGTGTGGGCCGTTTACCGGCTGCATCCCGGCCCCGACGCGCAGGGCCGGCGTGAGGAGACCGTCCAGGGCACGTACGTGCCGGCGGCGGTCCGCGACGAACAGCTCGCCAAGATCACCCATCTGGTGCGGTCGCTGTCCGGGGCGCCCCGGCTGTTCGGCCTGTGCGCGCAGGTCGACCCGGGTGAGATCGCCCTGAAGATGATCGAGGGCATCGAGCCGGCCGAGCAGACACCCGGTGCGGGCCGGCACCCGTGGGTGGAGAACGTCGAGGCCACCCTGGATCTGCTGGACGACCAGGAGATGCACCGCCGCACCCTGTGGCTGGCCGTGCCCCTGCAGACCGAGAACGCCGGCCTGCAGGTAGCGGCCACGCTCGGTGCGGCATGGGCGGAGCTCGCGCCGATGCTGGGCATGCCCCCGGCGCCCGTGGCACGGCGTGAGATGAGCGCGTACCGCGAGCAGGCCTCCCGGGTGGAGGCCGCGCTCGCCGGCGGCATCGCCTTCCGTCCGGCCCGCCCGGCGGAGATCGTCTGGATGATCCAGCACGCCCTCCACCGCGGCCTGGCCGAGCCACTGCTCACCGAGGCCGAGACCAGCGGCCTGTACGGCGGGCAGATCCGTGACGGCGTGCTGCGCTCCCCCAGCTACGCCGACCTCGGCCAGGTCCGCCTGCAGGAAGGCGGCATAGATCCCGACCTCGACGACGTCGACGAGCTCAAGAGCGCCGGCCAGCTCACGCGGTCGGGCCGCAAGGCCTGGTGGCGAGTGAATACCGCCTCGCCGCTCGGCCGGCGCTGGCTGCAGGTCGAGTCCGACGCCGGGGTGGGCTACCAGGCGCAGCTGGTGCTGGCGGAGTGCCCGCCCGCCGTCAGCCAGGACGCTGCTGATCTGTTCGCCCAGCTGGAGATGCTCGACTTTCCCGTCGACTACACCGTCGACCTCACCCTCGTGAGCGCGGAGAAGGCTCGCGACCAGGTGCGCCGCAAGAAGAACGAGCTGATCGACCAGGCCGACCAGTACGACGCCCGCCCGACCGGTATGCCGGCCTCGCTGACCGAGGCTGCCCGGGACCTGGGCGAGCTGGATGCCCGCCTGTCCCGCACCTCGGTGGAGGTTGAGGTGCAGTCGGTGACCGTGCTGACGGTGTGGGGGCCGACCGCGGCCGTCTGTGACGCGCGGGCGCGGGCCCTGGCCGCGCTGCTGGCGGGTGCCGACTACCGCGCCGTGCGCCCGGCCGGCCTGCAAGAAGCCCTGTTCACCCTGGGCCTGCCCGGCACCGTCCGCCCGGGTGTGGTGCGGGAGTTCACCCAGCACCAGGTCAGCGAGGACTGGGCTCTGTCCGGGGCCTTCACCGCGGCCGAGGTCGGCGACCCGAACGGGATGTTCCTCGGTATCGACCTGGACTGCGGCACCACCCGCCCCGTGATGATCAACGTGGCCGATGCGCCCAAGGTCGACGCGTCCGCCTCGATGGGCATTGTCGGGGATCTCGGCGCGGGCAAGAGCGTGCTGCAGAAGCTGATCGCGGAGGCGGTGTGGGCGCGTGGCGGCTGCGCGATCTGCATCGACCGTACCCCGGTCCGCGAGTGGGCGACCTTCGCGCGCACCGCGGCCAAGGGCCGTGTCCAGGTCATCGACGCCGCCCAGGCCGAAGTGTCCATTGACCCCCTGCGGATGTTCGCCGGACCCGAGGGCCGCCACTACGCCTTGTCCTACCTCACCCTGCAGCTCGGCATCGGCCCGATGAGCACCAGCGGCGAGGTCCTCCACCACGCGGTCGAGCAGGCCGCCGCCAGCGATCAGCCGTCCATGCACCGCGTCCTTGAGGTCCTCGAGGAAATGGCCACGCGTGAGGCGGGCAAGCGGCAGGACGCGGCTGCGACCCTCGCCGGTCTCATCCGGGTCGTCGCCACCAACTCCTTGGCCCGGATGGTCTTCGACCCGACGTTGCCGCCTGTGCGGCTGGACGCGTCCAGCGCCTCCGACATGATCGTGATCACCACCACGGGTCTGAAGCTGCCCCCGAAGGCCGCGTTCGCCAACCCAGAGATCCTGCATCAGCAGCCGCTGGAGGCGTTGATCGGCCGCGCGGTGCTCTACCTGATCGCCGCGATCGCCCGGCAGACCGCGTTCGAGGACCCCGAGCGGTTCACCGCCGTGGTGCTGGACGAGCTGTACTGGCTCACCAGCTCGGCCGAGGGCACCGCACTGGTCCACGAGATCCTCCACGACGGCCGCAAGCACGGCGCCGGGCTCATCGCCGGATCTCACGACGCCAACGAACTGGGCCCGGACCGCGGGCTGATGGCCTACCGGGCACTGGCCCGCACCGCCGACCGCGAACGCGCCCGCCGCGGCCTTGAGTTCATCGGCCTCGACCCGAACGACGGCGAGCTGGTGCGGCTGGTGACCACCGGCCTGTCCCCGGTCGGCCACAGGGGCAGGGAGGGCGAGTTCCTGCTGACCTGCCCCCGGCAGAACACCGGCCGCATCAAGGTCTCCATCCCCCGCATCGCGCGCATCACCGCCTCCATCACCACCACGCCCGGACGCCGCCCAGGCACCACCTCGCCCCCCTTTCCTGAACCGCTCGCCGGCGAGGCCGCCAAGGCACGTCCGAAGGAGCACGCCTGATGACCACATCTTCCTGGGACCGCTCCCGAAGCGTCGCCGCAGCCGCGAGCGTCCTCACCGTGATCACCGTTGTCGCCGGTGCGGTCATCCTCGCGCTCGGGGTAGGGGTGCCGGACACGTGGTGGCCGCACACCGGACAGGCCTTCGCCGCCGACACCCACACCGCGCAACAGGACCCCTGCGCCCGGATCATCGGGCCTGCCAAGGCCTACTGCAAGCGGGGCGCCACGACCACCGCGGCTGCCAAGCGGGACGTGGCCGGTGGAGTGTGGAGGCTGGCGACGGCCGGCGCGGGTGTGGCTGCCCTGGTGGTGTGGCGGCAGCGGTCGACCGCTGGACAAAGGCGGCACTGACGTGTTCCGTCCAGACCGCGCGACCCTGCGTTCCGCCGGCTTCGTCGTGCTGCTCACCGGAGTGTTCCTCCTGGTGAACACCCAGGTCGTGTACGCGGCCAGCAGCAACAGCGAGACCGGGGACCTGCTCGCCCCGCTGAACATCACCTCCTCCGAGGGGGTGCCGATCGACGGCTACGACCTGAACGCTTCAGGTGGATCCATCGTCGCCTTCAAGACGCAGGCCCTGGCCTTCGCCCTGTCGGGCCTGTTCACCCTGATCCGGCTCCTGGTCGGGCTGGCGGGGTGGGCGATCGAGGTCGCCTTCCGGTTCCCGCTGCTGAACATCCTCGCCCGGCCCGCGCAGAAGGTCGCCGACACCTACGACACCATGGTGGTCGACACCCTCGGACTGAAAGGCCTGCTGCTGGCCTGGGCGTTCGTCTTCGCCGGATTCATGATCGTGCGCGGGCGGGTCGGCCGCGGCCTGGGCGAAATCTTCCTCACCCTGCTCATCGGGGCGATCGCCGCCTCAGCTCTCATCCGCCCCGACACCCTGCTCGGCCCTGACGGCCCGTTGGGACAGTCCCAGCACGTAGCCGCCGAGGTCGCCCAGCGAAGCGTGAACTCCTACGACTGGGGCGGCAAGCTCGCCAGCAAAGCTCCCTGTGACGGCATGGCCGGCCAGCAGGAAACCAAGTGCATGGAGCTCGATGGAAAAGGGCCCGTCTCTGCTCAGGAGGTGGCCCGCCCCCTTCAGGATTCGATCACCAACGCTCTCGTCGTGAAGCCCTACATGCTGCTGCAGTACGGGCGCATCCTCGACCCGGCCAAGGAATCCGACCGCACAGCGTATGCCGTCCACCTCAAATGGATCACCGGCGGATACAAGGCCGGCAACGTCAAGGTCTCAGAGCACGGCAAGGACGTCTGCCGCAAGATCCGCGGCCCGGGAAGGAAGTACTGCGAGCGCGGCTTCCAGGAAGGCGTGCCCATCGGCAAGGACACCGAGGACGGTCTGCCGGCTCTCACCCCAGGCGGGGAACTCCTCGACTCTTCGAATGCGATCGTCACGGACGAGGACCGTGAGTTCGCCGCCTTCCTCGCGGACATGAAGCGGGCGGGTGATGTCGGCAAGTCCTGCGCCGCCTACGCCGAGAAGCCCACCTGGTGGCGAGTCGGCGGCGCCGCCCTGCTGCTGATCGCCGCCCTGTTCATCTGCGGCATGCTCCTGTCCAGCGCCATCGTTCTGCTCGGCACCCAGGGTGTCTGCGCGGCCGCGGCGGCCGCCGGCGGCGTCACGTTCATCGCGGGCATGCTGCCGGGGCCCGCGCGGCAGAGCGTGTGGAAGTGGCTGTCCCTGTGGGGCATCGCGGTCCTGGCCGTCGTCGGGGTCTGCGCGTTCATCCCGTTCTTCGGCATCGCTGTCGACGCCACCATCACCAACGGTCCCCAGCTGATGGTGGAGCGGATCCTGCTCATCGACGTCCTCGCCATCGCCGGTGCGGCCGGGCACCGCAGACTCCTGACCTCCATCACCTCCTTCGGCCGGCGCATGGCCATGCGGATGCGGTACGCCAAGGTCGGCGGCACCCACATGCCGGGCGACACCTCCGAACTCGGCGCCGCGCTCGCCATGAACTCCCCTGCGGGCGGATACGGCGGAGGATTGCGCGCCTTCACTGGGGGTGGTGGCGGCCGGTTCGGGATGCTCGGCACCCGCCAGCGGTTGATGGGCGTCCTGACCTCCTTGTTCGACGGTGCGGGCATGCCGGTGGACACCGGCGGGATCCTGGCCGATGCCACCGCTGAAGCCCGGCGTGGTCTGGCGCCGCTCACCGCAGGGGCGGCCGTGGGTGGGATGGGCGCCCGCCTGGGCGGGAAGGGCGCGCACTGGCTGCTCATCGGCCGCCGCCCGGACAAGGAGCAGTTGGCCAAGTGGCGCAAGCCCACCGCCGACGGGGACCCGGGCGCGGGCGGCCCGCCGGACGGCGGGAACGGCGGCTCCGGTGGCACGGGGCCGCGCCAGCCCTCCGGGCCGCCCGACCGGTACCGCAACGAACAGGGGCAGGTCGTCGACCGGAACACCGGTCAGGTGCTCCACGACCAGAACAGCGACCGCACGCTGCTGTCGACGCGGGCCCACAACCGGCTGGTGCGCTTTAGGGGTTACCGGATCCTGCACCGCGGCGGCCGGGCCGCATACGGGGCCACGGTCGGCCTGCCAGCCAACGTGCGACGCGCCCGGTCGGGGGGCTCGCGCTACTCCCAGGACGTCCGCCAGCAGGTGCGGGTGTGGGGCAACACCGTGCGTGAGGACGGCCGTGCCTGGACCGACACGGGACGGCACGTCTCCCGCGTCATGCGGGAGCAGACCGACGACCACGGCGGAACCGGTCCCTTTGCCAGCCGCCGCCTGCCCACCGCAGCCACTCCGGCAGCGCCTCCCCGCCCGGCCACACCTGCCCGGCCTGCGCCGTCCGGTCGTCCTGCGGGGCGGCCGGCCTCCGGCCCGACGCGGCCGGCCGCGCCTGCGGGCGGTCCGCCGGCAACGCCGGACCCGGCACCGTCCCCGCGCCGGGACGGCGCTGCGCCGCGGCCTCGCGCCGACCTCGGCGGTCCGGTTCTTCCCGGAGGCGGGGGTGCCCGCAACCACACGCGCGACGAAGCGCGGGCCCGGATGCAGGAGCTGATGCGCAGGACCGCCCCCGAGGCCGAACGCCTGCGCCAGGAGCGGTCTCGGCGGCGGCCCGAGGACGGTGAGGACGAGTGAGATTGCCGGGACGCCGTGTGAGGCGGTGGGGGTGCATGGCGGGTCTGCTGATGTTCGCCGCCGTGTGCTGTGCCGCACCGGTAGGGAACGCGATCAGCGCGTACGTCGCGCTGCAGGCGGGCGCACAGGGCGACGGCGGAATCGCCGAAGGCGGCAGCGCCGCGGACATTCCCGCTCGGATACTGATCGCCTACAAGAAGGCCGTCCAGCAGGTCGGCACGTACGCGCCGAAATGCCGCGGCATGCGGTGGCCGATCCTCGCCGGGATCGCCAAGGTCGAGTCCAACCACGCCGCCGGACGCACCATCGCCGACAACGGCGACATCCGCCCGAAGATCTACGGGGTGCTCCTCAACGGCTCCGGCCAGGGCGGCAACACCACCGTCTTCCCCGACACCGACGGCGGCAAGTGGGACGGCACCGCGAACGGGGAGCGTGCAGTGGGCCCTTTCCAGTTCCTGCCCTCCACCTGGGAGGGAATCGGCAAGGACGCAGGCGGCGATCGTGTCGCCGACCCGCACAACGCCGACGACGCCGCCCTCGGCGCCGCGATCTACCTGTGCGGAGGCGGCCGTGACCTGACGCAGCGATCGCAGCTGAAGGCCGCGATCTTGCAGTACAACCACTCCGAGGAGTACGTGGCGAACGTGCTGGGGTGGATCGACCAGTACACGGCAGCCGCCGCCAAGGGCCCCGACCTGAAGAACGTCTCCGGGACCGTGCGCACCGTCATCGATACCGCGCTCTCCCAGCGGGGCGTGCCCTACTCGTGGGGCGGCGGCAGTACGAGCGGCCCGTCGTACGGGATCTGCTGCTCACCCAGCGGCAAGACCGGCACGACGATCAAGGGCTTCGACTGCTCGGGGCTGACCATCTACGCCTACGCCCAGGCCGGCATCAGCCTGCCGCGCACCGCATCCGCGCAGGCCGGTCGTGGCCGGCGGATCCCCGCCAGCCTCGGCACAGGCGCCCTCAAGCCCGGCGACCTCGTCTTCTACGCCTACGCGCCCGGACGCGATTCCACGATCTATCACGTCGGCATTTACCTCGGCAGCGGCCAAATGATCAACGCCCCTCGCCCTGGCACCGTCGTCCGGATGGACTCGGTCAACGCCATGTCCGGCTACGCGGGGGGAGCGCGGCTGCTGTGACCACGACCCCGCGCTCTCCGCGTCTGCTGGTGCTGAGCACCGTCATCCTGGCCGTTTTCGGTGGCGTCTCCCTGCTGGGCTTGCCGAATAGCCAGCGGCAGCCGGTCCCGACGACGGCCGCACCCGCAGCCACGGATCCGTCAACAGCTGCTCTGCCTCCCACCAGCCAGCCGGACGTCGCCACGCCGCCTCCCCCGGCATCAGCACCATCCTCCACATCGACGCCGTCGGCCACCGAGCCCCCGCTTCCGCCCCACGGCGAGGGGCCGGCCGGCGATGGGGCCATCCAGCACTCCCTTGAGACGGCCTGGCCCCCCGACCTTCCCGCAGACGACGAACGGCAGCTCCTCACCGCGGGCCGCGCGCTGCTGCGCGCGGACGCCACCGGCGTCGGCCGCGGGAACTGGCCGCAGGTGTTCCCCGCCTACAACCAGGCGGTGGCGCCGGCGTTCGCCACTGCGCGTTTCCGCATCCAGGCTGCCATCGCCCGCCGAGATGGCAGCCCGGACAAGGCGGTGGTCCATCTGGTCTGGGCCGGCACGGACCGCGGCGGCACCTTCACCGACCTCCGCATCACCGACTGGCACTTCACCCGCACCAACGCACTGAAGGGGGCCACGTGGACTCCGCAGACCCGTTTCTGACTAGCCAGATCTCCGCATCGGCATCCGGCCAGGGACTCGGGCTCGTCTTGAGCATCGTTCACAGCATCGCCTGGCTGATCACCTACTGGTGGATGGTGGCCCTGGCCGCCGTGGCGGTCTGGGCCACGGGCGAGGCAGCAGTGCGTCACCTGGCGCGGAAAGCCTCGGCCGAACGGATGGCGCTTGAGCTCGTACCGTCGCGGCACTTTGACCCTGGCCTGGAGGAGATCTTCCGCCGGGGTGTGCAACTCGCCCGGGCATCGACGAGCATGCCGTGGTGGGCGCCGCGCCGGTCGAAGACCGTGCAGATCAGGTTGCGCGCCGATGGCTCCAGCCCGCTGCGCTACCGCATCGAAGGCCCGGCCGGCGGCGAACGCCTGCTGTCAATCACGCCCTTCGGTCCGGCCGTCACCGTGAACCGGGCCCGTCCCCTCATCGACCGGCCCCGTGACCACGTAGTGCGGGCGGAGTTCATCCTGCGCGGCAAGCCGACCGCACCCCTGCGTGAGGTTCCGCTGGACCCCGACCCGTTGCAGCCGCTGATCGACGCCGTCTCGGACCTCCGTGCCGAGCTGGGGGACCTCGCCGAGATCCGGCTCGACATCCAGCGCGCCCCCAAATGGGCACTGCGGGCGCGTCGTCTGCAGCTGATGGGCGACGCGCGACGCGCGGAGCGGCGCGAGGCCCAGCGGGCCGCCCGGTGGGTGCGGCAGGACGCCACCGGCATCGAGGACTCGCTCACCTGGCAGCTGCAGCAACTGGTAGCCGGCAAGCAGGGCGGAGGCGGGCGCCGGCTGGTCATGCCGCCCGTCCCGCGCCGGGTTGACCCGGAGGAGGCGCTGGGCAAGCTCGCCGAGGACGACCACTTGGTCCGAGTGCAGCTGCTGGTGATGTGTGCGTCGAACACCGAGGGCCGCGCCGAGGCCCGGCTCGCCCAGATCCAGGCCGCCCTGGATGTGTTCGGCGGGGGCTCGCGCTGGGCGATGCGCGGCTGGAGGGTGGGCCCCTGGCGGTTCGGGGCGGACCGCTGGCCCAGCCGCCGCAGCTTCGAACGCCGCTGGACTCTGGGGCACTCCCAGCCGCCCCGTCCGAACTGGGTCCGCCTGGAAGAGCTGACCGGCCTGCTCAAGCCGCCTACGACGCACTGCCGTCTGCCTCTGCTCGCCGGCGACCTGCCGACGTTCGAGCATGGCAATCCCGAGCTGTTGCTGCAGGGGATCTACCGCGGCCCGGACGGCCGTCGGCGCCTGGTCGCCACCTACGCCAAGGAGACGCTGTTCGAGGTCGGTGTGGGCAAGACGGGCGGCGGCAAGACGGAGCGCGCCCTCGCCCAGGCGATCGGCTGGGCGCATGCCGGCGGCGGGCTGATGTTCGTCGACCCGCACCGCGACTCGTGGCCGCGCGCCCTGCCGTTCCTCGCCCACGACCACCTGATGCCGCGGATCGCGCTGATCGACCTCAACGCCAGCGGGCCTGCTTCGCAGCTCAGTTGCTGGAACCCGATCGGTATGCACCAAGGCCAGGTCGCGCACGAGGTCGTCGAGGCGACCGCCGACGCCTACGCGTCGGTGCTCGGCTGGGACGACGCCACCGCTCCCCGCGCGCTGACCATCTTCACCGCCGCCTTGGCGGTGCTGGTGGCCGTCAACGAGACCGCCTGCCGGGCCGGGCGGCCGCAGGACCAGGCCACGATCTTTCACGTGCGGTCCCTGCTGACCGACCCCGTCTTCCGCACGACGGCGCTCGCCGCGGTCGAAGGGCGCCTGGACGAGGAGACCCGCTCCTGGTGGCAGACCGTGTTTCCCACGCTGCCCACCGACGCGTTCGCCGTCGTCCTCAATCCGATCGCCCGTCTGGCCGCGAACCCCGTCACCCGCGCCTTCCTCGGGCAGCCGGCCGGTATCTACAACATTCGGGACGCGATGGACTCCCGGATGATCGTGTGGGTGTGCCCGGGCGGGAACGGGCCCACCCACCGGCTGATCACCGCGCTGCTCGCCCGGGACCTGCTGCGCGCCGTGCGCTCGCGCCGCGACACCCCCGAAGCCCAACGGGTACCGTTCCGCCCGTACTTCGACGAGCTGATCACCCTCACCGGCGCGGCCCCAGAAACGATCGCCGCGATGTTCGAGGACTTCCGCAAGTACAAGGTGCACGTCCACGGCATGACCCAGCTGCTGGCCCGCCTTCCCATCCCGGTGCGACTGTCGCTGGTGCAGAACGCCTCCACCCTGGCCTCGACCGCGGGGTCGCAGTCCGCCATCGCCCCGATCACAGCCGAGTGGGGTGACCGTCCCACTCCGGACGTCGTTGCCGCTCTGGACCGCTTCGAGCACTACATGTCGCTGACCGTCGAAGGCCGCCGTGTCGGGCCTGTCCGGATCACCGGCCCGCATCTGGACGACGTGTTCGCCGACTACGCCCGCCCGGGCCAGGCCAGGGCGCTGGAACGCGCCGCCCGGGCTACAGCGGGCGCCGGCCCGCTGGAGGCGCTCACCGCCAGGGCCGAAGCCCAGCTCACCCGCGTAAGCACCTTCCTCGCCCAGCACTCCTCCGCCGCCCAGCCGGCCGTCCATCTGCAGAAGAAGAGGAACTACAAGTGACCACCGCCTTCGAGACAACACCGTCCACCCGTACGCCCAGCCCCATCGAGCCGCTGCCGCATCAGCTCCTGGCCGTGCTCGGCCAGCACCGGATGGCAACCACTAGCCAGCTCCACCAACTGCTGCGGCCCGGCGCCGCGAGGCAGACCATCTCCGCGCCGCTCAACAAGCTGCGCCGCGACCACCTGGTGGACTACACCGTGCTGCCGCAGTCCAACCGGTCCCGCGCCTGGTACCTCGCCAGCGAGGGCGTACGGCTGACCAAGGACTTCCCCGCCCTGCGCGGACGCCCCGCATACCCGATCAACTCGGCCACCGCGGCCTCGCTGAAGACGCCGCACACCCTGACCGTTGTCCGCACCCACCTCGCGTTCGTCACCGACGCCCGCCGCCGCGGCGACGAGCACGGCCACCTGGACTGGACACCGGAGGTCTCCCACCCCCTCAGCGACGGCGAGCGGATCATCACGGACGCGGTCATGCACTACACCCTCGTCGAAAGCGAGGAGCGCACCAAGCTGCGAGCCTTCGTCGAGGTCGACCGGGCAACCATGGGCAGCGAGCGGCTCGCCTCCAAGCTGATCGAGTACGCGCGGCTGTGGTCATACGAGCCGCAGCCCGTCGGCCGGCCACGCTCACGCCAGCCCGCCAACCCCGGGGCGGTGTGGCTGCGCTGGTACCCCGTGTTCCCCCGCGTGTTGTTCGTACTGACCGGGGCCTCCCGGTACGCCCTGGACAACCGCATCAGTGACCTGCAGGCCATGGTGACGGAGCACCCGCTCGTGGGCACGCTGGCCCGGCACGTGCCGATGGGCGCGGCAATCCTGGAAGACCTCGAGGACCCGGGGCCCACCGCTGACGTCTGGGTGCCTTTGACCGGCGGCGAAGGGCGGCGCTCGTGGACAGAGCTGTGACAGTCGGTAGGTGCAACGGTGAACTTTCTAGCCGCACGGCGGGCCGTATCGGGTCTGGCGTACGCGAGTGCACACGACCATAAATCGATGTTCCGCTCCGGAAGTGACCGGATACGTCCAGAGATGCACAGAGCAAGTGCCCTATCGGGTTGGGAACTTGGCTGGGATTTGCGTAACCTGGCGACTACACATAGCGCATCAGTGCAGCTCGGCCAGGGGTGGCGCGGCGAAGGAAGCACTCGTCGGGCCAGCCCCGATCCGAAGCGCTGAACGGGGAGGACATGTGACAAGCCAACACCGGACCGTCCATCGTGCTGTTCGCATCCGAAATCTCTTCGCCGCTTTCATGCTGCTGGGTGCAGCGGTCGCCACCGCCGCCTGTGATTCCGCCTCGGACGATGGGCAAGCCTCCGCACAGAAGTCGTCCTCTGCCTCATCCGCGCCGACGCCGACCCCTGCAACGTCTTCCGCGGATCCGGAAAGCACAGAGAAGACGGCCGTGTTGGCGGCCTATTCGCACATGTGGGAAGAGCAGGTGAAGGCCTACAAGAAGGCGGATGCCACAGGTACTAATTTGGAGAAGTACGCAACGCTCGACGCCCTTGGCCAGTTCCGCAACGATCTGGCGCGGATGAGGCAGGCCGGCACCGTGGCTCGGGGCGAGCTGACGCACAGCGACACCAAGGTGACGAGCATCGACCTCAGGGCGAAGACGCCGAAGGCCTCCCTGTCTGACTGCATGGACATCTCCAAGTGGCAGACCTACAGCGCGAAGAAGAAGCAAGTGCTTCCGCTTCCCAGCAATCAGCCGTTACGGTATGTCGCCACGGCTAAGGCTGAACGGTGGAACGGGCAGTGGCTCGTGACCGTGTTCACCACTCACGGGAATGAGAAGTGCTGACGCGAGCCGCGGCACCCGCCATGCTGCTGCTTACTGCAGCGACTTCGGCGGCCTTCGCAGCGGGCGGTCCTGGGGCGGTCAGCGCAGGCATTTGCGATGGCGCGCCGCTGACGGTCACGGTCTGTGCGGAGCAAGGAGGCAACGGCCCCAGTGCGGGCGGCTCTGGAGGCGGTGGGTCAAGCGGCGGGTCAGGCTCGACCGGCAGCACACACGCCGGCGACTCGGACGCTCCCCAGTGCACTTACAGGAAGCTTGATCCTCAGCCACCCGCGGAGAATCTCGCCTGGGGCACGCACAAACCCGGTGACGGTCAGGGCGCCCTCTATGGGGTGAACTGCCCTGCCACTGGCCGGGTCGGTGTCGTTTGGATGGCGAACGGCAACGCTCCGGCCGCTCCGCAGATCGATCCCGCCGTCCTCGCTCAGCGTGCGGTGGACTCGATGACGCTCCTCGGCCCGGACATCGCGAGCCCCCGCGCCGCTGGTCGGTACACGGTCGGTGTGCCGATGTGGATGTGGGTGAACCAGAGCGCCACCACGTACGGGCCGAACTCGGCATCAGCGTCAGCGGGTGGCGTGACGGTTACGGCAACAGCGAAGGTTTCAAAGATCGTTTGGCAGATGGGTGACGGCTCCACGGTGACGTGCACGGGCCCCGGCACGCCCTACAAGGGTTCCGTGGGCATGGCCGAGTCACCGACGTGCGGCCACATCTACTCCAGGAGCACAGCCGGCGTATCGGGCGGCAAGTATCGGGTCACCGCCACCTCGACATGGACGGTGAACTGGGAGGGCGGCGGTGAGGCGGGCCAGCTCAGCGAGGTCCGGCAATCCAACGTGCAGGTGGCGGTCGGCGAAGTGCAGGTCGTCAGGTAGCCGCCGGAGGGAAGAAGAGTGAGCAAGATTAAGGAACGCGCAGGCGCGGCGACCGCGAACACCGTGCCCGCGCAGGGTCAGTTAGCAGGTCCGGTGGCTCCGCCGCGGGTATCGGCCCGCAGGCGCCGACCGGGCGTCATCGCCCTGTCGCTGGCGCTTATCGCGGCTGGGGGAGCGGGGGTTGCGGTCCTCCTTTTGCAGGTCGGCAACCGGACGCAGGTGGTGACCGTGGTGCGCGATGTCCAGGTCGGGCAGGTCCTGACCGAGCAGGACCTGGGCAAGGCGTCCGTTGCTCTGGATCCGGCGGTGAAGGCCGTGCGTGCAGATGACCTGGATTCCGTGGTGGGCAAGCGGGCCGCGGTAGAGCTGAAGCCCGGCTCTTTGTTGTCGCCGTCGCAGGTGACCAAGGATTCGCTGGTCAAGGCGGGCGAACAACTGGTGCCGATCGGGCTGAAGCCCGAGCAGGTTCCCGCCAGCGCCCTGGTTCCGGGGCAGAAAGTCCAGCTGGTGCACGTGCCCGCGCAGGGAACGGGAGACTCAGGCCAGGTGGACAAGCAGTCCAGCATCCCGCAGGAGACCATCGCGGGCCGTGTGGTGAAGGCATCCCAGGCGGCGCCGGGCACGGGTGTCGTGGTCGTCGACGTGGCCACCGCCGCTACCGACGGCCCGAAGGCGGCTGCGTGGTTGTCGGCCGGCACCCTGCGCCTGGTCCTCGACGCTCCGGACGGCAAGTGATGAGTGTGATCGCGCTGGCCGGGTGCCGCGGCGCGCCCGGCGTGACCACCAGCGCTCTGGCTCTGCTGCTGGCCTGGCCGCTGGAGCCGGGACGCAAGATGATCCTCGCCGAGTGCGATCCGGACGGCGGTGCCGTGCTGCACGGCCTGCTGCAGGGATCGCTCGGGGATCGATACGGGCTGCGCAACCTCTCCATTGCGGCGCGCAAGAACGAGTTCGGCGACGCGTTCTGGCGACAGCTGATCGACCTGAGCAGTGAGGACGGCACGAAGGATTCGCCACGCGATCGGCTGTTGCTGCCTGGAATCGCCGATCCCGCCGAGGCAGCGGGGCTCGGGCCGGTGTGGAAGGCGCTTGCTTCGATGTTTCGGGGCATCGAGGCGGACTACGGCCACGACGTCCTGATCGACCTCGGCCGTAGCGGAGGCGTGGGCCCGTCGGCTGTGCTGGCCGAGCAGGCGGACGCGGTGTTCGTCGTGGTGCGGAACACGCTGCGTTGTCTGCATGCTGCCCAGGCTCGCGTCCGCGTTCTGCGGGAGCATGTCGGTGAGGTGGGCCTGGTGATGATCGAGGAAGGCCCCTACGCCGCCGGCGAAGTGCAGCGTGTGCTGCAGGTCCCGGTGGTGGCCACCTTGCCGTGCGTGCCCAAGGACGCCGCGGTGCTGTCCGACGGCGCGGAGCAGCCGCGCAGCTTCACCAAGTCCGCGTTGATGAAGGCGGCGCGTGCGGCCAGTTCATCGCTCGGGCAGAGAGCGGCCCTGCGCCGCTCCCGCTTGGCCCCGCGCCTGCCGGCTTCCGGGGAGGTGACGCATGCTGCGCGGTAGACCTCTGCATGCAGATCCGACGGTGGCGCCGCCGCCTGGACCGCCGCGGCAGGCACGACCTCAGGGCCCCAGCATGCCTGCGGGTTCGGTTTCGAGCGCCCAGTCCCTCGGGACGCCCGTGCCCCGGGTGGTGGTGGACTACAAGGTGGCCCGCCACATCGCCACCCAAGTCGCCCGGCAGCGCGAAGAACTGCTGAAGACCACGCCAGAGGTCGACCGCGCCACCGAGGAGCAGCACTGCCTGCGCTGGATCAACGATGCGGTTGCGCTGTGGGCCCATGCCCAGGGTGCGGAGCGCGGGGTGAGCACCACTGCGCAGGAAGAGGATGCCCTGCGCCGGGCGGTGTACGACCTGCTCTACCGGGCCGGCCGCCTGCAGCCGTACCTGGATGACGAGCGCGTCGAGGACATCTTCATCCAGGGGCCGGATGAGGTGTGGCTCGATTACGGTGACGGCGAGCGGAAGATGGTCGGCCCCATCGCGGACTCCGAGGACGAGCTGCTGGAGCTTCTTCGCGAGCTGGCGCGGGACTCGGGCCTGAGTGAGCGCACCATCTCCACCGCCAACCCGACCCTGGCGTTGTCGCTGAAGGACGGCTCCCGTCTGCAGGCCATCACGGGGCTCGGCCCGAAGACTTATGCCGTCATCCGCCGCCACCGGGTCTCTCACGCGGATCTGGACGACCTGGTGAGGCTGGGCACCATCGACCCGATCCTCAGGGACTTCCTGGGCGCGTGCGTGAGGGCCGAGAAGAACGTGATGATCGCGGGCAAGCAGAAGGCCGGGAAGACCACGCTGCTGCGGGCGATGCTGAAGGAGTTCGACCCGGAGTGCCGCTTCGCCACGATCCAGACCGAGGACGAACTGTTCGCCCACACCAACGGATACCACCGCCAGGTGGTCTCGTTGGTGGCGCGCGAGTCCAACGGAGAGAAGGACGCCGCCGGCCGCGGCGCGGGTGAGGTGACGCTGCTGGACCTGATGCATCCGGCTCTGCGGATGTCGCTGGAGCGGATCGTCGTCGGTGAGGTCCGCGGCCCTGAGGTCGTGGCGATGATGCAGGCCCTGACGAACGGCGCCGGCGGTAACCTGTGCACCATTCACGCCCGGCGCCCGGACATCGTCTTCGACCGGATCGCCGAACTGTATGCGCTGGCGCAGGAGAACCTGTCCGAGCAGCTCGCCTACCGGCAGATCGCCAACGGGTTGGACTTCATCGTCTACGTCTCCATGACCGACGAGACCCAGATCGGCGGCCGCCGCCACCGCTACGTCTCCCACGTCCTCGAGGTCACCGGCATCGGCGAGTCCGGCCGGCCGGCCACCAACGCCGTCTTCGCCCCCGGCCTGGACGTCGGGGAGGTGCGGGCAGTGCCTCAGATGGACCCTGCCTGTATCGACGACCTGCGCCGTGTCGGCTTCGACTCCAGCCTGCTGCAGCACCGCCAGGGGCTGTGGAAACAGCCCCTGCCGCTCCTCGTGGAGGTGAGCCGATGACCCTGTTGCTGGCCCTGCTGAGTGGCATGGCTGTCATGGCTGGCCTGATCGGCGTGGTGATCGGAGTCGTCGGGACGGCCGCGCCGCGTCGAGCTTCGCTGGTGCGGCGATGGCAGACCCGCAGCGCCGGCCGGGCCCGGAGCGAGGATGTCCGGCTGCGGCGAGAGGCGCTGACGGTAGGGGCGGTCGTGGTGTTCGTGGGGGTGTGGCTGGCGTCGGGGAACTTCGTGGGCGGCGCCTTGCTGGGGGCGGCCGTCGTCGGTGTGCCCTGGCTGATCACACCCGGGCAGGTCGCGGCCGGACGCATCAATCAGCTGGAGGCGCTCAGCGAGTGGACGCAGCGGCTCGCCGGGCTGCTGAGGCTGGGCATGGGCCTGGAACAGGCGATGATCACAAGCCGTAAGAGTGCCCCTGATGCGCTTGCGCAGCAGATCGCCGGCCTGTCGGAGCGGCTCCGTCTGGGATGGCGGCCCGAGGAGGCGCTACGCGCCTTTGCTGATGAACTGGACGACGTCACCGCCGACAAGGTCACAGCCGCGCTGATCCTTTCCGTCAACGACCGCGGACCGGGGCTGGCGCAGGCGCTGGAGGACCTGTCCGGAACCGTGCGCGAGGAGGTCGCCAAGAAGCGCGGCATCGAGGCAGACCGGGCCAAGCCACGCACCACGGTGCGGTGGATGACCATCATCACCCTCGGCGTGGTGGTGGCCGGGTTCTTCGTGCCGTCCTACACCAGGCCGTACTCCACGCTTCTCGGGCAGCTCGTGCTGGGCTTCCTGACCGCCGGGTTCGTCGCCGCGCTCGCCCTGATGCGGCAGCTGGGGGTCTTTCGCCGCATCCCGCGCTTCTTGATCGCCGACGCCCGCAGTGCCGTCCGACTGTCCGAGCCTGTGACACCTGCGGCAGAGACGAGCCTTCCAGAGCGCGAGGCGGAAGGAGCCATGTCGTGAACCTGTTGCCCGCCGTGCTCACCGGGGGAACGGTCGGCGCCGGTGTCGCCCTGCTGGTACGCGAGATGCTGCGCCCCCAGCCCGCACTCGGGCCAGCCCTCGAGCGGACGCCTCCAGGCGGTTTGACCATGCCGGAGCCGGAGCTGAATCGCGACGAGGTGTGGGGCCGGTGGCTGCTGAGCCGGCTGGAGCGCCTGCCCGGTGTGCATGTGCCCACGACGAACCTCGCCCTTCTCGGCCAGGGCCCGGGCCAGTTCATGCTGAAAAAAGTCGCGCTCGCCGCGCTCGGCCTGCTCTGCCCGGTGCTGGTGACCATCCCATGGATCATCGCGGGGATCTCCCTGCCCTTCTACGTGCCCGCCGTGGTCGGGTTCGTGGTCGCGGGGCTTCTGTTCATCACCCCCGACCTCGCGGTGCGCGACCAGGCCAAGCGCGCCCGGGAGGAGTTCGCCCACGCCCTGGTCGCCTACCTCGACCTGGTGGCTCTCAAGCGGGCCGCGGACGCCGGCCCCACCGAAGCTTTGGAGAAGGCGGCCGCAGTCGGCCGCGGCTGGCCGTTTCTGTACCTGCAGGGAGCCCTGCGGCGGGCCCGGCTGGAGAAGATCCCGCCGTATCAGGCCTTGAGCGAGCTCGCCGCCCAGTACGAGCTTCCCGCGCTGGACGATGTCGCGGACATCATGCGCGGCTCGGCCACCGACGGCGCCGCCGTCTACAAAGCCCTGCGGGCCCGCACCGCCGCGCTGAGCTCCGAGTTGCTCGCAGATCAGGCGGCCGAGGCCAACACCGCAAGCGAGAAGATGACCGCCCCCGGCGCCCTGCTGGCCGTGCTGGTCATGCTGCTGATGGCCTTCCCAGCAGTGATCCGCATGCTCACCGTCTAAACCACGCAACGACTTGCTCAACTGCGACTTTTGGAGGGGAATCGCTCATGAAGAACACCGCTCGCTACTCCTACCGCGCTGTGGCCTGGCTGACCACGCGGCTTGAGGCGGCGGAGGCCAGCATGCGCCGCCGCCCGGACGGCGGCGACATCAGCATCACCACCGTCATCATCTGGGTCGCCGCCGTCACCGGCGCGCTGGTCATCGCCGGCACCATCGCCGCCGTGATCGCCAAGTACAACGGGAACCTGAGCGGCATCTGATGTACGCGCACGCCCGACTTGCATCCTGGTGGCGCGGGCGAAGATGGGCGGACGATCGCGGGGACGCATCCATCCAGATGGCGATCGTCTACCCGTTCGTGCTGCTCGCGACGATCGCCGTCATCCAGGCCTCCATGTGGTACTACGCCCGCCAGATCGCCCTGACCGCCGCCCGCGAAGGGGTCTCCGCCGCGCGCGCCTACCGGGCCGGGCCGGCCGACGGTGCGGCCCGGGCCCGCGAGGTCCTGAGCCGCACCGCAGGAGACAGCCTGCGCTTCCCAAGTGTCAATGCCGGCAGTGACGGTCAACGGGTGCATATCGCGGTCTCAGGCTTCGCCCAGTCCATGATCCCCGGTGTCCCAGGTCTGGCCATCACGCAGCGGGCGTCCGGGCCAGTAGAACAATGGGTGGTGCCGGGAGAGTGAGCACCTTGTCGACAAGCGCGTCCCGGCTCAGGCGGATGCAGGGCGATAGGGGCAGTGTCGCTATCGAGGCCGCCATCATCCTGCCACCGTTGATTATGTTCGTGTGTCTGGCCATCGCCGGCGGCCGCATCGTCACCTCCGGCGCGAAAATCGACGCTGCGGCCGAGGATGCGGCCCGGGAGGCATCCATCCACCGCACCGCGGCCTCGGCTCAGGCAGCCGCCCAATCCGCGGCCGCCGAAACACTGAATGACCAGGGCATCCACTGCTCCTCGACCAGCGTCAACATCAACACCGGCGGGCTGAACGTGCCGGTCGGCCAGGTCGGCACCGTCACGGTGACCATCTCCTGCACCGTCAACCTGTCCGACCTCCTGCTACCCGGCGTGCCCGGGGCGCGCACACTCACATCGACCGCGACGTCGGTCGTGGACGCCTACCGGCAGCGGGGAGCGTGATGACCGTTTTGAAGGTCAAAAGGCGCCCTGCTTTTGACGACCGCGGCGGCGTCACCGTGTTCGTCGCGGTGTGTGTGGTGGCGCTGATCGGCATCATCGGTCTGGCCATCGACGGCGGCGGCAAGATGCGCGCCACCGAACGGGCCGACTACATCGCCGGCGAAGCAGCCCGGGCCGGCGGGCAGGCCATCGACGCGGCCAAGGCCATCTCCGGTGAAGCAGTCGTCGTCAACCCGCAAGACGCCGTCGCGGCCGCGCAGGCCTATCTGCGGGCCGCCGGCGCCAGCGGCACAGTGAGCGTCTCGGGTGACGGCAAGACCCTGACGGTCCACGTGTCCGGCACCTACGACACCAAGTTCCTGCCCGTCGTCGGGATCGGCTCCATGCCGGTCAACGGCCACGGCACCGCAACGCTCCTGACCGGCATCACCAACCCCGACTAAGGAAACCCCTGCATGCGCACCCCGCACGCCTCCCCCGCGGCCAGCCGCACCCTGGGCCGGGTGTTCAAGGCCCTCGTGAGCCTGCTCCTCCTGGCCGGCGCACTTGCCGGGCTGCCGCTGCTGCTCGGGTGGGCAACCCCGGCCATCTGGACGGCCAGCCACGACGATCTGGCGCATCTCCTCGACCGGCGGGACACCGGGGCGGCGTTCCTGATGCTGCTCGTCGTGGTCGGCTGGGCCGGATGGGCCCAATTCGCCTTCTGCGCCGTCCGTGAGCTCGTCGCCCAGGTACGCGGCCGCACTTGGCACGCACCCCGCGGCCTCGGTGCATCGCAGCGTGCGGCAGCCGCGCTGATCGGCAGCATCCTGGTACTGCTGCCCGCCAGTTCGGCCCTGGCCTCCGAAGCACAAGCCGCCCCGTCCGCCGCCGTCGCCCACCTGCCCGGTCAGCTGCATGCCCCCAGCGCCGAGCGCTCATCGGTGCCCGCGGCGGGCACGTCGGCGGCCCGCACCTACACGGTGAGCCAGGCACGCCCGGCGGAAAGTCTGTGGAGCATCGCCGAGCACCAGCTGGGGGACGGTGAGCGGTGGCGGGAGATCGCCGACCTGAACGAGGGCCGGACCATGATCGACGGAACGGTCTTCCGCGCGAACAGCTTCCTCCAACCGGGCTGGCAGCTGCAGATGCCCGACGCCTCCGCCATGGAGGGCGTCCGCACGCAGCTCGGCGGCGCACCCGCTGCCGACGATGAGTCCGGCCGCGTCATCACGGTCAGCCCGGGTGACTACCTGTCGAAGATCGCAGAGAAGGAACTCGGCGACGGTGACGACTGGCCGCAGCTGTTCGAGGCCAGCAAGGGCAAGCCGCAGCCGCACGGCCTGCCCGAGATCACCGACCCCGACGTCATCTACGTGGGCCAGCAGGTCACGGTGCCCGAGGCCCGACCCCACCAACCAGCCCAGGACCAGGAGGAGGATGAGAAGCCGAGTGGCCGGCAGACCACTCCCCCAGCCACCCAAGACCCGGACGGCCGGCACGAGCCGGGACATGGCGGCGATGCGCCAGCGCCCGCGCCCAGCCAGACCACAGCGCCGGTACCCGAGTCGTCGGCGCCCAGCGCACCGGCCAGTCGCCCTACGGAGCAGCCGCGCCAGGATCAGTCCTCTCCGCCCGCCTCGAGCGCTACGGCGCCCGAGCCCGCCGTCAGCGCCTCGCCTTCTGCCCCCTCAGCGCCAGCAGCGGCGCCGGCATCATCCGCCCCTTCCGCTGCCCCCGCCCCGGCGGTGGCTCCGGGCGGCCGCAGCCCGCTGAATCTGCGCATCGTGCTCGGTGCCGGCGCGCTGTTGGCCGCCGCCATCACCGGCGCGCTCGCCCTGCGCAGGACGCTGCAGCGGCGCCGCCGCAAGCCTGGCGAGATGATCGCCATGGCGTCGGAAACCTCCGCCGCTGAGGCACAGCTGGCGGCGGCCGCCGAGCCCGCAGGCGCTGCCCGCCTGGACGTGGCCCTGCGGACGATGGCCCACCACGCGGCCCAGCAGCAGGAGGATCCGGTTCTGCCGCCCCTGCGGGCCGCCCGGATCGGGACCAAAGCAGTGCAGGTGCTGCCCGAGGACCTCGCCCGGGAACCGGTGGCGCCCTTCACCACCGGGCAGGGCGGCTGGTGGCTCCTGCCCGCCGACGCCGCCCTCCTGGACGACGAGGCCGCCCGCGAGGTGCCGGCGCCGTATCCGGGGCTGGTCACGATCGGCAGCACCAGGGCCGGCGACCTGCTGCTGCTCAACCTCGCAGCCCTTCGCGCTCTGCTGCTGGACGGCAACCCGGTCCACATCACCGAGATGTGCACCTCCCTCGCGCTGGAACTCGGCATGAGCCCGTGGGCAACCGACGTTGAGGTCGTCACCGTCGGCTTCGGCGAGGACCTGCCGCAGCTGCTGCCCACCGCGCGGATCGCCCACATGCGGCAGGCCGCGCACGCACTGCGAGATCTGAGCGAACGCCTGCTGGAAGCACACCAGATGCCTGAAACCCGGCATCAGCCGTATGTGCTGCTGTGTGTGTCCTCCCTCGATGAGGACACGGCCTGGCAGTTCGCCGACGTCATCGACCGGGCGGGGGCGGTGCCCGTCACGCTGGTCGCCCCCGCCAGTACGGCGGCCGCTCGTTTCCCCGAGGCGGAGATCCTCAACGCCTCTCTCAGCGAGCCGCAAACCCTCGAGCACGTGGGCACCGACATCACCGTGCAGCGGTTGGAGCACGCCGCCTACCTCCAGATCACCACCGCACTGAAGGTGTCCGGGCAGCCGCCCCACCCCGCCGAAGGGCCCTGGCAGGACGTGCCGCAGGAGCTTGACACCTCGCAGCAGCCGGAGCAGGCGGCGCCGCAGGAGCCCGCCGCACCCGAACGCGCGATGCCCGCGCCGGCCGCGGCAGCGGAGGTGAGCGGCGAGGTCTTCCCGGCGCTGCTCGCCGCCAGCGCCGATCCGTCCGGGCTCCGTCTTCTTTCCCCCGCCACGCCATTGGTGGAGGCCGGCGACGAGCCCGGCTCGGACATCGAGCCGGGGGCGCCTTCGGGCACAAAGTCCCGCGGTGGCGCGGACGCCGCCGGCACGGCACATGCCGCGGAGGGCGACGTCCCGGCGACGGCTCTGGAGGAGCCGGCGGCGACGCAGACGGAAGGAGGCGAGGCGCATGACCTGCACGCCCCGGAGATCCGGGTCCTGGGAGCGGTCGAGGTGACGGGCGTGGACAGCACCGGGCACGGCCCGCGGATGGCGCAGCTGGCCGCCTTGCTGTATTTCCGTCCCGGGCGCAGCGCGGATGTTCTGTGTGCCGATATGGATCCGGTCAGCCCGTGGTCGACGAGCACCCTCAACGCACGGCTGCAGGGCCTGCGCAGCTGTCTGGGCAGCGACTCGGCCGGCAACCCGTACGTGCCGCGCCGCAAGGCGGGCGATGATCCTTACCGGCTCGGTCCCGGCGTGCGCTGCGACTGGACGCGTTTCCTGCAGCTCGTCGAACGCGCTCTGCCCTTGGGCCCGTCGGGGCTGCCCGACTTGGAGAAGGCGCTGAGTCTGGTGCGGGGCAAACCGTTCGGCGGCCGGCCCCTGCCGTGGGCCGAGCCCCACGCGCAGGAGATGATCACGCGGATCATCGACATCGCCCACGCCGTGGCCACCTACCGCATCCCCGCCGGCCCCCACCACGACCTGAGCGCCGCGCGGCAGGCCGTGTCGACCGGTCTCGACGTCGATGAGAGCGCAGAGCTGCTGTACCGGGACTGGATGCGGATCGAGCACGCGGCCGGCAACCGCTCCGGACTGCACACCGCCATCACCCGTGTGCAGCAGGTCAATCGGGCCCTCGATTGCGACCTGGAGTGGGAAACCGTGCAGCTCATCAGTAACCTGCTGGGCGGCTCCGCAGGGCAGGAGGCGACCCGATGACCTGGCGCCGGCGAAAGGAACCCGCTCCCCCGTACCCGGTGTGGACGCAGCTCGATGAACACCTGTGGCATACCTGCGCGATCCTCGCTGACTGGGTCGCCGATCGTCTGCATCTGCGGCCGCGCATCGCCACGCCGGCTCCCCTTTCCCAAGGCGAGCTGCCCCTGGCTGTCGGCCCCAGCGAGCGGATGACCTGGCAGGCAGTGGGCAACGGCAGCTACCACCACACCAGTGTGGTCGCGTTCGGTTCTCCCGCCTTCGTCCTGGGCTCCCTGGCCGGAGCCGCCCTGGGAAACGCCTCCCGGCGACGCGCAGCCCAGGACGCGGCCCGGCCTCGCTGGATCCACTCCGGGACCGGCTACCTCACCGTGACCACACACGGTTTCCACTTCCACCACCCACAGGCCAGTATGCGGGTGCCCTACGGCGGGCTCGACAGCATCGACCTGATCACCCCCGACCTCTGCCAGGTCGCATTCCACGATCAAATCGCCAACCAACCACTGCTGGCACAGCTACGAACCCCCTGGGCATCTCTTCTGTTCGTCCTCGCCGCACTCAGCGCGTTCCCTTCCCACCCCCGCCTCGTCAGCGGCGGATGGCTGCCACCGGGTTTCATGACCCGATGCGCACAACAGGGCCGGCCCTGCCCTCTGCCCCCCACGCTGCTCCCACCCAGCCCATAAGAGGTCGCTGACGGGTCCCCGCAATCTGTCCGTCACCGGATGGCGGTGCTCGCGACGGCTTTCCAGCGAGCGCGGCCAGGCGCTCCATCTCGTCTGCTGGTGTTGCAGCACTGCCCGCACACCAGCCGCCGAGCCTTGGGGCGCTCGGGCAACCGGACGCCGAACGGCACTCAGGTCTTTCGTCCTTGAACTCGCGCCGGTCGTAGTCGCACTCCGCGCAGACCAGCCGGGCGGCGCGGGCCTGCTACGTCGACCACGCGAGCGACTCCGCCCACACTGCCGGCTTGGCGATGAGTCGGGCGGCCCGGTGTCAGGAGGCAAGTGGAAGGATGACGTGGTGTCCGATTCCCTGCGTGACCTGTGGCTGCGCGGCGTCGCCTTCAATACGGCGGCCCCCTCCGACGTGCTGATACGCCTCCTGGACGAAGCGGCCGGTGAGGCCGGCTTGCTGATGTACGAGGGCCGCGACCTGCCCGACGCCGTGATCGACGCGGCCCTGTGCCACCCCATCGAGCGGATCCGCCGGGCCCTCGCCCGCAACCTGCACGTCGACCCCGCACGACTTGCTCCCCTGGCGTCGGACCCATCGGGACTCGTCCGTGCCTCTCTCGCCGGCGGCACGCGGCGCCAGCCCCGGTGGGTCCGGCACCTGCCGGACGACATCCTCGTCACTTTCCTGACCGCTCAGGAAGGAGGCAAGGACGGCAAGCTCACCGAAAAGGAGATCGTCTCGGAGCTCTTATCCTCCCGGCAGGTCCCTCGCTCCTTTCCCCGGCACGCGGCTGGTCACGATCACCCCGCGCTCCGTCTGTACGCCGCCTTCCAGTGGCAGTCGCTCACCGCTGCGCAGCGCAATGCCCTGCTCGACGACCCCGACCCCGCCGTGCGGGAAGCAGCCAGGAAGGGCAGTCGGCAGCTGGACCCGGCAGCTGTGGAGGCCGAGCTGCCACCCATCGGATCACGCCACGCGATGTTTGTGCTGAGCACCTGCGCCCTGTCACCCGCGGTCGTCGAGCAGTGCTTCCTCAAAGACGAGGTGCACCCGCTGGCCGTGAACCGCCATACCCCGGCCTACGCCCTCGCCCAGCTCGCCCGCCATCCGGATGCGGAGATCCGCAGGCTGGTCGCCACCCGGCCCGACCTGGGACCGGAGGCGGCACAGCTGAGGCAGGATCCGGACGAGGACGTGCGGATGCGGGCCCGCCTCCAGCCCTCCATCCGTACCTGGGACGAGTTCGAGGCGGTCCACACGGTCGTCGGGCACGGGCCCGACTGCACCTGCCCGATCACGGAGCCGGCCACCGAGCCGTCGCCCGACTGGTACGCCACCTGTGCGGCGTCCGAGGAGCCGGTGCTGCGCCGGGTTGCGGCGAGCTGGCCCGGCCTGCCCATCGAGCTCGTCAGACCACTGGCGCTGGATGACGACGAGGAGGTACGCATCCGGCTGGCCTGCCACCACCCGCAGGCTCCGCCCCATCTCCTCCTGGACATCTTCGTGACCCGGCCGGCCCACCGCCCGCACCTGCTGACCCTGCCCGCGTTCCCCCGCACCGGCCTGACCCACCTCATCGGCCACCCGGACCCCGAGGTACGCGCCCTGGCCGCCGCCGACCCCACCCTGCCCGAACCTCCGCTGGAAGACCCCGACGACGCGGTACGCCGGGCAGCCGCCGCCAATCCAACCCTGACACCGCAGACCCTGGACACCCTCCTCACCGACCTCGGCACCGCCCAGGGCGCCGCGGCCAACCCGTCCCTCCCCGTGCCCCGCATGCACACCCTGCTCGACCACTGCTTGAACAGCGCTACCACACCGCCGACGGCAGCCCGATGCTGAGTGACGAGGCCCACGCGGCGATCACGGGCATGGCCATCGCGTCGGCCATCGACTGACGCCAACACACCGGGCAGGCAGCCCGAAACTCAACGCCAGCTCGCCTTGAAAGTCGATGACAAGGAGCCCCACGCGGTGGAATGCGGCATCAACCACCTCAAGCGCCACCGCGCGGTCGCCACGAGATACGACCACTCCACCACCGACGCCGTCCTCGCCCACGTCGAGCCGGTCCCCGGCGGCCTCTACAGCAACCAGACCTACGAAGCGGCACTGGCCGACCTGCGATCGGCCATCCCCGAGGTGGTCTCCACAGCGCTGCGCCACGCCGACGGCACGAGAGCCGAGCAGCTGACCCACGTAGCAGGTGCTCAGAGCGATCTGGGTGACGGACACAGCCGGTGAACATCAGCAGAGCTGTGTCTCATCGAGTCACCGGGCAGCCCCTGGTTTCAGATCGCTGGACCACCCATCGTCGTACTGCTGGAATGAGCCCGCTGGAATGGTCCACACGAACAGGGCAGGGGCATGCTGCGGCAGGGTGTCGAACTGGCCGATCGCTACCGAGTCCAGCCCTCGCCACTCAGGGGGTGTCCAGGGTCGCTCCGGGTCTGTGCGGAACGGAGGGTAGAGCATGATGGACAGGGCGATCAGGCCGACAGTGTCCGTGGTGATCTCGAGCGCCCCGGCGCGGCCACGGCGGACCCAGCAACGGTTCACGGCAACCTCGTCGAGGATTGTCGGATCGGCTGCGGCCGCCGTCCTGTGGTGAACTGCACGGGCAGATCTATACGTCGGCAGGCCGCGCTGGCCCACCGTACCGACAGTTCAAGCTGATCGAGTCCGCCCAGGAACGCTGGCGCGCGGTCAATGCGCCGCACCTGGTCGTCCTCGTGCGAGCCGGAGCCCGATTCAAAGCGGCGTCCTCGTCGAACGGGAGGACGCCGGCGCGGCCTGAGCCGCGCCCGGATCGCGGGATTGGACAGCCGCACGTTCGTGCCCGGCTTCACACCGAGGGTGTACCTCGTCCGAGCAGCCTGCTGAGCTCGTGGGCCAGGGCGACCGAGGCGTCGATCTCTACCTTGCGGATGGACACGCTCTCCACGAGGAAGCCGAACGGCATGCCGAGCTTGCGGCAGAAGTCGATCAGGTCCCGGGCGTTCGCCAAGCAGTGCTGGTATGACTCGGCCAGGGTGTCGTCCGCATGGCGCAGGGAGTTCTCCAGCCAGCGCGGGACGTCGACGCCGAGCCATTGGAGGAACTCCAGCGTCTTCACCGAGCCGCACACCGAGAGCGTGAACAGGACGGGCCTCGGTTCGAGGTCCCGCTCGCGGCAGGCGTAGTAGTAGTCGGAGACCATGCTTTTCGCCGCGTCGGCGCTGTAGATGACCTGCGAGATGAAGTACGCGCATCCGGCCGCCTGCTTGGCGACGAGCCGCAGATACTCCTCGGGGCGTTCGGTGATGGCCACGCCACCGAGCAGCAGGTCGGGGCGGACCTCGCGGCGCAGGTCCTGCGCCTCGGACAGGCCGGTCCGCACCGCCTTCCCCTTCGAGGACGCGCCGACGAAGACGCCGAGCAGCCGGTCGGCGTCGGCCATCCGCAGCCAGGTCCGCAGCTCCGTCTGGGAGTACTTGCCGACGCACCGGTAGACGACCACCGGGCGGTCCCACTTGCCGAGATAGTCCGCGTGGTACACGGCGGGGTCGATGGTCGGCAGATACGGAAACGGCCGCTGCGCCGGATTACGGTCGCTCTCATCGTCGATGTCGTACAGCGCCAGACCGTCGACATCGAGGGACTCCAACCGTGCCAGGGTGGCTGCGGTGATCTCCCGGATCCGCTCGGGAGTGTTGCTCAGCCGGGGCGGCGTGATGCCGAACAACAGGACACCGCTGTCGGCATCGGCCACCCGGCTTCGTAGATCTGCGCCGTCGCTCTGGTTCGCCATGACGCGGAAGTTAGCAGCTCATCCGCCATACGGCAGGCGAACACCACCCTGTGAGACCCGACTCGGTTCTGAACCAACCGACGTCCGACCGCACGAACCAGATCCACAGGACTGGACAATCGCTCTCGGTGCACGGCATGAACTGCCCACCTTGCGAGACGCGTGCCGCCACGCGCTGACCGAGGGCCGGCACGGCACACCATGCCGCCCCCGCACCCTACTCACCCGCTCCCCCCCCCCCGGCCTCGGTCCGCATCACCAGCGCTCCAGTCATACCTGTTTGATCAGCTGGACTGAGCCGACCGGCTGGGCATGCCGCGGATCGACCACGGCATGCTGCTGGATCGATGCGTGCATCTGGCCCGGTGCTGGTGCGTTCCCGTGACCCGGCCTGAGACCCTGGGTGACGCCGGTGTACCTGCGGGGGGGGCCTGGCTTTGCCCGTGCGCGGGTGGTGGGGGATTCAGAACGGGCGATCGGTCGTGCCCAGGACGACGAGTTCGGTGCCGTCCAGCACCTCCGCGAGCGCCTGCGGTGCGCCGCGCATATGGAAGTAGTCCCACTGCGCGCGGCGGATCACCTGGTCCGGGTGGCTGAGCGCGCGCAACACGTCCCAGTGCAGGGCCTGGGCCCAGACGTAGCCCGGTTCGCCGTCGACGTCCATGTCCTGCACGTCGATCGGGGTGTCCGCGAGTGCGGAGGCCAAGCGGTGGCCTTCCACGGGCCCGGCGGCGAAGTCCAGGAACGCAGCGGGGTCGGCGCCCAGGGGCGCGTCGTCGGCGCTCTCATCGTCCCGGACCGGCCAGGAGTCGTAGCGGTGGGCGCGCTCCCCGTCCCGCCAGACCTCCAACTCCAGCCGGTCGCCGTCGTACTGGAAGGCGGCCAGGACGGGGGCGCCCAACTCGGCGCTGATCGGCCCGGCGAGCGCGAAGACACTGTTGTCGGCGACGGACCGGTCCGGATGGACGAGGCAGAATCTCGGCCCGGCGGGAAGCGCGTAGCCGGCCGCGCAGACCTCGCGCAGGACGCCAGCCGCCTGCTCGAGCGGCACGGGAATCAGAATCGTGCCGTACGTGGTCACGACCTCACCTCCTGGGACGCGGTGACCCTACGCGGCGGTGAAGGTGCGAGGCAAAAGAAATACGCCCGCTGCGGACTCGCGCCCGCCCGATGATCGCGCCCCGAACCCCAGCGGTGCGCTTGAACGGTGCGCCAGCCGCCGATGACGAGTCTCGACAGGCCTTCCTGTACCGCAACCACTCGTGTCCGCTCACGTGCGGCCCCCTCCCTTGCGGCATCCGTCCGCACGCGAAGGGCCGCATGGGTGGGCAGATACAGCGAGCAGCTGTGGGGGCACACCCTCAAGCAGGGTTTGGCCGTATTCAAGGCTGTGGCGGAAATTTCGTGAAGCACCTGATGGCGGTGGGCCGACAGCTGGGTCATGCTTGATTGCTAGCGCCGGGACGCGGGGTCTGGCATGGCTCTTTGGGGGGCTGCGGTGGTAGTCAGCGAGCTGGTGCGCGCAGAACTCCGAAGGGTCGATTGGGCTTCGTTGAAGTGCGGTTGCGGCGATACTGCGGAGCATGTGCCTCTCCTGATCGAGGCCATCATCACTGCTGAGACGCCCCGGGACATGATCGGATACACCCTCGATGGTCACGTCGAGGAAAGCACGATCCTCTTCGAGTGCACTCCGCCCGCGGTCGGCGTGATCATGGCCGCGCTGGCGGGCGACCTCTCGACACTGGCCCGAGACGTGCTGCTGCAGACGTTGTCGTTCGTGGCAGCTGGCTCCGGTGGTTATGAGCCGGACGCAGAAGGCGCGGGCCTGGGTGACCGATGCCGGACGCACGCTCAGGGAGGGTTCTGGGGGCTCGTCCAACTCGGGCTCACGGGTACTGCGGAAGACGCCGAAACCGTCGCTGACATCTGTGAGTACTTTGAGCTGGGCGGTAACAAAGCCGCCTTCTACCAGGCCGAGCTTCGCGGCCGGATGCGCGCGAAGGCCAAGCGCAGACGACGCGTCTGACGCTGTGAAGGTCACGGTGGCTGGGCGAGGACGAGAGTTCGCAAGGAAGCGAAGGAGGCACGGCCGTACGACCGGCGTTTGATCAGCTTCTTTGATGCGTGTGACCTGCCCCTCGACGGCGCCGGAACTCCAGTGGAGCGTTGGGTCGTTGACGACGGCATCCCAATCGTTCAGTTGCGGAAGGACAAGACAAGGGTGTCCCGCGCTCCGCACACCACGGTGTGGACGGACTGCAACATGGGTGCCCCAGCTGCGCAATCGGGATGCCCTACGGTTTCTCGGTTCCGTTCCGCATCGGTTGACGCTGACTGGATCGCTGGTACGCGGCCACTCGCAAGGTCCGACGTGTCACTGCTGTTGCTGCGCGTGGTGGCGGGTCAATGCCTGCCAACGCCGCTCGAAGTCGACGACCTGCCCGGCAATGTAGTCGGCCGTGAGGGGCTTGTTGTGCTGCGCAGTGATCCCGCGGGATGCGCACTGCTGCGCAATGACGTCGAGCGACGGGATTTCGTTGCGCGCCCGCTGTTCCGTCCACACGTTGTAGACCCGGAACGGCAGGAGGTAGCGGCGCAGAGTGGACGGGCTGACCGGCTTTCCACCGCGACCGGTCATACCCTTCACCTCGGCAAGGTAGGCGGAGAGCTGCTCGGCCTTGGGTTCCTCGCCGTGTTCGGTCTGGTAGTTCGTCCAGGCGAGGTAGTAGCGGTCGACGGTGGTCAGCGCGGCGGGCTCCCGGGTCACGTCGTCCGCACCCGGCAGGTCATCGACAGCGGCGCTCACACTGGGTTTGCGCTGCTCCTTGGCGGGATGCGCCCCCACGCCGGCCAGCGCCTCCTCCGGCTCCTCGGTCGACAGCGGATCGCCAGCAAGCGCCTGCGCGACTGGCACGGCGGCTTCCTCGCCGGCAGACGGCTCTGTCTCGTCGAACCGGCTCTGCTGGAAGGTCGCGACGAAGCCGTCCAGGTCTTCGCCCGTAAGGGGCTGGCCGTCGCCGCCGGTGATCCGATCGCGCTCGTAGACGTACCCGGCGAGGGCGGCGCCATCGGGGTAGGCCCCGTGCTCCCGCGCGTACGACAGCCAGGCGTTGTAGAAGTAGTCAGCCCATCCGTCATCCGCATCGAGCGGGGCCTGGGACTCGGCGCCCTTCTCGGCTGAAGGGGGCTGCTGGCGCTGCTTGAAGACCCGCAGCAGGGGTTCGAGTTGCTCGTCGGACAGCCGCCCGCCCGCCGCGGTCGCGATGCCGTACTGATCTCGCAGCCACAGAGCAAACTCCGCGCTCGTCGGCTCGACTCCGAACGCGGCCATCCAGGCCTGATAAGCGTCGGCGAGTTGCGTGTTGTCGTCGTCGCCGAGGTCATCCGGCTGCCCGTGAAAGGCGGCTGACTGCTGCGCCTCCGGGTGGGGATCCGCGCCGTTCCGCTGCGTCGGTTCCTTCTCCTGGCCGACGCCGGCCTCGAGTTCGGGCCTGCGCTGCTGCGGCGGAAATGTCCGCTCGATGGAGAACTGTATCGGCGGCTCGTCGATGCCTGCGGCGGCCAGCCCGGCCGGGGCCGTCTCGGCCAGGGGGACGCCGTAGCGAGCCAGACGCAGCGGCATCAGCGACTCCACCGGAGCCTTGCGACGCCATGCGCGGCCGAAACGGGAACGCAGGCTCGCCTGATAGACGAGCCGCTCCTGCTCCAGCTTGATGACCTGCTCGTAGGAACGCAGCTCCCACAACTTCATACGGCGCCACAGCAGGAACGTAGGGATCGGCGACAGGAGCCAGCGGGTGACGCGGACGCCCTCCATGTGCTTGTCGGCAGTGATGTCGGCGATCCGGCCGATCGCGTGCCGGGCAGCCTCGACCACAACGACGAACAAGACCGGAATCACCGCGTGCATGCCCACGCCCAGCAGGTCGGGCCAGGCCGCCGCCCCATTGAAAGCCACAGTGGCGGCCGTAAGAAGCCACGCCGTCTGCCGCAGCAAAGGAAACGGGATACGGATCCAGGTCAGCAGCAGATCCAGAGCCAGGAGTACACAGATCCCGGCATCGATACCGATGGGGAAGACATAGGCGAAGGCGCCAAAGCCCTTCTTCACCGCAAGCTCACGGACCGCCGCATACGAACCAGCGAAGCCGATACCGGCGATGACCACCGCGCCGCACACCACCATGCCGATGAGGACCCGATGCACCCCAGCCAGCCGCGGCGCAGTCTTCCCCTCAGCCACGTCCCCACTCCCCCAACCACAACATCAGAACTGATCAGACCTCACACTCGCATGACCTGTCCCACCACTGCCAGCACCAACAATCACCCACCGCAAACTTCCCGCCAGCTAACACGCCACGACAGCCGCCGACAAGATTGGCGCCTGGGACCCGGTTGTCGAAGTACCTGCCCTGCCTGCGGCGCGGGTGTTTGTTGGCTATGTCCATGAGAACGGGCTCCGGCACGACTTCCGTCAGCCGGTCGCGATTAGTGATCAGAGGGTGGTTCGAGTGCTTGGAGGATCTGTCGCACTTCCTGGCGCCACGGGGCGGCGTCTGCGCTGTCCACCGAGCCGGTTGCCGGCTCTGATCCGTCCTGGAGAATCCGGTCCAGTGCGAGTCTCGCCGACGCGCGGAGCGAGGCTGGCAGTTCGGGCAGAGGTTCCCTGGGACCGTCGTCCGGGTCAATCACGACGGGACGGTCCGGGAGGGTGCTCGCGACAAGAGCGCCGGCGGCAACCGCTTCGGCCACGTCTCCACCATCGACGCGCTCTCCTGAGTCGATGACTCGCTGGAACGCCGCCCCTCCGCGATGCATATCCCGTACGGCTCCGGCAGGACCACACGGTTCTCCTGGTCCCAGGCCGCGACAGCTTCGTATCCGAGCGCTGGCTGGAGACCGCCACCAGGTCCACCACCAGCGTGCCGTCGTCCGCATCGAGGTCGGCGACGTGCAGGTCCGTCCGTCGACGCGGAGCAACCGCGGGAAGCAGGCCGCGAGGCGAGCCGATGTGCAGGGCTGGGTAAGCTCCGGCTCATGACTGACTTCGTGCAGGTATCCACGGCAACTGAGACCCGTGAGCAGGCCGTTGAGCTGGCGCGCACGATCGTGAGCCGCAGGTTGGCTGCTGGCGCCCAAATCATTGGGCCCGTGACGTCTGCTTTCTGGCACAACGGTGAGTTCGGGATCGCTGAGGAGTGGCAACTCCTCATGAAGACGACCCGCGCCCGGTACGCCGAGTTGGAGGCCCATCTGCTTGAGCAGCACCCATGGCAAAACCCGGAGATCGCCGCCGTGCCGATCCTTGCAGGCTCCAAGTCGTGTCTGAGCTGGATCGAGGCCAACACTCAGCCCGCGCCTTGACCATTAGAGGGTCTGGGCCTTTTCCAGGAGGGCCGCAACCTGGGGCAGCGTGCGATGTTCTGCAAGCCGCTTGAGCACGGGGCCGAGGCGCTCGCGAGGCCGCACAGATGCGACGCCGGACGAGAGGTCCAGTGCGTTCCCCGAGACGTCGGCCGCCTGCTCTACCTCACCGGCTTGCAGGTAGGACTTGGCCAGCCACGATAGGTAAAGGCTCTTGTCGCGGGCGTGCCGGTTGTCGAATTTGGCTAGGGCTGATTCCAGCACTGGCACGGCGCGGAGCGGCCTGCGGAGTTCTGTCCAGCAGCGGCCGCTCATGATCTGAAGTTCGGTGGCATCCACCCAGGACGCCCAGTCGGGCTGCGGGGTGTCATCAACCTCGGAGAGGGCGTCGCGGGCTGCCTCCAGGGCCCGTTCCGTCTCCGTGGGCTGGCCGGCTACGGCGTGAGCCCAGGCGAGGCGCTCATGTAGCAGCGCCCGGACGCCGGGTGCTGCGTGAGGGCCGGCCGTGGCGCAGGACCGAGCTGCCACTTGCACGGCTGCCTGTCGCTCTGCGGGCAGCTGCTGGTAGGCAAGGAAGGCGAGTGCGTTCCCTGCGAGTTGCGCGTCCTTCGCTTCCTGCGCGGCTTTGTGGCTCGCTTGGTACAGGCCTCTCGCCTCGGCGTGTCGCCCACCGTCGAAGGCAGCCCAGCCTGCCTGCTGTGCCTGCTCGGCGAGTACGGACAGCAGTTCCCGTCCGGTTTCTTCGGTGTAGGAGCCGTCGCGCAGCAGCGCCCTTGTGGAATGGTACTCGGCGAGGTAGATGCGGTAGGTGTCTCCGCCGCCCAGCACCTCGTCGAGGCGCCGCAGGCGGGCGGTGCGTTGCCTCAGCCGCTGAGGGGTATCGCTGCCGATACGGCTGCCCGTCGAGGGGGGGCGGACCAGTTCGGGCAGGCTCGCGGCGACACCCGCGGTTGTTGTCGCCTTCAGGAATTCCCGGCGCTGCACGCCACCTCCACTGCTGTCGGCGTCTGCGTCAGCAGACGACTCCCATGGCCGGGGCGCCAGCCCCACCATGTGCCCGGGGATGCGCAGGGCATCGACGATGCGAACGATCTTGTCGAACGTCGTCACACTGCCGTGGCCCTTGGCTAGCGTCCCGATGCGCTCCGGCTTGATGTCACACTCGGAGGCGATCTTCGAGTAGCTGATACCCGCCTCTGCACGCGCGAGGAAGAACACCGTACCGAAGTCATGGTGCGCCAGCGCAGCCTTCAGATCGGGGCGATCAAGAAGCTCGCGAGGTAACGCCGTTGATGGTCTGTAGCCATTCATGAGGCTCCCCCATGGGGCTGTTGCAGACGACTGCTGCCGACAGGGTACCCATCGTGGGTACCCATCGACGGCAAGTCAGCACCGCTTCCCAGGAGCAGGGTTGGCCTTACACACCCCGGCGACCGCGCGAACGGCCCCGGGGCTTGGCCAACGCTCGAACCAACGAGGGAGCGTCGACATGACGAACCGTACAGGCCCCACCGAAAGCCGCCCACCCCGCCCGAAGTTGACCATCCGGGTGTACCAGGTCGACCGCTACGGCACCGTAACCCGCGAACGTGCCCCGATCAGTGTTCTTCCCGACGAGCAACAGCTGCCGGACACATCCGCCTTCCCACCGTGCCAGTGTCCGCGCTGCCGGGCCGGACAGGCGCTGACCAGGTGAACGCCACCATCGAAACCAGTAACGAGACCGCTGTGCTGGACATCGCCAAGATGCGCGAGACCGCTGCTCAGCTGCTCGGACCAGAGGACGAGCGTGAGATGCCACCGGCACCGGATGACGTGCAGGCGCTCACCGCTGTGCTACGCGGTCATCTGAGACTCGTTATGGACGAGGTCGAGGCCAAGGCCGCGCGGTTTCCGAAGGACAGCGTGGCGCGCTATTGCGCGCTCGCCTGTATCGGCGAGGCCCGCCGCAAGCTGAGCGAGCAGGCAAGCCCTCGCCATGGCGGCGAGGCTGGCCATGCCCGGCGTCTGGCCCGCGTGCTGCGGGCCCTGTGCGACCACTACGAGGTCAAGGGCCACGCCAAGCGATGAAGACGATGACCGGCCTACTAATTGATGTCGCGGCCGTGACCGCCCCGGTCCACGCCCTGGTGCTGGCGCGGACTTCCAACTGACGCTTACGCACCCCCATGGCGACCGCAGGGTCAGGGTCGCACCCCGAAGCGCCCCTCCCGCCGCGATCCGGAAGGCACCGGCGGGAGGTGTCCCAAAACTATGGCCGCTTCCTCGGCTACAGCGCCAAGGCCATATCGCGCTACCTCGACTCGCGCGTCACCCACGACTCCATCTTCAGCTCTCCTGACCCGCTCCCCCGCAGCCTTTTAGCAGCCGAAAGTGCCTAAAGCCACCGCCCGGCGCGTATCCGTGCCAGCCCTCGCACGATCAGCCACAACCCTCGGCACTGCGTACGCCGAGAAGGAGACCGACGTGAATACCGTCCCCGACATGACGGCTGACATCCCCCAGAGCCTTCCCGTCTCCGAGCAGGAGCTGCGCGACGCCATGGTGCAGGCGCTCATCGACATCGGCGCCTTGCGCAGCTCGCGTGCGGTGGCAGCCTTCCGCGCGGTCCCCCGGCATCTGGCCGTGCCCGACCTTCCGATCTCGAGGTGCTACGAGCCGGAGGCCCCTCTGATCACCAAGACGGACGCGACCGGCGTGGGCACCAGCTCGGTGTCCGCCCCCCGGATTCAGGCCATGCAGATCGAGCAGGCCGACATCCAGCCCGGCCACAGCGTCCTGGAGATCGGCTCGGGCGGCGTGAACGCGGCCTACCTCGCGGAGATGGTTGGGGGGCAGGGCCGCGTCGTCACCGTGGACATCGACCCCGACGTCACCCAGCGCGCGAGGAACTTCCTGAAGACCACCGGGCACCGGAACGTCACCGTCCTCACCGGCGACGGCGGAAGCGGGGCGATCGACTACCAGCCGTTCGATCGCATCATCGTCACGGTGCAGGCCGCCGACATCCCGTCCCCCTGGGTGCATCAGCTCAGGCTCGGTGGGCGGGTCATCGTCCCGCTGCGGATGCGTGGCATGACCCGCACGATCGCGTTCATCCGCGAGGAGGACCGCCTTGTCAGCGACGGCGTTGAGCTGTGCGGCTTCGTTCCGATGCAGGGTGCCGGCGAGGACCGCATGCGCGTGGCCCTCATCCACGAGGCCGAGGGCGAGGAGATCGGTCTGCGCCTGGACGGCCACCCGGAGCCGGACATCCAGGCCCTCGCGTACGCCCTGGCGATGCCGCGCTGCGAGGTGTGGTCCGCGGTGATGCTCGCTGGCGATGAGTCGAACGAGCACCTGGACCTGTGGCTGACGACCGCCCTGGACAACCTGCCCCTCATGGCCGCGAAGCCGGCCGCCCGCGAGCGCGGTCTGGTCGCCTCCGCCTCCCCGCTCGGTATCCCCACGCTCGTGGACGGCGACAGCTTCGCCTACCGCACCGTGCGGCGCACCGACGACCCCAACCGATTCGAGCTCGGCGCGATCGGCCACGGACCGCGCGGCCGGGAAGTCGCCGAGCGGCTGGTGCAGGAGATCCAGACGTGGAACCGCGAACACCGCGGCACCCGCGCGCACATCAACGTCTACCCGGCGGGAACCTACGACGACCGGCTCGCCGGCACCCGGGTCATCGACCGGCCGCACTCGCAGATCACGATCTCCTGGCCGTAGCGCTGCCAGCGCTCGACGCTCCACACCCGCCGCACTCCGCGACGAAGGGCCCCATGAACCTCTCTCACACCATCCTGTTCCCGGCCGCTGTCGGGGGCCCAAATCGTGCAGAGGGAGGGCCGTCAGCGGCAGAACAACGAGGTGGCCGCCGCTCATCTGTCCCAGGAGTGACTGACCCATCTGACGACCACTCGGAGTTCGGCAACCTGTGGCGCCCATAGGGCCTGCCGGTCGAGGAGTACATCGAACTCCTGAAGCGCTGGAGTGGGTTTGGTGGGAGATCCCGGCAACCGTCGTCGGCGAGACGGGCCCAACGCGGCTGGACGCCGTGCGTGATCTTGGCTGGGAGGATCTGCCAGCCTCGCGGACGGGGAGCGGGTAGTGCGCCTGCGCATGCGCGCTGAGGTGGGCGGCGCGCTCGCTGTGGCCATCTCCTCACCCAGCGCCCTGCCTGTATAGGCAGTGAGCGCGTGAAGCGCTCGGCCAGCCCGCTCAAGGGATGCGGCGTCCACCCATTAAATCCCCGGACCGGGTCGGCCTGCCCACGTCCCCAAGGAACGATGACGCCCCGTGCGTGCCGCGAAAGGTGAGAAATGGAGGTTCAGATGAGCCCGAACAGTACCCATTGGATGAACTACGCCATTGGCGTCGCACAAAGGGCGCCGCAATTAGGCCGTCGGGTCGGCATTGCGCTCGTTTCTGAACACAACGAGTTGATTTGCTCCGCCTTCGAGGGCGAAGTCCGCGGCGCATCCTGGTATCAAACTCTGCGATACAGGATGGAAAAACTCGGAATATCCAGCGCGCACAGCGCATATCTGACGATCAATACCCTGTCAGCGAACCAGTCGTTTGAGCTCGCCGAGCTCTTGAAGGAAGTGGGCATCGGCAGGGTCTATGTCGGTCTGCCAGACCCTGCGCTGACGGGTTACCTCGATGACGATCCCGTCACTGTACGAGGCCATGTGCACCGCTTCCCCGACGATCTGCAGCGCGAGATCCTTGAGCAGAACCGTGACGTCTACGCAGCGAGCGCGCAAAACATCGAATGCAACCCGCACTACTCCAAACATCGCATTAGCGAAGCCGTCTACACCCGGCTGCAGTCGAGCGGGTTCGGACTCTCCCGGAGTGATGTCAATGCGAACAGGGGGAGGGTCGCGCTCGCTTCTCTGATCTGTCAGAGGTATGGGGTCGAGTACGATGAGGCTGATCGCGCCATAAACGACGCTCTGTCCGAAGCATTCGACGCGAAGTACGGCACTTACGACTACGTGTACGACGCTCGAGCCGCCAACGCGAGCTGGACCGACGACTTCAAGTCGGTTTACGAGAGGTCGTCCACCAGGCCTCTGTCTTCCCTCAACGTCCTCAATGTCGGTGTCGGAGGCGGCTATGAGGCGGCGGCCTTGTTTTCGGATTGCACGCATATCACCTTTGTCGACATCGCAGAACGAGGCCTTGCGAATATAAGCGAACGCATTCCCTCGTCGAGAACGGTCGTCTCCAGCGCCGAAGACCTGTCCGTCCTACCGGAGAACAATTTCGATCTGTATGTCTCCTTGAGAACATACAACTCGTCGTTCTTCGACACGTCCGCAGCTGCCTCGGAGGCGCACAGAGTACTGAAGTCCGGCGCGGTGATTATCGTCTCCGTAGCCAACGGATTTCTGTATACTCAGCGGGGCTGCGTTGTTCCGGGACTGATCGTCCCTGGCACTGACTTCGTCGACATCTATCGCGGGATGGACACAGCCAATCTGATTGGCGCGGAGCTTGATCGTATCGGGTTCAAAGACATCCGAATGTTCCCAACGAGTACCGAGATTTACCTGTCGGCTGTCTCCGCCTAGCGCCGCCTGTCCGGCCGGCCACGTTCACGAGGTCCATCAGTTCTGTGGGCGCCCGGAGCCGACCGGGCGCGGCCGGACTGTTCAGAGTTACCAGCGCGAAGGAAGGGTTCTGCAATGAACGGGCGAACGATTTCCGACCGGATCCTGCAGTTCAATGAGGAACTTGCGGAGACGACGCTTGCACTTCCTCCCGGATTCGCGGCGATCAATCCGTTCAGCGGCCCCCAGAGGGAGCGCGTCCGGGAGGTGACGACTGCGTTCTACAACAGGTACTACGACGACGACAGGCCGCGTCGTCTGGTGCTGGGGAGCTCGCCCGCCCGCCGTGGAACGGCTGTGACCGGGGTCCCGTTTGAAGACGCCAAGCTCCTCGAAGACGAAACGGGAGTCGATGTCTACGGCTATGCGGTGAGCCGGCCTTCGGCCGATTTTCTGCACGACGTCATCAGCCGCTACGGGGGTCGCGACAAGTTCTATGCCGACTTCATCATGAGTTTCGTATGTCCCCTTGGCTTGGTGAGAACGAACTCCAAAGGGAAAGAGGTCAATTGCAACTACTACGAGAACAAGAAACTGCTGGAGCTCCTGGGTTCTTTTCTCGTGGACACCCTGGAACGCCAGCTGGCATTTGGAATTGACACCTCGGTGTGCTACTGCATCGGCAGTGGGGAGAACTTCGCGTACCTGTCGCAGGTGAACGAGAGGCAGCGTTTCTTCCGGGAGATTATGCCTCTGGAGCACCCGCGTTTCATCACCCAATACAACGGGGGCAGGAAGGAAGAATTCGCCGAAAAATATCTCAGTGCCTTCCGTGGTCAGGATGCCTAGTCGTTGCGTCCTCCGGAAGGTTGCCTCGGTCTGAATATCGAACGCCCTAGATCCGAACCCGGTGGAACCGACAAGAAGGAGAGCAGTAAATTGGCGTCCGAAGGCAGGATCCTGGTCCACTTCAGCTCGGAGGACGCGAGCGTCTACCGCTTCCAGGGCGGCGAGCTGAAACTGCTCAAAAGGGAGCGGCTCGCGTTCAGAGGCGGCCGCGCGCACGAGGAGCTGGCAGAAAGGATCGGCGAATTATGCGCCGGGCTCACGGAGTTCAACGGGGTCGTTGACAACAAGACCACACGCCTGCACGCCACCGGGATCTTTCAACAGCTCCCACAGGAGGCGGCGGCCGCGCTGGTCAACAGCCTCTACGTCGACACCGGCCTCTACTTCAACATAGTCGGGCCTGAGCTGGAGCAGTTCTACCGGGAAACAGGCATGTCCGCGTGCGGGTCGAGCGACATGATGGAGGGCCTGACCCGTCGGGAATTCAGGAATGCTGTTGTCTGCGGCAGCTTCCAGCAGTCTCTGGGGTACATCGATGACGTCATCGACCGTCTGCGCGGGAGCGGTGCCGCAGTGCTGAGCCCTCCTGCCACGAGGGTCAAGCCGGAGACCGTGGGTACCGACTTCATCCTTTTCGACTACCAGGATCACCTGAAGAACGAACGCGACACGTGGCGGCACAAGTACGTGCACCTCGACGCGTTTAGGGCGGCCGACGCTGTGGTCGTATGCAACCCCGGCGGCCGCGTTGGGCAGGGAACCATGTTCGAGCTCGGCTTCATGGCCGCGCTCTCCAAGAGGGTCATCTTCACGGAGGAGCCCCAGGGCGTTTCTGTCGTCTTCCCCTGCGAGGTCAGCCTGGAATTCTAAGCGTCTCTGCCGAGCCCTGCGGTGCTTTATCCCGCTCCTCCATCCTGACCGGAACCAAGCGACGTTCCGGCGCATGGAGGGAGCAGGTCTCCGGCACGCTCTCGCTCTCTGCCCAACCATGTCTCACTTCTCGGCAACGAAGATACAGAAAGGACCCCAGCCGGTGCGCGATACAGAACCCATCGAAACAGTCCTCGACAGGCTGCGAGAGATCGTGGCGTCTGTTCTCGAAGTCGAGAAGGATAGCATCGAGTCCGGTGCCCTGTTCTACGAGGAACTCGGGATGAGTTCCCTGGAGAAGGTTGCGATCTCGGTCGCGATCGAGCGCGAGTTCGGGGTCCTGTCTGCTGAGGAAGCGGCAGCCATCTCCAGCCTGGACGCCGCGGTGTCCGTGCTCAGCGAGCGGGCGGCACGCCTTCGCGGGGTCGACCTGCTCGACCACCTGGTGGCGGGTCATGTCTCCGCCGGGCGGGGCGAAAGGATCAGCTACCTCGACCCCCAGGCGGGGGCTATCACCTACGTCGCCCTCCTGGAGGCGGCACGGGGGTACGCGGGCGCCCTGAGTGCAGCAGGCGTGCCGGAGGGCGCCCGCGGCCTCCTGGTGGCCGACGACTCCGTGGCGACCGTCGTCGCCGTCCTCGGCCTGTGGTGGCACGGCTGCGTCCCCGTGGTGATCAGCCCGATGCTCACGGACGACGAAGTCCGCTACATCGCCGAAGACTGTGCCGCCGCGATGGTGCACCTTGACGCAGCGCCCGCGCGGCAACGCGCACTGGAGGAAATGTTCGGGACGACAACCCAGTTCGCTGGTGCTGACGTCCTCGCCGCTCTGGCCACGGCCGAGCCTGGCCCCGCACGGCGCCCGCAGGATGCCGGGCCCCCGGCCGCCTGGAGTGCAGGGCGTGAGGCACTGGTGCAGTACACCTCCGGAAGCACCGGCATGCCCAAGGGGGTCCGGCACTCGGCAGGAGCGATCACGGCCATGGCCGACGGCATCGGCACCGTACTGGCGCTGACTCCCGAGGACACCGTGCTCTCAAGTGCCCGGATGTTCTTCGGCTACGGATTCGGCAACTCCGTCCTGTGCCCTCTCGCGGCCGGCGCCCGCGTTGCGCTCATACGTGGCACGGTCGACGTCCACTCACTCACCGCCGCTCTTCAACACCACCAGCCCACCGTGCTGTTCTCCGTCCCACGGCTGTACGCCGCGCTGCTGAACGCATCCGAGACGGCAGTCGACTCCGTGCGGCTGTGCGTGTCGGCGGGCGAGAATCTGCCCGCTCCGCTCAGCGAGCGGATCCGCACCGCCTTCCAGGCCGAGCTGCTCAACGGTCTCGGCGCCACCGAGGTGCTCTACACAGTCATCGGCACCCCGCCGGGAAACGGGCGTGCGGGCACCTTCGGGGTACCGGTGCCCGGGATATCCGCGACCGTCCGCGCTGCGGACGGCACGCCCGTCGCCGAGGGGGAGGAGGGCCGACTCCACATCTCCGGCCCGACCGTCGCCCTCGGCTACATCGGTCGCCCGGAGGCCGCAGCGGCCACCTTCGCCGACGGCGGCGCCTACACCGGCGACGTGGTGCGCCGTGCCCCGGACGGCGCTTTCGTCCACCTCTGCCGCGTCGATGACCTGCTCAACCTGGGCGGCTACAAGGTCGCGCCGGGCGAGATCGAGAACGTCATCCGCGGCGCTGAAGGAATCCGAGACTGCGCGGTGGTCGGCGGCCGCGATGCGGACGGCCTGGAGCAGGCCGTGGCGTACCTGGTGGCCCGGCCGGGATGCGACGAGGCCATGGTGCGGCACGCGGTGATGGCCGCGATCCGCGGCGGTCTCGCCGCCTACAAGCGGCCCGCCCGTCTGGAGTTCCGCGACGAGCTCCCGACCACATCGACGGGCAAGCTGGCCGCCTTCGAGCTGCGGAAGGCGGCTGGACAACCGTGACCTGGGACATTACGGGCATGGCCGCCGTCGCCAACGTCGGTGCCAGCCCCGAAGAGATATTCGCCGCGCTGTGCGCGGGCCAGGAGAGCCGCACGCCTCTGAAGGCATTCGACCCCGCCAAGTACCGGGCGGCCTACGCCTACGAGATCGACGACCGGCCCGAGGGCGGGGGCGACATCCCGCGCCGCGCCACCCGCTGGCTCACCACCGTCGTCCGTCAGGCAGTTGCCGACGCGGGCCTGGACGAGGATCTGTCCGAGATACCCGTGCTGGTCGGGACCACCATGCGCGAGCAGCGCAGCCTCGAACTGTGGTGGCGAGAGAACGCAGACGTCGCCCTCGAGGACCTGCACTTCGGCACCGCCCTGAAGGCGGCCTTCGGGGCGTCCACCACGTACACCTTCGCCAACGCCTGTTCGGCCACGCTGTGCGCGCTTGGCCTGGCCACCGACATGATCGAGCTCGGATTGGCCGACACGGTCGTCGTCGCGGGCACCGACGCCGTCACCGAGAGCGGCTTCGGCACGCTCGACCGGGTGCAGAACGACATCCCCGACGCGCTCCGCCCCTTCGACACCGCGCACAAGGGCATGCTGATGGGTGAGGGCGCGGCGGCCGTCGTCGTCCAGCGCGCCGGCACCGGGAACGGGCCCGTGCATGCCCGTGTGCGCGGTGTGGGCATGAACTGCGACGCCCACCACGCCACCGCGCCCGACCCCGACGGCATCACCCGCGCGGTCCAGGACGCCTACCGCAGAGCAGGGGTACGGGCGCAGGACATCGACCTGGTGATGCTGCACGGCAGCGGAACCCCCCGCAACGACGTGACGGAGTCGAGCGTCGTGCGCCGCATCTTCCACGGCGCCAGCCCCGGGCCGCTGATGACCGCCATCAAGGCGATGACCGGCCACACCCTGGGCGGTTCGGGACTCCTCAGCCTCGTGATGGCGGTGCTTGCCATGAAGGAGAGGAAGGTCCCCCCGGTCCTGGGATTCACCGATCCGATCGCCGAGGCCGCGGGGCTGGGACTGGTGCAGGGCGCCCCTGCGGCCGGCGACCTGACCATCGCGCAGATCGACGCCTTCGGCTTCGGAGGGATCAACGCCGTCGCGATCGTGGAGGCGGCCCGATGAGCTGGACGAGTACTGCACGGATGAGCAACCAGAGCTCCCGGAAGGTCGTCGTCACGGGCATCGGTCTGGCTCTCCCCAGGGTCGCGACGTACGGCGACCTCCTCGGACCGCTGCCCGGCAAGGGCGGCTTCGATCCGGCCACCGGCCTGGTCGGACGCGAGATGCGCCACAAGGACCGCGCGTCCCGGCTCGCCCTGCGGGCCGCCGAGTTCGCCCTCCACGGCGCGGGCCTGACCGACGCCCACGCGACGTTCACGGGCGTGGCCGACTCGACCGCCGTCGTGGTCAGCACCAACCTGGGCAACGCGGACAGCGTCTGCGAAGCAGCCGACACCATCGCCAGCGAAGGCGTCAGGGGCCTCAGCCCGTTGGGCCTGCCCCAGACCTCAAGCAACGTCATCGCCGGCTGGGTGGCCATCCGCTACGGGCTGCGCGGCCCCAATCTCACCGTCTGCAACGGCGTAACCAGCGGTCTGGATGCCCTCGCCTGGGCACGAACCCTCCTCGTGGCCGGCCGCGCCGAGACGGCCGTCGTCGTCGGAGTCGAACCGGCCAACGAGGTGGCGACGAGGCTGCTACGCGAGCAGTCCACCGACGCGGCGGTCGCCGTAGTTCTCGAACCGGCGGACGCGGCCGCTTCCCGTGGCGCGCGGCCGCGCGCCACGATCGCCGGGTACGCACGGGCCCGGGACCTCGCCGCGGCGCTGACCTCCGCCGGTGTGACGGAGGAGAGATTCGTCGGGCTGTGGCTCGGGGCCAAGGCGGGTGCCGGGGCGGGCCAGCTGCTCGCAGGCACTCGCCGGATCGACCTGGAAGCCCAGCTGGGCCCGCTGTCCGGGGCGCTGGGTGTCCTGCAGTGCGCTGCCGGGGCTGCCCATCTGGTGAGCGACGCCACCGGGAGCGTGCTCGCCACGGCCGGAGGCCCTCGTCACGACGCGGCAGCCGCTCTGCTGCTGACGCCTTGACCAACCACTCGTCCATCCATGTAGGAGCCAGGGGAACACCATGACCACCGCATCCGTGAACATCGAGGAGCTTCGCGCTCTGATAGCCGCAGCACTGGAGATCGAGCCCGAGGAGGTCACCGACGAGGCGCACTTCACCGACGAGCTCGACATCGACTCGCTGCTGATGCTCGAGATTGCGACCCGCGTCGAGACCGCGTTCGGCGTCCCGGAGAACACCGTGGTCATCAGCGGTGCCAGGACCCTCGCCGAGCTGCACGCCGTCGTCGTCTCGAAGCTCGTCAGCGACACGTCGGCCCAGCCGGTCATCCGCCCGAGGCCGCTGCGCGACCCGGCGGCGCGCCTGTTCCTGTTCCACCACGCCGGCGGCTCCCACCTCCTCTACCGAGGCTGGGCGAAACTCTTCCCCCAGGACTGGGAGCTCTGCCTCCTGGAGGCCCCGGGCCGAGGCCGGCTGCGGTCCTTGCCGCTGATCGACGACTGCGACCGGCTGGTGGACTACTTCCACACCGCGATCGCGCCCCTGCTCGACCGGCCCTTCGGGTTCTTCGGCCACAGCATGGGATCGCTCATCGCCTACCAGCTCACCCACCGCCTTCACCACGGAGGGGACCCGCTCCCGGACTGGCTGGGGGTGTCCGCCTACGGCGCCCCGCGAGACGAGGCCGGAGCTGACCACCGCCCACACCTGATGTCCGACGACGAACTGCGCGGCTGGCTGCGAAACGTGGGAGGCAGCCAGCCGCAGCTCCTCGACGACGACGCCGTCTGGCGCACGTTCGCCCCGGTGTTCCGTGGTGACTTCAAGCTCCTGGACACCTGGGCTCCTCCTCGTGCCCCCGAGCCGCTGCCCGTTCCGCTCTCGGTATTCGGGGGCCGCCGCGACAAGCTGACCGGCGAGGACAGACTGCTCTCCTGGGAAGCGTTCACCACGAGCTTCCGCGGACTCGAGCTGTACGAGGGCGACCACTTCTACCTGGCGAGCCACCAGCGGCCTCTCGCTGCCGCCATAACGGCCGCGATGCGCTCAGCCGCTACATGAGCAGGCTCTCACCGCCGCGCCACCCGCTGGATGACCCACTGCAAGGAGCCCGGGGGGTGGCCCTCAAGCGTCGGGGTCGACTTCGGGGTGGGTGAACCGCACGGGCCGGCCGAGCGATCGGGCGTAGGCGACCTCGGCCCGGGTGCTCTCACCGATGTAGTCGCCGACCACCAGCACCTCATCAGCCAGCTCGATCTTCGACCGGTGCAGTTCGTCGAGTCGAACCTTCAGTGCCTCAGCCTCGACAGGATCGGACCACAGTGCGTGCGGCGACTTCAGGTCACAACCCGGCTTGACGACAATCCGTCCGGCCTTGGTCTCCCGCACATCCGCCTCAGCCATCTCGGCCATGAAACGAGTGGAGCCGCAAATCGCAACAATTCGAGGCAAGCCCAGCAGCTTCTTCGCCTCGGCGAGCTTCTCTGCGGGGCTGATCACTTGCGGCGATGACACTGGTTCCTCCTAGTGGTGCGGCCCGAGAGACGCCTGCGAAGACGAGACGAAGGCACCCAAGATCATCTTCTGGTGGACGACGTGGACACCCGCGCGCCCGCACTCTATTCGACGAGCGCTCCTTACCTGTTTCCGCAGAGCCCGCCGGTCGGCCCTACGTCCCGCCTGCGCGATGCCGAACCGGCCCGGTTCGCCTTGGAAGGCCGGCGTCGGTTTGCCGACGGCTCACGCGGCGATGAGGGGGCGGCTTGGTGGGCCGGTCTCCTGTCGGCAGCCAGGGGCGGTGCGGATCGGGCTCGGGTGCTGCGACACCCCCCGAACGAGGGAGGCACAAACAGATGACCGCATTGACGAAGCGTTGTACGCCGACGAGCTTGCGGCCCCGCTTCACCCGGCGCGGCCCGCCGCAGCTCGGTGAGCACCTGGCGGCCACGGTCCATACCCGCGTCCTGACCGCCCCGACCGCTTGCCGCCCGTCCATCATCTGACCGCCATCGCGCTGTGCGCTTCGACGAGGAGACCATGTCCACCGCATCTCAGCAGCCCGCCGCCAATCCCGTCGCCGCGCCTTCCACACCCGGCCGTACCGGAGAGGGGGAACAGATCACGGCGATCGCCGACACGCTGGAGCTCGCGTACGGACTGCACCCTGCAGAGATCACGCGCATCCCGGAGGGCACCGCGACGGACAACTACGCCGTCGCGGACCGGGCGGGCCGACGGCACTTCGCCAAGGTCTACCGCACGCGAGAGCACCTGGATCTGGAGCAGACGTCGGTCGAACTGTCCGAGTACTGCGCCGACGGAGGTGTCGCGACCGCACGGGCAACCCGCACGCGCCAGCGCGAACTCATCGCGACCAACGGCCGCCTGCCGATGTCCCTGTGGTCGTACGTGCCGCACACCACAACGGCCGAAGGCGGCCTGACAGGTGCACGATGGGCAGCCGTCGGCACAGAGCTGGGCCGCCTCCACGCCCGGCTGGCCACTCACCCCGCCGCCGCGCCCACCCTGGAACCTGGTGCCGAGGTGTGCGATGTGGCCGCATCACGGAACCGCTTCGAGCGCCTGATCCATGCGTACGAGCACAGGCCCAGGCTCGGAGAGTTCGAGGCGTGGTCGCTGCAGGCGGCGCGTGAGCGTCAAGCCATCCTGGGGGACGTCGAGCGCACCCTCGCTTCGCTTCCCCGTCTGACCGTCCAGATCCTGCACGGCGACACGGCCGGACCCAACGTTCTGTTCGCGAACGACGAGGTAGCCGCGATCGTGGACTTCCGGCCGCCCGCACTCGGGTACCTCGCCTGGGAGATCGCTCGTCTCGGCTGCGACCCCAAGAGCGTGCTGGACAACAGTGCGGAGAGCTGGCTCACCGGATACACCGATCTCACCCTGGCCTACCGGGGCGCCAACCCTAAGGCGTCCGCGGACGACCTCGTGTCCTCGCTCCGTGTCGGCTGTGCAGCCATGCTCTGCTCGGCCTTTCCGCTGTCGGTACCAGTGGAACGACCGCACATCGTCGACGCCGCAATGGAGGCCTACGGGCGGGTGCGGCACGAGGCAGCTCTGATGCTGCTGGATCGGCTACCTGGCATGGAGGAGGCACTCCGTGACGCCCTTCGCTGAGATGACCCTCCTGGCCGGCGTAACTCACCCAAGACCCGAGGGTCCCCACGCCTTCACCGGAACGCGGCCCAGGGCTTTCAGGTACTCCTGAAGGCACCCGGCACCCGCGCCTTCGCCACCTCCGACAGCCGTCTGACCGGGGACAACCCGCCGCCCGGATCGACAACCGCCGCGGCTCGCCTGTCAGCGGTTTCAGGCCGCCACGGTGAGGTGGGCCGACCTCCTGCGGATCTCACGGCCTCAACGACCGAGCATCGGCGTTTCGGCCAACTAAGCCCAAGTGGCGCGTCCTTACGCAGCAAGGGTCGGTGCACCGCACACCTTCGGAGACCCGCGGAATCACAGGGTGCACAACCCGTCCGAAAGGAACAGGTGCTCGAAATCGCGCGGCGTCGTTGAACACGTCGACGCCACCACCACGTCCACGAAGGGGGAACACATTGACGCTGATCGAACCAGGCAGCGACAAGACCGGGAGCGGCCCAAAGGCCGGAGGCGCGGACAATATCTCGGACGCCGAGCGGGAGCTGAACGCGGGGTTGGACGGACAGCCGGAACCGTTGAACGCCTCCGCGATCATCCACGATGGCGCTGGCCAGTACTTGTTGCACCTGCGGGACGCCAACAAGCCGTGGATCTGGGAGCCCGGCTGCTGGTCGCTGCTCGGCGGCGGCCGGGAGCCGCAGGACCGCACCCTGCTCGACACGGTCCGTCGCGAGCTGCGCGAGGAGGCCGGTCTGACGGTCGCGGACCTGGAGCCGTACGCGGTCGAGCACGTCACCGGCACCGACGGAACAAGATTGCCGATCCAGCTGTTCACCGGCCTCTGGACCGGCGACCCCGCCCGTCTACCCCTCACCGAGGGCGTGATGCTCGCCTGGGTACGGCCCGAGAAGTTCCCGCACATGACGATGCTGCCCTCGACCCGGGAACTGCTGGAGCAGCACGCCGCCGAACATCCCCAGCCCGCCGACGGTCCGAAGGCGCCCGCAGAGTCCGCGCGGGCGGAAGCACCGGCCGGGACCGTGCTGAACGTGGTCGGCGTCCACCTCTACCTGGAGCGGGACGGTCAGGTCCTGCTGGGGCTGCGACACCCCGACTCGGCCTATGCGGGCGGTTCCTGGCACGTCCTGGCGGGCCATTGCGAGGACGAATCTGCGACAGCGTGCCTCGTACGCGAAGCGTACGAGGAAGCGGAACTGGTCATCGAGCCGGCCGACGTCGAGCTCGTCCACACCGTGCACATGAGGGAACGGCCCACGGACCCGCCTCGCGTCCAGCTCTTCTTCCGCGCCCGCCGCTGGAAGGGTGAGCCGAAGCGGCAGGAGCCCGACAAGTGCGTGTCCTGGGGGTGGTGGAACGTCCAGGACTTGCCCGAGCTGACCGTCGACTACACCCGAGCGGCCATCGAGGGCATCCAGGCCGGCCGGCCCTACACGGAACTGGGATGGGGGAGGTGACCGGGTTCGACTCGGTGGGGGCCGCGTACGCCGCCCACTCCGACAGCGCGCGGGGCCGCCTGCGTCACGACCTGGTAGAACGCCGACTCCTCGCCGAGCTTCCGGCCGCACCCGCTCAGATTCTGGATGTCGGCTGCGGGAACGGCGAGATGACGCTCCGCCTTGCCGCGGCCGGCCACCAGGTGACCGGCGTCGATCCGTCCGCCACCATGCTGGCGGCCGCAGCCGACCGTCTCGCTGGCCGCCCTGAGCTCGCCGACCGCGTCCGGCTCGTCAAGGCCGGCATCGAGACCCCCTCCTTGGACCTGCAGCCGTTTGACGCGGTGTGCTGCCACGGCGTGCTGATGTACCTGGACGATCCCGGTGAGGCCGTAGCCCGGCTGGCAGGGCTCGTCGCCCCGGGCGGCCTACTGAGCATCCTCGCCAAGAACAGTCGGGCCATCGGCGTACGCGAGGCTCTCGTCGGCGACTCCGAGACCGCGCGCCGGCTCATCGTGTCCGGAGCGGACCGGAGCGTCGGCAATCTCGGCCGGGAATCCCGCGGTGACGAACCCGACGCCCTCGACCGGCTCACCGCCGAGCACGGGCTGAGTCCGCTGCCGTGGCAGGGGGTGCGGATCTTCCACGACCACTTCGACGACGCCTGGGCTCCGGATCCGGTCGCGTACGCGGCGGCACTGGAGCTGGAGTGGGCTGCGTCCTCGCGCAGCCCCTTCCGGGACCTGGGTCACCTCGTGCACACCCTGGTTCGCCGACCGGAGCAGAGCCGATCGTGACGCCCGCCAGCACAGTCCGCGGCGCGGCCGCGGAAGGCGCGGCCCCCCTTCCTCTACGCGCCAACAGGTCCTTTCGCGCGTACTGGGTCGGTGAGGCGGTGACCCTCGCGGGGTCATCGGTCCACGGCGTGGCGTTGCCGGTGATCGCGGTGCTGGAGCTGGACGCCTCCCCCGGCCAGGTGTCGCTGCTGGCCGCCGCGGCGACGGTTCCCGCGTTCGTTCTCGCGTTGCCCGCCGGGGTGGCCGGCGACAGGTACCCGAAGAAGAAGATCATGATCGGTACGGATCTCGTCGCGGCCGCGGTGGTGTCCGTGGTGCCGGTCTGCTGGGCCGTAGGAGTCCTGTCCGTGGCCGTTCTCTACGCAGTCGCCCTGCTGCTGGGGGCCCTGACAGTGGTGCACCAGGCCGCGTCGATCGCCATCGTGCCCGAGATCGTCGACCGCGCCCACATGCATCCGGCGAACGCGCGGATCGCCGGCGCCTTCTCCCTCGCGGACACGGCCGGTACATACGGCGGCACCCTCGTCGTGGGACTCCTCGGTGCGGTCCGGGCCCTGTGGCTGGACTCTCTCTCGTACCTGATCAGCGCCTGGTGCGCCTCCTGGATCCGGCCTGGCGCGGCACGCCGGGCGGCTGACCGGCCCGTGCGGATGGGCGCCGCGATCCGCGAGGGGGTGCGCTACGTGATGCGCGATCCGATACAGCGTCCCCTGGTGCTCTCGCTCGCCGGTCTCGCGTACGCCGACGGGACCGTGACGACGTACTTCGCGTACACGCTGCTGACCCGGCTCGACTCCGGCAGCACCGGACTCGGGCTGGTCATGGGCGTCACCGCCGCCGGCGGCCTCGCGGGCGCAATGGTCGCCACCCGCCTCGTGGAGCGGTTCGGGCCGGCGCGCGTGCTGCTGACAGGGTTCCTCGCCTACGCCGTGTGCGGGGTGCCTCTTCTCGTCGCCCGGCCGGGTCCGGTGTGGCTGGGCGTGATCGCGACCGCCGGCGCGCTGAGGACGGCGGCCGCGGTCGCGGCGGGCACGACCCAGCGGTCCCTGCGCCAGCAGCTGTGCCCTTCGGAGCTGCAGTCCCGCGCGCAGCAGACCTCAGTCTGGCTGGTCACCGGTCTGCGGCCGGCCGCCGCCCTCACGGCCGGCGCCATCGCCGCTGCCTCCTCCGTACACGCGGCGCTGATCTCCGGAACCGTGCTCTACCTCCTGCCAGCAGCGCTGCTGTGGGCCTCGCCGATCCGCCGCCTGACCACAATGCCCACCCCTGCGCCTTTCCCCGTGAAGGACTCCGCTCATGCCTCTTGACCTCCATGAAGCGGCGAGCCGTCGGCGCGCCTCCATGGTCGACCGGCTCTCGGCCGACGGCGTCCTGACTGACACGCTGCTGCGCGACGCGCTACTTCGCCTGCCTCGTGAGGTGCTGCTCCCGCACGCGTACGTCCGGGTCAGCGGACCGGGTGCGGACCCGATCGACTGGCGCCTCCTCGACGGCTCCCACCCCGACGACCAGGAGGAGTGGCTCGACCTGATCCACAGCGACGAGTCGATTCTGCTCCAGCGCGACGGCGAACCCCTCGACGCTCTTCCGCGCGGCCCGGTGACCGGCGGACACATGACGTCCATGTCCACCTACACCCCCGCCACCGTCGAAGCCCTCCAAGCCATGCAACTCGGCCCCGGCCACAGGTATCTGGAGCTCGGCCCCGGCCCCGGCGTTTCCCTGGCGCTCGCCGCCGCCATCACTGGCCCCGGACTCGCCACCGGCGTGGAGCGGGACGGAGAGATGACGGCCTTCGCCCAGCGGAACCTGGACTGCCTCGGTGTCGGCGCGGCCGTTGTGGAGGGCGACGCGCTCGAAGGGCACGAGCCGCGGGCGCCGTACGATCGGATCCACTCCGGCATCGGCGTGCCCTGCGCCCCGGAGCCGTGGGTGGAGCAACTCGCACCGGGCGGCCGGCTACTCACGACGCTCGTGACCCGTACGCCGAGCTGGCCGGGACAACTGCTGGTCACCCGTACCGCGGTCGGCACAGTCAAGGCGGTGCTTCAGGGCCGGCCGCGCGGGTACCGGCCCTTGCTCGGCTACCGGTGGCTCAGCGCCCTGGACCACCGCGCCCGCATCAAAGCCGACCCCGGCAGGGCACGACCGACCCGGCTCGCCCCGCCGCCGGACGACGCCTACGGATTCTGGCTCGCCGCGGCATACCTCGCGCCCGGTCTGGTCCGGGACTTCCAGGCCGAGACCATGACCATCGTCGCGCCTGACGAAGACTCCTGGGTCGTCGCCGACCCCGGCGACGGGACTGTTCGCGTCTGCGGGCCGCGTGACGTCTGGGCCGAACTCGAGGAGCTCCACGCCCGCTGGGAGGAAACCGGCCGGCCGGAGTCGTACACCGTCGACCTCACCGCTGGCACCGGGGCCCAGACCGTCACGTCCGGCGCGGAGCCGAATGCGTTGACCTGGACGCTACCGACCCTCGCCGGCATTCCCCAGCCGAGGTCGTGACCTCGCCCGCGCGAAACGCCCTTACCCCGCCCACCAGCCACTCCGCGAACGGAGAACGGATGCCCCAGCAACACCACCCCCTCCCTCCCCAAGCCGACAGCTCCTCTGTGCCAGCCGGCTGGCCCGAGGACTTCCTCCGCCACCGCTCCGGCGACGGGTGCCCCATGTGTGCGAACGACTACACCTCGGCCGACATCGGCTGGGGCGTGCTGCTTCGCCGCGGTGAGGTGGCCAACGCCTATCTGTGGCGCAGCGGGCGCGTCCGCGGCTACTGCGTGCTCATCCACCGCGGCGCCCCGCACGTCGCCGAGCCCACCGACCTGCCGGAAGCCGACGCCGCCGCCTACTGGCGCGACACCCTCGCGCTCGGCAAGGCCCTGACGGCCTTCTACGAGCCGGTGAAACTGAACTACTCCACCCTCGGCAACGTCGTACCCCACCTGCACAGCCACATCTGCCCCCGGTACGCCGGTGACACCGATCCGTCCCCGCGCGGGCCGCTGCCGCGGGAGTTCCTCGACGGCGGACGCCAGGACGAGGCACAGTTGCCGGCCGACGGCGCCGCGCTGCGGACCCTGTTGGGGGACGTATGACCGGCGGCCAGCGGCACACCGAGCCCCTCGACGTCCACCTGATCGCCGTTCGCGACGGCGCGGCCGGGCAGCCCGAGGTGCTGCTGTCACGGCGGGCCGGCGACGTGTACGCGGCGGGATGCTGGCATCTGGTCAGCGGGCACCTGGACGGCCCGTGGGAAGACGTGGTCACGGCCCTGGTGCGCGAGACCCGGGAAGAGGCCGGCATCGTCGTCGATCCTGCCGACGTCCGCGCGGCCGTCACCGTGCACCACCGCTCCCTCGCCGGCAGCGCCCGCCTCGGTGTGTTCTTCGAGGTACGGCGCTGGCAGGGCACGCCGCAGGTACGGGAGCCGGAAGTCTGCGACGCCATGGGGTGGTTCGCGTTCCACAGCCTGCCGGAGCCGATGGTCGCGTACTGCCGGGCCGGACTGGACGCTTACCAAACCGGCGCGCGGATGGCCGTCCACTTCCAGGAGCCCGGCGACCCGATCGCCTACACCCCGGATGCCGACCGGACGGTCCTGGTCCCTGACCCCGGCAGCCTCGGCACGGCCCCGGAGGAGGAGGTGCGCGCCTTCGCCGAACATGCGGTGGGCCGGATCACCGCGTGGACGGACGTCTCCTGGGCGCGAGAGGAGAGCCGCGTCTGGCGGGCACGCGGCGCCGAGGGCGGCATCTGGTACGTCAAGATCCACCAGAATGACCGCTTCCACCAGCGCGAAGTCGGCGCGCTCCGCGGCTGGGTGCCTTCCCTCGGCGCGGCCGCGCCCCGGCTGGTGGCCGCCGATGCACAGCTGCGGGCTGTAGTCCTCACCGCGGTCGGAGGCCGGTCCCTGCATGGCGCCACGTACACGCCTGAGCAGCAGCAGCGCATCTTCCACCGCATCGGGCAGCTCGCAGCCGCTATCCACACCAGCGCCCCACCGCGCCCGGCCGCCGGCGCCCTGCCCCTGGGGAAGCTGGAGCGGCACCTGGACGGCGCCCGCACCCACCTCGCGCCCGGGGATGAGGACTTCATCCGCGCAACCGCCGAGGAGGCCGTCGGCCTGCCCGCCTTGGAGGCGGTCCCCACCCATGGAGATCTCCAGCTGCGCAACCTGCGATGGGACGAAGCCGCCGATGCCCTCTACGTGATCGATTTCGAGCGGTCGGAGGAAGGCCCCGTGATCAGGGACTTCGTGCGGCTCTCCGATGCCTGGCACGGCCGCCCCGACCTTCGGCAGGCCGTGATGGCCGGCTACGGCCGTCCCTTCACGCCGGAGGAAGAGGTTCAGCTCGCGGTCCTGTCCGCCCTGGACGCGGTCTCCGGCATCTCCTACGGCACAGCCCACGGCGATCCCGAGCTCGTCGAGCGCGGCCTGCGCACCCTGGCCCGGCTCCGCACCACTCGACGCCCCTGACCACCGCACCTACGGAAGAGGAGCAGCACGTTGACGTACATCGCTCGCGACGAGTGGGAGCAGCACTTCAGCGACGGCAAGAACTTCCGGCGGCTCGGTGAGCGCGAGCGGGAATTTCTCGCCGAGTACGCCACCCTCCCCGACGGCGGCGGCCGGGCGCTGGATGTGGGCTGCGGCACCGGGGAGTTGGCCGCCTACCTCGCCTCGCTCGGCTACACCGTGGACGCCATTGACTTCACCGACAGCGCCCTGGCCCGGGCCCGGGACGAGCACGGTGACGTCGAGGGCGTGCGCTGGCTGCACCTGGACATCGAACACGACGACCTCGCCCCGCTGCACGATGCGGGGTACGACCTGATCACGCTCCGCCTGATGTACGCGTTCGTGCAGGACCGCAGTCGCGTCGTCCACGGGCTGCGTGAGCGGCTGCGGGACGGCGGCGCTCTCGTCGTCATCACCCCGGTGGTGGAGAACACGCCCGAGGAGCGGCGCGGCATCGCGCTGGACGAGGACGAGATCGCCGTGCTCGCCGCTGGATGGGAGACGGTGGAGCAGCTGGACGCGGACGGCCTGGCCGTCCTGGTCCTGCGAGGCCCCTGCCACGTCAGCACCCGGGCCGTGGAGAAGCGGCCGACCACCGGCCACGCGCTGACCGGCGCTCTCGCGGTCGTCACGGACGGCGCCGGGCGGGTCCTGCTCGGCCGCGCCCGGCGCGGCGTGCTCGAGCTCCCCGGCGGCAAGACGAGTGGTGCGGAGGACTTCGCCTCAGCGGCAGTCCGCGAACTCGTCGAAAAAACGGGCCTGGTCGCCGATCCGGCGGACGCGTATGTGGTGACGATGCTGGTGGATGACAGTCACGGGATTCCCCGGCTCACGGCCGTCGTCCGCGTCGCCGCGTGGACGGGAACCCTGACCAACGGGGAACCGGAGCTGTTCGACCGCTGGGAGTTCTTCGACCTGCACACTCTGGCCGGCGTCGGTGACGTGTTCGTCCCGGCCGCCCAGACGCTGGATGCCGTGTGGCCCGGTGTCATCCCGGACCTGCCGCCCGTGGTCTCCTACCCGCTCGCCGCAGATCGGCCGCCCGTGCCGGGTGAACCGGCCGAGGCTGTCCGGCTGCGCCGGGCGATGGCCGAGACCGTGATCGGTGGCGGCTGGACCCCGTCCGAGGCCGTCCGTGACGCGCTGCGCACCGTCCCCCGCCACCGCTTCGCTCCGGAAGCGAACCTGGCGGCCGCGTACGACGGCGGTGACCGGGCCGTCGTCACCCGCCGCGACGAGACCGGGACGGCGACCAGCTCGGTGTCCGCGGCGTGGCTCCAGGCCCGCATGATCGAGAACTTGTGCCTGCGGGAGGGTGCGATCGTGTTCGAGGCGGGCTCCGGGGGCTACAACGCCGAGCTGATCGCCCAGGTCGCCGGCCCCTGCGGGCGGGTGGTCACCGTCGACATCGACCCGTGGGTCGTGCGCCGCACTCGCGCCTTCACCACCGAGGCGGGCAGCGGACGCGTCACCGTTGTCGAGGCGGACGCGGCCCTCGGCGCCCCTGCCCACCTCGTGCCTCGCGGCGGCTTCGACGGCAGTGTGATCACCTACAACTGCTGGGACATCGCCCCGGCCTGGCGGGAGCAGCTGGCCGAGGGCGGCCGTCTGGTCCTGCCGCTGGAGATCGGGGGTTACACCCGGGCGATCGCCTTCGAGCGGCGCGGCGAGGTGCTGCATGCGCGCGGATGGACCTTCTGCGGCTTCGTCCGTGACCAGGGAGAGCAGGCCCGCACCATCCCGGTCGTCTCCCTTCTCGACGGCGGGCTGACGCTCCGCTTCGAGCACGGCACCGCCGCCGACACGACGGGCCTGGAGGAGGTGCTGCGCGGGCCGCGGCACGAGGTCGCCACCGGAGTGACGATGGGGGCGAACTCGTACTTCGGCTCCTTGCAGTTGTACGCGGCCACCACTCTGCCCTCCTTCTGCCGGCTGGCCGCTCACCAGGCTCCAGCCGAGGGTGTGACCGCCATCGGGAAGGACCGTGACGCGCCCGCGATCGTCGGCGACGCCTCGCTCGCCTACCTGATCCACGTCCAGACCAAGGACGGTGAACGCCCGCAGCACACGGCGTGGGAGTGGGTCGTCCACGCCTTCGGCGAGCAGGGACCCGATCTCGCCGAGCAGTTGACGGCCACGGTCCGGGCCTGGGACCGCCACGTGCGCGCCGACGACAACGACAAGCACGCCGATCCCGTCCTTACGGTCCATCCGGCCGGCACTCCCGACCGTCTGCTGCCCGGCGGCGACGTGGTGGACAAGACGTCCTCCCGGCTGGTGTTCCGGTGGCCCGGCCGGGACGGGCACCTCCCGACCCCGGCGCGGCCCACGGACACGCTCGCCGCGACCACGGGAGAGGCATGATCGTCTGGCTGAACGGTCCGTTTGGCGGCGGCAAGGCCACTCTGGCCGCCGGGCTGTGCCGCGCGCTGCCCGGCGCGACGGTCGCCGACCCGGAGGCCGTCGGCGACCTGCTGCGCAGCACGCTCGCCGGACACGCCCTCCGGCCCAAGGACTACCAGGACCTGCCGCTGTGGCGGCACCTGACCGGCGCTCTCGTCGCCGGCCTAGTCCGGCACACGGGCGGCCCCGTCATCGTTCCGATGGCTGTCCTGCACCCCGCCTACGCCGAGGAGATCTTCACCCCGCTGCGCCAGGCCGACGGAGGCTTCCAGCATCTTGTGGTGCACGCCGCCCCGGCGGTATTTCAGGAGCGGATCGCGGCCAGCCGGGAGTTCCCCGGCGACGAGGCGCGCAGCGAAGCCGTACGGGCCTACCGCCGCCGACGGGCATCCGACTACGAGCAGGCCGCCACCATCTGGATGCACGCCGACGGCCACGTCATCGACACCAGCGCCCTCACCGCCGAGCAGACCCTCGACGTCGCCCTCGCACACCTGCGACTCCCGGTCCCCGCGCGGCCCCGATCGCCGGAGGCACCACAGGCATGACCGCCACTATTCACCCCGTCCCGGGCTTCGGCCGCAGCAGCCGGCGCCCCTCCCCGATCTGTCCGGGCCGAGCGTGCGGAGCACGGTCATGAACACCGCGGCCGGTTCCCCGTCCACGGCGGTGTTCGTGCCGCCGCACGATCGCGATGACCAGGTCAGAATGCGTCACTCTCACGCGGCCGCGGCAGGGACGTTCAAGGTGACGCCCACTGGCCCGGACGTGTGGGGCTGGCAGGGCCGCACCCTGGGCCGCCGGGCCGGCCGGTGGTGGCTCCGCCTGGTCTGCGCGCCCGAGGACAGGCGCAACGCCCGCCTGTGGGAGGGGCCGGCCACGGCCCACCAGGCGCTCCCCGCGGCCGTGCCCCGGCCACGGCTCCATGACGTGCTCGAATGGTCCGCCCACGGTTACGCCTATCGCGCGGAGCTGTCCGAGTACGTGCCGCTGCCCGCCCTCCAGGCCGGCGGCCCGGTCCTCACCGAGGACCTCGATCTGCCGTCCGCGTGGTGGTCCGACCTCCGCCTGGCGTTGGAGGCGACGTCGACCGTCCAGACCGACCGGCAGGCCGTACGGCAGCAGTGGATCGACAAGAACCTCACCCGGTTCCTCGGTGTCCCCACCTTCCAGATCAGCGCCTGGACCACGGGCCACGGCGACCTGCACTGGGCGAACCTCACCGGACCGCCGCTGGTCATGCTCGACTGGGAGGGCTGGGGCCTGGTTCCCGTCGGTTTCGACGTCGGCCTCCTGCACGCCTACAGCCTCACCCGGCCCGCCACGGCAGCCCGGATCCGCCACGAGTTCGCCCACGTCCTGAACACGCCCGCCGGACGGACCGGGGAGCTCGTCGCGCTCGCCCAGCTCCTCCAGGTCGCCGGCCGCGGCGGCCACCCGGACCTCGCTCCCCACCTCGCCCACCGCGCCGAGCACCTCACCGGCACCCCCGTCCCCGTACCGTGACCGCACCGGAGACTCCGTGCTGCCCAGCTTGCTTGCCGTCACCGCCCACCCGGACGACGAATCCCTCCTCGCCGGAGGCGTCCTCGCCCAGCACCACGCCGCCGGGGCCCGCACGGCGGTCGTCACCGCCACCTGGGCCCCCGACAGCCGCAGAGCACCCGAACTTGCCGGCCAGATACATACAGGGTGTAAGCGAAGCGTGACACCGATATGAAGAAACGGGCAGGATCTACAGCTAGCGAAGCTAGACAGCGGACGTCATGAGTTGGGCCTCCTGCTGGGCCGCGGCACAGCAGGAACTGCAGGGTAGGTAAATGCGAATTTTGTCGGACTCTCGAGAAGTCATGGAAAACACGGCACTGGCCCTGCAAACCTGCAGGTCACGTAGTCTGCTCCCCGCGCATGCGGGGATGGTCCCTCGACCTCTGTGACGTTGATGCGGCTCACGCTCTGCTCCCCGCGCATGCGGGGATGGTCCCCCGCGGCCGCCAGTGTCGTCACCGCGTCCACGCTGCTCCCCGCGCATGCGGGGATGGTCCCTCCAGGGCGACACCCACCGCCTGGCCGCCCAGCTGCTCCCCGCGCATGCGGGGATGGTCCCGACCACCAGAAGCACGAGGGCCGACGGCCGTACTGCTCCCCGCGCATGCGGGGATGGTCCCCATTGCCGAGCGGATACGCACTCACCGTGCGACTGCTCCCCGCGCATGCGGGATGGTCCCATTCCGCGCTCGCCAGACCGCCCCGGCCGAGGCTGCTCCCCGCGCATGCGGGGATGGTCCCCGGGTCTCCAGGCCGCCCGCCTTGGCGATGATCTGCTCCCCGCGCATGCGGGGATGGTCCCACGCTGACCAAGGCGACGAACTGCCCCTCGGCCTCCCCCCCCGTTACCGTCTTCGTGCTCCGCAACGGGGCCTCCGGCCTTCGGATCCGGCATGACTTCCCCCCTTGTTGGCGATGATCCGGGGGGTGGTGTTACCGGGTCCGGAGGCATCGACGGACCGCTGATGAGGGGCTTGAGCACCGGTTTCACCCAAGGCCGGAAGAGCTCTCCGTAACGTGGATGTGGCAGCTCGGTGCCCTGGCAAGGCCGGACGAAAGCGTGAGCGGAGGGGCCCGCACGTGATCGACACCGAAGACATCGACGTCTTCCTCGGCCTGGACGTCGGCAAAGGCGAACACCACGCCACCGCCGTCACACCGGCCGGCAAGAAGGCATTCGACAAGTGGTTGCCCAACACTGAACCCAAGCTCCGCGAGCTGTTCGCCAAACTTCGGGCCAAGCACGGAACGGTGCTGGTCGTAGTCGACCAGCCGGCCTCGATCGGTGCCCTGCCGCTGGCCGTGGCCCGGGACATGGGCTGCCCGGTCGCCTACCTTCCGGGGCTGACGATGCGGCGGATCGCCGACCTCTCCCCGGGCGAGGCCAAGACGGACGCGAAGGACGCGTTCATCATCGCGGACGCGGCCCGCGCGATGCCGCACACGCTGCGGGCGATCGACGGCGAGGACGAGACCATCGCCGAGCTGGAGATGATCGTCGGGTTCAACGACGACCTGGCTGGCGAGGCCACCAGGGTCGCCAACCGGCTCCACGGCCTGCTGACGCAGATCCACCCGTCGCTGGAGCGGGTGCTGGGGCCACGGTTGCAGCACCCGGCGGTGCTGGCCTTGCTGGAGCGGTTCGGTTCACCGGCCCAGATCCGTAAGGCCGGACGGCAGCGGCTGGTCACCCTGTTACGGCCGAAGGCCCCGCGGATGGCCGAGCGACTGGTCGAGGAGATCTTCACCGCCCTGGACGAACAGACCGTTATCGTTCCGGGCACCGAGGCGGCCACACTGATCGTCCCGAGCCTGGCCGGATCCCTGACTGCTGTCCTTGACCAGCGCAAGCTCCTGGCTGTGCGGATCGAGGAACTCCTGGAGGGCCACCCTCTTTCCAAGGTCCTGACGTCCATGCCGGGAATCGGCGTCAGGACCGGAGCCAGGATCCTCATCGAGGTTGGTGACGGCAGCACGTTCCCGACCGCCGGCCACCTCGCCGCCTACGCCGGTCTCGCCCCTGCAACCCGCAGTTCCGGGTCTTCGATCCGCGGTGAACAGCCCTCCAGGAGAGGAAACAAGCAGCTCAAGAGGGCCTTCTTCCTCTCCGCGTTCGCAGCCCTGGGCGACCCGGCATCGCGGACCTACTACGACAAGAAGATCGCCCAGGGCAAGCACCACACTCAGGCCCTCCTCTGCCTGGCCAGACGACGGGCAGACGTCCTCTTCGCGATGCTCCGAGACGGAACCTTCTACGAACCTTAAACCCGCCAAGTCACGCTGAATCGCCGAGAGCCCGCCGTGCTTCAGCCCACAGCCGCTCGAACTCCTCCGCGGAGATCTCGGCAGCTTGCGGCTGGTCCTGCCAGCCGTCCATGGGACCTTCGGCGAGAACGCCGTACTGCCGTTCATAGCGGAACATCGCCGCGAGATCTGCATGATCACGCAAGTGCAGCACCTCTTCCAAGGAGGCGGCCGTTACCGGACGCGAGTCCTGCCCCCGGACCTCAACCTGTCGCGCTGCCCAGCCTTCGTCATCGGCCTCGAAGTACAGCCACAGATCTTCGTCCTCGTAGTAGGTGCGGAACCAGGTCGTCATGCCGCCATCCTGACCCACCACCTTGATGAAAGAGATAGGGGCACCCCCCCCCGCACGCGGGGATGGTCCCTCAGGGACGGACTCGGCGAACTCGATCTGCTCCCCGCGCGCGGGGATGGTCCCAGGAGTATGAGGGTGCCGAGGAGGCTCGCCAACTGCTACCCGCGCGTGGGGATGGCCCCTCTTCGAGCTCGACCGGATCGCGCGGCATGACCTGCTCCGCGCGCACGCGGGGATGGTCCCTCGCGCGCCAGGGAAGGGGCCGCTGCTCGGGGTGCTGCTCCCCGTGCACCGACTGCGGAGGCTCCGGCCACACTGGACGCGGCACCCTCAACGACCCCCGCTGTACCTGCGGCGAGCCGACGACGGTCTGACCACCCACGCGGCCCTCACCGTCCCACGACTTCGGTCTGGGATCGGCGAGGGCCGCTGCTTCGTGTGTGTGGAGCATGTTCGTGAGGGCGTGTCGCGCGCCGGGCCGACCGCAGCAACGGCCAGGGCACAGCCGCCCCGGCACACGACAGATCCGAGGGCCGCGCCGTCTGCGTCCGGCGCGGCCCCCGCACGAATTGAGGCTACCCATCCACCACTGCCTGCGCTCATGCCCCTTGCCTCAAGTGGAGCAAGGAGCCCTAGAGGTTGTCCCGTAAATGATCTGAGGCATGCAGGCTGACCTGCTCGTTTGCCTGTCATCCGGTGAGGGTGAGGTTGTGCAGGCGGGCGATGC
>NZ_JBVJPV010000024.1:0-100298 GCF_055609245.1 Streptomyces sp. NPDC036813 | reverse complement strand
CGGGGCTCCGCCCCAGCCCCCCGGGCTCCGCCCGCACCGCCAGGTGCGACACCCCCCCCCCCCCCCCCCCCCCCGCCCCCCCCCCCCCCCCCGCCCCCCCCCCCCCCCCCCCCGGCGCCGGGGGGGCGGGGCCCCCCCCCCCCCCCCCCCCCCCCCCACCACGTGGGTGAAGACCCGCCAGTCCGCCGAATTCGCCGGCGGACTGGGTGCGTTGGCGGACTTCTTCGTCTTCACCGCCGCGGGACCATCGTGTGCGCGATCTGATTTCGACGGTCACGTCGAGGAGAACACGGTCATCCTCGAGTGCACTCCCGCACTGGTCGGCGTGATCACGGCTGCACTGGCGGGCTACCTTTCGCCACTGGCCCGGGACGTGCTGCTGCAACGTTGTCCTTCGTTGTCGCAGGCTCCGGCGATGATGAGCTGGGCGGAGAAGGCGCGGGTCTGGCCGCCTTCTACAAGGCTGAGCTCCGCAAACGAATGCGCGCCAAGACCAAACGCGCACGACGCGCTTGACGCCGAACCGCGGCGGCCTCATTTGCCCCGGGCCCCTGGGCGGGTCTCGTGGCGCAGCCCCTCGCCTCGCCGCTTTGCGCGACGTGAGTCAGAGCCCTCGGAGGACCCACCTCATGCCTATCGTGAGGTGAGGTGGTGTCCTGAATGCAAGGAGTGCCAGGGTGACGAACATCGATCAACGTGCCACGCGGATTCGCGAGGTACGCCGCCGACTCGCTCAGCAGGGGCCACCGCGGACTCGAGACCACGAGCGGGACTTCGAGACCGTCACGGTGCCTGAACGCCACTGCGATCAACTGCGCGACCTGATGGTCCGTGAGGGTGTCGAGAAGGTTGTCGAGATCGGCCTGGCGTACGGCAGTTCCGCACTCGCCATCGGCGAGGCACTGGTAACCGTCGATCCACCCCTTCCCCGGCACGTCATCATCGACCCGTTCCAAGAGGGCGAGTATTCCAATGCCGGCTGGGAGCTGCTGCGCTCTGCGGGGCTGGACTCGATCGCCACGCTCATGCTCACTCCTTCGTCGACCGCGCTCCCGCAGCTTCTCGATGAAGGCTTCGTCGCCGACGCGGCATTCGTGGATGGCAGTCACCGGTTTCATGAGGTCTTCGTCGATCTCTACTTCTTGCGCAAGATCGTCCGGCCTGGGGGCTTGGTCGTCGTCGACGACGTCTGGTGGCCGTCTGTGCACACGGCCGTGCAGTACTACGAGCGGAACACGGGATGGAAGGTGATCCCCGACGGCTTTCCCGGTGAAGCGGGCGGGGTTTGGCCGCAGGGCGAGCACGGGGACCGATGCATGGCATATCGCTTGCCGGACCCCCCGTTCGAGCCTTCTTTCAAGGACTTCCGCGCGTTTTGACCCGTGTGGGAGAGCATGTATGTGGGCACTGCGGTGCTCGCCGGCTGTGCGGCCGGCGCGGCGGCAGCCGCCCGGCGTCGGCGAGCCGTCCGCATCGATTTCGGCGAGCATTCCAGCTTGGCCTCTACGGCGACCAGGGTGGCCCGTCTGACTCCGAGGTCGGTCGTCGAGGCTGGTGACGAACGCGTTGTGTCTGCTGGCCCGTTCACACTTGATCCTTCGGGGCCTGAGCTGCCCCCTCGCCCAGGGCGCCGTGCCGGCCGGAGGTCTGCCCCCGCTGCCGGCCCGCGTCGACCCGGCGGACGAGACCCTGGCCGCGGAACGCCGGCCGGCCGGCTCCCCGGACGAGATCCGCAAGCAGCTGACCGAACTCGCCGGCACGGACGTCAACCAGGTCAACGCCGCCTTCGAGTACGGCGCGCTGTCGGCCGAGAGCGCCTCCGCGTCCTTGCGCCTGTTCGCCGAGGAGGTCCTGCCGCTCTGACCCAGCTCGATCCGTCCTCGTGCTCGTCGCGGACGTCATGGCGTCCGGGAGCTCGCAGGTCGGATGAGAGATCCCCCCGCCGGGTGCCGCGGGATTGCACTTCCTCGGAGTGAGACGAGCCGTTCACTGTATTCGGACAGCGGGAGCGGGCGGCCGTCCGGTTCAGGAACCCCCGCGCTCGCGGGGGATCTTCTGGCCGGCCTCGATCGCCACAGGCAGCCGGTTCTCGGTCGGAGGCAGCGGGCAGGTGGCCAGGTCCGTGTAGGCGCACGGCAGGTTCGCGGCGCGGTTGAAATCCAGGATTACTGTGCCGTCGGCGGCGGGCGGCTCCAGGGCGAGGGCCCGGTTGGCGGCGTAGGTGGTGACGCCGGAGGTGGCGTCGGTGAACAGCACCATCAGCCTGCCCGCGCCATGGCCGGGGAACGCCGTCAGCGACAGGGGGCGTCCGTCCAGCTCGAACTCGACCCTGCCCGGAGCGTCGTACACGTGCTCAAGGCCCTCGACCGCGGCACCCACGGTGGTCGGTCGTGGCGTGTCGAAGGGGATGTAGCGGCCCGCGACGGCCCAGCGCGGGTCGGGGGCGTAGGCGGGCGTGCCGGCGAAGGCGGTGCGCAGCGGCGCATCCGGGTGCCGGGGGCGCACGATGTCCTGCCCGCCGCGCCTGGCGACCTCGATGACGGCGTCCTTCCAGACCGCGTTGACACTGCTGCGTTCGGGAAGCACGCCGAAGCGGTGTTCACCGTGCACTGGCCTACCGTCGAGGACCAGTTCCTCGCCGTCGTCGAGGGCTACGACGACCCCGTCCGGGCCGGTGCGCCATGCACCCGGTGCGTCCGGGAAGCGCTGGGGCCGGTCGTCGAGCCAGTGCAGGCCGGTGATCGCCAGAAACCCGTGCGGGGCGGCGAGCCGGGCCTCCTGGGCACGGTGCCACTCCTGCCAGTCCTCGGCGAAGGCATGGGGGTCGGTCGTGGTGGCCTCTGTGGTCATAGGGTTCTCCTTCGTCATCTGTCGCCGAACTGGTTCGGCGTGCCGGACGCATCGAGCGCTGGTCCAGCAGTCACGTCAGTCGGAACGGGCATCGGCCGGCCCCGCATTCCGCTCTGCGTGTGACAGCTTCTTGTCAGTCGTGTGTACGCGGTCCTGGGGTGCGCGTCGGCCCATGGCTAGCTGGGTGACACCTACCTCCACGACAGGCCCCTGGGTCTGTCCGCGAAGACAACCGCCGGCGTCGGCATGGGCTTCAACCGCGGGCCCGCGGGCACGTGGAACTCCATACGACCGGGGGCAACACGTACTTCTACCTCACCGACGCCATCGGCAGCGTGGTCGTGCTCGCTGACATCGACGGCAAGACCACACCGGCCGGGGTCCGGTCTCGTCCGTGCCGGCCGGCGAATGCGGGCCGGCGCGGATCTCGCGACACCGCCGAGGTCCGCGACAGTTCGGGAGCGCGATATTGTCTGCCAGCCCGTCGGTGAGCGCTTGCACGCCTCGGGTCGGCTGCCAAGAGCCTGCGCTGTCCTCGGCGAGGAGGACGCGGGCGTCCCGCTCCCCTGCTTCGGCCCATGGCGGCCATCGTCATGGCCGGTCCGACGATGGCGGGGCTGGCAACGTCACCGACGGTCAGCGGTGAGAGCGGTCGCTCGAAGAACGTTTCCAGGACCACCGTGGCCTGGGTTCCGCTGGCTCCGCCGATGGCGTAGATCCGGCGTAGCACGTCCTGTAGTTGCTCGGTGGTCGCGGTCCTGACCTTCATCAGTACCGAGGCGCTGCCGGCGATGACGTGCCCCTCCAGGATCTCGGGGAGCGCGGCGGTACCTCAGGGGACAAGCCCTGGCCGCCAGTGACCGCGGCGGACACCGGCGACGCCGAGGCCGCCGGCGATGAGGTGGCCGTGACCGGCTATCGCGGCCCAGTCCTGGGAGGCGGCTCTCCTGAGTCCCCCGCCTCAATACGGGTGTCCCGCACCGGGGATGCGGTGGCAAACAACGGCGGAACCGCCATCGGCGGCTACGCTCACACGCTGACTGTGCAGCACGCGCCGCAGGAGCCGGCCGCCTGGCCGCATCAGGTCGGTGTGATCCCGTCGCCCGCACGGTCCTTCCAGCACCGCGCCGAGGCGGCCCGGCTGCGGGCTGCGGGCAGCGGTCGAGGGTGGGGGCACCGCGACTGTGGACGACCCATCACGGACGGACGCCGAGGCCGCGCGCCTTGGCCGCTGGCACCGGGCCGGCCGCCAACGGGCGGCACGTCATGCACGGCTGGTGGAACAGCCGGCCGATCGCCCGCAGCAGGTTCACCCAGCTCGTCTGCGAGCAGGGCAGGGGCAGGCCCGGCGTCCGCATCACCCTCATTTTCAAACGATCAGTCAGGCTCGAGGCCGCTGTGGGCTGCTCGGCGGCGGCCTTGGCTTTCTCCGGTATCAGGACATGGGCGCGAGAATCGGCTCCACGCAGTGTGCATGCGACCGGTGTGCGCCGGCCGCGCCAGTGAGGGTGGGAGAGCACCTCGACCGACAGCTTCACGAGTCGTCTGCGCAGCGCGGTGCGGGGCGGCTCGGCGTGTCTGTCCCCGCCCGCCGCGCGGAGCACGTTGCGGCCACAGCAGGACGTATGCCGCCGAGCCGATCCCGAAGGCGAGGCGGATGAAGCCCTGCACCGAGTCCGACGGGACCAGCAAGGCGCTGCCGTAGAGGGAGATGAGCGCGATCCAGCTGACCCACGGGACCAGGCGGCGCTGGCCGATTGAGTCCCAGATCAGCGTGCCCAGCAGAACCGAGGCGTTGTAGTACGTGTACACACTCGGGTCGAGCAGGATGCGCGCGTCGACGGCGAGGAAGACCACCGCCGGCCAGCGATTCCGCCGTACGGCGAGCGCGCCTAGAGCAGCGCCGAGGGCCATCTGGGCGGGGCGGTCCCACCAGGGGGTCACGGGGTCGTCGACGCCGAACCAGCGCAGCGCGGACGCCGGCTGGTTGGGGATGGTGAAACGGGCCGCGTGCAGGGTGTCGAGGTGGGTAAGGTAGAACGGCAGCCAGGCGACCGCCACCAGAGCGAACGCCCAGCCCGCGGAGCGGAGGCGGGCCGGGCGGGGCAGCGCCAGGAGCAGGGGCAGGAAGCCGACCGCCCATGGTTTCGAGTCCACCGCGAGCGCCAGGAACACACCCACCGCCGTGGCGTGGCCGCGGACCAGCGAACGGACGGCGAAGGTGGCGAAGAACAGGGCCAGGACGTCGTCGAGGTGGGCGAAACGAACCGAGACCTCAACCCACATGGGTATGGAGGCCGCGCCGGCGATCAGGACACGTTGCTGCAGGCGATGGTGGTTGAGACCGGTGCCCCGGTTGTGGTCGGCGGCGGCGCGGCCGACCAGGACGAGCATGTACAGGCCGAGGCCGGACATGAACGCGTCGGCCAGCTTCTCACCGACGTCGGCCGGGAACGGTGAGAAGAGCCCGGCCACGACGAAGCTGACGGGGCCGATTTGCAGGTCGGGGTGGTTGGCGTAGAGGGCGAGACCGCCGCCGGGCTGCTGACCGAAGAGGAGCTCCTGGCCTTGGCGCAGGTAGTGCCAGGACACGGCGCCGTGGCGCTCGGCCACCGCGAACCACACGGCCGTCCATAGGGTGAGCAGCACGATGTGCCATCGCACCTGGTAACGCCCGATCCACACGTTCCGTCCTTCCCCCACCCGACAACCGTCCGTCCGGCGCCCGGCCCATCACAGCATCACCTGATAAGAGCGCCTTCGGTCGGCCTCGGTTCATCGGTGAGACTTCTTGCGGGACAGGAACTGCTCGCTGTAGGGGCGTGAACGATCCGACGCCCACCGTGCAGTGCCTGGACGGCGTCATCCACCCGCCGGTGGCAGCGGTGCCGGGGGCAGTGCTGCGGCGGGGGATGCGTGGCGGTGACCGCCACGGCACGGGAGTCGTCCGTACTGCCTTCGATATCTCGGCACAAACGATGCCGCCATGCTCGCAACTCACGCTGACTTCGCGAGCTCTGTGCTGCCGTTCTCTACGACCGTGATGGTCTGCGGTGGACCCGCTGGGAGGGGCTCACCGGCGGTGGAACCTGGGAACGGCGGGCCGTCCGGGCCGGCCGGCGCGGCACGCTCGGGCCAGATGCGCAGCACGATGTGCTCGTCGTTGGGGGTCGGGCCGTTGTGCACGGCGATGGGCTCGCCCTGATCGCTCGCCGGACTCGATGGCTTTGCGGGCGATTCGCACTCCGATGCGCTTCCAGCGAAGCCATCTGCGCAGGTCGGCGCGGTCGTAGGCTGCGTGTGCGTGGAGGCGCCGGGGCTTGAAGTCGCGGCCGCGGTGAGGGGCGTGGCTCGTTTGGTTGCGGTGTCCAGGACGACGCGGGTGCCATCGACCAGGCCGGCATCGTCAAGTCGTATGCCACCGCAGACTGGCCAAATGCCGTCCAAAAGCCCTATAAAGCGTATTTATCGCTGAAGTGCTCGAACATGTCGAGCGAGAATTGGAAGAAGGCGTTGGCGAGAGATGCGAAGTGGCCGAAGTCGTAGTCGACACATATATCGGCGATGAAGCGAGCATCGATATAGGCTTGGCCACCGTCCTCTGGGACGATGACAATCGCGTTGGGTAGGTTGTAGGTGCCGTTCCAGAGGTTTGCCGCGGCCACAGCGACGGGAAGGTCCTTCTCGTCCAGGTAGCGGTCGTCGGTCATTCGGAACCCCAGCCAATCGGAGGACGCGGCGATGCTCATATTCAGCCCGCGGCCGCCGGGTCCGTCGCTGAAGTTGAATACGGCCTGATCACCCTCTGCCTGATAATTCCAGTCTCGAGATGCCGCCCATTCGGCGAGCAGTTCCTTCCAGTTGGCCGAGAGAGGCATCGCTCTATCTCCTTCTGAGTGATTGGTTCACCACAGGCCCTCTTGTCTCAGGTGTTGCGCGAGCAAAGTCCTCAGGGTGAAACCCGCTCCCAAATCGGACAGTCCTCGTGGCCAGGCCGCACCGGCGAAGTCGCGGTAGCGCATCGCCGCGCGAGTGTGAGCCCTGTAGAAACTGTCGAGCTCTGCGAGCACCGGGAGGGGGATCCGCCTGACCTGTTCCGCGCTGGTGATGTGGTCTGTAGCGGCCAGGCCGGCCAGCAAGGTCCGGGCGAGGGCGTCTGCGCGGCCGGTCTGCCCCTGAGCGAGGCGCGTGCGCACCTGCTCGAGCAGGTGTGACAGAGATGAGGCGTCGGTGACCACCCGTGGGGTGCGGACGTGCTGCGGCGTGAGGCTCCGGGTGACCCGCCGTATGACGGAACCAGAGGCAGATGCGCCGACTTGGCGGATCTGCTCTGCGGTGAGGCCGCGGACAACGCGTTGGATCGCCTGCATGGGGTCAGTGGGTTTCCGCTGTTGGCCCACCTCGTCGGCCTCATCCAGCTCGTCTGTCTTCCCGGCATTCCCAGGGGACGGCCCGTCCCGGCTGGCCGCAGCTCCCGGCGGAAAGGGATGGACTGCGGTCTCGGAAGCTGCCTGGTCCGGATCACACGCGGCGCCCAGGGCCACGCAGCCCTTGAGAGGGTGGACCGCGTACAACCGCGTGCCGGTCTGCCGCAGCAGGTCTGTGACGAGAGGCATGGCGGTGGCCCCACCGGAGACGTAACACCGCACATCGGCCGTGTCGTCGAGGCCGGCTTGCGCCGTAGCGTGCTGGAGCGCCTCGATAGGGGTTCCAAACAGGGGTGCTGCGGCCTCCTCCAGGTCTTGCCGGTTCAGTTCGACGACCGCCGACACGGGGGAGGGCACGCGGACGGGAGCGCTGTCGTGTGTGGACAACTGGTGTTTCGCCGCCCGTACCGACTGCTGTACCCCGTACAGGCAGCGTTCCCAGGCCCACTGCCTGCCAGGTCCGGGGCGCTCTGCCGATGCCTCCGTATCGTCCAGTTCGTGCCAGACAGCGCGCAGCGCGCTGGCTGCTTCGAGGGGAATCCGTGCCAGTACGGTGCCGAGGAGTTCGGCGTCGATGCTGTCGCCACCGACGGGTTCGCAGACAGGCGGCGCGAGGTGGCGGTAACCGGTGGCCGTACGCTCCAGAAGGTCTATGTCGCAGCTGCCGCCGCCCAGGTCGAACACAGAGATCGCTTCCCCCTGGGCGACCTGCGTGCTGACGAACCTGGCCACCGCTTCGGACTCGCTGATGGTCCCGGGGGATGGTATGCCTGCCGCCGCGGCGGCCCTGAGCAGACCGCGGTGCTGGGGGCCGTTGGCATACCAGCCGGCCGGATGGCTGAGAACGACGTGATCAGGCAACCATCCGTCGAAGAGAGCGCACCGCAAGGTTTCCTCGAGGAGAGCGGCGAGCAGGTCCGTCAGCGGCACGGGGACGGCGGAGTTTCCCATCGGCCAGGTTCCGTCCGGCATGTCAGCGAACAGTGCCCTGGGCGAAGCGAGGCCGCCGCCGTGTGTATGCAGTTTCCACAGCGCGTCCGAGCCGCAGTACGGTGCTTCGTCCTCCCAGGCCACGACGGCCGGCAGTTGGAAGGCGCCGTCGAGCTCGACGAGTGCCGGGGCCCCGGCACCGTCCCTGCGAGCCGCCGCCACTCCCGACGTGCCGAGGTCGATGGCGAGGACACTGGCCGACGTCATGGCGGTGGCTCTCGCTGGGACCCCAGCGCCGCGTGCAGCTCCGTGGCGAGGTCGTGCAAGCGGCGCAGCTCCGCCAGGTACCGCTGGGCCAAGGCTGAAAGGGACTGGTCCGGCGCGGCACTGGCGTGGGCCGACGCGCGGATGGCCTGGAGTCGTTCGTCCCTTTCCCTGCGCAGGAGTTCGGCGCCCTGCTCCGTCATCTCAGCGATCTGTTGGCTCAGTTCGTGCGGCAGGTTCTGCTTGGCCTGGTCGTAGACTTCGCCGAGGTACTGACGCGCGCTCTCGCGATCGAGCCGTTCACGGTATTGCTGCATGTCACCGATGGTCTGGACGATCGCGAACGGGAGCCGGTAGATGAGCATCGTGCTGACCAGGAGCCGCTCGAGGTGCGCGGCTACGCGGGTGATGCGACCGGTGCGTCCCGAGTCGCGTACCAGCTCGGGGTGGCGGATCGCGCCCGGCAGGCCCGCTTCCGGGACGGGTAGCACGATGGTCGGTGAGAGGGACGAGACCGCTTCAGCGACCGCGTGGTGAGCCTCCTGCACGGTCTCCTGCCACAGCGCCCCATATGCTTGCTCGGTTCGCTGTGGCAGGGAGCACAGAGCACGGCGCGCGACATGATGGTGCGTCGACCGATCGAGATCCTGTCGTAGATCGAGCAGCCGACCCTCAAGGCGACGTTGGAGTTGCGTCTCTTCGCGGCTGACTCGGCGGGCCAGTTGCGCGGAGGGCCGTAGGGACTCCAGGCGCTTGATCTCCTTCCGCAGAGCGCTCTGGACGGCGGGTGGATCGCTGGACTCGGCCCGAAGCACGGCCTGGGCGGGCGCAGCCAGTGAGCGTATCGCGGCGGCCACCTCGGTCAGCAGCTGGCGCGCCTGGGCACGGCGTACATCGACGATCACGCCGCGCAAGGCGGCGGCCAGAAGCCCCACACCGCTGTCCTGGTGCAATACCGCCGCCCGCTCCGGGTCAGGTTCGTCGCCGGCGTCGAGGGCGAGCAGCGCCGAGGTGGGCAGGAACGGGCCGGCGCGCAGGTCCGGTGCCCGGCGTGCCAGTCCAGTGCGACTGTCATCGATACTCCGGCGGGTGTCGCCCGGCTGGTCGGTGCGGTTGAAGGCGAACAGGGCCCGCCGGGGCCCGAGGCCCGCCGCGAGGCTCAGCACGGTATCTGACAGGGGTGCCATGTGCTCGACGACGACGAGCATCGCATCGGAGTCCCGGGCTGCGGTGAGTACGGCCTGGGCGTGTGCGCCAACCAGTCCGCCCGCGCCCGGGGTGTCGAGCAGAACGAGCCCCGAAGCCAACAGGGGGTGGCGGACCCGCACGTCGACGAAGGCGACACGCTTGTCGTTGTCCGGGTTGCCCGACTCGGCCGCCCATTCGGCCAGCTCATCCAGGGAGATCTCACGTGGTTCTCCTCCGTCCGCGGCAAAGTGCACGGTGGCGCCTTCATGCAACTGCCCTGGGTAGGGCGCGTGAACGCTGACGTACACGTTGCTGGCCACGTCATCGTCCACGGGAAGCAGCTGTTCCCTGCCGAGCAGCGCGTTGACAAGGCTTGACTTGCCGGCCGAGCGGGGGCCGACCACGATGACGCGAGCGGGGCGGGTTGCCAGACGTGCCGCAGCCAGCAGGCGGCGTGCCACCTCCGTGGCGCGTTGTTCCTTGGCAAGCCGGTAAACCTCGTTGGCCAAGGCGTGGGCCGCGCTCAAGGGGTCGGCTTGCAGATGGGGGGCGGCCTTTGAAAGCGTGGGAGTTTCGGGACCCTTCGCTCCTGGGCCTCGCGCGGGTGTCCGCGTTGGACTCGGTGAGACTTGCGCGTCGGCCGTGCGGCTGCTCTGGTGCTCCAATGGTGTACTCATGACTCTCCCCAGCTACGCCACCGCTGCTCCGACGAGGTGGCGTTGGTAGGCCCGTACGGCGTGGGCAGCCAGCCTGCGCTGCGCCGGTGTCGCTCCCGGCCTGGCCGCGCGCCGGGCCCAACGCTCTGCCGCCGCCTTGGGATCGCGCTGCGGGGCACTGCCGGAGAACAGGGTGGCGAGTTCCGCCACGTCTTCGGGCGGGCAGTTCGCGGCGGGGTCAAGTACAGCGCGCAGGTCGGCGAGGTCCTGCAGTGCGGTCCCCGCATCGCTGCCGCGGATCTCCGCGACGGCCGTCAAGGCGAGGGACCCGGCATGGCCCTCCGCGGTGTGGGCCGCGTGCTCAAGCCGGGACAGGGCGTGGTCTGCCCGCAGCAGATCGGCTCGTCTGCGGAAGGTGGTGTCGATGGCCTCCAGCAGGCGCGGCACACCGCTGGCGTGCCACAGCAGGGATTGCATCTCGTCTGGGGAGCGCAGGCCGGCGTCCATCCCTGCGGCGGCCAGTCCCAGCCCCCAGATGCCCAGCCGGGCCACTGCCTCGTCTGCGCGCCCTGGATCGATGCTGGTCAGCTCGCGTCGGGGTGTGTCCTTGCTGCGCAGGACGGCCCGCCTGTTGGGATGGGCGGCGATCGCTTCCACGGTCTCCATCAACGCAGCGTCCACACCTCCGCATCTGGCCGTGAACGCCAGGAGTGCGACCACGGGCGTCGTGGTCCAGGCGATGTGGCGTAGCTCGTCCGAGTGCCGCCTGAGTTCTCGGTCAGCTTGCGAGAGAGGCGACTGCGAACCGGTGCGCGCATGCCACCGGTAGTCAGCGCGGGTGTAGGCGAAGAGTGACTCGGTAGGGGGCCTGGTTGTGGGGCCGAACGCGGACCTGAAACCTTGGACTACGTCGGTGTCGCGTTCCGCGCCCGGGACCTCGCTGCTGCAGTAGATGACGGCGTCCGCCTCGGCCGTCGCCTGCTGTGAACGGCGGCTCGCGCTGCGCAGCAGTTCCTGAGTGTGCTGCGACCTGTCCTCCTGGAGCGAGAAGAGGCCCGGGGTGTCGATCAGCGTAATCTCCCGGAGAATCCGCGTCCCGAGATGGTCGTTGGGGGCCCGCAGCCATATGGTCACAGGGTCCCCCCGCTCGGCGGCTATCGGGCCGCCCTGTTCCACGTCCGCGCCGACCTGCAGGAAGTCCACACCGCCACCCTCACGCAGCACGCGGACCCGTTCCGGCCCGTCTGTCGGCCGGAACCACCAGCTCAGGCGCGTGCATTCGGCGCCGCTCATCGGCGCCACCGGCCGCCCCAGCAATGCGTTGACCAGGGTGGATTTCCCGCCGTTGACAGCGCCGACGACAGCTATACGCAGCGGCTCGGCGAGCCGCCGACGCTCCCGGAAGGCGGCATCCCACAGAGCCACCGTCCTTGCGTCGGAGGCAATGCGGTCGCACAGATCCCAGGCTGCATCTGCCAGTGCCACGGAGCGGGGGTCATCGGAGGCAGCCCCCGCCGTCCCGGTGTCCCCGGCCCCGGATCCCGTCAATCGCTGAGCGAGCGCCTCAATCGGATGCGCTTCTGGAGCCATGGTGTCTCCTTCGGCCATGCAGCCGGGCTCCTGTTTCCACGCTTCCACGCGGCGCGAAGCAGGGCAACTCGGATCTGCTGTGCGCCGATCGGGGCGTAAGCTCGAAGAAGCAGACGCAGCCCGCATGCTTACGGAGGCGTCCGATGAGCGAGATGGACGCAGGCTTTACCTTCGAAGATCCGGTGGCGGCGTGGGAGCTTGATGATTCCACGGAGAATTCTTCTGCCGCAGACCCGTACGACCCGATGCACGAGAGCAACGGCACGGGAGAGACGTACGCGTCTTCCTACCTGCAGGAAATCGCGGAGGCCGACCTGCCCACAGCTGGTGCCGATCTGCCGACAGCTGGTAGTGACACGGATCTGGACGGCGCCCTGGACACGGTGCCGGTGGAAACGGCCGGAGACAGCGGCACGAACATGATCGAGCACATGCGGGACGATCTCTCCCCGCTGAGCGAGTACGAGGCCGAAGGTGACGGGAGCCCCGAGGCATGGGGCGAGGATATCCCGGCCGGAGACTTCGCCGGACTTTCCTTCAACGAAGTACCGGAGGCCATCCAAGGCCTCCCTCAGACGCTGCCACCGCCACCCGTGTTCGGCAGCGAGACGGCAATCGTCACCGGCAGTGCAGCGGGGACCAACTCGGCGGATGACCTGATCATCGCCCGCGACGGTATCGCATACACCCGCCCCGCGGACTTCGTCAGCGGCCAGAACGGCTGGACACCAGAGACGTGACTTTCGGCGCGCCGTAGCCATTTGCCCTACCAGACGCTCAGACCACCACCTGCCGATCTGGGATCCCGCACCGCATGACTTTCGTTCCAGAGCCTCAGCGAGTTTCGCCAGTCCCTCAAGCGCAGACCCCATCCGATCGGGTTCGGCCAGACGCTCGTCGAGCTTGCGGCTATTACTTTCTGCCCGCGCACTGGAAGAGGACCTGGTCGACGGATGAAATCGTCAAGCCTGCCCAGGGATGGCGGGGCGTTCCCTGCTGTTCCTGGCCGGTGCGGGCTGCCAGTGAGATCAGCAACTGACAGGCGGGCTCAGCTTGCTCGGCGATCGCCCGTTCCTGGTCGCGGAGGTCTTCCTGTTGTAGGCGTAGCCGAGGTCGCGGCGGTTGCCCTGGGCGGTGGGCAGTCCGGCGGTCAGCTTGAGTTTGCGCTGCTTGAAGCGATCAGGCTGGGGCGGGCGGAAGGCGTAGTCCTGGTGTTCGGTCGTCAGATGCCAGGCCGGCACGGTCAGTTTGCGGCGGCGGCCACCTTCGGGTCGCGGGGGCGAGCCCGGCGTAGGCCGCGAGGTGGGCGGCGGACGGGGACGCCGGTCTCGTGGTCCTGCTGTCCTACTGCGCCGACCTGCCGGTCGGGGAGATCGCCCTGCTGACGGGGCGGAAGGAAGAGACCGCCAACTCGGACCGGGGTGTGTGGAGCTGTGTGATCCGGCTCCGGCCAGCGCACTGACCGACTTGGACCTACGTCAGTGCGACCCGTGCCCCGCATCCGCGGCCCGATGATCATGAGCCGGTGCGTCCAGGCAGTCGGGACGGGTGTCGCAGGACCCTGATGCCCTCCGGGTATCACAGGCGCCGAAAGAGGTCTTGGACGCGGGTTCGCTTCCGGACGCAGGCTGATCCGAGAAGTCACCGGCTACGGAGACAGGAGTCACTGACCATGAAGATCTTCCTCACCGGCGGATCCGGATACGTCGGCAAGGCCACGATCAGCGCGCTGGTCCGCCACGGGCACACCGTGGAGGCCCTGGCCCGCAACGACCGCGCCGCCGAGACCGTCGCCTCCCTCGGAGCGACGCCAGTGCGCGGAGGGCTTGGAGATCTGGGCGTGCTGAACGCGGCCGCGGCCCACGCGGAGGCGGTGGTCCACCTGGCGCAGGCCGAGACCGGCGACGAGGACCTCGCGGCCGCCACCGCCATGCAGGACGGCATCGGCGCCGGCACCTACATCCACACCGGCGGCACCTGGGTCTACGGCGACACCGACGGAGTCGTGGACGAGACCGCCCCCTGGAACCCGCCGTCCCTGGTCGCCTGGCGCAAGCCCGTCGAGGACGCCGTCCTGCGGCGCGCACAGCAGGGCGGCCGCCCCGTCGTGGTGCAGCCCGGCCTGCTGTACGGCGGTGAGAATCGACTGATCGACATCTTCTACACCGTCCCGGGCCAGGAAGCGGGCGCCATCCCCTGCATCGGCGACGGTCACAACCGCTGGGCGTTGGTGCACATCGACGACATCGCGGAACTCTACGCCGCCGCTCTGAGGGCGAAGCCGGGCTCGGTGTACGTGGGCGTCGGCGGTGTGAACCCCACTGCCAAGGAGTGCTCGCTGGCGGTCGCGCGCTCAGTCGGTCTGGACGGCAAGGTCGCCTCCCTCACCCTGGAGCAGGCCCGCGAGCGGATGGGCCCGATCGCGGAGGCCTTCGCGCTGGACCAGCAGCTCACCCCGGCGCGGGCCGAGGCCGAGCTCGGGTGGGTCCCGGCGCACACTGATCCGCTGGCCGTACTCGCCGGCGGCGCGTGACCGGCGGGGGCGGTGTGCCACACCGCCTGCGGCGGCTCGCCACGGCCAGGACGGTAGATTTGTGACTGGTTGCCCCGCTCGTCCCGCGGGGCGCTGGAGGAGACGTTCAGGACGGCCGACTACCCGGACGGGTCGTCGCCTCGGAGAGAGTGAGCACGGTGGATCTTGATCTGCGGAAGCTCCGGTACTTCGTGGCTGTTGCGGAGGAGCTCCACTTCGGACGCGCGGCCGAGCGGTTGCACATCGCGCAGCCGGTGTTGTCCCGCCAGATCCGGAGCCTGGAGGACGACCTGGGCGCAGAGGTCTTCGACCGTGACAGGCGCGGCACGCTGCTCACGTCGGCCGGTAAGCAACTGCTGGAGGACGCCGTCCCGTTGCTCGCCTCGGCCGATGCGCTCCTGCGGCGGGTGCAGGCGGCGGCGCAGGGCACCCCCACGCTGACCGTCGGTTTCATGCCCGGCATCACGGTGACCCGGGCCATGGCCGCCTTCACCACCCGGCATCCCGGCGTCACCGTACGTCTGCTGCGCACCAGTTGGGACAACCAGGTGGAGGTGCTGCTGGACGGCCGGGCGGACATCGGCGTCGTACGGCTGCCCCTCGACCAGCGCGGACTTCAGGTACGGCCGCTCTACCAGGAGCCCCGGGTCGTCGTACTGCCGGTGGGACACCGCCTGGCGGACAGGGCCTCGGTCACCGTCGCTGACCTTGCCCGCGAGCATCTCCTCCAGGACCCGGATGCCGTACCCGAGTGGCGTGACGTGGCCGTGGAGTTGCGCGACGGGCGGCGCCCCGAGGTTCCGGCCATCCACCAGGTGGAGGAGAAGCTGGAACTGGTGGCCTCCGGTGCGGGCGTGTGCGTCCTTCCGCTGTCCACCGCCACCTTCTACACCCGCCCGGACGTGATTCCGCTGCCCGTGGAGGACATCGGTCCCAACCGGGTGGCGCTGGCGTGGGTGTTGTCCCGTCGCTCCCCGCTCATCCACGACTTCGCCGAGGCCGCGACGCAGACACTGGCCCGGCCCGCGGCCTGAACCTGCTGGAGCAGACGCTCCCACGTTCCGGCGGGCCCGGCCGCTTGCGCCCACCGACCCCTCGCGGTCGCGCAGCGCGATGGGATGGCCCTGGACCGCGTGTGGGAGATGGCTGCGCCAGTGCTCCACGCCGGCGACGGCGCGAAGCAGTGACGGTGGCGGCCGCCGCCCAGCACTGGCTGCCCGCCTTGGCGCTCTCAACCTGACAAGCGGTTTCGCCGGACAGGGCCGCCGGTGCGCGTGCGCTGCTGCGCGCTGACGCTGCCCGGCCCCGTTCCGTCAGCGGACCAGGCCCGCGGCGCCGTCCGATGAGGGCGCCAGGTCGATCCGTATCGTCGCGGCCTGCGCCCGGCGGCTCGCCGCGAGGGCGCCGGCCGCCTGTCCGTACTTGTTCCGGTAGGCGGCGTCGATCTCGGAGGCGGGCCTGGTCTCACGGGTTTCCAGGAGCACGTCACGGGTGACGGCCCCCACCCGGATCTGTCCCCTGCGGTGCTTGTATGCCGCCTGGTACCAGCCGGAGCGGACCCCTCGGTAGGCGCGGACATACAGTTCGCCACCGACCAGGACCATACCGAGCTCCACGCCAGGGTGATCGTCGTCCCCGGCGGTGAGAACGAGGGATTAGGACCCGGCGAGTCGAGCGAGATCTTCGGGTGTCCAAGGGGTCATCGCGTCAGGTCCTCCGTCCGGCCGGTGCGCGGTTGCTGGGTGGACCATGAGGTGAGGATGCGCAGGGCGTCGTGGGAGGGGCTACCGGGTTCGGCGGTCAGGATCATCAGGCGCTGTCCCGAGCCGTCGGGGCTGGTCCAGGTGTCGCAGTCCAGGGTGAGGTCGCCCACCAGGTGGTGGCGGTAGTGCTTGGTGCCGTAACTGGCGCTGTTGACGCGGTGCTCGGCCCACCAGGTGCGGAAGTCGGGGTCCTGGAGGGACAGTTCGCCGACGAGCTGGGCGAGGTCGGGATCGTCGGGGTCGGCCGCGGCCTCCATGCGCAGGGCGGCGACGGCTTCCCTGGCGTCGTGGGTCCAGTCCTGGTGCAGTTGCCGGACCACCGGGTTCGTGAACAGCAGCCGCATGTAGTTGCGCCCTTTCGCCGGGAGGGCGGCGAAGTCGGTGTAGAGGGCTGCGGCTGCGGGGTTCCAGGCCAGGATGTCCAGGCGTTTGCCAAGGACGAGCGCGGGGGTCTCGGTGAGCTGGTCGAGCAGACGGCGCATGGCTGGACGCAGGCGTTGGGCGGGTCGGCGTCGGCGCGGGTGGGCGTCGCTTCGGCCGGCGAGTTCGTAGAGGTACTGCTGCTGGTCGTCGTCGAGGCGCAGGGCGCGGGCCAGCGTGGTCAGCACGGGTACGGATGCCCGGACGCGGCCCTGTTCCAGGCGTGTGTAGTAGTCGACGCTGATGGCGGCGAGCCGGGCGACTTCCTCGCGGCGCAGTCCGGCGACTTTTCGGGCGGAGTCCGTCTCGGGAAGGCCGCACTGGTGCGGTGTCAGCTGGGCCCTTCGGGCCTTGAGGAAGGCGCCCAGCGCCAGGGAGCCTGAGTCTGCAGTCATGCTCATCAGTGTCATGGAGCCACGACGGGCACGGCACGTGTGTGAGGGGGCAAGTTCTTTCCCAGGCAGAAACCTGGCTCTCCCGCTCGTGCGGAGACTGACAGAACGTAGAGGTGTGCCCGGCAGGGTGCGGGCCCCGAGTCCGCCGCGCCGGCGCCTTACGACACGTCATCACCTCTCAGGGAGTGTGCCTCATGGCCCGGACCACCGTCACCTTCGACAGCGCTGACATCCCGCTCGCCGGCCACCTCTACACCCCCGACACGCCGGCGTCGGGCCCGAGGCCGGCGCTCGTGGTCGGTCACCCCGGCACCGGCGTGAAGGAACAGACCTCCGGCACGTACGCGCAGCGGATGGCCGAGCGCGGCTTCGTCACCCTCGCCTTCGACGCCGCCTACCAGGGCGAGTCCGGCGGCCTGCCCCGTGGCCTGGAAGACCCCGCTCAGCGGGTGGAGGACTTCAAGGCCGCCGTGTCCTACCTCACCACCCGCGACGACGTCGATGCCGACCGCATCGGGCTGCTGGGCATCTGCGCCTCCGGCGGGTACTCGCTGGCCGCCACCGGCGGCGACCACCGCGTCAAGGCCGTGGCCACCGTGTCCACCGCCGAGCCCGCCCGCCAGTTCCGCCTCGGCGCCGACGGCACCCAGGACCCGGCCGTCTTCCAGGCCCTGCTGGACGCCGCCGCAGCGGCCCGCAGCGCCGCCGCACGCGGTGAGGACCCGGGCACGATGACCATGTTCCCGGAGACCGCCGAGCAGGCCCGCGCGCTCGGCGGCCGGCACGGCGTCGAAGGCTTCGAGTACTACTGCACCCCGCGCGGCCGGCACGAACGCTCCGCGAAGACCCTCGCCTGGGAGAGCATCGACAGGATGGCCTTCCACGACGCGTTCTTCGCCGTCCCGCTGATCGGCCCCCGGCCCATCCTCCAGATCATCGGCGAACGCGCTGTCACCGCCTGGATGGCCGTCGAGGCACACCAGCGCGCCACCGGCCCCAAGGAGATCCACTGGATCAAGGGCGCCAGCCACGTCGACCTCTACGACAAGAAGGAGTACATCGACCCCGCCATCGACAAGCTCACCGACTTCTACACCACCCACCTCACCACCGGCTGACGACGGGTAAGGACCTCAAGGACGTACGATCTGCGCCTCGTACGAGCGGGCCCGGGGTGGCCGGCCTCGCCGTGCAGAACGCGATCCGCGCCGCCCGCCCCGTGCCCGCCGGGCGGACGCCCCGGCCGCGACCGCGTCGGCCGCCGCGCATGCCGACGAACAGCCCAACGCCTGCCGCCGCGCCAACGCCGACCGGCCGAAGCCGGAGCAATCGGCTGACGTGGCCAAGCTCGCCGACCAGCGGCAGCACCCCACGAACCGACCCGATCCGGGCAGGGGAGTGGGCCGTGACCGATGAGGGAGGGCAACCGGCCAGGGGGGGGGCCGATCTGTGACAGCGAGAGCGCCTGGAGCAGCCTACTGACGCGTCCCCGGGCGGCGCGCGGCCCTGCACCCGTTGCCGAAGCCGCCGCCCGTCCAGCGCCGCTCCCGCTCACGGCAGTGTCCCGGCGGCCCGGAGATGACGATGCGTTACGCGGCAACCCTTGCGAACGCCGCCGAGCGCGAGTTCCTCGACCTGGCCAGGATCGGATGCGACGGGATCGGCATGGACCACGCGACATGCTCGACCTCCTGCAACTCGACCGCCGCCCTGGCCGACCTCGCCTACCAGGGCGGCGGCCCCTGGGTGAGCACCGGCATCACACGCAAGCCCCTGCAGGAACCCACCCTCACCGAGAAGACGCTCAACCGGGCCTTGGCCGCGGCACGTGCACCGGTCGAACGTGGCGTCGCACGCCTGATCCTGGCAGATCTTCGGCAGATCCCGTTGCAGCCCGGACCGCATGATGTCAACCGCCAAAGCCATCCTCACCCTGGAGCGGCAACGCTGGCGAAGCTCAATGCGGGTACGTCACCCACCGCCTGGCAGACGTGTCGTACCACGCGAGCGTCCCGGCCACTATCGCGCTGAACGGTATCCACTCCTCGTCCGGATTCCACTCCTCGCCGCCCGTGGCCTGCATGAAGATCGGGCTGGGTGCCCAAGCGACCGATACCCGATCGTCCGCGACCTCAGCGATCCAGCCGAGAAACTCGCGACCGTCGACAAGGCTGAAACCGACCTTCGCCGCGTTGTCCATGCAGCTGGCAAAAACGGTCTTCATCCTCGAGACATCGCCCATCGCCCCAGCATAGAGCGGAGTTCGTCAAGAGGATGCAGACGAGGACCACAGCCATCGCCCGTCCCGTTGTGCCGACCGGCGACCGGCACCCCACCTGGGCCTGCGACCTGCGACCTGCGACCTGCGCCCGGACTTCGGCGGGGCCGACACCCCCGCGGTCGCCGCCGAGATCACAGGAACGTCGGATCTCCACCGGCGGCGATGCCTGCCCGCGCTGCGCCCTCAGCGGGGTACACGGCTCCGCCAGTACTCGAGGTTGGCGCGGAGGACGCCGATGTCGATGTCGTCGAAGTCCACGGCCTGCAGGTCATGCTCCAGGAGGCCGACGTAGGCGGCAGCGGTCCCGGCCGCGTCCCCGGCTTTTGCTCGAAGTGTGGCGATGAACCACCGGGTGACGAGGGTGTCGGGGTGCCCATGGCCGAGGCTGCGCTCAAGGTGGGCGAGCCTGGCCTCGTAGGCGGGAAGCGTGTCGGCGTGGTCGGGGCTGAGCAGGGGGGCGTGGGCGATCAGCGGCCCGCCGGGGACGGCTGTGGCCTCTTGCGGCGCGTTCGTGGTCTCTCGCCGCCACTGGGCGAGGCTGCGACGGGTCAGTGCGGTTTGGACGTGGTCATGGCCCAGCAGACGCTCCTGGTCCGCGAGCAGTGAGGTGAAGGCGGCGACGGCTCCCGGCACGTCTCCCTCCTCTCCCCGCAGGTGGGCTAGCTCGTAGCGGGTGTCCAGGACCTCCGTGTGGTCGGGGCCGAGCGCACGTAGTTCTTCGAAGAACAACGTGACGAAGGCGGCGGTGGCTGCCGCCCGGTCCCCGGACTTTCGCCGCACTTGCGCCAGGTTGTGGCGGGCGGCGAAGGTCGAGGGATCGCCGGGCCCAAGGGCCCGCGTCAGGTCAACGATCACCGAGCGCAGTTCGGCCTCGGCCGCGTGGGTATCGCCATCGGCCGCGAACCGCGCCATGACGACGTTGGCCCGGGTGGCCAGGGTGTTCTGGTGGCTGGACCCCAGCTCGCGCCGCATGGTCGCCAGTTGCTCCTCGAGTACCGGGAGGGACGCGGCGGCGCTCGCCGGGTCCTGCCACATCTCGGGCAGGGTCCGATAACGGTTGGCGAGGCCGGGCAGCGGGGTGGTGGGCCGGTGGCGGCTCGTCTGGGGGAGGAGGTTCTCCATCAGGTGCAGGCGCCAGCTGTGGTGTGCCTTGCGGTAGGCGACGTCACGTTCGGTCCACATGAACTGCCCGTATCCGGGCACCAGCATCTTCTGTCGAACGTCCTGTACTGCCTGTTGGACCACGGGCAGCCGCATGCCCGTGGTCTGCAGACGGCGCGCCGTGTCCTCGTCACCGCCGCGCTGGGTCAGGTGCGCGAGGAGAAGGATTGCGGAGTAGTACGCCTCGCACATTTCGGTTGCACGGATCGCGCTCTGCCAGGCCAGGAAATTCCACTCCCGCGTACCCACGCGACGCGTCCGCGACTCCCGGGCATCCCCGCGGGACTCCTCCGCCTGGACCCAGGTGCCGAGCAGGAAGTTGAAGCACGTGGTGAAGGTCGAGGCGTCGGCAGTCAGTTCCTCGTTCTCCTGGTCGGAGATTCCCAGAAGTGGCGCGATGCGCCGGTCGACGAGCAGCCTGCCCCCGCTCCCTTCCTCGCCGGACGACAGATGACCGTCCCGGATGTGGGTCAGTTCGTGGGCGAGGGCGAAGATCATGGCCGCGTCCTGGAAGCTGCGCGGATCGGCCCAGGGGGCGGATTGGGCAGGACCGATCCGCTCAATCGCGGTACTGAGCCCGGTGACGGGCACCGGAGTCTCACCGGGCCTCTCCAAAGCCCGCACGAACTGGAAGAGGGCCAAGGCGAAGGATTCCTGTGCGTGCATCATGGCCGTACGCCACCCCGGGGGAAGCGTTTCCGGTGCATATGGGTGCCCCGTGTGCAGGCCCCAGGCGATTTCGGCGGTCAGCTGGACGAGGAGCGGCGAGATCCCGATGAGGTGTCCGGTGCCAGACCCAGGGCTTTCGAAGACCCTCGACTCCACGGCATTCGACGGAAGGCAGAAGGCCTCCACCGCACCAGCGAGCTGGAGCGCCGCCGCACGGTCCTCCGGCGGGAACGTGGCGAGCAGCTCATCGAGAATCGCTCTGACTTGCGGTTGAGTGTAGGCGAAATAGCCTTCCCAGGCACGCTCCGGATCGTTTTCGCCCGTGATCCACCGAAGATGGGAGGAGTCGGCGAAAGCCTTGCTCATCTCCCTCGCCTCGGCCGCGAGTTCGTGATTCTGCTGGCCGGCGAACAGGTGGCTGCGGCCCGGATCAGGCACTGTCCGGTCCTCCGGCGTTCTCGCTGCCGTTCCCGCGCGAGGGCAGTGCCCCCGCGATGACGTCGGTCAGCCCGACCCCGTCACGAACAGTCACCTCACCGGATTTGGAGCGCACGACGACCAGGCCGCGCGGCAGCGCCGGGTCCTGGCGGACCGTGAGCTGCCGGCCGAGCGCGTCGATCACGACGCCCCTGCTCCATGCCTTGCGTAACGTGTTCACCAGGTAGGCGAGGGCATGCGTCGCAACCGAACCGATCAGCAGGACGTCCCCGAGGGGCACGGTCCCACGAGCGTCAATGCCCTTCCCGACGCTGGCGGCAGCGGCGAACGCCTCCTGCGCGGCGGCGATCAGATCGGGATCCGCTGGCACGAACACGTTCACCCTGACCTGATCGGATTCCACAGCGTCCACCCGAACCCCCTTTGACGCGCCTCGGACACCAGTAAAGAGACCGTAGAGCATGGTGTTTGGCGGCGTCAGCCCGTAAAGCGGGCCCACTGGTCTGGCTTCACACACCATCCAAGCGTGTGGTAGCCGCACCTGGTCACGTGCATGCGCGCCCGCCCCACCCCGGGCGACCTGGTGGTCGGCGCTGGCGCGCACACCAGTTGCTACGGCTGCAGCGACCGAGCATCGGCGTTTCGGCCAACCCGCCTTCGGCCGCGGGCGCTTGCGTGGCAAGGGTCGGTGCACCGCGCACCTTCGGTCAACCGCTCAACCTCGGCGTGCGCAACCCGTCCGAAAGAGCACGTGTTCGAAATCGCGGCGGCGTCGTTGAACACGGTGATGCCCCCGCCACGCTTCCGAGAGGGAACATTGACGCAGATCGAACCGTTCACTGCCGGGCTGTGCAGGGCTTTTCGGAGACGGCGCCGTCTTCGCCGTCGACATACCGCAGCGCAGGAAAGGCGCCGACGGATGAGCCCTTCTTGGCCGCGCCGCCGCGCGAGGGTCGCCCCGACCGACGGTGGTCTGAAACCCCGTGATCCGCTCGACGGAGCTTCCGCCATTCGGTAACGAGTATGACTGGCCGGGCACGGCAGGCCAGGGCAGCGGGAAGCCGACCCCAGCGACGACGGAGAAGGCGATCCCCGCCCTCCTCGCCGGTCCCAGCGCACAAGTGCGGGCCGTCGGACTGCGGATTTTGCGTCACTCTGCCGGCCACGGCACGGCCGTCACGGTCGGCACCTCGCTGGCGGGACGGTCACGGCGGCCTGCCCATCCCGCCGGGGCGGACCGGACAGTTCTGCGCCGGCTGCTCTGCACGATCACCCACAGCCGAAACGCCGACGGCCGTGTCACCATTCGGCCAAAAGGCCAGGACGACACCGCGACGACCGGCAGCTGCGGCTTCGACGCCGCTGCGGAGCCGAGACCGTGAGGAGGCGTGGCCCCGGCGGAAACGAAGCCGCCGAGTCCGGACCGCTGGGCCGAGTCCGCGCAGCCTCGGCTCACCGCCAGGCCGGGTGCCCTTCTGGTGAACTGCCTGTCGTGAGTCTGCGTTCCCCCGTGCCGTCCGCGCGTACCGCCCAGATCACGGGGGACTGGTAGGGGCCGCGCACGAATGCCACCCACGTGCCGTCGGCCGACCACGCCGGGTCCATCTCGTGCTCAGGGGTGGCCACCAGCGCGCGGTCACCGGTTCCGTCCGTCCTGACGAGGCGGATGTCCCCTTTGCGGACGCTGTTGTAGCTTCCCGCCGTGTACGCGAAGGTCTTCCCGTCCGGCGACCAGACGGCGTCCAGTGCGGGGTGCGGCAGCCGTGTGACCTGGACGAGTTTCGGTTGGCGGGCGTCGGGTTCCACCACGTGGATCTGCCAGTTGCCTGGAGAGGTCTCATAGGACACGGCGATCCTGCTGCCGTCCGGGGACCACGCGGGATCCTCCACCCGGCCTGTCCCCGTGGTGATCTGGCGTGAGGAACCGTCGGAGACACGCACGACGAACAGCTGCTGTACACCGTCCTGTTTGCGCAGCACTGCCAGGCGCGTGCCGTCCGGAGACCAGGACACCCGCCCGCCGGCGATGGAAGCGATGCGCCGGGGCCCGGACCCGTCGGCGTTGGCTGTCCACACGGCTGTGTCCCCGGAGCTGATCCGTGTGAAGGCGAAGGAGCGCCGGTCGGGGGCCCACTGCGGCAGGATGTCGCACGTGCCGCCGTGGACCAGCCGCCGCGGCTGATCCGTCGCGGCCGGGCGCAGCGCGATCACGCCGTGGCAGGTCGAGGGCCAGCCGGGTGCGGTGTCCTGCCGGATCAGCAGCGGGGCGGTGGGGAAGGGGGCGGGACCCGACGGTGGAGCGATCTTGACGGACTGCTTGGGCTGCGCCTTGTTCGGGGAGCCGTCCTCCTGTGCCTGCCACACCAGCACCGCGGCAACCGCCGTGCACACCACAGCGGCCGCGACGGCAAGCCGCATCCAGGGCCGCCGCCGGGCGCCGGGGCCCTGTCCACCGGCCGATGGGCTGCCCTCCCGAACGGGCGGAGGCGGGATCGGGGCGCTCACGGTCGGCGAGACAGCGGTTTCCTCCGCGGCAGGAGCAGGCGGCGGTGTCGGCGCGCCACTGGCCGCGCGCTGAAACGCACGCGCACCTGAAGGGGCAGGGCCGCCGGGGTCGGCTACCGTCGGCGACGCGGGCGCCCGATGCGCGTCGTCATCGAGAGGTGCCGGGGTCTGCGCGCCCGGACTCTCGTTCGGCGTCAGCAGGCGCATCGCGGCGTCCGGCAGCCAGCCGCCGTCCTCGCGGTGCAGGACCGTCAGACCGGCGAGGAACTCCGACGGAGTGGGTCGCTGCCGCGGGTCCTTGGCGAGGCACGCGGCCACCGCTTCCCTCAGCATCGGTGGCACCGCGGCCAGGTCGGGCTCCTCGTGGACGACGCGGTAGAGCCAGCCGGCCGTGGAGCCGTCGCCGAACGGCGAGCCACCTGCGGCCTGGCAGAGCACCACGCCCAGCGCGAACATGTCCACAGCGGCGGTGATCGCTCCACCTGTCAGTTGCTCGGGCGCGAGGTAGCCGGGCGTCCCGACCTGGAAACCCGTCTGCGTCAGAGCCGACATTCCATCGAGGGCCCGCGCGATGCCGAAATCGATGACCCGCGGGCCGTCCTCGGCGACGATGATGTTCGCCGGTTTGAGATCGCGGTGCACCACACCGACCCGGTGGATCGCCTCCAGAGCCTCGGCGAGCCCCGCCGCGAGCACGGTCAGACTGTACGCGGGCAGTGGTCCCACCCGGTCCAGTACTTTGTCCAGGGTGGGACCGGGCACGTAGGCGGTCACCAGCCAGGCCGGATTTCCGTCGGGGTCGGCGTCCACGACGGGGGCGGTGTGGAAGCCGCTCACCTGCCGCGCGGCCGTGATCTCGCGGGCGAAACGGCGCAGGAAGTCGGGGTCCGTGCTCAGTTCGGGACGCACCACTTTGACCGCCACGGCCCGGCCCGACTGGGACCGGCCGAGGTAGACGACCCCCATGCCTCCCTGACCGAGCCGACCGATCAGTCGGTACCTGTTCCCGCCGACCGACGTGGGATCACTCGACTCCAGCGGCTTCATGCATCCCTCTCCCGCACGACGTACGGGAACAGAATCGCCGCCGAGCAGCCGTGAGTCCAGCGCTTGCCGCCTGTTCTCCCTCAGTTTCGATCACTCCGGGCATCCGGTGGACCAGCTCCCTTCGCGGCTGCTCGAGGCCTCGGCTGTCCGATGGTCCCGGCTGCCCGAGGGCCGATTGGTCGCGGGGCGATCAGCCTGAGGAGAAACGGCTGCCGCTTACCCCGCAGCCGTCGCAGGCACGGACCTCATGAAGGACGGAGAGCCTCACCGGGGAGACGTTCATCCGGACGGCTGAGACGTTCGCCGCCGGGCCCCGTACCCCCATCGGGGGCCCGCGATCGGAGGTGCCGCTCATGGTCATCGGTGACTGGCGCAGCCCAGCTCCCGTCTTCAGCCGCCACGGGGCCCGTCGGCCGGGACACACCGGGGGCGCGGGCGAGGCGAGGGCGCGCCGGTGGGGCGTCCGGCGGGTGACGCGGCGCGGAGTGGAGATCACCCTCGGGGTGCTGTGGCTGGTGGACGGGGTGCTGCAATTCCAGCCGTCGATGTTCACCCGCGGCTTCTTCGTGGACATGCTCGGTATGGCGAACATGGGTTTGCCCGGCCCGATCTCCACGGTGGAATACGACCTGACCAGCATGCTGGCCGCCCACGCCGCGCTGTGGAACGCCCTCTTCGCCGCGCTTCAGGTCGCGCTCGGCGCCGGGCTGCTGTGGCGACGCACCGCCCGCACGGCACTCGGGCTGTCGGTCCTGTGGGCGCTGTCCGTGTGGATCGTCGGCGAGGGCTTCGGCGGACTCTTCATGGGCGGCACCAACCTGCTGACCGGAGCCCCTGGCGCGGCCCTCCTCTATGCCGTGATCGCCGTGGCGGTCTGGCCGCGCCGCACCTCAGGCGGTGCCCTGGGCGCCTCCACGAGCGGGGGCGGCAGCGTCTCCGGCGCGTTCACCCAGGCGTCCGTCCGCACGTCGGGCGGTGCACCGACCGGGCGGAGCGTCGCGGACGAGGGTGTCCTCGGCGGGGCGCCGGCGCGCTGGGTGTGGCTGCTGCTCTGGCTCGGGACGGCCGCCCTCGAACTCGAACCCGCCAACCACACGCCCGCCGCCCAGCTGATCAACACCGGCGAGGGCGAACCGGGTGCCGTCGCCGCCGCCAACCACGTGTTCGGCGAGCTGTTCAACGGCTGGGACCTGCGGTTCGTCGTCGTCTTCGCGCTCCTCCAGGTCGCCGTCGGCGTCGGGATCCTGGCCCTGCGCACCCGCCGCCCGGCCCTTGCGGCCGGCGGCGTGCTGGCCCTGGCCACCGGTCTGGCCGGCCAAGACCTCGGCGGGCTCCTCACCGGTCACGCCACCGACCCCGGTACCGGCCCTCTGCTCGCGCTGTTCGCCCTCACCCTGTGGCCCCGCTCGGTCGAGCGGGAGGCCCTCGAGGACCGGTCCGCGGCTGCACCGGGCGGGGCGACGGCCCGCTGAGTGTCGCGATCCGTGGACCGTCTCACGTCACGCTGCGTCGGGGTCACGCAGACCGACGGCATCATGCCGCCAGAACGGCTCTGCATAGACCAGCGTCCCCGTCATCCATGCCTCGTGCTCCGGGAGTCTGATGACCTGAAAGGCACCGTCCGGGATACGCAGGGACGGTTTGCGGAAGCCCAGGCCACCACCGGGCACGAAGCCGAAACGCGAGTAGTAGCCCGGATCGCCCTCCAGGAAGACGAGGGGCACGGCCCGTCGGGCGAGGGCCTCCAGTCCGTGCCGGACCAGGGACGAGCCGATACCGCGCCTATGGAGCTCGGGCATCACTGCGAGCGGACTGAGGACTTGCACCTCGACCAGCCGACGAGGGGCATCGAGAAGACTGCGGGTGAACATGACGTGCCCGACGACCTGCCCGCCGTGCTCGGCAACCAGCGACAGACCGTCCTCGGGCGTGATGGTGCTGCGCAGGGTGTCGACCAGGTCGGCCACGACACGGCCATGGTCCCCGAACGCCTGCAGGTGAACATCCCGCACGGCCTGCCTGTCACTCGGAAGTTCCTCGCGAAGATCCATGCCCGGAGGGTAAAGGCCTCTCCGGGAGACATGCACACGGTTTGGAGCCGGAAGGATACCCGCTCGGCGACGCCACGATAGCCGCGCGGCCGGCCGGCGGACGTTGACCGCCGACCTGCCAGTCACGACGGGAGCAAGATCCGCACCCCCATAACACCTTCATCACACGGAGGGCACGCATGACGAAGAGGAAGAACCGCGTCCTCACCCTCCTCGCGCCCTGCGCGGTGCTCGGCGGTACATCCGTAACCGCGGTGGTTGGCAGGGAAAGAGGGGCGGGGCGGCCGGATTCGAACCGACGTCCTCCGAGATGCTGTCGCGGCGCACTACCTCTGTGCTACGACCCCGCCTTGCCGATGATCATAGGCGGACTCGTACTGACTGGCACACGATTATGTAGCCCTGTTGCGCCTCGCCGTCTGCGACGGCTGGATGCTCGCCCCACCGGGTGGCTCCTACCGGAAGTCCGCACCCACTCGTGGGGCCGCCTGGCGTCGGCGTCGGCGGGTCGTCGCGGGTGCCGTGCCGGGTGCTCCGATGGGCGTGGCGCCCGGGGGAGAGTGGCCAGGGCGGTGAGGGTGATGCCGCAGCCGGTGATGATCCACCAGGCGGGGCGGCTCGCGTGGTCGGAAGTGGGTGCCGCCGCGCTTGCCGTCAGTCGGGGCTTCGGTGATCAGCAGCGGTACGACGGTTGCTGGGTCCAGGGCGGCGCCGAGGTCTTCCCTGATCCCGCGTGTGAGGTCCGGGGGTCGTTCACCGGATCCGGGTTTGCCGTCGGGCAGGTAGAACCGGTCGCGGGTGCGGGCGGTCAGGAGGCGGCCTTCGTCCAGGTGGACCGGGCCGCCTTCTCGATGACCTGGGTCATGCGGTGGGGGCGTCCGCGACGCGGCGCTCGCCGCCGTTGTGCTCCTGCCAGAGGCGGTACACCTCGACGGCGTCCTCGCGCTCCTCGTGGCGCATCGGCATCCGGCGGTCCTGCCACGGCTTGGCGATCTCGTCGTAGAAGGTGCCGAGTTCGAAGTACTTGCGGTCGTCGACGTAGTGGGGTTCGTAGGCGGCGCGGGTGGTGAGGAAGACGACCTCGTCGGGCGAGCAGTAGTACAGCGAGCCCAGGCACATCGGACAGGGGTGGGCGAGGACGTAGATGGTGGTGCCGGTCAGGTGCTCGGTGCCCAGCTTGGTGCAGGCGTCGCGGATGGCGAGGATCTCCGCGTGCGCCGTGGGGTCACTGGTCTGGGCGACCTTGTTGGGGCTCTCGGCGAGGATCCCGCCGTCCTTGACGATGACGGTCGCGAACGGGCGGCCGCCCTCGGCAACGTTCTGACGGGCGATGTCGATGGTGCGCTGGACGAAGTCCATGAAAGATCCTCCGAGGACGGAAGGGGCGAGGCCGCAGACGGGCGGCTACGCGGGGTCAGGGGAACGGGGCGGAGCCGGGGCGGGCCGGAAGGGCTGTTCTTCGGCCCGCCCCGTCGTCGTCCGTCCGTGACGCTGTATCGGTGCCCGATCAGAAGGGCTTCGTCGGCAGGTACTTGCCGTCCAGGGTGATGACGGCGCGCTCGCCGCCCTCGGGGTCGGCGACCTTCTTCACGTCGAGCTTGAAGTTGATCGCGGAGATGATGCCGTCGCCGAACTGCTCGTGGACCAGGGCCTTGAGGGTCGTGCCGTAGACCTGGAGCATCTCGTAGAAGCGGTACATGGTCGGGTCGGTCGGGATCCGGTTCGGCATCGAGCCTCGGACCGGGATGGTCTGCAGCAGCATCGCCGCGTCGTCGTCCAGGCCCAGCAGCTCGGCCACGGCCTTCGCGGACTTCTCCGGCAGCGGGTGCTGGCCGAGGACAGCGGCGGTGGTGAAGGCCACCGACAGGCCCGAGGCGTCAGCGATCTGCTTCCAGGACAGGTTCTTGACGGTCTTCGCCTCCACGGCCCTGGTGGTCAGGGCCTCACGGGCGGTCGAGTCGAACTGTGCGTGCACCATGACCATGATCAGTACGTCCTTTTCTCAGCTGGGCCACTTCGCGGGCAGGGGGTGGTGGGGAAGTGGCGAGTGGGGGAGAGGGGTTGGGTCTCCCGGCGGGAGACCGGTGCCGGGAGTGTCAGGCCGCGACCGGGGCGGTCAGGTCCTGAATGCCGGCGGTCAGGTCCTCCACGCGGCCGGTGGCGATGTCGAAGACCCAGCCGTGCAGGGCGACCTCGCCTTGTGCCAGCGCCTTGGCGACCGCGGGGTGGGTTGCCAGGTTCGCCAGCTGGGCCAGCACGTTCTGCCGTACCAAGGCGGGAACGTCACCGTCCGTGGAGGTGCGGGCCATCGACGCGTCCGCGTGCCGCAGCCAGGTGGCGACTGCCGGCGCAGCGCTGAGGTCGTGGCCCTCGGCGAGTGCGGTCATCGCCCCGCACGCGGAGTGACCGCACACGACGATGTCCCTGACGCCCAGTGCAGCGACGGCGTATTCGATGCTCGCCGCGATCCCGTCGGCTTCGAGGGCGTAGGCGGGCACCAGGTTGCCGGCGGTGCGGATGACGAACAGGTCGCCCGGCTCGGTGCCGGTGATCAGCTCGGGAACGACGCGGGCGTCGGAGCAGCTGATGAACAGCGTGTGCGGTGCGTGATGGGTGGCCAGACGAGCGAAGAGCTCGGCCTTGGCCGGAAAGACGTCCCGCTGGAAACGGGCGATGCCGGCGGTGAGGTCCTGCATGGTCACTCCCTTCGGGTGATGATCGGCCCTTGCGGGCTGTTGAAATCCACCATGCATGACCTGGCTCTATAGCGTCCAAGAGTCGTTGCGCATCGGAGCTATCGACTGCATCTATAGTCGGTTCCATGGCTGTTCTCGAACTGCGTCACCTGCGCTACCTGCTCGCCGTGGCCGAACGCGGCAACTTCACGCGCGCCGCCGAGGAACTGCACATCTCCCAGCCCACGCTCTCCCAGCAGATCAAGCAGTTGGAGCGGGCCTTGGGCGTGCAGCTGCTGGACCGGACCGGCCGCACGGTGCGGCTCACCGACGCCGGTGCCGTCTACACCGACCACGCCCGGCGCGCGCTGCGCGATCTGGCTGCCGCCGAACGCGCCGTCCACGACGTCCAGGACCTCTCCCGCGGCCACCTGCGGCTGGGGGTCACCCCCACCTTCACCGCCTATCTGGTCGGCCCGCTCACGGCCGAGCTCCACAGCCGCCACCCAGGCATCGGCCTCACCCTGGTGGAGACGACCCAGGACCGCATCGAAGCGGCCCTGCTCGCGGACGACCTCGACCTCGGCATCGCCTTCGCCGACCCCCATCTCCCCGGCATCGCCGCCACCGCGCTGTACACCGAGACGCTCACCCTGGTCACCGGCGCGGGCCGATCCGACGCCGGTCAGGCCTCCCCGCTACCCGTCAAGGAGCTGGCCGGCCGGCAACTCGCGCTGCTCAGCGGCGATTTCGCCACGCGCGGTCACATCGACGCCTACTTCACCCGTCACCGGACCGCTCCCCACATCTCGGTCGAGGCCAACTCGGTCCAGGCCCTCACCGAGATCGTCCAGCGCACGGACCTGGCCACCGTCCTGCCCGACGCCGTCACCCACGACCACCCCCATCTGACCCCCGTCCGCCTCGACCCACCCCTGCCCACCCGCACCGTCACGCTCCAGCACCGCGAAGGCGCCTACCGCAGCGCCGCCGCCCGCGCCTTCACCCGTCTCACCCACGACCTCGTCCGAGCCCGCGGCTACTCGCCCGCTCCCTAACACCGACACCGCAGCGGCCGTCCGCCTCCGGCTCAAGCCGTGGAATGCCGGGACGGAGTTTGCAGAATCCCGGGGCGGGGATGAAGCTCGGCCGCCACGGTGGCGCACCGCTGGGGCACGGAGAAGTGGCGGCGGCCGCCGAGAAGATCGAGATGGCGCACCAGACGACACGAGGAGTGCCACCGCGAGGGCACAGGCATGGAGAAGGGGCCGGTTACCAAGGCGGGCGCCCACCGCGACCCGGACCAGCAGGAGCACGGTCCAGGGGCCTCAAGGCGGGTTCGTGACACGATCACGACCTGCACCACCCAGAGACTGTTCAGGGCTGTGACCGTGTGATGCGCGCCGCCCCGTGGGTCTGACAGCCGGTGCGATGTGGTCAGGCCGCCTCGTCCCGCGACTTGTCGGTGGAAATGGCCGGCCGGGTACGGCGGGCCGTCATCACCCCGGCGGCCGCTGCGGTGGCGGCCAGGAGCACGGCGGCTGTGCCGAGAGCGCGTTCGGCCGCGGTGCGGGGACCGCCGGACGTGTCGAGGTAGATCCCGCCGATGAGAGCGACACCGAGTGTTCCGCCGAGTTGTTGGACGGCGTTGAGCAGTCCCGCCGCGGAGCCGGTCTCCTGCGCTCCGACGGCTCCCAGCGCAGTGGTGAAGAACGGTGGTGTGAACAGCCCTGACCCCACCCCGGCCAACGCGAGAGCGAACGGGAGGACCGTCGGGTAGGCGCCTGGGGCGGCGGCGCGGTAGGAGAGCGCGGCGGCGGCCAGACCGGCGGCGAGGGTGGCGATGCCGGCGTGCATGACACGTCCGCCGTAGCGCGGGACGAGGTGGCTTCCAGCGGACCAGGAGGCGACGGCCAGTCCCGTGGACCAGGGCAGCAGGGTGAGTCCGGCGGTGAGAGGCCCGTCGTGGAGGCCGATTTCGAGGTGGAGGACGACGGTGATCATGACGCCGTTCATCACGGCGAAGAACAGCGTGGACGTGGCCAGTGCGGCGGGGAAGGAGCGGCCACGCAGTAGAGCCGGTTCGATCAGTGGGGCTTTGCCGCGACGGGCAGTGCGGCGTTGCTGGGCGACGAACACCGTCAGGACGACGGCGCCGGCTGCGGCGGTCGCCCACGCTGCGGGCCCGGGGCGGCCGGTGGCGAGCGGGCACACCAGCAGGGCGGTGCCGAGCATGGCCAGCGCGGTGCCGGCCGGGTCGAGACGGGGGCGGGCGGGGGCGCGGTCCTCGCGCAGCCGGGGTGCGGCGGCCAGAACGGCGGCGGCGAGGGGGAGGTTGACGAGGAAGACGGCGCGCCAGGAGGCGCCGATCAGGTCGGCGTCGGTGAGGACGCCGCCGAGCGCGGGTCCGGTGACGGCTGACAGCCCCATGACGGGACCGATCATGCCGAGTGCCTTGGACAGTTCGGTGCCGGTGAACATGGCGCGGATCAGCCCGAACGTCTGCGGGATGATGGCGGCCGCGGCGGCCCCTTGCAGGGCGCGCAGGACGATGAGAACAGTGGCGGCAGGAGCGAGCGCGCACGCCAGGGAGGTCGCGGCGAACGCGATGACTCCGATACGGAAGACGCGCTTGCGGCCGTGGATGTCGCCAAGGCGGGCGCCGGTGAGCAGGCCGAGGGCGAAGGTGAGGGTGTAGGAAGCGCTGAACCAGGGGATGGTGGCGCCCGCTCCGCCAAGATCGGCGTGGATGACGGGCGCGGCGACCTGAACGATCGTCGCGTCGAGCAGGTTCATGGCCTCGGCGGCAAGCAGTGCGGCGAGCGCAATCCAGCGCCACCGGTACGGCGCGGGCGCGTCGGCCGGGGCGCCCGGTGCGGCGGGCGCGGTGGCGGGTGTGCCGGTCGTGCGAGACATGCAGTCTCCCAAGGGCTACGGGGTACGGGATACGGGCCGTAACGGCTCGGCGACCACCGTGCCCACCCCTCCGCACCGGCTTCCACTTCCTCCCAGCAGATGCGTGATTGCTTCCATTCAAGTCAGCTACTTTGCTGAATATGCTCGTACTGGATGATCTGGATCGAGGCCTGATCCATGCCCTGCAGGTGAACGCGCGGGCGCCGTTCACGCTTGTCGCCGAGATCCTCGGCTCCTCGACACAAACCGTCGTCCGCCGCTACCGCCGCCTGTACGCGCAGGCCGGGCTGCGGGTGGTGACGCTGCCGACATCCCGCAGCGCCGGCACACACCAGTGGTTCGTGCGGCTGACGGCCGCGACGCGCAGCGCGCACGACATCGCGATGGCGCTCGCGCGCCGGCCGGACACCTCGTGGGTGCGGCTGACGTCCGGCGGCACGGAGATCGTGGCGATCATCCACACGGCACCCTCCGGTCCGGACGCGCACGCGCTGCTGCTGCGCGACATCCCACGCACTGCCGGGATCACCTCGGTCTCAGCGCACTACCTGCTGCACACCTACCTCGGCGGGCCGACCGCATGGCGGGGACGGGTGAACGTGCTGGACGAGGAGCAGCAGGCCCGGCTGCGCGCCGAGGGGGACACGACCGGCGTCAGCGGGCGCGCCGCCCACCCCGGGGAAGAGCCGTACCTGCTGACCGACGCGGACCGGGTGTTGCTGGACGCGTTGCGCGAGGACGCGCGGGTCAGCTACGCGGAACTGGCAGCGGTGACCGGCACGACGGCGTCGACAGTGGCCCGCAGACTTGGCGAACTGCGGGCACGCGGCGCTTTGTTCTTCGACGTGGACGTGGACCCGGCGGTGGTGGGCATCACGGTGTCGGCGCTGCTGTGGATGCAGGTCGCGCCCGCACACCTGGAGACCGTGGCCACCGCCTTGGCGGCCCACGAGGAGCTGGCGCTGGTCGCGGCGACGACCGGGCCGACGAACCTGGTCGCGCAGGCGTTGTGCCGGGACGCAGAGGCGCTCCACGCGTACCTCACGCGGCGCGTGGCATGGGAGGCCGTGACACGCATTGAAACGGCCCCGGTACTGCGCACATACAAGGCAGCGGTGGCTCTGCGGACACCCTGACTCGCTCCGGTTCCGGTGGAATGGCCGGTTACGACAACACCACCGCCCACCGCACCGAACGGACTGGGGAACCTGGTGCCCCGATGGCCTCGGGCGGGCCGTGGACAGCAGTCACCGGCTACCACAGAAAGCGTCGCTGCCCATGGCGCTTCTGAGTACGCGTCGGTGATCAGGGGCTTCCGGTGAGAAATGGCAGGAATCCCCAGCGCGATGGGGCTGTTTGGCTCGAGCCGTCGGGCCTGTTGCCGCTGCGCTGCGCAGGAACGTCAGACCCCGAGCCGGGCGACGCATTTCGCGTTCGGGGCGGTCACGGCCGCAGCCGTGGTGGCGCAGTCTTCCTTGGCTGCGCCACCAGGGCCGGTACTGCACCGTGGACGCGATACCGGCCCAGGGGCGAGTGCTCAGGCGAGGGAGACCAGGTCGCGGTAGTCCTCGCTCCATAGGTCCTCGTCCGCGTCCGGCAGGAGCAGGACGCGGTCGGGTCGCAGGGCGTCGATGGCGCCCTCGTCATGGGTGACCATCACGATCGCGCCGGGGTAGGAGTCGACCGCGGCCAGGACCTCGGTGCGGGACGCGGGGTCGAGGTTGTTGGTCGGCTCGTCCAGCAGCAGCACGTTCGCGCCGGAGTGGACGAGGCCGGCCAGCGCCAGCCGGGTCTTCTCGCCGCCCGAGAGTACCCCGGCCCGTTTGTCGGCGTCGTCGCCGGAGAACAGGAACGCGCCCAGCACTCCCCGTATGTCGCCATCGCTCAGGTGCGGGGCGACGGCGGCCAGGTTCTCCCGGACGGTGCGATCCGGGGCGAGGGTGTCGTGCTCCTGCGCGAAGTAGCCCAGGCGCAGCCCGTGGCCGCGCACCACCCGGCCGGAATCCGGCTGTTCCTCGTCTGCCAGCAGGCGCAGCAGTGTCGTCTTGCCTGCTCCGTTGAGGCCGAGGACGACCAGACGGCTGCCCCGGTCCACGGCCAGGTCCACGCCGTCCAGGACCCGGTGGCCGCCGTAGGACTTGGACAGGCTGACGGCGCCGAGCGGCATCCGCCCGCACGGGGCGGGCTCGGGCAGCCGGATCCTGGCGACCTTCTCCGTACGGCGGGCCGACTCGAGTTCCGCCAGCATCCGGTCTGCGCGACGGGCCATGCTCCTGGCCATGACCGCGGTGGCCGACCGCGCCTTCATCCTGTCCGCCTGAGCGTGCAGTGAGGCTGCCTTGCGTTCGGCGTTGGCCCGCTCGCGGACGCGGGGCCCTCCAAGAGCTCCCGGAGATCGGCGCCGACGGCCCGGTCGGCTTCTGGGGCATCAACATGGGTACTGCGATCGGCGTGCCGTTCGTGGCGGCCGAGCCCAGGATCACGGCCGCGGTCTTCGGCCAGCACTGGCCTGATGTCCTGGCCGAGAAGGCGAAGCGGATCACCATCCCGATCGAGTTCGACCTGCAGTGGGACGACGAGCACATCTCCCGCGAGGAAGGTCTCGCGCTGTTCGACGCCTTCGCCTCGAAGGAAAAGTCCCTGCATGTGAACTCGGGCAAGCACAAGGAACTGCCCCGGTTCGAGGTCGACAGCGCGGTCCGGTTCTTCGTCCGGCACCTCGGCGGCGCGGTCACCACGTCGGCCTGACGTGACTGGGTTGGGGTGTCTCGCCGGCCGGCCGAACACCCCAACCCACGGGCTCAGGTTGAAGCTGACCGCACTGTGCACGACTGCGCACAGGCCCCGGGAGCCGGTTGTTCACGGGCCCGGGTCCTGTGCGGACCTTCGGTGCGCAGGCGATCGCTTGTCACTGCGGCCTGGGCCGCAACGCGACCTGCGACGCCGCCGCATTCCGGCCCCGCCGTTCGACGGGAGGTCGGGACGATCTCCACGCCGCTACTCGGTCATGCCAGGCCGAACCATGGGAGGCACGCCGGCAGACCTTCCATCGTCACGGGAACGCGTTGGTGTTGTCGCCACTGTTCAGCAGTGAGGCGCAGCCTGCGCAGTACGGCGGGCTCGGCGCGTACGGCATGACGCTCGATGCCGTCCTCGCGGTAGCCGAGCTTGCGTGAAACCTCCAGCGAGGCAGCGTTGTCCGCGTATGCCCCGGAACAGCGTGCTGTGCGCCGAGTCCAGCGAAGGCCAGATGGAGGACAGCAGCGCGCATCTCGGTCCCCAGGCCCTGGTGGTGGTGGGCCCTGCCCAGCCAGGAACCAGTGCCTACTTCACGGCGGACCGAAAAATCCCGGGCACTGATGCCCTGGGTGCCCACGACAACTCCGTCTCGAACGGCGACCAGGTTCAGCTCCCAGTTCTCCGGCTCCCACTCGCCCCAGCAGCGCCAGTGGTATTGCAGGACACTGCGAGCACGCTGTTCCGGATCGACATCGGTCCATGCCACGGTGAACGGCTGCACCGCCGGGTCATGGACCCCATCGGCGGCCAACGATGCCAGCGCGGCGAGGTCATCCAGGTTCGGCAATCGCAGCTCCAGGCGCGGCGTGGTCAACCGCAGTCCCGCAAGCGGCCAGTGGGTCAGCAGGGTCATGACCAGAGATTCTTCTCGCCCCGGGCCGTCGGGACCACTGGATTACCGACGGGGGCGTTGCGGATTTCCAGGCCCAACTGGTGGGTCTGTTCGGTCACATCAGGTGAGGCGGAGGGGCGGACGGCGAGGCTGAAGAAGGCGTCGGGGTTGTCGTGCCGTCGCCTCCAGAGGGGTACGGAGGTGGCTGGGAGCCGTGTTGGTGGGAGATCGCGCCTTGGACGTCCCGGCCGCGAGGGCGGACCGGCCCAGGTCGGAGTTGTGCTGCCGGCTGCGTCAGCCCGTCGGCGAGCACTGATGTCGTACGGGCGGATACTCCTGGCGCCCGGCGAGCTTCACTCAGGCAGGCTCGGGGACTACCGCTTGTGCCCGTGTCGCACGTCCAAGCACAGGGCCCACACGTCGGAGTAGCTGCCCGGGGAGGGCGAGCCCCCGCTGTGGGTGGCGGCCGTCCAGTACGCCGGGTTGGAGCTCCCGTCGCCGACGGGCGTGCCGGCGACGTCGCTCCCGCTGCAGATCGCGCAGGCGTAGGCGGTGTTGGCGCTGTTGGGGCCGGAGTCCCAGCCGACGGCTGTCCAGGAGTCGGGGTCGGTCTCGCCGGCACCCCGGAGCAGAGTCCTGCCCGTAGCGAAGCGGTGCGGAGGTGCCGTGTTCATGTGGATCTCTCCCGCCTGTCGGGCGATGAGCGAGGAGGGTGCGCGGGCGCTGGGCCTCGACGGCGGCATGGCGCTGCTCGGATGGGTAGGCAGGGGTAGCCGCAAGAGAGGCGCGAACGTCGTTGGTGCGCAAGCGCCACGGCGGCACAACGGCTGACTGCCTCGCGGATGTACGCCGCTCAGGGGCAGATCATGGGGCCGGACCGGCCAGCTTGCCGCCCGGTTCAGGGCGGCAAGCGCGGACTATATCAGGGGTTCAGCCGCGCATCTACGCAGCAGAGGCCCTTCGGCTGGCAGTTGCGGAGAGCTGAGGGGAGAAGTGATCGCTGGAACCGTCCGACTCCCGCGCCGGTCGGGTAAGCCCGTCACTTCCTGGCCATGAGGTTCCTGAGCGCGATGTTGAGTTCCAGGACGTTGACCCGCGGCTCGCCGATGAAGCCGAGGGTGCGGCCTTGTGTGTGCTCCTCGACCAGCTTCTCCACCACGGCGACGGGCAGCCCGTTGCGGGCGGCGACCCGGTGAACCTGGAGTGCCGCGTACTGCGGGGAGATGGCCGGGTCCAGGCCTGAACCGGAGGACGTGACGGCGTCCGCCGGTACGTCCGACGGCTTCACCGTGTATCCGGGCACGGAGTTGTCCTTCACCACCGCGGATGTGGCCTCCTCGACCTGCTGGACGAGGACCTTGCTGTCCGCGGACAGGTTGGTGGCGCCGGACAGGATCAGCTGGTACCGCGTGTTGACGCTGTTGGTACCGAGGCCGTTCGCCGGGCGCCCCTGGAACCACTTCAGGTCCGCGTCGGGGGTCTGCTGTCCCTTCTTGAGCGGCAGGGTGTACGACTGCCCGATCAGGGAGGAGCCGACGACCTTGCCGTCCGCGGTGACCGGGGAGCCGTTGGCCTTGTCGTGGAAGAGGCTCTGGGCGATGCCGGTGACGGCCAGTGGATAGAGCACACCGGTGACCAGGGTCAGCACGAGCAGGGCGCGGAGGGCCGCCCCGAGCAACCGGGCCGTGTTCACAGCGGAGTTGTTCATGTCCTTCACCTGATCCCGGGGATCGCAGAGATGAGCAGGTCGATGACCTTGATGCCGAGGAAGGGCGCGACCAGGCCGCCGAGGCCGTAGATGCCGAGGTTGCGACGCAGCATCCGGTCCGCACTCATCGGCCGGTAGCGCACGCCCTTCAGGGCCAGGGGCACCAGCGCGATGATGATCAGCGCGTTGAAGATCACGGCCGACAGGATCGCGGAGTGCGGTGAGGACAGGTGCATGATGTTGAGCTTGTCCAGGCCAGGATGGACGGCGGCGAACAGCGCCGGGATGATCGCGAAGTACTTCGCGACGTCGTTGGCTATGGAGAACGTCGTCAACGCGCCCCGTGTGATGAGGAGTTGCTTGCCGATCTCGACGATCTCGATGAGCTTGGTCGGGTTGGAGTCGAGGTCGACCATGTTGCCGGCCTCCTTGGCGGCCGAGGTGCCGGTGTTCATGGCCACGCCGACGTCGGCCTGCGCGAGGGCGGGCGCGTCGTTGGTGCCGTCACCGGTCATCGCGACGAGCTTGCCGCCGGCCTGCTCCCGCTTGATCAGCGCCATCTTGTCCTCGGGGGTGGCCTCGGCGAGGAAGTCGTCGACGCCGGCCTCCTCGGCGATCGCCTTCGCGGTCAGCGGGTTGTCACCGGTGATCATGACCGTCTTGATGCCCATGCGGCGCAGCTCCTCGAACCGCTCCCGCATCCCCTTCTTGACGACGTCCTTGAGGTGGACGGCACCCAAAACGCGGGCGCCCCGTTCGTCGTCCACCGCGACCAGGAGCGGCGTGCCGCCTGCCTCGGATATCCGGCCGGTCAGCTCGTGGGCGTCCCCGGCCACTGCACCACCGCGCTCCTCCACCCAGGCGACCACGGAAGCGGTGGCGCCCTTGCGGATACGGCGGCCGTCGACGTCCACGCCCGACATGCGGGTCTGGGCGGTGAACTCGATCCACTCGGCATGGGCCAGCTCACCTTGGTGCCGTTCCCGCAGGCCGTACTTCACCTTCGCCAGGACGACGATCGAGCGGCCCTCGGGCGTCTCGTCGGCCAGCGAGGACAGTTGGGCCGCGTCGGCCACCTCCGCCTCGGTGGCGCCACGCACCGGCACGAACTCGGCGGCCTGCCGGTTGCCCAGGGTGATCGTGCCGGTCTTGTCCAGCAGCAGCGTGGAGACGTCGCCGGCGGCCTCGACCGCCCGGCCCGACATCGCCAGCACGTTGCGCTGCACCAGGCGGTCCATGCCGGCGATGCCGATCGCGGAGAGCAACGCGCCGATTGTGGTCGGGATGAGGCAGACCAGCAGCGCGACCAGCACGACCATCGTCAGGTGCGTGCCCGCGTAGGCGGCGAACGGCGGGAGCGTCGCGCAGGCCAGCAGGAACACGATCGTCAGCGACGCCAGCAGGATGTTCAGGGCGATCTCGTTGGGCGTCTTCTGCCGGGCGGCTCCCTCGACCAGATTGATCATCCGGTCGATGAAGGTCTCACCCGGCCTGGTCGTGATCTTGATGACGATCCGGTCGGACAGCACCTTCGTGCCGCCCGTGACGGCCGACCGGTCGCCGCCGGACTCCCGGATGACCGGCGCCGACTCACCGGTGATCGCCGACTCGTCGACGCTCGCGACACCGTCGACGACGTCACCGTCACCCGGGATGACGTCGCCGGCCTCGCAGACCACCAGGTCACCGATCTTCAAGTCGGTCCCGGCCACCTGCTCCTCGGAGCCGTCGCCCCGCTGCCGTCGCGCGACGGTGTCCGTCTTGGCCTTGCGCAGCGTGTCGGCCTGGGCCTTGCCGCGGCCCTCGGCCACCGCCTCGGCAAGATTGGCGAAGATCACGGTCAGCCACAGCCAGGCGCTGATCGCCCAACCGAACCAGTCGGCCGGATCCTTGAGCGAGAAGACGGTGGTCAGCACGGAGCCGATCCACACGACGAACATCACGGGCGAGGTGACCATGACTCGCGGATCGAGTTTGCGGAAGGCGTCCGGGAGGGACCTGACCAGCGCCTTGGGGTCGAAGAGGCCCGCTCCGACACGGCCTTCGGCGGCCTTGTGCCCGGTGGGCGCGTCCTGATGGGGCGCGAGGGTGGGAGTGGACATGGAGTCCTCGTGCATTTCCGTTCGGGTGGTCATCACGCCAGCCCCTCGGCGAGCGGGCCCAGCGCCAGGGCCGGGAAGTACGTGAGACCGGTGATGATGAGGATGGCGCCGACCAGCAGGCCGGTGAACAGCGGCTTCTCGGTGCGCAGGGTGCCGGCGGTGACCGGGACGGGCCGCTGCCCGGCGAGCGAGGCGGCCAGGGCGAGGACGAACACCATCGGCAGGAAGCGGCCGAGCAGCATCGCCAGTCCCGTCATGGTGTTGAACCAGTCGGTGTTCGCGTTCAGCCCGGCGAAGGCCGAGCCGTTGTTGTTCGACGCCGAGGTGAACGCGTACAAAACCTCGGAGAAGCCGTGCGCACCGGAGTTCAGCATCGAGTGCGGCGGGGTCGGCAGCGCCATGGAGGCCGCCGTGAAGACCAGTACGAGCGCCGGGGTGATCAAGATGTAGGCGGCGGCCAGCTTCATTTCGCGCGCGCCGATCTTCTTGCCCAGGTACTCGGGGGTGCGACCGACCATCAGTCCGGCCATGAACACCGCGATGACCGCCATGACCAGCATGCCGTAGAGACCGGATCCCACGCCGCCGGGAGCGATCTCGCCCAGCATCATGCCGAGCATGGCGATGCCGCCGCCCAGGCCGGAGAAGGAGGAGTGGAAGGAGTCCACGGCGCCGGTGGAGGTGAGTGTGGTGCTCACCGCGAAGATCGACGAGCCGCCGACGCCGAAGCGGACCTCCTTGCCCTCCATCGCGCCGCCCGCGGCCTGGAGCGCCGGGCCGTGGTGGACGAACTCCGTCCACATCATCAGGGCGACGAAGCCGAGCCAGATGGTGACCATCGTGGCGAGGATCGCGTACCCCTGCTTCACCGAGCCGACCATGACGCCGAAGGTGCGGGTCAGCGAGAACGGGATCACCAGGATCAGGAAGATCTCGAAAAGGTTGGTGAACGGGGTGGGGTTCTCGAAGGGGTGGGCGGAGTTGGCGTTGAAGTAGCCGCCGCCGTTGGTGCCCAGCTCCTTGATCGCTTCCTGGGAGGCGACGGCGCCGCCGTTGAACTGCTGCGCGCCACCCATGAACTGGCCGACCTCGTGGATGCCGGAGAAGTTCTGGATCGCACCACAGGCGACCAGGACCACCGCTGCCACGGCCGCGATCGGCACGAGGATCCGCACGGTGCCGCGCACCAGGTCGGACCAGAAGTTGCCGAGCTCACCGGTGCGCGAGCGGGCGAAGCCACGCACCAAGGCGACCGCGATGGCCATGCCGGCGGCAGCGGAGACGAAGTTCTGCACGGCGAGCCCGCCGGTCTGCACGACGTGCCCCATGGTCTGTTCGCCGTAGTACGACTGCCAGTTGGTGTTCGTCACGAAGGACACGGCCGTGTTGAACGACTGCGCCGGGTTCACCGAGGAGAAGTGGAGTGAGCCGGGCAGAACACCCTGCAGGCGCTGGAGCAGATAGAGGAAGAGGACCCCGGCGGCCGAGAAGGCGAGGACTGCGCGCAGGTAGCCGACCCAGGTCATCTCGGTGTCGGGGGCGGCGCCGATGCCCTTGTAGATCCACTTCTCCACACGCAGATGCCGCTTCGAGGAGTAGACCCGGGCCATGTAGGAGCCGAGGGGGATGTGGGCGAGCGCCAGCGCGCCCGTGAGGGCGAGCAGTTGCAGCACGCCGGCCATGACGGGACCCACTCTCAGAACCTCTCCGGGAAGAACAGGGCGAGGACGAGATAGCCCAGCAGAGCGACGGCCACGACCAGGCCGACGACGTTCTCGACGGTCACAGCTTCGTCACCCCCTTGGCGACGAGGCTCACCAGCGCGAAAGCCGCGAGCACGATGACGACGAAGGCCAGATCGGCCATCGCGAACTCCTGAGGTCGGGTTCGGTTGCAACGGACGAGTAGAGGAAACCCCCTCACCGACCGGATCCGGCCGTCCGTTGACGGCTCCCTTACGGCCGCACCTTCGCCTTTGACGGCGCTCATACGGCGGTGTGGCCATGGCGACGAGCAGGATCGCCCCCGCCTTCGGTGACGGCGTTCACGGCAGCCGGAAGCGGAGCCGGCAGATCACCGCGTCCGTCTCCCGCCGCACTGCATGCGCCACCGAGGCACCCCACTGGTTCCGCGGCAGCCGCTGCCACCACCGCTCCGGCTCCAGCTCCGGGATCAGCACGGTGACGCGCCGGCCGGCGGCGCCGGGCACGGGCACCGGCTCGGCGCGTGCCGGCCTCGCAGGCGGCGACCTCACGGACGTACACGGCGATCGGGCGGCCCAGACCGCGCCGGGCACAGGACAGACGCCAACGTCGACAAGCAGGGCGGCGCCTACGTCACCGGTGTGCTCGTGCTGATCAGCTCCGCCGCGATCGCCGTGACCACCGCCGCCCGCAAGGCCGGCCGGCGCGGCTGGACCGTCGGCTTCGCGGTGATCTACAACTTCCTGCGCTTCTTCCTCTCGGGCCAGGGCGAGGTTGCCCCGGTCACCCGCGAGGTGCTGCGCGAAGCGGACCAGGACCGGGTTCGCCGCCCCCTGGGTCCACACAGGCTGAGGTCGACGGTCGCGGCCGCGTAAGGGCGGCGTCAGAATCACCCCGGCCGGCGTCAGGAAGCTGTCAGCGGCAGTTCCCCGGCACCTCAGGGCCGCCTAGCGTCGGCTGTATGCAGCGGAACGGCCCCAAGGGCCCCGTCGGTGACCGGCACTGGCGCGGCAGCGCCCGTCTGGCGGCGGCCTGTGCCCTGCTGTTCTGCGTCCTCACCGTGTTGAGCGACGCGGACGCGGGGAGCCTTACCCCGCTGCGCGCGCTGCTGTGGATCAGCCTGTCAGCCGTACTCTTCCACATCCTGTTGCCGCCCCGGGTGACCGCCGGCCCCGGCTGGCTCGCGGTGCGCACACCGTGGTGCCGCCGCGTGATCCACACGGACGTACTGACGGCTGTCCGCCAGTTCGACGGCGTCTCCATCCACCTGGTCCTCCGGGACGAACACGGCCACCGCCTGGAACTCGACCCCCGCGTCCTCGTGGCGAATCCCCTGATCTGGCACGAACTCGACACGGGCGTACGCCACTCCGTGGCCCGCGGCACGCTCCGCCATGGGGCGGGCATCCTGGACCAGCTGGGCCACCGGATCGACGACGAGGTGGTGCGGGAGGTACTGCGGGCGTCGGGTCTTGACGACTGGACGGACGACGCGGCGACGCCGCCGGGTGCTGCGGGCCGACGTCCCCGAGGCGGCTCGCCATGACCCTCAGCAGCCCCCACGATCCGGAGCCCGGCATCGTCATCGATGACACCGCTGCGGCCGCTGCGTAGGCCGCGCCCATGCCGGGATCCAATGAGGCGACGTGGACGAGTACGTGCGGCCCTCGCGCGCTGGCACCGCCCAGCCGGCCCCGCGCGTCGGACGAGGCAGGCGGGGTAGAGCGGTACTCGGGGTAGATGCTGGAGGTGCCCGGTGGTCTGCACCGCTGAAGGACGCAGGCGTCGTGGCGCATTCGGTGGTGGCGACCGGAAGGATTAGTCGGTATGGCACGTACGCGTGCGGAGGCGAGCACCAGGCATCCCCGGCATGAACGCAGGGGCGAAGTACGGCTGCCGGCGGTCGTCGCGACGCTTGTGGCGATCGCCCTGTACCTGTTCCTGCCGGAACGGCTGCTGGTCGCTCCGCGCTATGTGCTGCCCGCCCTGGAGTGTCTGCTGCTCGTTCCGCTGATCGCGATCAATCCGAAGCGTCTGACCCGGCAGACGAAGACGTTCCGGGTGCTTTCCCTGACGCTCGTGGCGGTCATCGCCGTCAGCAATCTGGTGGCGCTGGTCATCCTGGTCCACGAGCTGGTGTACGCCGGGGTGAAGGACGGCCGGTCCTTGCTGGTGGCGGCGCTGCAGGTGTGGCTCACCAACATCATCGTCTTCGGCCTGGCCTACTGGGAGCTGGACCGCGGTGGCCCGGTCAGCCGCACGCAGGTGCCGCGCTCGGCGCTTCCCCTGGCGGATTTCCGTTTCTCGCAGGACGAGAACGACGACGCCATCCAGGAAGTGGCCGACGGCGCCAGCGGCACGTCGGACTGGGTCCCCACGCTCGCGGACTACCTCTATGTGTCCGTCACGAACTCCACGGCGTTCAGCCCGACCGACACGATGCCGCTGTCGACCCGCGCAAAGCTCCTGATGGGCATCCAGAGCGTCTCCGCCCTGTTCACCTCGCTCCTCGTGATCGCCCGGGCCGTCAGCATCCTGCACTGACCGGCCGCCTGGCTCAGGCCGCCTCCTCACGACGGCGGCGGGGCCGTACGGCCCCGCCCGCCGGTCTTCGCCACGTCCCTGGCGGACGGCGTCGAAGAAGGACGCGGGGCGTGACGTCACGAGGGGGAGAAGACCCTCTTCCACCGATGTGCTCCCGGAAGTGGCGCAGGCCGCCGAGCAGCACCGGCTGGGCGCCTACCGGCAGAGTTTCGTCAAGCTCCGACTCGGGATGTTCAAGCCCCGCAGCGCGGGAAACCGTATCTACGCCTACGAGAACGGACTGGTCCGTCACGATGAGGGAGAGCGACCGGGGGTCCTCCGGTGGGACGAGATCGCCACTGGGTGGCACCGCGGCACGCACGACTACGTCACGGGATCCAGGACGGCGACGACCTGATTTTCCTGGGCAGAGGCTCATGTGTCGGCCCGCGCCGGCTGCGTGATGGTCGGAACGGGAAATCGCCGCGCCAAGAGCTACGCACCACGAAAGCGTCCTTGCTGCTCGCCTTGGCAAGTCACTTCCGCTCAGGTCGGTGAATCCTGGCCAAGGGAGAGCGAGGAAGCGGCTTCGGCGCCGAATCACTGTCCGCCTCGAGCCGCCGCGGTCGACCTGACCGCTCTCATGCACGCCGCCGCGACGAACACCCCCGTGAAGTGGGCCGGGCGTCCTGGCCGCAGAGGTCCACAAGGCCTGGGTAAAGGAATCGCATGGTCTAGTCCAAAGTGAAATTTGGTCTAGTCCAACTCATTGACGTGACCCCAACACCTCCCGGAGCCTGGGGCGACTTCCCCATCTCACCCGCTCCGGGAGGCACTTCATGAGACCCCTTCGGGCCTGTCTGGGCGCGGCGGCGGCTGTCACGCTGGCCGCCGCCGGTGCGACCGCCTTCGTCGCCGGCAGCGCCTCGGGCGCGACCACCGCACTCGACAACCGCTGGTACGCCGCTGCCCCTTATCTGATGCCGCTGGACAACGACCCGCCGGACCCGGCCGCCATCATGGACGCGACCGGCCTCAAGGCCTTCCAGCTGGCCTTCGTCCTGGCCCCGAACGGCGGCGGCTGCTCGCCGACCTGGGGTGGCACGGCCCCCGTCTCCTCGGACACGGCCGTGCAGTCGGTGATCAACACCATCCGTGGCAAGGGCGGCGACGTCTCCGTCTCCATCGGCGGCTACGGCGGCACCAAGCTCGGCCAGGCCTGCTCGGACCCCGCGTCCACGGCGGCCGCCTACCAGCAGGTCATCACCAAGTACGCACTGCACGCCATCGACTTCGACCTGGAGGAGCCGGAGTACGAGAACACCGCGGCCATCCACAACGAGATCGGCGCCGCCAAGATCCTCCAGCAGAACAACCCCGGTCTGTACCTCTCCGTGACGACGGCCGGCACCGCGGACGGCACGGGCTGGTTCGGCAAGCAGATGCTGCTGGAGGCCAAGTCCCAGGGGTTCGTCCCGAACAACTTCTCGATCATGCCGTTCGACGGCGGTTTCAACGGTGCGGCGAGCCAGACCAGCGCGCTGACCAACTTCAACTCGATCCTCCAGTCGACCTTCGGCTGGGACCAGGCGACCGCCTACGCCCACGAGGGCTTCTCCGGCATGAACGGCCGCAGCGACACGGGCGAGATCTTCACGCAGTCCGACTTCCAGACGGTGCTGGACTACGCCACCAGCCACCACATGGACCGGTTCACCTTCTGGTCGCTGAACCGCGACCGGCAGTGCAGTCCGCCCGACAACGGCGGTCGTACGTCCGGCACCTGTTCGAGTGTCGCCCAGAACCCCTGGGGCTTCGCCGCGTACTCCGTGAAGTTCGCGGGCGCCACCCCGCCGACCACCCCTCCGACCACCCCGCCCACCCCGACTCCGACGCCGACCCCCACCTCCTGCAAGACGGCGTGGAGTTCGTCGGCGGTGTACACGGCGGGGAACGAGGTCTCCTACGGCAAGCACAACTGGAAGGCCAAGTGGTGGACCCAGAACGAGGTGCCCGGTGCCTCGCAGTGGGGTCCCTGGCAGGACGAGGGCGCCTGCTGAACAGTTCGTTGTTCAGACCTACAGCTTCTCGGGTCACCATGGACCAGGATGCGTTCAGCACACATCATGCTGAGCGCATCCTGGACGCCGGACGCCGGGTCCGATGGCGGGGGGCCGCCGACCCTCCTGACGTGGCAGAGCGATCAACGGCTCGGGGCCGGTACAACCGTTTCCAACGGACTCGGGGGAGGGAAGGCGAAGTTCCAGGTCCGCTTGTGTACCGCTCCCAGATCTCTCCCCAGTCCGTTGGGCACGAGACGGTAGGCGTTGGCGTCGTCTTCTGCCTCGAGCCGTCGCGCATACGCCTCGGGGTCATCGCGCAGGCAATCGACCTCTGCGGTGATGATGTGCGCGGGAGCCAGACCGGCCAGGCTCGCAGCCTTGAGGGGCACGGCGAGTGAGCTGGGAGCGACGCCGTCCTCGCCCACGTACTGACGCCGAACCACTGCGCATCGGCGGTCCCCAGCAAGGGAGCGTCCGCGAACTCGGTCCAGGACGGGCGCGCGAAGGAGTCGTCCACCGCGGGGTAGACGAGGACCTGCAGCGTGGGCTGGGGCAGGGCGCGGCTGCGCAGGTCCAGGCAGAGCGCCGTCGCCAGGCTGCCACCGGCCGAGTCGCCACCGGGGAGGGCCTGGGCAGTGATCCGGCCACGATGCCGTACCCGGCGCCCGCCACTGATCCGTGGGCCGAAAGCGACCTCGGCAAGGCTGTAGCGGAGTTCCGCCGGTGAGCACGGAATTGGGTGGATCGCATCACGCCCGGAGCCGTCCCGTGAAGGCGGGTCGGGCCCTCCCGCTCAGTGGGCGGTGAAGCCGCCGTCCACGGGCAGGGCGGCCCCGATGACGAAGCTGGCCGCTGGGCTGCACAGCCACAGGACTGCGGCCGCGATCTCGCCTGCAGTTCCCAGGCGGCCGATGGGCTGCTGCTTCATGATCTCGGCCATGGCCTCCGCCTGCCCTTCGAGCATGTCGGCGACCATCGGGGTGTCGATCGTGCCGGGGCACACCGCGTTGATCCGCACGCCCCTGGCCGCGTACTCGACAGCCGCGCTGCGGGTCAGGCCGATCACACCGTGCTTGGAAGCGTGGTAGGCGGCGCGTTCGGGCAGGCCGACCAGGCCGCCGAGGGAGGAACAGTTCACGATGGCGCCGGAGCCCTGGGCGCGCATCTGCCGCAATTCGTGTTTCTGGCAGGCCCAGATGCCACGCAGATTGACGGCGTTGACGCGGTCGAAGTCTGCCGCCGTCTCGTCAGCGGCGTCGGCGGGAGGGACCTGGATACCGGCGTTGTTGAAGGCCATGTCCAGGCGCCCGAAGGTCTCCACGGTGCGCGCGACCATGGCAGCGGCCTGCTCCTCGTCGGCCACGTCGCATGCGAGGCCGAGGGCCCGGTGGCCGGCGTCGGTCAGTTCCTGGGCGGCGCGTTCGGCGGCGGCACGGTCGAGGTCCGCGAGGGCGACGGCCGCGCCGGACTGTGCGAAAGCGCGGGCGGTGGCCAGGCCCATGCCGGAGGCGGCACCGGTGACCAGGGCGACCTGGCCGGTGAAGTCGTAGATGGGGTTCATCAGGTGGAAGTCCTGTTCAGAGGTTGGGGGCGGCACGGCCTGAGCGGGTTGTCCGGCGTCGGACACCGAAGGAAGGCGGGTGGCGCCGCACGGGACGTGGGGTAGAGCAGCTGCTCGACGTCGATCGCCGCGTCTTGGTCGCCGGGCGCGGATGCGTCCGGCTCGGTGCGTCGTGGCCGACCCGTGCCGGCCCGGGATGACGCTCGTGTGGTGTCACCTGCCGCTGTAGACCGGGAAGGCGCTGTGCTCGCCGTAGTCCACGTCGCGCAGGTCTCGCAGCACATCCATGTCATCGCCGGAGATCTCGAAGTCGACCTGGGCGTTGGACCGCATGTGCTCGGGGTTCGCCGTCTTGGGCAGCGAGACCGTGCCCAGCTGAAGGGTGTAGCGGATGCACAGCTGGGGGACGGACACGCCATACTTCTCGGCCATCGCCTTGACCTCGGCGTTCTCCAGGATCGCCCCGTGCGCGATCGGCGAGTACGCCTCGACGAGGATCTGCTTGTCCTCGCAATAGGCCAGGAGGTCGGAGGGCGTGTTGCCGGCGTGCACGAGCAGCTGGTTCACGTGTGGCACGACGGTCGCGTCCTGGAGGATGTTCTCCAGGTCGTGCTGCTGGAAGTTGGACACCCCGATGGAAAGGATCTTGCCGGCCTGGTGCGCCTCTTCGAGCGCGCGCCATGCTGCGCGGTTGCCCTCGGCGTAGTCGCCGCCGCGGAAGTCGTCCCACGGCTGTGGGCTGTGGATGAGCATCAGGTCGATGTGGTCCAGGCCCAGCTTCCGAAGAGAGCCGTCGACCGCGGCGAGCGCCTGGTCGTAGTCCTTGATATCGGCGGCGAGTTTGGTCGAGACGAACAGCTCGTCGCGGGGTACTGCGGCGGTGCGCACGCCCTCGCCGACGCCGCGCTCGTTGCCGTACGCCTGGGCGGTGTCGATGTTGCGATAGCCGATCTGAACGGCTGCCCGGACCGCGTGGGCCGCCTGGTCGTCGTCGATGAACCAGGTGCCGAGCCCCAGCTTGGGAATCTCGACGCCGCCTGCCAGCGTGTAGGTCTCGTCCAGGATGGTCATGCGTTCGCTCCGTTCTTCGGCAGCCTGCCGTACACCTCGTCAGTGACCGGCTCGAGCCATTCATTGCTGACGTCTTGGCCCGGCGTGATGAAGGCGACGTGGGAGAACCACGAGTCGGCCTTCGCACCGTGCCAGTGCTTCGTGCCCGCCGGGACGCGGACCACCGTTCCCGGCTCCATGCTGACGGGGTCGTCGCCCTCGGCCTGGTACCAGCCGCTGCCCGCCGTGCACAGCAGGATCTGGTCACCGCCGCCCCCCGTGCCGTGGTGGATGTGCCAGTTGTTGCGGCACCCCGGCTCGAAGGAGACATTGCTGACCGGAACGCTCCCCGAGGCGAGCGGAGCCAGATAGCTCTGGCCGATGAAGTACTGCGCGAAGGCATCGTTCTTCTCCCCGAGCGGGAAGATCTGATCAAATCCGTTGTCAGCCATCTCGTTCTCTCCGTTGGATTCGGCACGCACCGCTGACCGTGCGGGGCGTCGTCGTTGTGCTGGTCGTGCCGGTGAATCAGGCGGCCCGCTCGTCGGCGATCTTCTTGAGCTGGGTGATCGCGGTCATGGCGTTGGGCCACCCGGCGTAGAAGGCCAGGTGGGTGATCGCCTCGGACAGCTCCTCCACTGTGAGCCCGTTGGCGAGGGCCACACCGAGGTGGTAGGGCAGCTGCTCGCTGCGGTACAGAGCGGCCAATACGCTGACCGTGACCAGGCTGCGGTCCCGCGGCGACAGGCCGGGCCGCTCCCAGACGTCTGAGAACAGCACGTTGTCGGTGATCTCGGCGAGCTTCGGCGCGATACCGGCCAGCTCCTGCGGCGCAGACTGCTTCGCCATGAGGTGACTCCCTGCGTTATGTCGAACACATGGATGCGGCGTTGCTCACTGTCGGCCGCACCAGGCCGAACAGCACCGCAGGCGGGTTCCCACCGCCTGCGCACCGGGACCGCATCCGCTGTCACCATCGAGGAAACCGCAGCTCACAGGCCCGGGGAAGGCACTGCCGTTACAGGTACTGACAGAACCCCCCAGCTCTGCCCCACCCCGCTTAGGCCGTATAGGCCCGCGCAGTGGCCGCGTCGGCAGTCGCCGGTGGTTTCAGGAGCTTGATGCGGGCGCGCTGCCCGTCCTCGCCATGGGCAGTCAGCGGTCACTTCCGCCGCTTCGTCAAGGTCGCGTCAGTCGACGTCGTGATTGTCGGTGCAGGCTTCGCTGGCCTGAGCGCCGCAGAGCGGCTTATGAGCAGGGGTGTGTCCGTCCTGGTCCTGGAAGGTCGGGACCGTGTCGGCGGCCGTTCGTTCTCGGGCGAGGTGGCCGGGGTCAAGGTCGACCTCGGGGCCACGTGGGTCGCCGAGCGCCACACCGCGATCCGTGACCTCGCGATGCGGTTGGGGTGTTCTACGATCGCTCAGTTCCACGAAGGTCTCAATGTCCTGTGGATGGCCGGGCAGCGGCGCACGTGGACGGGCACCTTGCCGGTGGTCGACCCCGTGGACCTGGAGGACCTGGGCCGCGTTCAGGTGGCGATGGACGAGCTGCTGGAGACCATCGACGTCGACGCCGCCTGGAAGTCCCCCAACGCCGAGGGGCTCGACTCGATCTCGTTCGGCGAGTGGCTCGACCAGCAGCAGGCGGCGACGAGCACCCGTGCGCTGATGACCATCGCCAGCAAGGTGCAGTGGGGCTGCAACCCGGGAGACGTGTCGCTGCTGCACGTGCTGCGCTATGTCCAAGCTGTCGGGGGGCTCGACCACATGCTCGCCGTCGAAGGCGGGCAGCAGCAGGACCGGATCACCGAAACCACTCAGGAGATCGCCGAACGGCTCGCCGAACGGCTCGGCGACAGGGTCGTTCTGAACACTCGTGTTCGCCGGATCTCCCAGGACGATGACGGAGTCACGGTCCACACCGACTCGGCTGTCATCAGCGCCAAGTACGCCATCGTCACCGCCGCCCCCGAACACCGTGCCTACGTGGAGTTCCGACCGGCCCTGCCGGAAAAGACCCAGCGGCTCACGAGGACGTGGCCCATGGGCGCGCTGAGCAAGGCGTTCGTTGCCTATGAGAAGCCCTTCTGGCGGGCTGAGGGGCTCTCGGGTGAGGCACTGACCGATACCGGAACGGCGTTCATCACCTTCGACGTGTCGCCGGACGACGGACCGGGCATCCTGATGGTCTTCTGTGCACCCCGTGTGTATGACGGCTTCAGCCCGGAAATTCGAAGTAGCCGAGTCATCGAGCAGTTGGTCGACTTGTACGGCGCCCAGGCGAGTAGCCCCATCGACTACGTGGATCATTGCTGGGGCGCAGAACCGTTCGCCCCTGGTGGCCCGCACCCCGCTGTGGCTCCCTACGCATCCGTGAACTACGGCAGCGCCCTCACCGAGCCTCACGGGCGTATCCACTGGTCCGGCACCGAAACCGCAGGCGAGTGGGTCGGAACCCTGAACGGTGCCGTCCTGACGGGTCTGCGCACCGCCGAGCAGGTCGCTCAGCGACTCGGCGTCGAAGCCTCCTCGGACTGAGCCGCGCCGGCTCCTCGGCGGACCCGTCCTCACGTCGACGGCCGCCCTGTGACGCACACCGGATGCGCCGGCATCCTGCGTGCGTCACTCGGCCATGGCGCGCGCCAGTTGGCGGGCCGAGAAAGCGGCCGTGGCCGTGTGGCGATCAGGTGCTGCCGTCCCGGTACGGGGATGTTGCCTCACACCCATGGCGGGAGTGCTCGGCGGCATGGCCACTTCGCCCGACTGGGGGACAACTCAAGGCCCGGCGCCTGAAAAGGGCTGGCTCACGGACCGGCGTCCGGGTCGTCACGATCGTTGGGAAACCGGCCTTCCAGACCCGTGATCAACATGTCCATCAGGAGACGGAATATGTGGTCTTGGTCAGGACCTTCAGGCGCCATGTCCGCAGAGTCAGGGCCAGCATCCCCAGCGCCGTCTTCGCAACCGTCGAGACCGTGGGGCTCAAGGGCCGACCACCGGCGGAGCGAGCCGTTGAGTTCGGCGGAAAGGACACCGAAGACGACGGCGACCAACAGTGCTGCGATGTTCGAGACTTCTGACTTCGGAACTCCGGCAGCCTCCACGGACTCGGTGAGCGCGATCCAGAACGGGTCGTCGGAGTGGAGGAAGTCGGGCTGACGGCTGAACGAGTAGGCCATCAATCTGGGGTGACGGTGTGCCAGGGTCCGGAGGTCTGCCGCGAGCAGGCGGAGACGCTCCTGCCAAGGAGCGTCCTCAGGCGTGACGGTGCGGAACTGGGCGCCGACCATCTGCGTCACGCCGCGCATCACGGCTTCCTTGTTCGGCACGTGGTAGTACAGCGACATCGGGTTCGCGTCGAGCTCGGTAGCCAGTTTGCGCATGGTGAGCGCCTCGACGCCGTCGGCGTCGATCAGTCGCAGAGCGGCGGCGTAGATCCCGAGCTCGCTCAGAGGCACGTCCCTCTTCCTCGTTCCCCGTGGAGGACGCCTCGCCTTCTTCTCCATACGTCGTATGGTACCGATTCATATGGCGCAGGTGCCCTCACGGTGCCGCGGCCGACTGCTGGGCGTCATGGTTCCTTCGGGACCAGGAGCCCGAGGGCGATGAGCCCGTGGGCGGCAACCCACCGCTCCAGGCAGAGCCGGATCGGTAACGCTGACGCGTGCCGGGATGCCCGCGCCCTGTCTCACGTGCGGCACTCCAATGCGTGGCTGTGGTGACGATGCCGGACATCGGCCACCCGCTGATGTGACCAGCCCCCGGGGTACTCGTGCGGTCGTGCGCGGGAGTCCGCGGAGAAGATCATCCGTGGAGGACCACGAGCAGGAGGCGGCGTCGGGCTCAGTCAACTGATCGACTGCCAAGATCCGCGGACAGCGCCGCGTAGATGTACTCGCTGCCCCAGCGATCGCCGTCGAGGTCGTTCTCGACCAGGTGCGCCTCCCGACGCATCCCGAGGTGCTCACAGACCCGCACAGACCCGGTGTTTTCCACATCCAGCCGTGCGTAGAGCCGGTGCACGCCCAGGGTGTCGAAGGCAAACCGGGCCAGCGCCGCGGCCGCCTCGGTCGCGTAGCCGTGCCCCTGGTGACGCGGGTGGAGAGTCCAGCCGATCTCGGCCTGGGCGGCGCGGGCATCGGCCAGCGCGAGGCTCACCTCGCCAATGACGGCGCTCTCATCGCGTCGGCAGACAGCGAGCGCCAGCTTGTCGCCGTCGGCGCGCCAGGCCGTCTGCGCCGCGCGTTCGGCGGCAACTTGCTCGCTGCGCTCACGCGTGTGCGCCGGCCGGTACAAGTAGCGCGCCACGCTCGGCAGGCTCTGGTAGGCGTACAGGTCATCGGCGTCGCCGGGAGTGAACAGACGCAGCGACAACCGGGCCGTGGTCAACGGCAGCAGCGAGGCGACGTACATGCGGACCCCCGGGAAACGGATGTGGATCAAGTTGCGAACTGATTTTCGCATCACAACTTCCGGGCAGCTAAGCCTTTTCAAGAGCAAGATCACTGATGCCATGTGGGACGGGGTCGGGCCGCTCATGCCGGCAGATTCGGTCCGGGGACGGCGCTGGGCCGATCACCGCGGCACGCTCGAGGTCATGGCGAGGAAGGACCGCACTCGCCCTGACGGGACCCTTCCCGAGGAGCTCGGCTCGTTCAAGACGGCCCATAAGCGACTGATCAGGTGGGCCGTGGACGGCATGTGGGAGAAGATCTGCGCCGCCGTCCTCGCCGCAACGGATGCCGCTGACGACATCGGCTGGACCGTATCGGTCGACTCCACCGCCCTTCGGGGCCACCGGCACGCCGCGGGAGCACTCAAAAGGGGGCCGCAGGCCGTAACGAGCTCGCCTGGCGGCATCTTGAAGCGGTCGAGAGATCCGTTCAGCCGATGGTGAAGCGCTGGTTCTGGGCGCCTCGGTCGCAGCGGGCAGTGCGGTTGTAGCCGTTGTCCTGCTGATAGAGGCAGCGGCCCGTGCCGACGCTTTGGAGCATGATGGCGCTGCGGGCGGCGGGCTGGACGGTGCGCCGCTTCTGGTATGAGCCGCCGTTACAGCGCAGGGGGTAGACGTCGCCCCGGTCATTGCTGTCGAGGCAGCGGCCCCAGAAGTTGTTCTTGAGCCCCGCTCGATGTGGTCGAGCGGGGCTTCCGTGGGGTGGCGCGAGTAGACGAATCGCGTCAGCGCTCCCGGCGCTGACTCTCCCACACATCGGCGTCGATCGGGTGTTCCGTTCGTTCGGGCCGCGGTAGTCCGGAATTCCCGCGTCGGTGGAGATACCCGCTCCGCTGAGGATGGCGACGAGTGGCCTGTGGTCCCCCACCCAGCGGACGGAGCTCACCTTCCGCGTCCGCGACCTGGACGCGATGCGGCCCGCCCGACCGCTTCCGCACGGGCCGGTGAAAAAAGTGAAGCCCTCCTGAAAGCTTCCGGAGGGCTTCACTTGCGTCATCGTGCCTGATTGTGGGCGAGCCAGCGTTCGGCCCACTGCCGTTGCGCAGGTTCGACGTGCTCGTAGGATGCGATGCGCTTCGCGTGCTCCCGCAGCGTCGCGATGCGTTCAGGGTGCGAAGCGAGAGTGAACCCGATACCGACCTGCCAGTATCCGGCGACCATCACCACGTCACCGCTCAACGACGTCGCGGCGAAGGTCGGGTTGTTCTCGCCCGATCCGAAGACTCCGTTCGCACAGCCGACGCCGGCGATGTCCCAATCGTCGCGGAGCAGGACACGCACCCATCGATAGGCGGGAGGATTCTCCTCGTCTTCCGCATCCGGCGCATCGGCCGAAATGTCCAAGCCGAGCAGAAATTCCTGGCGACCGTCACTCGCTGTCGAGAAAAGGCCGCACTCCTGGGCCGCACGCTCCCATTCCGCGTTGAACCTGGCACCCAGGTTCGGATCGCCATGTTCGATGACGACGTCCGAGCGGCCGTCTTCCAACTGCAGGTACGTCACATACCGCGCGACGAGATAGGGAACGAGATCGTCCCGAGTGTCGACCACTTCCAGGAAGGCGAATCCGGCACGGGAGAGCTTTTCCGCAAGTTCCTGTGGAAAGTCGGCCGTCACTCTTTTTTCCTTCTTTCTTTGTCCGGCCGACCCGGAGGGCAACCGCATCGAACTCTGGCAGCCCGCCTGACCGCTTCCGAGCGTCACCCATGCCCGATGGCCCAGACCGGTTTCCGGCTTCTCGCGTGGAGCTCGCGAGGATGTGGATGGTTTTATCGGCCAACGCGAAACTGGCCCCGCCAGGGAAAAATCCGGCAGGGCCATTCGCCAATTGATGGAGTCGATGTCGAAAATTGATCGACTAGAAAAACGTTATGCGGGCGATCATCGCCTCATTCACCTCGGTGCCCGATGGACTCAAGCCATCTCCGGGAAGCCGACCGCTCCTGTTGAGGTGTCCCCCGCCACTCTGCTTTCCACTTCGCGAGTTCGCGAAGGCCGGTGAGGGTGCGGAAGTCATTCACCAGGACAGTGCCGATCGAAGAATCCCCCGTAGTGCCACAAACGATGACGTCTCCGGTCAGTGACAGCATTGCGAACTCTGGTGCACCGAAACCGATTCCGAGTGCGGCAGCGGACCCCGCACCCATGATATCCCAGGACTCGGCCAGCCTGACGCGCGCCCACCACCAGTCTCCGTCGTGAGTCTCGGTGGCTACGAGGAATTCCCGATCGGCAGCGAAAAGACCTCCTTCACGGGAAAGGTCGAACCAGCCTTTGTTCGCCATGGTGACGAAATCCGGATTTCCGCTGTCGACGACCGATCGGGGCCATTTTCCGGATGCCGGCGGATACCCCGAGGCCCGAGTGGCGAGTGTTGGTGGGATGAGCGGATGCTCCAGGTCCATCATTTCTAGGTAAATCAGTCCGCCGGGAGCAAGGCGCTCAAGGTGGTCCATCATGGCGGCCTTTCTGGGAAAACCTCAGACAAAATTAACAGATGATGAGATGAAGCGGTGCACGGAACCCCTCAAGGGATTCCGTGCACTGCTCACTTCAGGCTACCTCCACTTGTAAATCCTTGGCGACCCGTAGTTGTGCACGCCTTTACTTGTCAGCGGGAAGTAGGCGATCTCGCCAGTGTTTGGATTCACCATGATCCGTATCTGGTTGCCCGGTTTACCGTTCCAGTAGATCGGTGAATCCTTCCAGGATCCCCAGAATCTCTTCTGCTGCTTGGTGAGGTCTGCTCCCGTGAACTTGTCGACGCTTCCGTCCGGATTTGCCCGCGGCGGCATGTTGGGGTTGTTGAGATACTCGGTCACCAGATCGTGAGTTTCCGGGTTGACCGAGTAGTATTCCTCGTTTGCTTCGTGGCGTCCCTTGGTTTCCTTGTGCGAGTACTCCTCGTTAGGAGTCCAGTTGCCGCCGTCCTCGTCGTCGTCGCACCCCTTGTTGTGCACCAGGACTGGCGTCGCACCTGCCAGCACATAGTACGTGTGGAGTTGCTGGACGGTAAGGTTCCAACGGTTCGCCGCACCTGGGGTTATACGGGTGGCGACGACGTAGACGTGGCCATTGGTGGCCGTGTTGAGGGCATCACCTTGGTGAAGTTCACCAGCGGCAACCCATGTGTGGGTGGTGTCGTTCCAGAAGGGATGGTTGGCCGTGGTGTGGAGGGTGGCGGTAGGGCCGCCCTTCGTGCGGACGGTCAGGTCGAGCAGGTCACGGTCGTGGTTGATCAGTACGTGCTGGACTGTGCGGACGCCCTCGTGCTTACCCGTCTTGGCGCTCGCGGCCTCGACCTTGTCGCCGACCTTGATCTTGCCGATCGCCTTGGTCTTGCCGTCTCCCATCAGGACCTTGGTGTCTGGGGAGAAGCTGCACCTGCAGCCGCACGTCCGCGTCTCGGACGACCCCTTCCTGGGTGCCTTGAGGCCGCCGCCCTCGTCGCCCTTGGCGCCGCCTCCGACCTTGGAGGATCCTCCGGCCGACCTCGGCGAGGCGGAGCTGACCGACTTGGCCGCGGACGAACCCGCTGCCCCTTCCTCGCCCGCAGCCGCCTCGACCGCGAGTGCGCCTCCGCCCGCTGTGGCTGCGACGCCGGCGCCGATGAGGGCTGAACCGCCTTCCGCGATAGCGGCTGTGATGCCGCCGGCGAGTGCGCCTTCTGCGCCTCCCATCGCGACGCCCTCGAGCATGGCGCCGCCGATGGCTCCGATGCAGGCGCCGGCGGTGGCGACGACACAGACGGCCGCACCGACGACTGCCAGTGCGACGAGAGTTCCGACGATGGCGGTCTTGTGCTTCTTGATGAACGCGGACGCGGCCTTCTTGGCCTTCTTCAGCGCACCGCCGATCCGCTTGCCGGCTTGTTTGAGCTGTGCGACGGCGTGATGGTAGTGCCGTTTCGCGCTCTTGATCGCATGGTGCACGATCTGCCGGGCACGGTGGTAGTAGTGCTTGGCGTAGTGGTAGAGGGTGGGATGGTGGTCACGGACGTACTTGACCACCTTCCTCGCGTAGTGCTTGGCGACCTTCTTGATCGCGGCCTTCAGTCCGTGCTTCTTCACCTGCTTCACGAAGTTCTTGACGTGCTTGACGGCCGACTTCAGGTGACGGCGCAGGCTGGAGTGGTGCCAGGCGTGGGAGGCCTTCTTCTTGATGGACTTCACCGCGCCCCACAACGACCAGTGGCCGGTCGGGTCGGTGTTGGTCAGCGGGTTGTCGTCGCCGTAGGCGAAGCGGTCCGCGGCGACCGAGTCCGGGATGGGGTTGTTGGCGACGGTGTCCCGGGAGGAGAACTGGCCGATGTTGGGGTTGTACCAACGGGCGGCCATGTCGACCTGGGAGGTGTCCGGGTCGGTCCACTCCGACTGGTAGCCCAGGGCCCCGACCATGCTCTGTGTGGCGAGGACCTTGCCGAACGGGTCGTAGGTGGTCGATCCGGTCAGCGCCGTGCCGGCGTCGGTGAACTGGCCGACCACGTCGTCGTGCACGTCGGTCATGGCCAGCACCTTGGTGCCGCCGGCGTTGATGCCGATCAGTGCGCCACCGGGGTCGCGACTGTAGGTGGCGGTGCCGTCGGAGGCCAGATCGTTGGCGATACCGGTGTAGGCGAAGGTCTGGTTGGTGCCCCCGTTGTTAGCGGTGACCATCCGGTCCAGTCCGTCGTACGCGTACGTCTTCCCACCGGAGGTGATCACCCGGTTGAAGGCGTCCGCCGTGGTGCTCGTGGTCTGGCTCTGTGCGTCGGTGACGGAGCGCAGGGTGCCACGGGCGGTGTAGCTGTAGGTGCTGTGGCCGTCCGACGTCAGTTCGTTGCGGGCGTTGTACGTGTAGGTGTCCGCGCCGACTCTGGTGCGGTTGCCCGCGTTGTCGTAGCCGTAGGTGGTCGTGGTGGTGCCGTTGTTCCAGGAGGAGAGCCGGTCGGCCCAGTCGTAGGTGTAGGTGTTGGTCGCGGCCCCCGAGAATCCGGTGGTGGTCTTGGAGGTCTCGTTGTCGTTCAGGTCGTAGCCGTAGGTGACCGATGCCTCGGTCCCGCCCGCCGGCTTGGTGAGGGTGTCGCTGGTGAGCCGGTGCGCCCAGTCGTACTGCAGGGTGCGGTTCGCCTTGCCGGTCCCGTAGGAGATGGACGACGGCAGCGACATCGTGTTGTAGCTGACGGTGGCGGTGGACCCGGTGGCGGCGTCGGCGATGGTCTTCAGCCGACCCGCGGTGTCGTAACCGTAGGTGGAGGTGCCCGCCGCGTCGGTGCGCCTGGTCATCTCCCCGTCGCCGCCGTAGGCGAAGGATGAGGTTCCCGACGGTCCTGCGGTGGTGAGCAGGTTGCCACGGTCGTCGTAGGTGAAGGTGTCGTCCGTGTTCGGAGCGGCGGCGGAGGTGATGCGGCCGTCGGCGTCGTAGCCGAAGGTGTGGTCCGCGGTCGCCGCCTCGGCGCCGGTGCCGGTCTGCCTGGTCAGGTCTCCTGTGGTCGAGTCGTAGGAGTCGACGACGGACACGCCGCCGGGGGACATCTGCTGCGTCACCCGCGCGTCGGCGTCGTAGACGGTGGTGTAGGTCCGGTCCGCGACCGCCGGGTAGGCAGGCGTGGACGGCTCGATCTGCGACTCCGGCAGGCCCCACTTGTTGTACGTGGTCAGCCAGTCGTGTCCGGCGACGGGGTTGCCGGAGGAGTCGTAGCCGTTGCCGTCGGTGAACCGGGTGAGGTTGCCGGCCGGGTCGTAGCCGAAGGAGGTGGTGATGAACTGTCCGGCCGCTACCGGCTGGACCTCCTTGGTCATCATTCCCGTCGCGTCGTAGGCGAAGGTGGTGGTGTGGCCGTTGCCGTCCGTGGAGGACGTCAGGTTGCCCTCCGGGTCGTACTGCGCGGAGGTGGTGCGGCGCAGCATCGAGGTGGCGTCGTACTCCCCGGTGCCGACCGCGTTGCCGAAGGCGTCGTACGTGGTCGTCGAGAAGGTGCCGTCGGGGTTGGTGACCTTGGTCTGCCTGCCGTCCAGGTCGTAGCTGAACTGGGTGGTGTTGTTCGCCCCGTCCACGACCGTGGTCTGCTCACCGGCCGCGTTGTAGGTGAACGACGTGGTCACACCGTCCGGCGAGACCGACGACGACAGCAGGCCGCCGGGGGCGTCGTAGTGGTTGGTGGTCGTGTACGCGGCCTGCGACGGCCGGCGCTCGACCTGCGTGGCGGTGAGCTGGTGGCCCAGGTAGTCGTAGGTGGCCTGGGTCACCGCGCCGGTGGGGTCGGTCACCGACAGCAGGTCACCGTTGGTGTCGTAGGCGGAGTGGGTCGTGCGTCCGCCCGGCAGTGTCTCGTCGACCTGGTCGCCGAGCTGGTCGTAGGTGTAGGACGTGACCTTGCCCAGCGGGTCGGTCTCGGAGGTGATCTGACCGGCGGTGTTGTACTGCGTCGAGGTCACCGGCGTGATCGGCGTCGAGGAACCCGGCGGCGTGTACGTGGGCATGGTCTGCGAGACCTGCTGACCCAGCGGGTCGTACCCGGTCGTGACGACGTTGCCGTTCGGGTCCTTGGTCTCCGCCACCTCGCCGAAGGTGTTGTAACCGGTGTACGCGATCGGGTGCGAGGCCCCGACGGTCGAGGTGCCCGTCGCCGCGTCGACCGTCTCCGAGTTCGCCGTCGGCGCCGTCGTGACCGCGAGGTTCCCGGCCTCGTCGTAGGCGTAGGACGTGACGTTGCCGTTCGCGTCGGCCTGCCACAGCGGGAGTCCCCGCTGGTCCAGGTCCGCCCGCGTGGTGTGCACGGTCGAGTTCGCCGCAGGGAGCGTCCCGCCGTACAGGCTCGAGACCTGCGTGGCGGACAGTGCGCTGGAGTAGGCCTGGACATCGGATATCGAGCCGTTGGCGTACTCGCCCCAGGTGCCCGCGGACTTCTTCCGGGCGATGTCGAAGGTGCCGGTGGCGTTCCACGGGGTCGTGAAGGCCTTCGTGTTGACCAGAGCACCGTTGACGTAGAGCTCGAACTGGCTCGCCGCGGCGTTGTATACACCGGTCAGGTGGGTCCACTGACCCAGGACAGGAGTGCCGCCGTACGCAGCGGTCCAGGCGGCGCCGGTGGTGTCACTGGCGTGACCACCGAACGCCCAGGCGTTGGACGCGGAGGAGTAGTACAGCTGGAAGCCGCTGGTGGTGGTGCCGTTCTGGGAGACGAACGTGGAGTTGCTCGCCGAGGAGCCGAGCTTGACCCACGCCGAGACGGTGTAGCCCGTCGCGGTGTCCACGACCGGACTCGCGGTCTCCGCGTACGACGTGGACGTGCCGTTGAACACGGCGCTGCCGCCGTGGTCGGTCGACCTCGTCACACCGCTCGCGGCGGTCGCGGGGTTGTTCGCCCCGGAGGAGTCGGCCGCGTTGGTTCCGGACGTCTCGTTCAGCTTCCAGCGGCCGACCGGCGCGGTGTTGGCGTCGTGCACCGTCGCCGAGAGGGTGTTGCCGAGCGCGTCGTAGGAGTACGACGTCGTCTCGGGCGTACCGGAGGCGCCGGTGTGCGTGGACGTGACCACGTGGTCGTCCGGGTCGTACGACACCGTGTCGCTGCGGTTCAACCCCGTGGGGTCCAGCGTCGTGGTGGTCGTGCGGGACGCCGCGTCCACCGCGAAGGTGGTCGTGGCCGCGCCGTCGTCGGAGACCTGCTTGATCAGGTTGTCGGCGGCGTCGTAGGTGTTGACCTGGTCCACGAACGACTTCGGGTGGGCCGGGTCCGTCACCGCGTCCGTGCGCGTGATCGTCGCCGGGAGCCCGTTGTCCGTGTAGGTGTAGGACGTCGTGAAGCCCATCGAGTTCGTGACCGAGGCGAGACGTCCCGCCGGGTCGTACGCCCGCGAGTCCAGCGTCAGGGTGCGCGCGGGGGACGGGTTGTCCGGGTCACCTGTGTAGCCGGGTTGCGTGGTGGTGATCCCACGGTTGTCGGCGTCGAAGGTGTAGTCCGTCTCGTTCCCCGACGGGTCGACCTCGGTGACCACGTTGCCATACACGTCGTGCGTGTAGGTCGTGGTCAGGAGCGTCTTGTCCGAGCCGTCCGCGTTGAAGGCCGAGACCTCCGACTTGGTGGCCATGCGGTTGCCCGAGTCGTAGGTCCACTCGGTGCGGCGCTGTCCGTCCCCGCCGGTCAGGTCCTTGATCGTCTCGGAGAGAGGGTTGCCGTCGGTGTCGTAGACCGTCGTCGTCTGCGCGGTGTGGGTCGCGCTGGTCACGCGGTCGAGGACGGGCGGGTCGGTCTCGGAGACGACCTGATCGTCCTTGTCGTACGTGTACGACGTCGTCAGACCCGCCGGGTAGCTGTCCGATATCTCGGTGCTGCTCAGCTTCCGGCCGATGTTGTCGTAACCGAATTTCACCGACGCGCCGTTGGCGTCCGTCTGCCGCGCCAGGTCACCGTTGTGGTTGTAGGTGTACGTCGTGGTCGCGCCACCCGGCGTGACGACGGACGCCTCCAGGTACGCCGGGGCGTACCCGCTGTCCGCGGCGGCCGTGGTCGCCGTGGTGTAGGTCGTCGTCGTGGTCCGGCCGGCCGGGAAGCCCGGCACCGGCGGGGTGGTCACCGTCGTCTGGTTGCCGTACTGGTCGTAGCCGTAGCTCGTCAAGTACGTGTTGTCCGTCGGACCGGAGGAGCGCCCGTCCCGCTCGGTGAGCATCAGGTCGTTGCGCGGGTCCGGCGTCGGGTTCGCCGTCGTGTCGTCCGGATAGTAGGTGTAGTACTCCGTCGCGCACAGGTTCTGCGACTGGTCCTGGCACGTCGTCTTCGACACCACGTTGCCACGCACGTCGTGACCGGTGGTGGTCGTGTTCCCGTCCGGGTCGGTGGTGGTGTAGAGGAAGCCGGAGGTGTCGTAGCCGTAGGTGGTGCGGTTGCCCAGGGCGTCCGTCTGGAAGAGGACCCGGTCCCCGTTGTCGACGTCGTAGCCGTAGGTGATGTACTTCGTCGACCCGTCGGTGGTCGGCACCTGGATCTTCACCGTCCGCACCGGCGCGACACCGGAGGAGGCCTTGTACGCCGACCACTGCTGCGTCACCTGGGCGGCGCTCAGGGCCGAACGGAAGACCGCGACCTCGGCGAGCGATCCGTCCCAGTAGTCGCCCTCGTTCCCCGCGTACAGGGCGCGTCCGATCTGCAGGGCGCCCGTCGCGGACCACACGTTCGGCCGTGCGATCGTGCCCTGGAGCGTGCCGTTGACGTAGAGCGCGAGCTGGCCGCTCGTGGCGTCGTAGCTGGCCGCGAGGTGGGTCCACTGGCCGGTCGCCGCGATGGCGGTCGAGTACACGGCCTGCGTGGTCAGGCTGCCGCTCGAGGAGTCAGCCGTCGGAACCCGCAGCGCCCACTTGTTCTGGGTGTGCTCGTAACCGAGGTAGAACCCGGCGTGGTACGTGCCGTCCTGGCTGACGGCCGTGTAGTTACTGGTGGTGGATGCGAGGTTCACCCAGGCCGAGACGCTGAAGCTCTTGGAGGTGTCGACCTCCGACGTGCCGGGGCTCGCCCAGGAGCTGGAGGCCTTCGCGAACGACGCCGCCTTCACGTCACTGGCGCCGAACGGGCCGGCGGCGTTGAGGGTGACATTGTTGTAGGTGGCGTGGCCGGTGTTGACCTCGTTGGCCCCGGCGGAACCCGAGGTGTCGCTCAGCCGCCAGTAGCCGGAGGGTCCGGCACCCATCACCGCGGAGCGGTAGACCTGCGAGGATCCGGTGACCGTGGGCGGGGTCAGCTTCCAGACGCCGCCGTTGTTGTCCGTCTCCTGGGAGATGGTGTCGTCGACCGCGTTGTACTGCACGCCGTTCTGGGTCTTGCCCGAGGGCAGCGTGATGGTCTGCAGCACCTTCGCGGACGTCGTGGCCGCCGCGTACTGGTTGGTGATCGTCGCCGCGTCCAGCGGCTTGTTGAAGATCGCCGCCTCGCCCATCAGACCGCTGTAGTGGCCGAGGGTGTCGGAGGGCATGTCGGGCCAGCCGTGGGTGTCCACACCCGCGCCGAAGGTGACGTACGGCTGGTTCCAGGACCACAGGCTGCCGGCCAGGGTTCCGGCCAGGGCGCCGTCGAGGTACATCGACTGGGTGTTGCCCGCGGAGGTGAGGACCACCTGGTGCCAGGCGTTGTTGTTGACCGTGGTCGCGGACTGGATCGGGGCGCTGCAGCCGGCGGTCGTCGCGAAGCAGCCGTGCAGCTTGCCGTTGGTGCCGATGTAGATCGCCGGGGTGTTGTACTTGGTGTTCGCGACCGGGTCGGAGTCGGTCAGCGGCTTGTCACCGTAGTAGAACAGCACACCGCCGGCCTGGGACGTCTTGAACCAGAGCGACACCGACGCGTACGTGCGCGTCGCGCCCGGCGTGCCCGGGATCGACAGGTACGAGCTGGTGCCGTTGAACGACGCGGCGTGGCTGCTCGCCAGCGGCCCGGCCGAGCCCAGGGTGACGTTGTGGTAAGTGCCGTTGACGTTGCCCTCGTTGGTGTCCACACCGTCGGCGGCTGTCGTGCCGGACGTCTCACCCATGCGCCAGTACGCGAACGGGTCCGCGTCCAGCACGGTGGTCCGGTAATGGTTGCCGGCGGCGTAGCCGTAGGTGGTGCAGTGCGTGGGGTCGGCAGGCGGGCAGACCGAGGTCAGATTGTCGCCGCTGTAGCCGTAACTCCAGGTCTCGACGGTGCTGGAGTTCCCCGCCGTCGCGGGATCGGTCGCCACCGTCGCCACGTGGGAGACGGTCGCGCCCGCGGGCTTCGACCAGGTGAAGTTCAGCGTGCGGCCCGAGACCTGCGAAGTGATCTTGGTGAGCGGGCCGGAACTGTAGTCGAATGTCTCCGCGCGGCCGGCGTAGTCCGTGATCGAGGTGATCGCGTACGCGCCCGTCCTGCCCGTGATCCCCTTCTGGAAGAGGTAGGCGGTGTCGTCCTTGTCCACCAGCTTGTAGCCGGCCGGCGTGGTGGTCGCGGTCAGGGACGCCCAGCGCCCCGGCGGCGGAGTGAAGGAGCCGTCGGCGTTCTTGCCGAACCCGACCTGCGAACCGTCGGGGTACGTGATGTTGACACTCGCCACCGCGCCCGAGGAGTCTTTCACCTCCGCGGCCTCCATGTCCGCGACCGTCGACCAGCCCGCGCCGAACGCGCCGTCCACCCGCGGGTCCAGGGAGTTGTAGTCACGCTCGACCGACAGCGACGGGCCGACCGTCTGCACGTCGGCGTCGGTGTCGGAGGTGGTGTAGTTGCCGACGCTCGGATCGAAGTCGTGTCCGTCGGTGTTCTGCGACAGACCCGAGGTCACCACAGGCTGCGGCACCACGGCCGTGAGCTCGCTCTGCGTCCACGGCGAGTACAGCAGGCTGTCGTAGCTGCGCACCTGCCACAGGTAGGTGCCGCCCCAGGTCATCTTCCCCGAGGGGACGGTCCAGTCACCACCGGAGATCAGCCCCGAGTCGGAGATCACCGCACCGGTGGAGGCGTCCAGGAGCTGGAACTGGTACTTCAGCGCCGAACCCGGGTAGTTGTCCGAGTCGTAGCCGTACGCCACCAGTTCGGGCTTCAGCGTCTGGGTGTTGTAGTTGTCCGGCGGGTAGGAGGCGTCGATCTGCGGGGCGACGTTCCCGTTCAGCGTCAGGTCCAGGTAGGGCCGGTAGCTGGTGGGGGCGTTGACCGAGTCGAACTGCTTCCAGTGCAGGGCGTCGGTGTTCGTCGAGTACAGCGCGAGACCGTGGTTGCTGACCGTTCCGCCGGCGATGCCGTTGAACCAGGTGGTGTTCAGCGGCACGTTCATCCACGTACCCGTGGTCCGCGAACCGCCGGAGTTGGTGCACGCGGCACCCGGGTTGGCCGTCAGCTGTCCCAGCGCGGGGCTGTCGTACGCCGGGCCCGGGTAGGACGTCACCCCCGAACCCGACCACGAGGCACTGATCGGGGCGACGGAGAACGGCTCAGCGGTACAGGTCGCGGCCCAGATGTCGAAAAGGTGCAGGCTCGCCGCCGACACGGTCTGACCGGTGATCATGCCGGTCAGACCCGTCAGGTGCAGGAACGAGTTGGCGCTGTGCGTGCCGGAGTCGTAGGAGCCGACCTTGAGCACGTCCTCCGTGGAGTGGTCGCCCGAGAGGTTGCTCTCGGCGTACGTGCTGTCGCTCACGGCCAGCGTCGGGTCCACCGTGACCGGCCACACCCGGTCCTTGGCGCCCAGCCACGAACGGTCCGCCGTCATGGTCAGGATCCAGTCGTCGCCGGACCGCGAGAGACCGTACTCCACCGCCTGCGAGGTCGTCGGCTCGCCGGACCTGCGGTTCACGTTCGAGTCCTGCATGAACGCGTGCGGAATCCGCTCCACCACGGCGCCCGAGGCGTCGGTGAACTCGACCGACCCCTGGTCGGCGAGGCGCGGCGTCAGACCCGAGGCGTCCAGCTTGAACGACCACGACGTCGGCGCCTTCGCCGAGGACAGGACGATCTTCTCCTTGACGCCGTCCGCCAGCGGTACCAGCTCCAGGTCCGTGTCCGGCAGCACGCCGGCGTAGGAGACGGTGCCGTCCGCATCCGTGACGCCAGGCACGTCCTGCGCGCCCTTCAGCGCGTACGCCACGTTGTGCCCGGAGCCGGACTCCACCGACGCCAGCCGCTCGTCGCCCGCCACGCCGGCGAGGTCGACCGCCACGTCGTTGGCCTTCTCCCGCCAACGTCCGCCGGACTTGACCGGCGTGGTGTCGATCGGCTTCCAGGAGCCGTCGGGGGCGCGGAAGTTGTGGCGGGAGAAGTACACGCGCCTGGTCGTCGTGCCGTTCGCGTTGCGGAACACGTCGATCTTCGCCGACGAGGCGGCCGCGTCGCGCTTGCTGGTCGCCGCGACGAAACCGTCACGCCCCTTGACCACCGCGGCACCCGTGGTGTGTTCCTTCGTGGCGCGGTGGTGCCGGGAGTCAGCGGGCAGTTCGCCCTTGCCGGAGCCCGGCTTGTGACCGTGGCCGCCGTTCGCGCGCGTGCGCGCCGCCGACGCGGTGTGGGCCAGCCCGCTCGCCGAACCGCCGAGCTGCTTGGGCAGCTTGAGCGGCGAGGTGTTGAGCCAGTCCCAGAGGCCGCTCAGGGTCATCTTCGGCATGGTCAGAGCCGGGAGCGTCATTCCCTGCGCCATCGCCTCTTCGGCGGACGGTATGAACGCGAGCAGGAAACAGACCATCAGGGTGACGCCGCGCGCCAACCCACGGCGGCGCAGCCACCGTGGTTGGCGCGCCGGGCGGCGACGTTTAAGGGGGGACATGATCGATCCTTAAGGAAACCTTGCGAAAGAAGAGCAATGCTTCCTTGGCGATCACGTTCTGACTACAGTCAGTCGATCTTCTTACGTGATCCTTACTGGGTACAAGGCAACCGTTGTCCGACCAGTCCAATGCCCCTGGTCGGTATGCGGATTGAACTCCTCGAAGGGGACGTGTCAGGACGCTCGGGTCAGAGAGGTGAGAAGTTCACGCACGTGCTCCCTCACCTTCGTCGAGTCGCCCTCCCGCACCACCGAGACGTTCGCGGAATCCGCCCCGTCGCCCACGACGACGAAATGCACGCCCTTCTGTTGGGGCGCCACCGAACGGACGGCGTTCACCGGCGTCGAGCCCACGGCTACCACCACCGAACAGTGCTGCTGTATCAGCGAGTTGACGTACGGTACGACGTTCGCCTGGGTGTCCGGACCCATCGCCGGCAGGAAACTCGACCGCGCCTTGGTCGCAAGGGAGGCGTCCTGCATGCCGGCCCACACCGGCGCGGCCGGTAGACCCGGTGAGATTCCGCGGCTGTCGGTGAGCAGACAGGCGTCCACGTCGCGGTAGGCCCGCGCCGTCGGCTTCACATCGTCCTTCCCTGTGGACGGCCACAGGAAGACCGCCGCCACCGCGGCGGCGACCACGACCCCGAGTCCCACGCCGAAGACGACCGGACGCCCACGCACCGCCCCCCGCGAATCCGACCAGATCCGCCTCAACCACTGCCACGACCACTGCATGTCCGCGTCCTTCCGGAATCCCGGAGTGACCATCACCCCGTGCGGAGGCGAGAATAGAACAGTGCTCCGACCTCAGGGGTTCTGCGTCAGCCGGGGCTTCGACCAGTGGATGAGTCGCTTGTTGCGCGGGTGCGGCTGCTTGAGCAGCAGGGTCGGTCGGTGAAGGCGATCGCCGGGACGATGAGGATGAGCGCCGCAGACGTTGCCGGGGTGCTGAATGGCGCGGTCGCGGCCTCGGGGCCGGGTCGCGGCGAGCCTCGTAGCTGGGTGAACGCCGGCTGGAGCCGCAGGGTGGATCTTGAGGGTGCGCCGCAGCGGGCGGACCTTGACCCGGCGCTTCCGACGCGGAGGAGGTGCGCGGCCTGGTCGCGGTGCTCGTCGCCGCGGACAGCACGCGTTCAACGAAGGCGCAGGCCGCGGGGTTCCTGCGGGACGTGTGGTGTCTTGGGGTGAAGAACGCGCCCGCTCCGGAGCCGATGAGTGAGAGTCGGCCGGACAGCAGAGCGGCGGAAGAAGACGGGCCCTAGCCCGGCGAGGACGCCCCCGGCTACAGCCCGATCTGCCCCTGACTGTCCGTCCCGCGACGGTGCTGCACGAGCTGCGCGGATTGCGCCGCCTGCCGACTGTTCGTGTGCCCACCATGGGATCAAGCCTCTCGGGCTTTCACCCAGCCTCCCTGCCTCCCGTGAGCCGACGACGCCACCAAAGGTCAGAACGCCACTGCCGGCAGTCCGCGAACGGGCCGGGAAGGGTGCGCTTGAGGTACACAGCGTCCAGAGAGACCACTTGGCGCTCCAGCTCGGTACGAGCCCGGACAGGGAGTTGCTCCAGGACCAGCTGAAGCACGTTCCGGGCATGCCTGACATCGTCAAAGGAACAGCCGCGGCACGAGCACTCCGCGTCCCGCGGATAGAGAGGCCGACGTCCGGGCGGTTCCAGAAACGCTTGGTAACACCGCAGCGCACGGTCCGTGGCACCGAGAAAGACGTAATAGTCGGCCGACAGCCTCTCCACTTGATGTATCGCGAGGCTGGTGCGGGCAGATAGCCCGTGGATTCGATCCGGCGGCGGGCACTCCCAGGCGCGAGGGCCATGCTGTTCGACGCGCAGGGCGCCAGGCCGTCTACGCGGCATCTGCCTCTCGGTATGCAGTCATGGACGTCATCATGCCAGCACCCACGTCTCCGCGGTCGGGAGAAGTTCACCGCCCTGAGGGCATGTCCTGATACGGGCACGCGATGCTGCCGGCCTGTAGCCCCCACGACGTACTTCCCTGCTTGTACCGGGCGCTCGGAGGCTCGCACCCGCTTCGTCGCGACTACTACGCGGCCACGTTGGACGACGTGGCCGGGGACGGCGTGTGACCGCGTCCGGGTCCGGGCTCAGGACCAGCCGGGCGCCGGCGGCAGCGGCCAGGGCGGTGGGTCCGGCAGATCGCCGTCGGACTGCAGGAGCGTGCCGGGGGCGCGGCCGGACAGCCAGGCCAGGAGCGCGTGGCCGGGACCGGTCGCGGTCGGGCCGGTAGGGGCGAGGGGCCAGGCGCGCCGGAGATCGGTGGCTTCGATACGGGCGAGGGGGAAGCGACGGGCGACCAGCGTCGCGACTGTCTCCGTCAGGGCCCAGGCGACGTACTCGGTGGGCCAGTCGGCGGGGGAGTAGCCCAGGTCCAGGTCGACGTGGTGGGTTTCCAGTTCCCGCCAGGCGCGGCACAGCGTGAACCAGGCGGGCTGCCGCCATCCCGCGAGGGCAAAGACCAGCGTGGGCCAGCGGTCCGCGGGCATGGCCTCCGCATCTTCCAGCAGCCGGTCCATGCTGCCACGCAGATCGGCTGCCAGGGCGGCCGCATCGCGTTCGGCGCCCTCGTGCAGGGCTCGGTCCAGGGCGGCGGCGTCGGTCCGGGGCCCGGGTTCCCTGCCGGTGCGGGCCAGGGTCAGCAGCCAGCCGTAGGCGTCCGCGCTGCGGGCGAGGTGCGTGAGGACGTGGGCTCGGCTCCACCCCGGGAGCGTGGAGGGGCCGTGGGCCTGCGCGTCGGTCAGCGTGCCCAGCGTGACGCTGAGTCGCCTGGCCGATTCCCGTACCGCGGACAGGAGTTCGGCGATGGCGGCGTGGTCCGGTGCGGCGGTGTCGGTCACGGCCGACGACTCTACCGCCGGTCCGGCGCGGCCTCGGGTGCCCCGCGGCCGGCATGCTTGCCCAGCAGGCGCAGGAAGTCGGGGAACGCCTTTCGGGCATGTCCAGTAGCCATCCAAGGGCCGCAACAGACCACAGGCGCCACACGCACGCCCCCTGGTCGGCTGTGGACGCCCGGGTTGAACCCCAGACCCGTAGCCCCGCTGGGGCAACCCAAGGACACGCGAACCAGCCCGCACAGCAGGCATGTCGAGACGGCTCACTGGACGAAGCGTTGGGCTTTCTTCGCTTCTGCCTTCGCCTGCAGATCGAGTGCCTTTGGAGAGTCGCCGTAGAACCACCACGTGTACCAGGTGATCGCAGCGAACAGAGCAGCGAAGCCGAGCGCCCATGGGACCACCGCAGATGGCGAAGCACCCCGACTGATCCAGAACGCGGCAAGCACGAAGACCATTGCGGTTCCTCTGGTGGCGGACACCAGGGTGCGCTTCAAGCGGTTCGACATGGCGCGCACGGTACCAGCAGACAGAACAAAAGGATCTTGTAGTGCTTCAGCCGGCCGATCGCATGCTCGACCGGCGTGCGGGCCCTGCGATACTCCTACGGTCACGGACCGGGACCAGCGTGCCGTCCACGATCCACAGCCGGTCCGCGGCAACGACGGGACGAGAGAGTGGCCCGAGCGCGGGGAGCGGCCGCAGCCGCTGGATGACCCGGCACACTGTGAACGGCGAGGCCCCGAACAGCAGCGCGAGCTGCCGCATGGCCAGGTCGCCGCCCCGCTGTCGCACCACGTTCAACCACCGCTCGAACTGCTTCACCTGCAGCCCCGTGAACGTCTCCACCTGCGACGGCTCGGCCCGCAACACCGCACGCAAACGAGGGAAATGCCCAGATCCCCCCGGGCTCGTCACGGCATTCTGCAACGCGCTGTTTTGGAGGGGGCGACACTGCGGCCCGCCACGCCGGGCACCGCTCGTACGGACATGACAGCAGGTGATGCCACTAGCGTTGCGGGACACCCTCCAGAAGGACGAACCCATGGCGCGAGAAGGTGCCCGTGACAGTGCCTGGCGGGCACTCATCGCAGAACTCGGTCTCGAGCCGCACCCGGAGGGCGGCTGGTACCGGAGACTGTGGGCAGGTGAGGAGGTCGACACTGCTCGCGGGCGGCGTGCCGCCGCCACGGCTGTCCACTTCCTGCTGACGCCCGGGGAGCACTCCCGCTGGCATCGTGTCGCCAGCGACGAGCTATGGCTGTGGCAGAGCGGCAGCGCACTGGCCCTCACGCACGCAGCCGAACCGGATGATCAAGCCTCCCCGGCCCTTCTCGGACCTGAACGGGCCGCTGGACAGACGTTGTGGGCCGTCGTGCCGGCCGGGCGGTGGCAGACCGCACGACCTCTCGGCAGCGAACCCGTACTCGTCACCTGCGTAGTGGCGCCCGGCTTCGACTGGGCGGACTTCACTCTGCTGTAGGCGTGCGGGCCGCCCAACGGCGTTTGTCGTCCGCTCTCCAGCGGCTGTCCCGGCAGTGTCGCTGGGAGGTCGGCCGGGCGAGGGGGGTCAGGCGTGACCCGCTGCCGTCCGGAGGGTCTGGCACCCCGCTACTGCAGCCACGCCGAATGGGCGCGGCGCATCCTGGCGCGCCGGTCACCTGGCGGCCGGGGTCTTCCCGTGGAGAGCGGACCTCATGACGACCGTGACGACCTACGCCATCGCCGTCGACGTGTCTCTCGTCGAGGGAAATTTTCCGGCATCGAATGGGCCTCACGTCACGGCCGGCCGCCGACGTACCCCAACCCTGTGTGCAGCAATCGGATTTGCGCCACCCCTGCGGCCCGCGTCGCGCAACGACGGCGACTTCGCTCCTCGTTGCCGCAGGAACGTTTCCATTCAATGCGCCGTGATTGCGCCATGCAACGAGAAGGGCGCTACCGCTTACCACGAAGTAGTGAGTTATCCGGGTCGGCCGCGTGATGACCTGTAGGTTTACTCGCGCGGGCCCACCCTGACCAGCGCAGGATCACCATTTCCGTAGACAGGCATGCCGCGAATCTGCCACTTTTTAAGCGTCAGCCGCGGGACCCGCTCAAGCAGACAGAAATCTGCTTTTCGGTTCCCATCTGTTGGCCATGCGTGATCGGAGAGGCCATGTCGTACCGATTCCTTCTGCTGTCCGGAAGCATCCGGAGCAAATCTCTGAACAGGCGCCTGCTGTACGCAATGGAAGACATCGCCGGCAGCCTCTCCCCGCACATCGAAACATGCTTTCTCGACGTTCACGGCCTTCCTTTCTACGACGGAGACCGGGAGACGGAGAACACTCCGGCCGAAGTCGTGCGGGCCAAGAACGCCGTACAGGAGTGTGACGGTCTGGTCATCGCGACACCGGAGTACAACGGGGCGCCGTCCGGTGTACTGCAGAACTCTCTCGACTGGCTGTCCCGCCCGTGGGGGAACAGCCCCCTCACGGGCAAACCGGTGGTGACCCTGAGCGCGTCTCCCGGTCCCGGCGGAGCACGCACGGCCCAGGAACGCCTCCGGCAGATCCTCGTGCGCTGCGGGGCGCAGCCCATCGGTGACCCCTTCGTCGTCCCGTACGCCGACTGGCTGTCGGACCCGCAGCAGAGCGGTCCCGGTTCCGTGCTGGCCGGCCGGCTGGCCGCCCTGCTCGAGAGCCTGGCCTCGGCCCGCTCACCGGCCGGCTCAGCCTGACCTGCCGCCGTCGTGCCGTCGTGGGCCGACCTGCCCTTGCACCGCATGGCCCTCACGACCGCTGTCTGCCTTCGCCGACCCGTCCCCCGGGATGCGGCCGGTGCCCCGTGACGGCTGCCGCGCAGCCGGCCCTCGATCTGCTCCCCGTGCTCTGTCGCCGGGAGCGCCGCAAGTGCCATCCGCCGGGTGGTACGCCCCACTACCGCTCGATTGGAGACAGGAGGGCCCCGCCATGCTCGACATCCCCGCTGCGCAGGTGCGGCTGGGCCTGTCCCCGGACCGTGTGGACTCCGTCGCCGCGGCCTGGCGGCACGTCGGTGTCCGCCGCGAGTGGATCGCCAAGGAGACCCCCGAGTACACCGCCGACATCGCCTCCTTCCGCATCGCCCGCTATCCGGTCACCAACACCGAGTACCGCACGTTCCTGCTGGAGACGAAGGCCCCCTGGCTGCCCAGCTCCTGGCAGTTCGGCATCCATCCTCTGCACCTGTCCAACCACCCCGTGTGGACGGTGCCGCCCCACGCGGCCGACGCCTACGCCGCCTGGCTCTCGCGCCGCACGGGACGCCGCTTCCGCCTACCCACCGAAGCGGAGTGGGAGTACGCCGCCAGCGGCGGCGACGGCCGCGAGTACCCCTGGGGCAACCACCTCGCCGGGGGCACCGCGAACACAGTGGAGACCGGCCCGCTGAGCACCACCCCCGTGGGCGTCCACCCCGCGGGACGCAGCCCGTTCGGCGCGGACGACATGGGCGGCAACGTCGAGGAGTACGTCAGCGACCACTACCGCCCCTACCGGGGTGGCCGGCGCGTCCCCGACGATCTGCTGGCCGACGGACGCCCCTACCGCATCGCCCGCGGCGGCAGCTTCACCCGCTACGCGGACCTGGCCCGTTGCCGCCGCCGCCACGGCTGGTACCCGAAGGCCATCTACGCCGTCGGATTCCGCCTCGCCGAAACCCCCTGACCCGCCCCAGGCCCCCTGCCCGTCCCTCGTTCCCGACAGGAGCCCCCATGGCCGAAGAGCCCGGCGACGTGACCGTCGGCACCATCGGAACGACCCGCGTCATCGCCGCGTCCCGCACCACCGGACGAGAACGGCTCGGCACCGCCGACGACTTCGTCACCAACCTCAGCGACTTCGACCGACGCGCCCGCGTCTGCCTCCCCGACCCCCACATCGTCGTGCGCACACCGCTCTACCTCGACTACGTCACCGCGCAAGTGATGGCCTGGACGACACAGGAGACCGAACTCCTCGCAGACCTGACCAGCGAGATCGACACCCTCCTGACGGGCCGTTGGCCCAACCTCCTGCCAGCGGTCGTCCACCTGGTGAAGACCACCGGCCAGGAAGAAGGCAGGGCTGCCTACACCCGGCACACCGACACCGTCGTCCTGCCCGCCGGCAAGATCACCCCCGCACTGGGACCCACCCCCGGCGCCGACCCCCTCTTCCCCCGCAGCAACACCACCGCCCTGCGCGACATCCTCCTGCACGAGCTGTTCCACGTGATCAGCAAGAACCGGCCGCAGGAACGCAGGGCCCTGTATCAACTCATCGGCTACACACAGCTCGACACCCCGGTCCCACTCCCCGACGTACCGTGGCCCGATCCCGACTCCGCCGCCACTCTTCCCCGGCTACGGATCACCAACCCGGACACCCCCAACCTCGACGTGTCCATCACGCTCCCCGTCCCCGCGCCCCGCGGCGCAGCGCAGGCCCCCACGGAACGCGCTTTGCTGCCGCTGCTGACCGCCGACATCCCCTACCGGGGAGGCAGCTTCTTCCCCTACGTCACCTGGTCGTTCCTCGCGCTGAAGCAGGAGGGCGCCGACTGGCTGGTGGACGCGGGACCCGACGGCCGGCCGCTGAGGTATCCGATGTCCCCCGGCAGCGACCTCTGGGAGACGTACCTGGACCATGTGGGCCGCAATGCCCGGGGGGAGTTGTTCCACCCGGACGAGGTCCTCGCGCAGAACTTCGTCCACACCGCGCTTCCCCCCTGTCCGAGCCTGCTGACCAGCATGGACCGGACCCTTGCAGGCTCGGCATGTCGAGCCGGGGCCTGACCGATCCCGAGGAACGCGACGAACAAGACACCCCGTCCTTAGGGACCGGCACATCAAGACCGCGGTGGACAAGCTCCCGGCCGGCTGACGGCTGTTCCCGAGGACCACAGTGGCCACCAGCAAGGCGGTCTACGCGGCGCCCGGGAACTCCTGAAGGAGCCTGGCACGCTGAGCGGGGCCCGACCCCTGCGCATGGCGCCCTTCCGGGATGCCCAGCGCCTTCATCGAGCGGGTGACGCGCTCCGGCCCGACGCCGGGCCTGGATGCGTCCCGCCCGGGCCTGGTGTCCGCCGCGGGCGGCGTCGCGTGCGGCGTCCGGGCGCAGTGGTGTGCTCCGGACTGGATGAGGGAACGACTGCCCGCGTAGCGCTGAAGGCTTTGGGCTTCCGTCGTGCCCGTAACTCCCGACTCGGACCGTGGACCGACACAGTGAAGTGCAGCGGTGGCTCTGCACCGTGCTCAGGAACCGGCGGCCGTTCCGGCCGTCGACCTCTTCGCCTCGCCGCTGAGTGAACAGCCCTTGTCCAAGTGGTCCATGCCCGGGTCGCTCGCCGCCTCTCGTCATCTACCGCTGCGTGGCCCGGCAGGCGGCAGATGGGGCTCCGGCCGCACCCGCTCCGCAGTCGTCAGATCACCCCGCCCCACGCCGAGCAAAACGACGCACCAGCCCGACAGTCGCAGGATCCGGTCCGACCACCACGGCACGATTACCCACCGGTGGTCGTGGGCCCACCCATCGCCCGGCGGCCGCCGCCTTCCCTGTAATGCCATTGCCCCGCACCGGCACCCCTGGAAGGATCACCGCGATCACAGCGACTCCCGATCACCGGTCACCCCGAAAGGTGCCTGCATGCCCCTGCCCAGCAGTGCCGTTCCCCGTCTGTCCGCCGTGCCGGGTACCGGCGCCGAGCTCGACCTCGTCCTGGCCCTCACCTCCGCGGAGCCCGTGTGGCAGTTGTCCGCGGACGCGTACCGGGAGGAGGCGGCCCTGCGCCAGTACCGCCCGGAGTGGACCTGGGCGGCCTGGGGTCCGGACGGACAGGTGCTGGCCCGTGCCCTGTGGTGGGGGCAGAGCGACAGCGCGCACCCGATCGCGCTCGACTGCCTCGCGGTCGCCGACGAGGTGCCCGGGGCCGAGCGGGCCACGCTGGCCGCGGCCCTCCTCGACGCGGGGCACCGGGCCTTCAGGGAGGCGGGCGCCGCGGCCCCGCCGCTCTACAACCTGATGAAGCTGCCGGGCGGGTGGCGGGACGACCCCGAGCACGTCACCGCCGTGGCCTGGCGCCAGGAGGCCGCCCGCCGGGCCGGTCTGAGCGTCGAGGTGGAGCGGCTGCAGTTCGAGTGGACGCCCGAGGCACCGCTGCCCCCCGCCCCGGAACGGCTGGTGTTCTCCCCGGAGCCGGACGACGAGGTCTTCCTCCAGGCGATGCGGCGGGTCTCCGAGGGTTCGCTGGACGCCCACACCATCGAGAGCGAGGCGGCCAACGGACCCGAGGCCACCGCCCGCGAGAGCCTGCGGTTCTATCTCGATCGGCCCGGCAAGCGGGAGTGGTGGCGTCTCGCGCACACCAAGGACGGCGCCCTGGCCGGGCTCGCCATCCCGTCGGCCACGCCGTACAGCCGCAACGTCGGCTACCTCGGCGTCGTCCCCGAACTGCGCGGCCGAGGTTACGTCTCGGAGATCCTGGCCGCCATCACCCGTTTCCAGGCGGCGGAGGGCGCGGAGCGCGTCACCGCCACGACCGACCTGGGCAACCGCCCCATGGCGGCAGCGTTCACCCGCGCCGGATACCGCACCACGGAAACCCGCCTGATCTTCTCGGCGCCGGTGGACCAGGGCCTGTCCGGCGGCAGGGTCGCATCCGGATGACTCGCGGGTCTCTGCACACGACAAGATCCGCCGGACAGGTCCTGTTCGGCCAGGGTGTCCCTCAACTGGCGCAGCGCGAGCAGGGCCGGCCCATCGGCGAGCACCGCTCGCCGCGGGACGGCTGTGCGAACGACTCGCGGCTGAACGCAAGCCCCTCGCGGAAATGCAGGAGATTCCCCGGCGAGACCCCCACATGCTCACCCACTTCAGCTGCCCACCGTCGCAGCTGTGATGATCTGAACCCGCCTTGACCTCAACCGCACTTGAGGTCCTAGCTTGGCGATCACGACGACCGTAAGCACCCCGCAGCACAGCACCACCACGCTCGGCCAGCGGCCCATCGCCCTGGTCGCCTGGGGCGCCACCGAGGCGATCCTGCGGCACTCGCAGGCCGCCTGGCACGCATCGACATGACCCAGCCCCAGTGGTGGGCGCTCAACAACATCGTCCGGGCCGAGCACGGCCTCAGCAGGGAGGAGATCCGCTCCTTGGCCGTGCCCTACGGCATGGGTGCCCGGGTGATGGTCCACGCCGCCGACGCCCTCGTGCACCGGGACTGGCTCGGCATCGGCACGCGCGGCCGGGTGGCCCTCACAGAGCAGGGACGCGAGGGCCTGGCGACGGCGAAGGAACAGATGGACCGGGTGCGTGCGGAACTCCTCGGCGACATCACGGAGGCGGAGTACGCGACCGCGGTCTCCGTGCTCCAGCGAGTCACCGACAACCTCGCCCAGGGGCTGATCTGAAGGTGCTACTCACAGCTATTCGTCGTTATCTACCGACGTAGTTCTGATCATGACCTGTCACCGCCGTGCCGGTCGTGGCCCGGCGGTCTTCCCAACTGCCGGTCAGGCAGCGCCGCGACCGTCGGTGAAGCTGTCGGAGGGCTCGGCCCCGACCGCTGCGTCGTCGGGGCAGCCGTGTGTCGGCAGCACGAACCAGACCGTCTTCCCCCGGGTGTGGTGGCGGACCCCCCCCACGCACCGGCGAGCGCGTCCAGCAGGGGCACCCCTCGTCCGGACTCGGCCGGATCCTCGACGGCTGTGTCCGCTGTCCGGCTGCCCCGCAGGGACGCGACCTCGCGACCGACCGGACCAGGGCTTGCCGGCGCGCCGTCCTCTCCCGCACCGCACCCGCCGCGCCCCGGCCCCCAGCTCCTGGTCCTCGACCTCGCACTCCAGCAGGCCCCACCGCAGCCGGGCTGTGACCAGCACCCGGAAGGTGTTGCGGGCGTGCAGAACGGCGTTGCTGACCAGTTCGCTCAGCAGCAGGACCGCCGATTCCGCACTGTCCTCGGACACGGCCCACGCCGTCATGAGGGTCCGCAGCCAGCGGCGGGCGCCGCGCTGTCCGGACTGATCAGGGCCGAAGGGAACGACCCCGAGGACGTGCTGCGTCTGTACGTTGAGCACCTCGCGCCCACGGTCATCGCCTGCGACAGCCCGCGCTTCCTGTCCTGCGTTCCCGCCGCTCCCACCCAAGCCGCGGTTCTCTTCGACATGCTCGTCTCCTGCTCGTCCATCCAAGGCGTCTCCTGGCAGCTCGCCGCCGGACCGGTCGCCGCGGAGAACCAGGTCCTGCGACTGATCGCGGACCTGGCCGGGATGCCGGCTCAGGCGGGCGGCTGCTTCGTCTCCGGAGGCTCGGCCGGAAACCTGTCCGCACTCGTGACCGCCCGCGACGCAGGACGACGCGCCCGCGGCCTCGGCGACCGAGCACCAGTCAGGATCGCCTTGTCCGACCAGGCACACTCCTCCATACACAACACACTGCGCATCATCGGCGTCGAGCCCTTCCTGGTGCCCACGACAGACCACCGCCTCACGGGGGACGCCCTCCGGGCCGCCCTGCGCGCGAACACCGATCCCGACGATGTCATCGGCGTGGTCGCCACCGCCGGCACGACCAACGCCGGCATCGTCGACGACCTCGACGGCATCGCTCAGGTCGCCCGCGACTTCGGCCTGTGGCTACACGTCGACGGTGCCTACGGCGGAGCCGGCCTGCTCGCCCCGAGCGTGCGACACCGCTACCGCGGGATCGAGCACGCCGACTCCCTCGTCATCGACCCACACAAGTGGCTCTTCGCCCCATTCGACTGTGCCGCTCTCCTCTATCGGAACCCCGCGCAGGCCAAGGCGGCTCACACACAGCAGGCGTCCTACCTCGACGCTCTCCCGACCGGCAGCCACACCGAATGGAACCCGGCGGACTACGCCTACCATCTGTCCCGGCGCGCCAGGGGGCTGCCGCTGTGGTTCTCCCTCGCCGTGCACGGAACACAGGCATACACAGCCGCCATTGAAAGCGCCCTCACGCTCGCCGCCGAAGCCGCCGAGCTCATACGCCGCGCTCCCCACCTCGAACTGCTCCGCCACCCTGAGCTCTCCGTCGTTCTCTTCCACCGCACCGGCTGGGTAACCGACGACTACGAGGCTTGGTCTGAGCGGCTCCTCGCCGGCCAGACCGGCTTCGTCGCTCCCACCAGGTGGGAGGGTCGGACCGTTGGCAGGCTTGCCTTCCTGCACCCTGCCACCTCGCTCGACATGGTGCAGGAGATCCTCGACACCATGACCTGAGCAGACGAGGTCGCTCGCAGGCCGAGCGAAGGCAGCCACCCAAAGCAGAGCCACACTCGGCGTCACCCCACGGGTCCACCCCCGCCGTTCCGATGCGGAACCCTCGACATACCGAAGGGCTGAGCATCGGAGATGTCCATCGGCGCCGACCCCGGCGCACGGTCACACCTGCGCGATCCGGGCCGGACGTTCACCGCCCCGCTGCGCGCGACGTCCTGCCCCAGCTCCGCACATGACGTGCGTGACGCACGGTCAAGATGTGCGCGGGGTCACCAAGCCTGACTCGTAGGCGACGACCACGAGTTGGGCCCGGTCACGGGCCTGGAGCTTGGTCATGGCCCGATTGATGTGGGTTTTCGCGGTCAGCGGGCTGATCGCCATGCGGTCGGCGATCTCGTCGTTGGACAGACCCTGCGCGGCCAGGACAACGGCCTCGCGTTCGCGGCTCGTCAGCTCCTCCAGCCCCGTGCCGGTGCCGGTGGGGAGCGGCTGGGTGACGTAACGGTTGATCAGCTTGCGGGTGATCGAGGGCGCGAGCAGGGCGTCGCCACGAGCGGCGACACGCACGGCGTGCAGGAAGTCCTCCGGCACGACGTCCTTGACCAGGAATCCGGCAGCGCCGGCGCGCAGGGCGTCGAAGACGTACTCGTCCAAGCCGTAGTTGGTCAGGATGACCACGTGCACCGCGGCCAGGGCCGGGTCCGCGGCGATGTGCCGGGTTGCCTCGATGCCGTCGACGACCGGCATCTGGATGTCGATGAGCGCGACATCGGGCAGGTGCTCCTTGGCGAGTTCCAGGCCCTCGCTGCCGTTGGCGGCCTCGGCCACCACCTCGATGTCGTCCTCGAGGTCGAGGAGGGCGCGGAATCCGCTGCGGATGAGGGGCTGGTCGTCGACCAGCAGGACACGGATCACGATGTCCGGTCCACGGGGAGTTCGGCCTGGACGCTGAAGCCGCCCCCGTCACGTGGTTCCGCGCGTAGCCGGCCGCCGAGGGCGGTGACACGTTCGCGCATGCCGAGTAGCCCGAGGCCGGGCAGCGGGGCGGTGGCCGAGGTCGCCTTGCCATCGTCGTCGATGCGTATGGCGAGGGAATCCGGAAGGCAGTCGATGCGGACCACCGCGGTGGTGGCGTCGGCGTGCCGGGCGACGTTGGTGAGCGCCTCCTGCACGAGCCGGTAGACGGTACGGTCCACCGCAGCCGGTACGTCGCGCTGCCGCCCGTCGATCGTCAGCGTGGCGTCCAGGCCCAACGTCCGGGACTTCTCCACCAGTTCCGGAACGTCGGCGAGCCCGCGCGGCGGGGTCGTGTCGTCGTCGCGCAACGCCTCAAGGGTGGCGCGCAGTTCCCGGCTGGCCTCACGGCCCGCCTCCTGGATCGCCAGCATCGCTTCCGGCACCTGCTTGCCGAGTCTGCGGGTCAGATGGACCGCGACCTCGGCCTGCACCTTGATGACCGAGATCTGATGAGTGAGTGAATCGTGCAACTCCCGCGCGATGCGCAGCCGCTCCTCATCGGCTCGCCGTCGCGCGGTCTCCTCCCGGGTCCGCTCGGCCTCCTCGGCCCGCCGCTCGGCCTGCCGCACCGCCTCCCCCGCGGCGAAGGCGGCGATCAGCCAGGCGATCTCCAGCACGCCGCCGCCCCGCCCGAACGCCTCGCGCACCGGCTCGTCCTGGAAGACCAGCGCCGTCAGGTGGGAAGCGGCCAGCGTGGCGAGGGATACCGCCACGGTGACGGCGCGGTGTCCGGCCCGCACCGCGCCGTACACCCCGACCAGATACGAGACGGCGAGCACGTCGAACCCGGCCGCCTGATAACCCACCGCACACAGCCCGGTAACGGCCAGGACCAGAAGCGGAGCCCGGCGGCCGGCGGCCAGCGCCAGCCCGCCGGCGGCCAGCAGCGCATAGCCGAGCGGGACGCTGTTCGCCGTGGAGCTCGCACCGGACAGCCCGGTGCTCACCAGCAGCGCCGCCACGCCGACGGCGACCGCCCAGTCCCGGACACCGGCCGGGACACCGAATCGTCCTCTGCCCATAGGCGCACCTTAGCCGGACGCCCGTACGGGCGAGTCCCGCTCACGAACGAGCGGCCGCCTACCGCGCCCGCGGTACCCGCGCGTCGTCTGCCGCACCCGCGGTAGGCGCATGAACCACCGGCAGCAGGACGGATTGTCTGCGTCCGCTGGACGACTGACGGCGGGACCGTCCCACATGCTGGGCCGACATCGAATCGCAGGAGACGAGGAGACCTCTGATGGCAGTCCAGTCCGTGCTTGCCGCGTCGGCAGCCGCGCACATCGCAGTCCAGTCGGCCGCCACCACCGGCCTGACCTCCGGGAGGCTGGTGGGCACCACGGCCGCCGTCGTGGCACTGGCCGGTGTGGTCATCGGCGGACTGGCTCTGGCCCGCCCCACCGATCGTCCCGGCATCGGCAGCAGCAGGGCCGTCATGGCCCTGGCGGCGGGACTGGCCGGCCTGGCCATGGGCGTGGCGAACCTGGCCGTCGCCGACGGCGGCCCCGGCACCGGCAACGGAGTGATCGGCGGCGCCATGGCCCTGGCACTGGGGCTGATCGGCACGGCTCTCGGCGGCCTGGCACTGACCCGCGCTCGGCGCACTGGCTGACAGCGACGGATACGGGCACGCGTTCACGCCTGTCTGAAGGCCCACCAGAAAAGGGCCGTCCTCCACGACGCCCCGCTCGAGGAGTGCGTACGAAGTGGACGGCGAGCCGGTTGAGGGCTTCCACGAGTTCAACAAGCGCCTCGGCGCAGCGGCGGACGTCCGCGAGGACCAGTTCGTCGCGCGCCCACGGCATCCTCGTGCGCGGTCTGTCCGATCAGACGCGCTTGCCCCGCGCGAACAGCAGCAGCCCCAGGCATCTTCGCCTGGGGCTGTCCGCATCAGTGGGGCACGTCAGGTGGGGCGCGTCGGTGGGGGAGAGGCCCGGGCGGGCACGGTGCCGGGCCGCGGGATGCCGATGCCGCCTGGGCGAACGAACCGGCAACAGGGGACCAACGCGTACCCACAGGTCATCAGGTACGAGATCAGCAGGCACACACCAGATCCTGCCCACGTACCCCGCACGGCAGCCGATCGACCGCTCGGACCACCGGGATCGGCGCCGGATGATCATGCGGTTCTGGAGGCGACCGCACGACGAACGTGCGCAGCCCGGCGACCAGGACCATGATGGCGAACGGCGTGGAGGCGCGGTCCAGGGGATGTGCGTAGTAGCGGCCGGCAGCGCGGCGACCGACGCCACCACCTGCAGCACCATCCACGCGATCCGCCGGGGGAGATCCGGGGCCATGGACCGGGCGACGCGTGCTGTCGGGGCGCGGCCCGGTCAAGGCCTGCGCCGCTCCCTGCCCAGGGCGCCCCGGAACGACAGGCCGTGCTCCGTCCACACCAGGCCGAGTGCCGCCCCCAGGACCAGAACCACCCCGATCGCGATGAAGAAGGACATCAACGCGAACACGGTCCCGATCAACCCGTATCTCTTGTCGTAGCTGACGATCAGGCCGGAGAAGATCACCGCGAACACCGCCATCATGCCCACCCAGCAGACGCCCGTGGCGACGGCGCACGGCAACAGCCTGCGCCAGGCGATCTTCCCGGCCAGCAGGAACCACATCGACAACCAGAAGAAGCCGATGCTCAACACGGTGTGCATGATCCAGAACAGCACCGGACCGGTCCCACGCAGCCCCGGCCCCGCCCAAACGGCGAACAGCACGCCCACGACCAGCGCTAGCCAGACGAGAGCGCGCACCGAGTCCGCCGCACCCCGGGCCTGCACGTCGAACACCCGCTGGTACAGCTGCTGGACGGCCTTCGCCCCGGCCAGTCCGGCCAGGACGAAGAACACCCAGGACAGCCCGGTCACCGCGGCGGAAATGGCAGAGGAAGAGGCGAACAGCTTGCCGACGTCGGCCGCGGCCTGCTCGTCGAGGCCCAGGCGATGTGACAGCGACGATGCCGCCGACTGCCCGGCCAGAGCAGTCACGATCAAGAAGAAGGGCACCGCGCACAGCAGCAGCGTGGAGGCCAGCACCATGGCCTGGCTGATGAAGTCCACCGCGTCCAGCCGCTGCCACAGGGAATCGGCCCACGACCCGGTGTACTTCCCTCTGCCCCACTCTGCCGCCCGTCGCACACGGCCGACGCCTCGCCGCGCCGCGAACCCGCCCTCCGACTCCCGGGGGCCGGCAGGCTCCGACGACTGCACCCGTGGCTCGCCGCCCTCGCTCCTCGGAATTCCGTTCGACGAATTCATGTTCCTCTCCCGGTGATCGTTCACCTGGAGGCCGGCGATCGGCTCAAGCGCGCGGACGGGAGACCCGGCAAGCGGCGATCAGACAGCCGCGTGTACGCCCTACCTCGATCGTCTCTCGTCCTCGTCCCCCGCGCAGCGGCCGGACTGCCCCCTCGCGCGGGCTGGGTGCCCCCACAGTCAGTGCTTCGCGTCAGTGATGGAACCCGACACGGTCCTTGTCGTGTGGGCGGCCCTTGTCGAGCTGCCTGATGGCTCGACGCATGTCGTCGGCGAGGAGCTCGATCTCGTCGCGGTCGACCCCGTGGCGGATCAGGACGCGCTGGATGACGGTCTCCTGCCGGTCGGGCGGCAGCGGGTACGACGGCACCTGCCAGCCGCGCATTCTCAGCAGGTCGGAGAGGTCGTACAGGCTCCAGCGGACCGAGTCCGGGTCGGTGAGCGTGTAGGAGACGGCCGGCAGCGCCCCCACACCGTCGTAGAGCAACGTGAAGGGGCCCATGTCCGCGATCTGCCGCGCGAGGTGCTGGGCGGTGTCGGCGCAGGCCTGGTAGACCCGCCGGTAGCCCTCGTGCCCCAGACGCAGGAACATGAAGTACTGGACGACGACCTGGCCACCGGGGCGGGAGAAGTTCAGGGCGAGGGTGGGCATATCGCCGCCGAGGTAGTCGACGTGGAAGACAAGGTCGTCCGGCAGTGCGGCCTGGTCACGCCACAGGGCCCAGCCGACGCCGAGCGGGGCCATCCCGTACTTGTGGCCAGAGGCGTTGATCGAGGCGACCCGCGGCAGCCGGAAGTCCCACACCAGGTCGCGTTGGAGGAAGGGCGCGACGAACCCGCCCGACGCCGCGTCGACGTGCAGCGGGACGTCGAGGCCGGTCTCCACCTGCAGGCGGTCCAGCTCGGCCGCGATCTCCGCGACCGGCTCGTACGCGCAGGTGTAGGTCACGCCGAGGATCGCGACGACGCCGATGGTGTTCTCGTCGACGTACTTCCGCAGCTGGTGCGGCTGCAGGCCCGTCGCGCCGGGCTCCACGGGCACCTGCCGCAGCTCCACGTCGAAGTACCGGGCGAACTTCTCCCAGCACACTTGCACCGGCCCGCACACCAGGTTCGGACGCTCCGTCGACTGTCCCGCCGCGCGCCGCCGGTCCCGCCAGCGCCACTTCAGTGCGAGGCCGCAGAGCATGGCCGCCTCGCTGGAGCCGGTGGTCGAGCAGCCGACCGCGTTGGCCTCGTCGGCGCCGACCGGGGCGTGCCAGAGGTCGGCGAGGATGTTCACGCAGCGTGACTCGATCTCCGCTGTCTGCGGATACTCGTCCTTGTCGACGATGTTCTTGTCGAGGCACAGGTCCATCAGGCGGCGGACCTCGTCGTCCGTCCAGGTCGTGCAGAAGGTGGCAAGATTCTGCGCGGCGTTGCCGTCCAGCAGCAGTTCGTTGCGCAGCAGTTGGAAGACGACGGGCGGCGAGGCGGGCAGCTCCGGCATGGCCCGCTTGGGCAGCGGACGCTCGCTCAGCGGCGAGGCGAAGATGTCGACGGCGGGATCGGCCGCCTGCTCTTGAGCATTGTGCAGCGCCACCAGTCACCTCACGTGTCAGCTCTCGGACTCAAATCAGACATTACTGAGCAGCCCTGGCGTTCGGCATGAGCACGTACGCCATTTGTGCGCGACGGGCGAGCTTCGACCTGCTGCGCCCCGGAAGTCCCGAGTCCGGCGTGTCCAGGTATTCCCGCCTCCGGACGTCGTCACGGCCCCGGGCCCGCCGGGACGAGCTCGCTGCTGGACAGAGGAGGGTGAAACCTCAGTGCCCAGCCTCCCGAACGCCATCGACCCTCGCGGCCCGGGTGACTGGTCCCGAGCAGCGGAGTGTGCGGAGGATCCGCCAGGACTTTGGGGCGGCGATGGCTTGTTCGACCAGGGCCCGGAGCTTTGCATGGGATCGGTTGGCGGCCTGCTGGCCTGCTGGCCGGCGGAGAGGCGGTTCCGCCGGTCGCGGTACGGGAGACGGACCGTGCCGCTTGCGCCCTGGTAGCCCTTGTCGGCCCAGCAGGTGATGCCGGCCTTGGCGAGAGCGCAGATGATGCCGAGCTCCCGGGCCGCCCGGACATGACGGACGGGTGCCCATGCCATCCATGACACGGGTCGAATTCCGGGCCTGCTGTCAACCAATTGTTGAGCCGAGGCGCGATAGGTGTCGCCAAGGCAAGCTTGTTGTCACTTGGCCTCGGAGCCTGGCTGTGCCAGGGGCGCGGGGTTCTGGCAACGCCAGTGCAGGCCAGTCACCTCGTACCGCAGATGTCCGGGACCTGATGGAAGACCGGACGCTGTCCCCGACATCCAGCACAACGTCCCGGCGTTCACCGCCGTCGGTCACAGGGCGGTGGCGGCGCGGACCAGCCCCGCGACCGCCGTTGAGCGGCTGTGTGGGGGCCAGGCGATGACCGTGGTGACGTGAGGGGCGTCGGGGACCGGTACGGCGATGAGGTCCTCGCGCAGTCCGGTGAGGCCCGACTCCGGGACGACCGCGCAGGCGCGGCCGAGGGCGATGAGCTGGGTGAGTTGCGTGTGGTCGCGCACCTGCGGTCCGGGGCCGTCCGGGAAGGTGCCGTCAGGGCGAGGCCAGCGGGGCAGGGGCAGGTCGGGCAGGTCGGTGACCTCGGCGAGCCGCACGTGGGGGCGGGCGCTGAGAGGGTGGCCCGTTGGGAGGATCGCGACCTGACCCTCGCAGTGCAGGTCCTCGGTGTCGAAGCCGGCCGTGTCGTCGAACGGCCGATGCAGCAGGGCTACGTCGGCCCGGCCGTCGTGCAGCAACCGTGCCTGCTCGCCCGGCCCGCACAGCACGACGTCCACGGCGATGGCGCCGGGCTCGGCGGCGTAGGCGTCGAGGAGTTTCGCCAGCAGTTCACCGGAGGCGCCCGCCTTCGCCGCCAGGACCACGGCGGGGCGGCCGGTCGCGGCGAGGGCGGCCCGGCGGGTGCGCCGTTCGGCGGCCTCGACGGCGTTCAGCGCGGCCCGCGCCTCCCGCAGCAGCACCGCCCCTGCGCCGGTCAGGGAAACACCCCGAGGGTCGCGCTCCAGCAGGAGGATGCCCAGGCGCCGTTCGAGTCCGCTGATCGCCCGCGACAGTGGGGGTTGGGCGATCCCGAGCCGTTGCGCGGCCCGGCCGAAGTGCAGCTCTTCGGCGACCGCGACGAAGTACCGCAGCTCACGTGTCTCCACCCCGCCAGCCTAACCGGGCCGACCAGGAGCGATACCCGGGCGGTATCGCCGTCCACCCAGTCGGTCTTGGACGCCCTGCCCGATGGGGGAGAAGTATCGATGTCATGAGTGAGACGAACACTGTGAACCACCCCAAGGTCGCGCTGGTGACCGGGGCCAACAAGGGCATCGGGTACGAGATCGCCGCCGGGCTCGGCGCCCTCGGCTGGTCCGTCGGTATCGGCGCGCGGAACGAGGAACGGCGCGAGGCCGCTGTGGACAAGCTGCGCGCGGCCGGAGCCGATGCGTTCGGCGTGCCGCTGGACGTGACCGACGACGCGAGCGTGACAGCGGCGGCTCGGCTGATGGAGGAGCGGGCCGGGCGGCTCGACGCGCTCGTCAACAATGCGGGGATCACCGGGGGCGGGCCGCAGGAGCCCACCACGGTCGACGTGAACCGGGTACGGGCGGCCGTGGAGACGAACGTGATCGGCGTCATCCGCGTCACCAACGCCCTGCTGCCGCTGCTGCGCCGCTCGCCGTCACCGCGGATCGTGAACGTCTCCAGCAGCGTCGGCTCCCTCACACTCCAGACCACGCCTGGCGCCGAGACCGGTCCCATCGCCATCGCGTACGCTCCGTCGAAGACGTTCCTCAACGCCGTCACCGTGCAGTACGCCAAGGAACTGGCCGACACGCACATCCTGATCAACGCCGTCTGCCCCGGCTTCACGGCGACCGACCTCAACGGCTTCCGGGGGGTGCGCACCGCACAGCAGGGCGCAGCCGCCGCGATCCGGCTGGCCACCGTATCGGCCGAGGGGCCGACGGGCCGCTTCTTCGACGACGAGGGAGAGTTGCCCTGGTGACGTGCTTCCGGTTCGCGCCGCCCCGAGGAGATCGCGCAAGCCAGTCCTCGTGACCGGCGCCGTCACGCCAGGTCGGTACGGCGGTCGAGCCCGAGCCGCCGGCGGCCGACCGACGAGGTGAGGGACCGAAAGGCACCGAGCGCCTGTGACAAGCAGCCTGCCTTCCAGGTGACAACCAGGCTGCTTCGGCCCGGCCCTTCTGCCAGGCTACGCGGCTCCGCGGGTGACAACCATCGAGCTTTCGGCACGTCGACTGAGCCGAAAGCGCGAGGCCTTCGGCCTCGCCACCGCAGACGTCCGTCTCGCTTGACCTCTTGCGCGTCATTCCGGCAGCCAGTGCAGCTCGTGCGCCAGGGCTTTGGCGACGGCGCGGATGCGGCGGTGCAGTGGCGACTGCTCGGGTGGGAGGACTAGGTGGATCGTCAGGCTGGGCGCGCCCCGCAGAGGTCGCCAGGTGAGACCGGCCGGTTGTGCCGTGACCGCGGCTTCTCCGGCCGGGGCGAGGGTTTCCCCGTCGCGCAGGTCACGCTGAGACATGTCGAAAGAGACTGCGGGCGTGTGGAATCGGGGGTGTGGTCGGGTGTCTCGGAACAGTGCGGACAGCTGATCGTGGATCACGGGGTTGGCCGCACGGTTCGGGAGTCGCAGCGGATACGCGGCCGCGTCGGCGATCTCGATCTCCGGGTGCTCGGCCAGCGGATGGTGCTGCGCCAGCTGGACCCCGATGCGCTGACGCCGCAGCAGGAACCGGCGCACGCCACGGCCCGGCTGTTCACCCCGGGTGATGCCGGCATCTATGCGGCCGTCGGCGACCGCGGGGGTGATCTCCGGTGTCGCCATCGGGACCGCGCTGACCTCGAGTCCGCTGTTGCCGCGCATCAGCCTGTCCACCAGGGCTGGTGCCGTCTCTGCCCCCGCGCTGAGGCTGTATCCGATGCGCAGCGTGCCCAGTTCGCCGGCCGCCGCGCTCTTGGCGGTGTCCCATGCCCGGTCCAGCGCCGCCAGCGCGGGCGGCGCGGACTCTGCCAAAGCCGCACCGGCCGGGGTCAATACGACGCTACGCGTGTTGCGGACCAGCAGGGCCGTACCGAGTTCCGCCTCCAATCGGCGCATCCGGGCGCTGAGTGCGGGCTGCGCGATGCCGATCCGAGCGGCCGCGCGGGTGAAGTTCAACTCCTGCGCCAGCACCAGGAAGTACCGCAGACTCACCGTATCCGGCGCCACGTGCGCTCCTTGCCGATTGATAACGATCCGTTCTGAGCCTATCCCGTACCGGTCTTTCCCTGGACCGCACATCAAGCCCTAACCTGCGCATATGACGATTCCACTGACCGCAGTACCTGTCGGCGGGATCGATCGAGCTGAGTGTCAATTAGAAGTTGGGCGTGTCCGGCCCAACACAGGAGGTTTCCATGGCTAAGGGCTACTGGGTCAGCGTCTACCCCGCCGTTTCCGGCCCTGAGGGGCTGACTGCCTACGACAAGCTGGCCGGTTCGGCTGTCCAGGCCGGGGGCGGGCGCGTCCTGTCCCGGATCCCGTCCCGTGGCGGTCGAGTCGTCGCCCACGAGGCCGGGATAGCGCAACGCGTCGTTCTGATCGAGTTCGACAGCTTTGAACAGGCCGTCGCGGCATACGAGAGCGAGGCATACCGGAAGGCGTTGGTGGCCCTTCCCGACGGCTTCGAGCGCGACTTCCGCATCATCGAAGGCATCGCCTGACCAGGGGGCTCAGTCAGCGCTGAGCATCCGTCTCGCGAGGCGGCACAGCAAGACTCAGGTGGGCGCTGGCCGGCATGGCCTGCTACAAAAAGGCCAGTGGTCCCGGCTCATCTGCTCGCGGTCCGTGAGTACTGGGGCCGCAAGCACGAGCCGAAGGGTGTCGGATGGCAAGACTTGCGCGACCTGATCCTCCGTGCCCGCATCCAACTCGGCGGACCGATCGTGCTGGTCTGGGACAAGGTCCGCCTTCGCCTGACCACCGGCATGAGGGAGTGCATCGACACGAGCGTCGAGTGGCTCACACCGTGTTCCAGCTGCCTACCTGCGCTCCCGACTGCCTACCTGCGCTCCCGACCTGAATTCCGAGGAAGGCAGCTGGTCGCTGGTCAAGCGAGGCATCGGCAACCTTGCCGCGGCCGACCTTCGGCAGATCACCCGGACGGTGAAACGTCGGCTCAAGCAGATCCAGTACCGCCCTGATGCGGTCGACGGCAGCCTCGCTGGCACGGGCCTCGGCATGTACCCAGCCCCTGACGGACGCGATAGTGAAATGCCCGGGGGCTGACGACGCCAGGCGTGGCAGCATCATGGCCGTGTCTTCGCTGACCTGGTACTACGACGGCGATCTGTACTGCGCCCTCATCACCGAGACGGGTACGGGGGAGGGCCGGATGGCGCATTTCGAGCTCAGTGAGGCCCGCGTGGTTTCCGGTAGCCCCTCTTCCATGCCTGCTTCACCGGCTTCAGGACCGGCGGCTGTGACGGTGATTGCCTACGCGCCCGAGGAAGAGAAGCCGACCGAGGTCTACTTCGACACAATGCGAACGTTTCCGTTCGCCGTCCGCCAGCACTTCGTAGGCTCGTCGCCTCACTCCTGGCAAGCACGGAATCGTAGAACAGCCGTCCCGGCGGCACATCAAGACGCAGGTGCACATCACCAGATCAGGTTCAATAGCCGATAGGATGCGATCGAAAAGTTCTTGTTGCCGCTCGACCCCATGGCGGGGGAGGTGAACCTGTCATCTCCCCGTCACAGTGGTCGTGTCTACTGTCTGGAAATCTCGCATGACGAACTTCGTTCCCCTCGGAATATTCGGTAGGATAGCGAGTCAGTCCGATTTCTCGATAAACGCTGAGGAACTCCGGCGTCAGGTGAACGTTATTCCAAATGGGGAACGGAAAAAGATCGCCGAATACCTGCGTTCCGGCACTCCCATCATCGCCCTGATGGGATACTCGGAGGACATCCTGGACAACAAGTTCTCCTGCTCGGGGGGCACTGCCCTTATGAGTGAGCGTTTTCAGCGTTGCCTCTCCAGGGTGAGGACGGCTTTGGCGATGACGGTCATGCGGTTGGGGCTGATGCGAGCCCTGCGGAAGATCTGCCAGGACTTCAGTCGTGCTATGCCGCGTTCGACGGGGGCTCGTGCTTGGGCGAGGGCGCGGTTGAGGGTGCGTTGGGTGGGGGTGAGCTCACCGCCGGGCGGGCGTTTGAGGCCCGTGGCGACCCAGGGGCCGGCGCCGGTGTAGGCGCGGTCGGCGAGGATTGGGACGCCCTGGCGTTCGCAGATCCGGATGACGCGCTGGGTGCGGGCGGCGGTCAGGTCGTGGGTGCGGCCCGGCAGGGCGGGCGAGACCCACAGCACTTTCCCGGCGGGATCGGTGACGACCTGGATGTTCACGCCGTGGCGGCGGTGCTTGGCGGAGTAGTCGCCTCGGCTGTCGCCGACCCGGTCGCACTCGGCGAGCGTGCCGTCGAGGAGGACGAAGTCCGGTTCGTGGTCGCGCAGCGTCTTCAGCAAGCCGGGTGCGCCGTCGGCGAGCAGGCCGGTGACGGCGGTGACGTAGGCGTGTGCGGTGCCGACGGATATGCCGAAGCCGGCCGCGATGCGGGCAAGGGTGTCGTGGCGGCGCAGGTACACGAGTGCGACGAGCGCACGCCGGTGCGGCGGGAGCTTGCACCGCCGGTCACCCTCGCGGGTGACGATGAGCATCGTGACCCACTCGACCAGAGCGTGAGGCAGGTCGAGTGCGGCAGGATACGGAACCAACAGGGCTCCTGTGCTGCTGAGTTGAGACGTCGAACACCTCTCTCAACGGCACGGGGGCCCTGTCCGTTGCGCACACCCACCGCATGACCCCTGGCGTCACTCGATCGGTGGCCACGTTGAAAAGGCTCACTGTCCGGGTCGGTGACCGTGGTCGTGGCCGCCCCGGTGGTGTCGGTGCCGTAGGTGAAGCACCAGGTCGGGCCGCTGGAGACGGTGAGCCGCTGCATGGACGTGACCCGGTCGGAGCTGTCGTACGTGAATATTGTGGCCGTGCCCTCGGGGGTGGTCACCTTGGTCACCCGGCCACTGCTGTCGTACTCGTAGCCGGTGGCCTTGCCGTTGGTGTCGGTGACCTTGGCCAGGTTTCCCGGTTGTTCTCCCACATCACCATGAACTGGCGCGGCAGGCCCCTGACCAGCCACGAAGTAATCGCCGAGAGCATCGCCGCGACCACCACCAAGGCCGGCCGGCGGCAACCGACACGACGTCACCCAGCTCCTGCCGCTGGTGGATGCGGTCCCATTGATCCGGGGTCTGCGAGGGCGACCGCGCCGTCGGCCCCGGCGACTGTACGCCGACCGGGGCTACGACTTTGACAAGTACCGCCGCCAGCTGTGGAAGCGCGGCATCAAGCCGATGATCGCCCGACGCGGCATTGCTCACGGCTCCGGACTCGAGTTCCCGCACCCCCAGCGACACAGTGGCCTCACGGACACCGGCGGCCTGGGCGACCGCTCTCGCCGACCACTTGCCGTGACCTCCCGGTAGTCAGATGGCCAATCGGTTGCGCATTACCCTCCCTCGCGCCAGCGGTCTGCATACTCGAAGGTCTCCCTCAGTGTCAGGAAACGGCATTCGCCCGTTACCAGATTCACGCAGACCGGCGTGTTGCCCCCAAGTGCCTGTGTGCTGTCGCCTTCCAAGAAGGCAACACTGTTGTAGGGGGCGATCAGTTCCGAATCCGTGACGTATACAGACTTCTCATTAATACGCACTGGTCTACCCAGAGGCAGAGCGCGTTCTCCAAGGTAAAGCCGGGCCAGCTCCAGCGCTTCGTGTTTGCTTAGTTTAGGGTTCGTGTTCACAGATTGTCCGTTCGCAGTACCTGCCATTCATCCCAGCGGCCAAGGTGCCAGGCGAAACCTTGCTGCGCATCGATGAACGCGACCTTGCCGCCGTCATTGATGACATTGAAGTAGTGGCCGACGCCCTCTCCCTTACTCCTACCGAATACAATCGCTCGAGATCCAGGGCCCCAACGTTTAAGATCTCCAACTACTCCAGTGATACCCCGTCGATGACGCCAAGGCCTGGCACTAAGGAATTCTTGCAGATGATTTGTGAAGACTATGGCGTCGTTCCCGGGAACAGCCTGCGCCGTCCTCCCTGCCAGTGCCGCATCAGCTGAGATCGCGCACAAGCCGCAGTTGTTCTCGCCTCCTTCGGGATTGACCGCCTTCTTCAGACCTGGCGTGTGTGGGGCGTAGTAGGCGTCTCCATTGAGAGTTTTCCCCGCCGACGTCATCCACCATCCGGAACGTCCGCCAGCGGCTGTGCTCCCCTTGAGACCGAACCGGAATCCTTGGAAAGCCTTCCAGGCGGGCTTGACCAGGTTACCCAATCCGCCGGTGAGGGCGCCGACGAGGAGGTCGGTGGGGGTGGTGGGCTGGCATTGGGCTGTGTTGATGGCCCAGGTGAAGCCCATGCCGATGGCGGCGTCGGTGATGGTGGCGACGGCCAGGGCGCGGCCACCGGAGAGGCCGAGGGTTGCGGCGAGGCTGGTGCCGGCGGGGGCGAGGAAGCCTCCGATGGCGCCGATGGCTGCGCCTTCGATTGTGGCGGTGGCGAAGTCGCCCCAGCTGAAGTCGTCGTGGTGCTGGAGGAGGTAGGCGCCGCCGCTGACGAGGGCTCCGATGCCGGCGCCGATGCACATCGGGCATTGGCCGGTGGGGTCGGCGAGGTTGGCGGGGTTGTTGTCGGCGTAGTTGTAGGGGGACTGGTTGGGGTTGTCCGCTGCGGCCGGGAGGGGGTCCTGTGTGGTGAAGCGGCGCTGGGTGGTGTCGTAGGAGCGGGCTCGGAGCTGGAGGCGGTCGGGGACGTAGGCGTCTTTGTACTGGCCGGTGTAGCCGTAGGGGCTGGTCTGGCCGGCGGTGATGGTGGCCTTGCCGGTCTGGTTGCCCCAGGGGCTGTAGGTGTAGTGGTAGTTGTCGGTTCCGGCCGCGTCGTAGACCGCGCTGGTGGAGCTTTGGCGGTCCTGGGTGAAGTAGTAGGTGCCGGCGGTGCGGTCCATGGAGCGGGCCGTGCCGTCGGGGTCGTACTGGTAGTCGGCGACGAGGGCACCAGCCGCGTCGGTGTCGGTGGCGATCTGGGGCAGGTCGCCGACGAGGTCCCAGCGGGAGGTGCCGGCCAGGGCGTTGTTTTTCTTGACGGTGGTGCGGTTGCCGTCGGCGTCGTAGGTGAAGGCGAAGGTGTTGGCGCCGATGGTGGCGGACTTGAGGCGGCCTGCGGGGTCGTAGGCGTAGGTGCCGTCGTCGTCCTTGGTCTGGTTGCCGTCGGCGTCGTAGGTGTAGCTGGTGGTGGCCGTGCCGGCGGTGGTGGAGGTCAGCTGGTCGCCGGCGTCGTAGGCGTAGGTCGTGGTGGTGCCGGCTTCGGCCGCGGTTTTGAGGTTGCCGGTCTTGTCGTAGGTGTAGGTGCTGCCGGTGGTGCCGGTCAGGCAGGAGGTCGCCGACGTGTCGGTGCACTGCCGCGTCATGCGGCCCGCGTCGTCGTAGGCGTAGCGGGTCGGGTAGCCGGTGGCGGGCCTGTCGGTGACCAGTCGGCCGTTCGCGTCGTAGGCGAACGCGCTGTTCAGTGTGGGCGTGGTCAGTGACGCCAGGCGGCCGGCTGCGTCGTAGGTGCGGGTCTCGGCGCGGGCGGTGGTGGTGGGCAGGGTGACGCCGGTAAAATTGCCCGCCTTGTCGTAGCCGTAGGTCAGGGCCTTGCCGTTGGTCGTCTGGGTCTTGATCCGGCCGGTCTTGTCGTAGGTGTAGCTGGTGGTCCGGCCGTCCGGGTAGGTGCGCGACTTGAGGGTGTCGTCGGTGTTCCAGGTGTAGCTGAACGGCTTGGCCGCGCCCGGCGAGCTGATGGTGAGGAGCTTGTCGTCGTTGTCGTAGGTCAGCGTGCGCGTGCCGGTGGCGTCGGTGACCTGCTGCATACGGCCGGCGTCGTCATAGGCGTATGTCTGCGCCGGGCTGCCGTCCGAGTAGGTGATCTTCGTGGGGAGGTTGCGGGCGTCGTACGTCGTGACGATGCTCTGCGCGCGGGCGTTGGTGTACTTGGTGCGGTTGCCGTCCGGGTCGTAGTCGTAGGCGACCGTCTTGCCCAGCGGGTTCTTGACCGAGGTCAGCCGGCCTTCGGCATTGTGGCCGTAGGTGGTGGTGTGGGTGTTGGCGTCCGTGCTGGTCTCGAGGGACCCGGCCGCGTTGTAGGTGAAGGACGTGACGCCGGTGTCCGGCGCGGTGATTTTCTTGATCCGGTCGAGTACGTCGTACTCGTAGGTGGTCTGCTTCTGGCGTGCGTCCGTGACCGTGGTGATGTTGCCTGCGGGGTCGTAGCCGGCGGTCTGCTTGTTGCCCAGCGGGTCGGTGACCGAGGTCTGGTTGCCCGCCTGGTCGTAGCCGTAGGCCCAGGTGTACTTGGCAGGGTCGGCGCCGGTGGCGTTGCCGCGCGGGTCGACGACCGTGGCGAGGTGGCCGTCGTCGTCGTAGGTGTAGGTGGTGCGCTCGGCTTCGGGGGAGACCTCGGCCGCCAGGTGGCTGTCGTCGTCGTACTCGTAGGAGGTGGTGTAGCCGGCCCAGGTCTTCGACGTCAGCAGCCGCTTGTCGTCGTCGTAGGTCAGTGTCATGCCGTGGCCGAGGCCGTCGGTGGTCTTCACGACACTGCCGTTGTCGTCGTAGGTGACGCTGCGCGTGTGGCCCAGCGGGTCGGTCACCGACAGCGGACGGTTGTCGGCGTCCCAGGAGAGGGCCGTGGTCTTGCCGAGCGGGTCGGTGACGGTCTTGCGGTTTCCGACCTTGTCGTAGCCGATGACCCACGTGTACGGCTTGGGGTCGACGCCGGTGACGTTGCCCCGCGCGGTGACGATCTGTATCTGGCGGCCGGCCTTGTCGTACTGGTAGGTGACCGTGGCGCCGACGCGGTTGGTCTCCTTGGCGAGGCGGCCGACCGGGTCGTAGCCCAGGAGGGTCTGCTTCAGCGCCGGGTCGGTGATGGTCGCAAGGCGGCCGACGTCGTCGTAGGCGTAGGAGGTGGTGCGCTGGGCGGCGTCCGTGACGGTGAGCAGGTTGCCGGCTTCGTCGTAGCCGTACGTCGTGGTGTTGCCGCGTGCGTCGGTGGCCGTCTTGACGCGGTCGGCGTTGTCGTAGGTGTACGACGTCGTGTACTTGGCCGGGTCGGCACCGGTGACGTTGCCTCGCGGGTCGACGACCGTCTTCACCCGCGCCGAGGCGTCGTAGGTGTAGGTGGTCTTGTTGCCCTTCGGGGTGGTGACCGAGGTGAGGTTGCCGTCCGTGTCGTAGCCGTACCTGGTCGCCTTGCCGCGCGGGGTGGTGACCGTCTCGAGCAGGCCGGTGGTGGGGTTGTAGCCGTACGTCGTCGTCTTGCCCAGCGGGTCCTTGACGGTGGTCAGCTGGTTGGCAGCGTTGTAGCCGAAGACGGTCTTGTTGTACTCGCCGTCGGTGTAGGTGGCGACGTTGCCGGCCGTGTCGTACGTCCACTCCTCGTCGGAGGCGGCGTTCGAGCGGCTCTTCAGCCGGCCCGCGCTGTCGTAGTCGTACTTGGTCTCGCGGATCTCGGCGTCGATGGCGCTGGTGCGGTTGAAAAACTTGTCGTAGCGGTAGTAGCTCTTGTTGTTCAGCGGATCGATCTGCGTGAACAGGAAGTTCTTGTAGTAGACGTCCGTCCACACACCGCCGTCCGGCGCCGTGACGTCGACCTGGTCGAAGGGGCCGTTCTTGGAGTACGCGAACGTCGTCCTGTCGTTCAGCGCGTCCGTCTGCGACGTCACCCGACCTTGGGTGTCGTACACGTTGAACGTGACCTGCTTTCCGCGGGCATCGGTCACCTTGTTCAGACGGCCGGAGGCGTCGTAGCCGTAGGTCTCCGACTTGCCGCCCAGGGCCGTCACGCCGGTGAGCTGGTCTCCGGTGTAGGTGAAGTCGACGATGCGGCCATCGGCCAGGGTGACCTTGTCCAGCCGGTCAGCGGCATACGCGAGGCTCGCCGTGTGGCCTGCAGCGTCGGTGATCGCCGTTGGCTTGCCCGCCGTGTAGGCCAGGGTCAGCCCATGGCCGGTGCGGTCCTTGACCGCTGTCAGCCGGCCCGAGGCGTCGAAGGAGTAAGCCGTGTGGTTTGCCGTCGTCAGCTTGTAGCCGCTGCCGTCGACGGCCAGCGAGGAACGGGCCTGGCCCGGCGTCGTGAACGTTCCCCCAGACTGCTTCACGTACGTGTGCCGGCTTCCGCCCTCGCCGACCAGGACGACGTCACCGTTGGCCGCGATCTGCAACCGCGTCTCCCACGGCAGCTGCCAGCCCTTGCCCAGCGCACCTGTGGCCGTGTTGTCGGAGGAGTAGACGCGTCCGACGGTCAGCGGCACGCCGGGGGCGGGGACCTGCGCGTCGGTGAAGACCTCGGTGAAGGCACCGGTGGCCGTGTTCACCGGGTCCGCGCGCATCACCGTCGTACCGGCCGCGCCGCTGGCGTCACCACAGACGGCGCTGCACTCGGCGCCGTCGGGCAGGGCCGGCACGATGTAGAACATGTTGTACGACCCACAGGACTCCGTGGCCGTGGAGTCGTCCGTCACGGTGGTGCAAGCCCAGATCGTGTAGCTCGGCACCGGCTGCGTGCACTGCGTCGTCGGGACCGTGAACGACGCGCTGACTTCCGGGAACACCTTGTCCGTGTTCAGCGTCGGCGCCTGGACCGTCTGCCCGAAGTCGAAGTACTGCACATCGTCGTTGCTCAGCCGGCAGCCGTAGTAGTCCACCTTCCAGCGCACCTTCACCGGATGCACTTCGGTGTCCGCGCCACCGGACTGCCAGATCGCCGCCTTCACCTGCACCGGCTCACCCGGCACCGCCGCGCCGATGTGGTTGCCCAGCGCCATCAGCCAACCACCCTGCTGGGCAGCCGCGTTGCCGAACGGATCGGTCGACACCTGGTACAGCGCGCCACTGGAATACGAGGCAGCGGCTGCCGTCTGCTCGCGGGTGGCGAAGGATGTCTGACGGGCAGTCTCGTGCGATGCGGGCCGGACCGGCGCCGACGTGGGGCCGGAGGACCGCAGCTGACGCTGGTTCTGCTTCAGCAGCGCGATCTGCTGGGCCGTGGCCGGCTTGCTCTTCGCCGCCGGCAGGGCATGCGGCTTGCTCGGCTTGGCCCGGTCCCTCGTCTGAGCGCGCCGCTCCTCGAGCGTCACCGGCTTCTGAGGGGCCGCCGGTCGGGGTCCGTGGTAGGCGTAACTCGCGCCACCGCCACTGGACGCCTGAGCATCCACCTTGAACAGCCAGCCGCCGCTCGCAACGACGGACAGCACCAAGGCAACGATCAACAAGCGCGCACGCGCAGACACAGCCGCCAGCACTCCCCCACCCCTTAACACAGAATGTGTGCAAGTGGTCGTGCTCGCACACAAGCCCAAGATCCTCAGGGACAAGCGATCTCTACTCAAGACTGAGACCTCAAGGCGACCGAATATCGTGGGTGAGGCCGCTCGCCGACGAATGCGTAACTTGCCCACGTCGCCAGGGAGTTGGCCACCATGAGCGTGATCACGAGCCACATCTCCCTCACCAGGACTTGACTTGATCAGAGCGTTCCCGTCGCACCTCTTGGGCACCCGACCAACCAACGGAAGCCGCCACAAGTCCCTACTGTCCCTTTTACGACCCGAGGGCCTGAGGCAGGCCGGCGGGGAAGAACCACCAGGCCGCCGACACGGGGCTGCATGCACCATGAGAGCGGACCCCAATTTCAGCCAGTTCGCAGCAGTAGCGATTCGCCGGCCTGCCCTCCACGCTTACCCCTGAGTTTCGGTTCTGGTGCAACTTCTGTGGTGTGCCTACTCCCTGTGACCGTGGGCCTTGCTGGTAGGTCCCGCGAGATGTGACCGAGCACCGTACCTGGCCCCGGTGGACAACGAGTAATAGTCCATACCTGTGGATGGGTTGCTCATGATGTTGGTGGGTTTGGTTCCCTGGATGACCTGCCAGGGGGAGCCTGGGGTGGCTGACGTGAGGTGTCGGACGCCTCGGCCTCGGAGGGTCACGAGCGCGGTGTGGACGGGGTCGAGTTCCTCGACGGAGCGGTGGTAGTTGAGGATCTGCGTCAGTTCCAGGTCGATGGCTTCCAACGAGTCGCGGATGCGGTCGAAGCGGGCTCCGCGGCGAACGGGCCCGAGTGTGCAGCGCACGGTGGCGGTGGCCTCGGTCGCGGTCACGACGGTGACCTGGTCGATTTGCAGTCCGACCTCGACCGCGTGCTTGTCCGGGTTGGCGTGCTGGGTCATGCTGCCGCCTCGGCGCGCTCGACCAGGACGCCGTTCTCGAAGTAGGCGCCGGAACGGACGACGGCGACGAGGTGGGCTCCGGTGATCGCGCGCCAGCGGGCCTGGGCGGACTCGACGAGCTTGAACACCATGGCCAGGGCGGCGGCGGGACTGCCGGCCCCGCGGGTGACCTTGGTCCGCAGCTTGACCGTGGAGAACGTGGACTCGATCGGGTTGGTGGTCCGCAGGTGGACCCAGTGCTCGGCGGGGAAGTCGTAGAACGCGAGCAGTTCGTCCCGGTCGTCGGTGATCTTCGCGACGGCCTTGGGCCACTTCGTGCCGTAGGTCTTCGCGAACGCCTCGATCGCTTTCTCGGCGTGGGCCCTGCCCTCCGCGTTGTAGATCTCCTGCATCGCCTTCGTTGCGCCCGGCTGTGTGGACTTCGGAAGACTGTTCGTGACATTCCGGGCCTTGTGGACCCAGCAGCGCTGGTGCCGTGCGGCGGGGAACACCTCGATCACAGCCTTCCACAGGCCCATCGCGCCGTCGCCGATGACCAGCTCGGGGTCGCGCATGCCGCGTCGGCGGCAGTCGCGCAGCAGGTCGGCCCAGGACTCGGTGGACTCGCGCAGGCCCTCGGCCAGCGCGATCAGCTCCTCGGTGCCGTCGAGGCGGACGCCGAGCAGGACCAGGACGCAGGAGTGGGCCTGGCCGAGTCGGACCTTGGGGTGGACGCCATCGGCCCAGACGTAGACGAAGTCGCGGTCGGACAGGTCCCGGTCCTGGAAGGCGGTGTGGTCGTCGCTCCACTGCTTCGTCAGCCGGGTCACGGTCGCGGGCGACAGGCCCGCGGTGCCGCCGAGGAACTGCTCCAGCGCGGGCACGAAGTCGCCGGAGGACAGTCCGTGCAGGTAGAGCAGCGGCAGGACCTCGGAGATCTTCGGGGACTTGCGGCACCACGGGGCCAGGATCTTCGAGGAGAACCGCTTGCGTTCGCCGGTGGCCTCGTCGACGCGGCGGTCGTTGACACGCGGCGCGGTGACCTCGACCGGGCCGGCTGCGGTGACCACGGTCCGGGGCCGGTGGTGACCGTTGCGGACCACCAGGCGTCGCCCGTGCGCGTCGGTCTCGGCGGCCAATTCAGCTATGTACTGGTTGACTTCCGCCTCCAATGCGGCAGCGAGCACGCGGCGGGCGCCCTCGCGGACGATCTCGTCGATCAGGGAGCCAGACTGGGTGGAGCCGTCGTCGGTCGCTGAGCACGGGCGTGCCTTCCCGACCCGCGCTGCAACGCGGGCCTACTCGGAGATCTTACGGATCATTCGGGAAGGTACGCCCTCCGCATCCCTCCCGGCACCGATCCACAGGTTCAGAGCATTGCTCGGACAACTTCGATGCACAAACGGGGCCGAGGCCGGGCCCTCAAGACGAGGAGGCCCAGGGGTCGTCCGACGGTTCGGGCTCTTGGGGGTGGAGCATGCAGCGAATACAGCGCCGGAGTCCCAGTTCACATCCGGCGGCGGCGTTCATCCACGGCAGGGCATCCATGGCATGCGCGCGTTCGTCTGTGGCGAAAGTGTTGATGGTCTGGTGGAGGTCCTCGGGGGCGGGTTCGTCCGTGAGGCAGAGCCAGCCGATCGCCGCAGCTAGGTTCTGTCTCTTTGGTCAGCGTCGGGTCCAGATGAGGATGCCGGCGAGGTGGAGTGCGGCCTGGTAGGCGATGGCGAGCTTGTCGGTTCGTGTGGCCAGGCCGCGCCA
>NZ_JBVJPV010000023.1:0-129312 GCF_055609245.1 Streptomyces sp. NPDC036813 | reverse complement strand
GTGAAGAAGGTCCACTGCCGGCTGTCGCCCGCGCCGTACAGGGCGTGGGACTGCTGGTAGTAGAAGGTGCCGTCCTTGTCGAGGTACGGCGCGGCGGGGGTGTCGTCGGGGTTGGTCCAGGAGCCCTTCGCGCCGACGGTCACCGTGTAGACGGGGTCCGACGCATGGGCGGTGCCGGTGGTCAGGGCGCAGGTCAGGCCGAGGGCCGCGGCGACGGCCGTGCCGATGCCTCTTCGTCGAGGAGTTGACACAGGTGCTCCTTACTCGGTGGGGGAGTGAGATGAGCGTCGAGAGCGGTGAGACTGCGGGCGACGGTGGCCGCCATCGCGCGCCGGCCGGCGGCGAGGTAGGTCCGCGGGTCCGCATGCGCGTCCCGGGCGAGCCGGTCGTGCAGGGCCCGGGTGAGGGAGGCGTCGAGGTCCGGGCCGAGCACCAGCTTGGCCAGGCCGGCAGCCACCGGCGGCCGGTGGGGGGCGCGCAGGACCAACGGGATGTCCAGGGCCGTGGTGAGGAGCACGGGGTCGGTGACGACGAGCGCATCGACCCCGGTGGCGTACACATAGGCCCTGACCGCCTCCGGATCGGCCGGCCCGGCCCACTCGCCCTCCGCCCACAGCCCCTGCTCGTGGGCCCACCGGACGACTTCCCGGGTGGTGGCCACGTTCCGCGCCCAGGGCAGCAGCCCCGCGTCGTACAGCACCGAGCTGAACCGGCCGTGCGCGACCTGGGCGAGCAGCGCCGTACTGCGCACCCGGTCCAGGTGGAGCGCCACCGGCACGGCGGCGAGTTCGGCGAGTTCGGCCACCGCCCGGGCCAGCGGCAGCAGCCGGCCCGCGTGGTGCCGTACGGCGTCCGGGCCGAACTGCACGATCACCGGTGAGCGGACGGCCTCGGCCCCCTCCACGACGGCCTGCGCCTGGTCCAGGGTGAGCACGGGGAACGCGGCGACGACACGGTGCCGGGCGGCTGCTTCGGTGAGCAGCGCACCGGCGGCTGCCAGGGGCATGGGGTCCTCCGGGGGACGCGGAACCAGGGGGTGTTCAGTCGAAGGTCTCGATGTACTCCTCGGCCGGGCCGAGGTCCGGCCGGTCCTCCAGGGCGATGTGCCCACCGAGGTGTTCGAGTTCCAGGACCGTCAGGGTGTTCTCACCGGGCCGCAGCATCGGCCCCGGGACGTAGTAGGTGGTCTGCGGACCGATGTCCCAATACCGCCCGAGCAGCGTGTCGTTGACCCAGACGAACCCCTTGCCGAACCCGGGCAGACGGACAAAGGTGTCGGCGGGCTCGGCGACGTCGAGGGTCGCGGTGGCGAATCCCGCCCGGCCGTCGGCCGGCGCCGCCGCCGTGGCGGCCGCCAGCTCACGCGCCGTCCACTGGTCCAACGGCAGCCGGTACATGGTCCAGCCGTGCACCAGTCGGCGCTCCACCCGCATCCCGCCCAGGATCCCCTTGCCCTGGCCGAGCAGCGGCCCGTAGTTGACACGCCCCTGGTTCTCCACGAGCAGCCCGAGCCGGACCCGCTTCCCGGCCCCGTCGACCGTGAACGAGGCGGCCTCCGAGTCGAGTACGGCCACGGGTGCGCCGTCGACGAACACCTGGGCCCGGTCGTGCAGTGCGGTCACCGTCACCTCGTGACGGCCCTCGGGCAACAGTGGCTCGGCTTCGTACAGCACCAGACCGGCGGACTGACCGAGCTGTTCGAAGCTGAGCGGTGCCGGGGCACGCACCGGCTCACCCGTCGCGCGCAACGCGTCCAGCAGCGCGGCGCCGTGCGTCACAGCAAGCGAGCGGGGCTCGAGCACCGGCGGATCGGAGGGCAGCGGCGGCAGGTCGGTACCGCGCACGGCGGCCAGCAGCTCCCGCAGCGCGAAGAACTTCTCGGTGAGCGCCCCGTGTTCGGCGATCGGCGCGTCCGAGTCGTAACTCGTGACGGTCGGCTGCAATCGCTCGCCGTCGTGGTTGGCGCCCGCCCACAGACCGAAGTTGGTGCCGCCGTGCGCCATGTACAGGCTGACCGAGCCACCCGCGTCGAGGATGCCGCCGACGTCCTCGGCGGCGCTGTGGGCCGAACGCACGTGGTGCTTCTCGCCCCAGTGGTCGAACCAGCCGTTCCAGAACTCCGCGCACACGAACGGCTCGCCGGGCCGGCGTGCCCGCAGCAGCGCCGCCGCCTGCTCGGGCCGCGAACCGAACGTCGCCGCCGCCAGCTCCCCGGGCACACTGCCCCCGTCCTGCATCAGCGCGGTCGGGCCGTCGGCGGTGTAGAGCAGCTCGGTGATCCCCCGCTCGACCAGCGCGTCGCGCACCCAGCGCACATAGGCCGCGTCGTCGCCGTAACTGCCGTACTCGTTCTCGATCTGCACCGCGACGACGGGCCCGCCGCGACCGGCCTGCAACTCCGCGATGCGCGGCACGACGTGATCGAACCAGCGGCTCACCGCCTCGAGGAACGACGCCTCGGAGGTCCGCAGCTGCACACCGGGCGTGCCGGTCAGCCAGGCGGGCAGCCCACCGTTGTCCCACTCGGCGCAGATGTACGGCCCGGGGCGCACGATCGCGTCCAGCCCCCGCTCCTGCGCCAGCCGCAGGAAGCGGCCCACGTCCCGCCACCCGTCGAAGCGGACGTAACCCGGCGCGCGCTCGTGGAAGTTCCACGGCACATACGTGTCCACGGTGTTCAGCCCGAGCGCCGCGAGCCGGTCCAGCCGGTCCGCCCACTGCCCGGGGTGGACCCGGAAGTAGTGCAACGAACCGGCGAGCAGACGGTGCGGCCGCCCGGCCCGCAGCAGCGTGCCGTCGGCATACGTAAGAAGGGGACGTGTTGTTATCGATATCCCCCCGTGCCACGAAACCGCGCCACCCACAACGGACCGCTCCATAACGCCACCCCTAAACGCGCCGACGGCCGCCACTATGGCAGAGAATGTTATCGATGCCAACAGCGGTTACCGCCTCCTGTCCGGCCCCCCGCCGACCCCGCGATGTGGGCGATATCATCGAGCTCACCGACCCGGGGAAGAGGCACATGGCGAATCGGACTGCCGGCGCGGAACGGCCGCCCGCGATGGCGGACGTGGCCCGGCTCGCGGGGGTCTCCGCGCAGACCGTCTCCCGCGTGCTCTCCGGGCACCCGAACGTCCAGGAGAAGACCCGCACCAAGGTCCTGGCCGCCGTGGAACAGCTCGGCTACCGCCGCAACAACGCCGCCCGCGCCCTCTCCTCCGGCCGCAGCCGCACGATCGGCGTGGTGACCCTCCAGACCACCTTCTACTCCCGCGCCGCCGTCACCTCGGGCATCGAGAGCGCGGCCCGCGAGGCCGGCTACGCGGTCAGCACGGCGACGACGCCCTCCCTCGACACCGCCGCCATCGAGGACGCCCTGTCCCGCCTGGCCGACCAGGACGTCGAGGGCGTGATCCTGTCCGTGCCGCTCACCCACACCAGCCCGCGGATCGAACAGCTCACCCGCTCCGTCCCCACCATCACCATCGACGGCTCCCGCACCGCCGCCACCGAGGTGGTCGCCGTCGACCAGACCCTGGCCGCCCGCCTCGCCACCCGCCACCTCCTCGACCTCGGCCACGACACGGTCTGGCACATCGCGGGCCCCGAGGAGTGGCTGGAAGCGGCGGCCCGCCGGGACGGCTGGCGCGCCACTCTGGAGGAAGCCGGCCGACCGGTACCGCCCCCGCTGGAGGGCGACTGGTCACCCGCGTCCGGCTACCGCAACGGACTGATCCTCGGCCGCATCCCCGACGTCACGGCGGTCTTCGTCGCCAGCGACGAGATGGCGTTCGGCGTGATCCGGGCCCTGCACGAACTGGGCCGCCGGGTGCCCGACGACATCTCCGTGGTCGGCGTCGACGACATCGAACTCGCCGAATACTGCTCGCCCTCCCTGACCACGGTGGCCCAGCCGTTCACCCGGATGGGAGCCCTGGCGGTGACCCACCTCCTACGGCACATCGAGGACCCCCACGCCCACGCGGAACCGGCGCTGGTGGAACCCCGCCTGCTGGTCCGCGCCAGCACGACCCGCAGCCGCGGCGCCGACTCCTAGCGGACACCAGGCGCGACCCGAGCCACGACGCACTGCCAGGGGCCGCCGCAGGCGCAAAGGGGCGCGGGGAACGGGGCGAGCAACCACAACGAAACCCGCCGGGGCCGCCGCAGCCGAAGGGACAACGCACCGTGAGGGGCCGCCGCAGGCAAAACACCACAACGCACCGCAACGGGCGGAAGCCACCACACGCCGAGGGGCCGCCGCAGGCAAAGGGCGAGCACCCGCACCTCACCCGCACCCGAACAACGGCCCCCGAGCGGAGCGTCACCGCATCAGACCCACAGTCCGCTCAAACCCCCGGAACGCAACCTCCTGCCGCCACTCCACAGCAGCCTTCGGGCTCGAGTCGAGCAGCCGCCGGCACGCGCCCCCCGGCACGTCACGCCCGGCCTCGATCCCCCGGCACGCGGCAACCGGCGCATAGCCACCCCGCGTCGGGTTGCCCCGCCACAGACTTTCCCCCGGCAGGAACGCGTACTCCAGCGACGCCCGGGCGAGATCCTTCAGCTCGGGATACGACAGCCCGTACGTCTCCGCGGCGTACTGGTACTCGTGCGTGATGTCGATCCGGCTCACTCCGGGATCATCGGTGGCCAGCACCACCGGCACGCCGAAGGCCCGGTACGTGGCGAAGGGGTGATCGTCCCCCCTCACCCCGAGGATCTGCGCGTTGCTGCTGAACGGCACCTCCACGGCGACCTCGCGGTCCGCCATGGTCCGTGCCGTACGCTGCCAGTCGTCCTCGTGGACCAGGTCCACGCCGTGTCCGATCCGCTCGGCTCCCGCGACGTTCACCGCCTGGGCGATGTGGAACTTCAGGTCGGCCGGCTTGACGAGCCCGGGCCACAACTCGCCGGCATGCAGCGTGACATGGGCCTTCGGATAGACGCCCCGCAGGTACTGCACCATCCGCATCTGCAGGCTGTAGTCGCGCAGTGAGCTGTCCCAGTCCTCCGGCTGCACGAGATTGACCGCGACGAACCGCGGGTCCCGCTCCGCCAGCCGCATTCCGAGGGCCAGCTGCGTGAACACCCGCTCCGGCGCACTGCCCCGCGACACCTGCGAGATCCATCGCACCTGAAGCCCGCACCCCGGCCGGGCCTGCCGCGTGCCGCAGTGCGAGGTGGCACGGAACTCGGCGTCGGAGTCGTCGGCCTCCTTGCGGGCCTCGGTCACCAGCGCGTCGAGCTTCCCGCCGGCCGTCAACTTGCCGTGCAGCCGGGCCAGGTCGGCGTCCCACCCGACCGCGTTCGCCAGCTTCTTCGCGCTGTCGGAGGCGGGCGAGACCATGGTCTCCAGATAGAACTGGTTGTCGCGTACGACGGTGTCGGCGACCTCGGACAACAGCTTGCCGCGATGCCGCCAGGTCACCTCGCCGAACTTGCCGAAGGTGTCGAAGAAGTGGTCGTGGCCGTTGCCGTCGGGCGGGAAGTCCTGCATGGACCACTCCCGCACCAGCGTGTCGTGGAAGGCGCGGTCGGTGCGCGCGTCGGCGGCCGGCCGGGTGCCGGGTCCGCACGGCGGGGCCACCGCGGTCGTCGTCGCCGTGTCGATGCACAGGCCGTCCTCGGCGGCCAGCTCGATCAGGTACTCGGTCGTCACCGCACCCGAGAGGTGGTTGTGCAGGTCGCCACCCTTGGGCATGGCCTCGAAGAAGCGGCGCAGCAGGCGTGGGTCTTCGCGCACGGCGTGCAGATAGGCGTCGGTGGTGCGCTCGGAGGGCGTGGCCGGCCGGGGCGCGGCCGCGGCGGCGTGCGCGGGCGGCACGGGCAGCAGACTCAGCACGCCGAGCGCGGCGGTGACCAGCAGCCCGCGGCGGCGGGGGAGTGGGGAGGTGTACGTCACCGCACCATGATCATCACGCGGGGACGTGTTGCCCCGACAGCGCACCGGACGATCACTCGCGGAGGTGACCTGGGTCAACCGTCGCTGACGCGAGGATCCGGCGGCCGTGCGCAGCGCGACGCAGCAGACGCTTCGGACCCGTCCTCACCAGCCTGTCCACAGCAGGTGGTTGAGCAGGAGGGCGAGCAGCGCCTGCGCGGCGAGCCAGGCCCGTGGCCGGGTCAGGAGCGCGCCCGCCGGCAACAGCCACACCGCGAACGGCAGCCAGATGCGCTCCGTCTCCGCCTTGCTCATACCGGACAGGTCGGCGACGAGAAGCACGAGCAGGGCCGCGCACACGAGCACCGTCAGACGCAGTCGCGGCGAGGGATCGGCGCGGGCCGACGCGCGGCGCAGCGCCCCGCGCTCGTCGACCAGCACAGCGCCCGCCCGCCGCAGCCCCGCCACGGTCGCCGCCCCGACCACCAGAACGGTGCAGGCCAGGTTCGCCCACACCCAGTAGCCGTACGGGCGCACACCTCCGGCGCCCTGGTAATAGCGCTCGACCAGCAGCCGGTACGCCTCCCACCAGTCGAAGCCGGCGAGAGCGAACAGCGTCGGCACGACCGCGAAACCGGCGAGCAGGAAGGGAGCCCCGCGCAGCAGCACACGGACCGGCGGCCGCGCGATCAGCACCACCGCCGCCCCGACCAGCGCCATCAGTGTGAGGCCGTACGACAGGTAGCAGGTCAGCCCGAACAGCAGCCCCGACCCCGAGGCCGCCGCCCTGGACCGCCGGGTCACCGCCACCGCGAGCAGCGCCACCGACCAGGCGGCGACGGCGGCGAAGTACGCGTCGGGGGACGTGCCCATCCACACGGCCGCCGGGGCGAGCACCATGAACGGCGCCGCCCGCCGCGCCGTCTCCTCCCCGGCCAGCAGGCGCACCGCGACCAGCACGGCCACGCAGGCCGTGGAACCGAGCGTGATGCACCAGGCCCCGGCCCAGCCGCCGCCGCGCAGACCGGCCCGGTCCAGCAGCACGAAGGTGAGCGTCGCGGCCGGCGGATGCCCGGCCACATGAGCGGGCCAGTTGTCGGGGGAGTGCAGCAGGATGTGGTGGGTGAAGTCGCGCAGGGCGGCCGGGATGTCGTGGAAACGGTCGACGGCCCGGAGGTACTCGTAGCGGGTGGTGAGCCGGCCGACGACACCCCGTTGCCAGCCGTCGACCAGGGCCAGCGACCAGATCCAGGCCAGCGCCGAGCCCCAGACCGAGGCGAGCAGCGCCCGCCAGGGAAGCCGGGCCGCCGCCACCGGGCCGTACCCCACGACCAGGGCCGCCACCGCCAGGGCGGCCGGGGTGCCCGGGCCGGTGTGCGGACCCCAGAACCCCACGAGCGGCGGCCAGTCGACGAACAGCGTGCGCGGGAAGTCCGGGATGTGGCGGCCGACGAGCACCGCTGCCGACACCAGCAGGGCGGCGGCGACGACGGCGTACAGGTCGCGCAGGAGGGCTCGGTTCACACCGGCACGCTAGGGGGAACGGCACTCCCGTCGGTGCCGTGACGGCACGACGTCAGCATTTCGTCATGGGTCGCAGCGCCGCCACCGCACCGATCGCGGCCTACGGTCGGCACATGCGCGACCAACGGCTTCCCACCTCGCCCGGTTTCTGGCGCAGCCCGCTGCGCGGGCCGTGGTTCACCTCGGTGCTCGGACTGGTGCTGCTCGTCGGCATCACCGTGCTGTTCGTGACCGGACTCGTGTCCTACGCCGCCTACAACCCGGGTTTGTCCCCGGTGAACGACAAGACGCCCGGCAAGGGCCTGCTCGGCTTCTACCTCTTCGCCTGGCCGACGAACCCGGTCTGGCTGTACCGGCTCACCCAGGGCGTGCACGTCACGCTCGGCCTCACGCTGATCCCCGTACTGCTGGCCAAGCTGTGGTCGGTGGTGCCCAAGCTGTTCGCCCTGCCGCCCGCCCGGTCCCTTGCGCACGCGCTGGAACGCGTCTCCTTGCTGCTGCTGGTCGGCGGAGCGCTGTTCGAGTTCACCACCGGCGTGCTCAACGTCCAGCTCGACTATGTCTTCCCCGGCTCGTTCTACCCGCTGCACTTCTACGGGGCCTGGGTCTTCTTCGCCGCGTTCGTCCTGCACGCGGCGCTGCGGGTGCCCGCGGCGGTGCGCAACGTACGGCGGCGGGGACGGACCCAGCCGCCGGAGGCGAGAGGCGCGGACCTCGTCTCCCCGCGGCCGGACGTGCCGAGCGTGTCCCGCCGCGGCGCGCTGTGGCTGGTCGGGGGCGGTTCGCTGCTGCTGTTCGCCACCAGCGCCGGCCGCAGCTTCGACGGGCCGCTGCGGCGCACGGCCCTGCTCGCCCCGCACGGCTGGGCGGATCCGGGTGGCGGGCCCGGCGGCTTCCAGATCAACAAGACCGCCGCGTACGCCGGCATCCGTGCGGCGGAGACCGGCGAGGAGGCGTGGCGGCTGGCCGTCACCGGCCGCACCGGAACCGTCCGCCTCACCCGCGGCCAGCTGCTGAGGCTGCCGCAGTACAGCGCCGCCCTGCCGATCGCATGCGTGGAGGGCTGGTCGACCTCGGACCAGTGGTGGCGCGGGGTGCGGCTGCGTGACCTCGCCGCGCTCGTCGGTCACGACGACTCCGCCGACGTGCTCGTCGAGTCGCTCCAGCGGCACGGCGCCTTCCGCCGGGCCGCGCTGAGCGCCGACCAGGTCGCCGACGGTCGCAGTCTGCTCGCCCTGTCCGTCAACGGCGAACCCCTCACCCTGGACCACGGTTATCCGGCCCGGGTGATCGTTCCCGCGGCGCCCGGTGTGCTGAACACCAAGTGGGTGGCCCGGCTGACCTTCGGAGCCCTGTGATGCGCCACCGGATCCCCCTCGGAAGCCCGCTCCAACTGCTGCTGCTCGCCTGTTCGTTCGCGCTCGCCGGGTACGCCGGGGTGCGGCTGCTGGGCGGCGACTGGCTCGGCGTCGCACTGTGGTTCGTCGGCGCGGCGCTGCTGCACGACCTGGTGCTGCTGCCGCTGTACGCCGCCGTGGACCGCGCCCTGCTGCGGGCGTGCGGCGCGGTCGGCGGCCGCGCGTGGACGCCGTACGTACGCGTGCCCGCTGCGCTCTCCGGCCTCCTGCTCCTCGTGTGGTTTCCCCTGATCACCGGCCAGGTGGCCGACAGCTACGAACGGGTCGCCGGGCTGTCGGCGGACGGCTTCGCGGCCCGCTGGCTGCTGATCAGCGCCGCCCTCTTCGGCGGTTCCGCGGTGCTGCTGGTGTGGCGGCTGCGCAGGGCGACGAAGCACCGGCCGCCCGCCGTCCACTGACCGGCTGCGCGCCAGCCCGCGCGCCGGGCGCGACGCACCAGCGCGGGTGTGCCGATGCGGGCCCACGGAAACGGGCTGCCGACCGTACCGCCCGCGCCGGTGAGACGGACCGTGACCCGTTCGTCGACGTCGACCGGCGCGGTCTCGACGAGTGCCAGGCCGCCGGGCGCGAGCACACGGGCCAGCCGGCCGAGCAGGGCCGACGGATCGCCGCCGATGCCGATGTTGCCGTCCAGCAGCAGCGCGGTGCCCCAGCGTCCCTCGTCGGGCAGCGGCGCGAACACGGACCGGCACAGAACGGAAGCCGGCACGGCCGACGAGGCCCGAACCTCCCCGGACTGCGCCGCCCAGCCCCCACCGGCCGGCCGCAAGCGGGCCGAGCCGACAGACAGTGCGCAGGCTCCGCCGGGCGGTGACGCGCACGCTTCGGTGGGTGGCGACCCGCAAGCGCCGCCGGACGGTGGCACGCACGCTTCGCGGGGCGGCAGTGCGCAGGCCCCGCCGGGCGGTGACGCGCACGCTTCGGTGGGTGGCGACCCGCAAGCGCCGCCGGACGGTGAGGCCCAGCCCTCACCGGGCGGCAGTGCGCAGGCCCCGCCGGACGGTGACGCGCACGCTTCGGTGGGCGGCGACCCGCAAGCGCCGCCGGATTGTGACGCGCACGCTTCGCCGGGCGGCAGTGCGTAAGCTCCGCCGGGCGGCTGCACGCAGGCTTCGCCGGATGGCCACGCGCAGGCTCCGCCGGACGGCGACGCGCAGGCTCCGCCGGGTCGGGGCGTGCGGGACTCGTCCTCCGGCCGCCGGAAGGACTCGCCCGGCGGCGGCGCACAGGCTCCCGTCTGGGGCACTGCACAGGCTTCCGCGTGGGGCACCGCACAGGCTCCCGTGTGCGGGCATGCGCAGAGCCCCGCGTGCGCGGATGCGCAGAGCCCGGGGTGCGGGCATGCGCAGGACTCCTCGCGCGGGGACGTGGCGGCAGCCGCGAGTCGTACCGGGCGCAGCCGTCGCCGGGTGTGGGCGAGAGCCGCTTCGCTGACGTCGAGGCCCAGCACCGGCCGTCCCCGTTCCGCGAGCGCGGCGACCAGCCGGCCCGGCCCGCACCCGACGTCGAGGACAGCACCCTCGCACCGGTCCAGGACCTCCAGGTCCACCGCGTCGGCGTCGGCACACCACCGCTCCACCTCCAGCGGCAGCAGCCACCCGTCGGCCCGCCGCAGGAACAGCGGCCCGCGCCCGGCACGCAGCGCCCCGGCGTAGGGCTCGTCCCCGGCCCACGCGGGCACACCGCGTACGGTGCGCTCGCCGGCCGCAGGCCGGTGCCGGGCTACGGCCGGCAGCGCGGCCTCGTCCGTGGCGCTCACCGGTCCGAGCCCGTGGTGAGCCGGGACAGTCGCGCGGCGAAGCTGCCGTCGGGGGCCTCGGCGGCGACCGCCGCCGCGTCGTCGGCCGTGTCCACGTCGCGCAGCCGGGGCAGGTCACGCACGCGCAGCCCGGCCGCGAGCAGCCGCTGCCGCTGCACGGCTCCTGTCACCTGGGTCGACATGGGCACGCCCCGTACCAGCCGGGGATCGGGCGCGGCCAGGCCGAGGGCCCAGAAGCCGCCGTCCTCGGCCGGGCCGAACCACGCATCGCAGTCGCCGAAGTCCACGTCGAGCAGGCCCGGTGTCACCTGCGGGGTGTCCATGCCGATGAGCAGCGCCGGGCCGTCGCAGCCGGCGAAGGCGTCGGCGAGCCGCTCGTCCAGCTCGCCGCCGCACTGCCGTACGACATCGAAGCCGGGCGGCAGCCACGGACCCGGGCGGCCCTCCAGGACGAGGACACGCCGGGCCGCGGGCGTCGCCGCGACCGCGGTCAGGGTGTCCGTGAGCGCGGCCTCGGCGAGCGCGGCCGCCTGGCACGGCGTGAACGGCGGTGTGAGCCGCGTCTTGACGCGGCCGGGCCGGGGTTCCTTGGCGATGACGACCAGCGTGGTCACCGGGACCCCCCGTCCGCGGCCGGCTCGGCCAGGGCCCGGCTCATGTCCCGTACCGCCTGCCAGGTGCCGCGCCAGGTACCGGTCACCTTCGAGGCCCCGGTGCGCGGCACGTACGGCACGTCGTGCTCGATGATGCGCCAGCCGGCGTCGGCGGCCCGCACGACCATCTGCAGGGGGTAGCCGCTGCGCCGGTCCGTCAGACCGAGGGTGAGCAGCGGCTCGCGGCGGGCGGCCCGCAGCGGGCCGAGGTCGTGCAAGCGCAGTCCGGTGCGGCGGCGCAGCAGCCGGGCCAGGGCGATGTTCCCGGCGCGGGCGTGCGCCGGCCATGCGCCGCGGCCCCGCGGGCGGCGCCGGCCGAGGACCAGATCGGCGGCGCCGGAGCGGATCTCGTCGACGAACGGCACCAACAGGCCCGGGTCGAGCGAGCCGTCGCAGTCGCAGAAACAGACGATCTCGGCGCTCGCCGCGGTCAGCCCCGCGTGGCAGGCGGCGCCGAACCCGCGGCGCGGCTCGCGCACGACGGTGGCGCCGAGGTCACGGGCCAGCTCCGAAGAGCCGTCGGTGGAGCCGTTGTCCACGACGAGCGCCCGCCAGCCGGGCGGGATGCGGGCCAGCACCCAGGGGAGTGCCTCGGCCTCGTCGAGGCAGGGCAGGATCACGTCGACGCCGCAGGGGGCGGGAGAGGTCGTCACGGCACTCACCCTACGGACGCAAAACCGGCATTCCGGGCCGTGCCTCCTTACGAAACACGGACATCGGACCGGCGGAACGCTCCGTGCGCACCACCGGGGCGGGCGCGGTGCGAGGCTGGACCCATGCAGCAGCCGCACCCCTTCGCGCAGCCCGTGGCCGACGGCCCGGCGGCGCCCCGCGCCCGGGTCCTGGTCGTCGACGACGATCCCACCGTCGCCGAGGTCGTCGCCGGCTACCTGACCCGCGCCGGCTGTGCCGTGGACCGCGCGGCGGACGGTCCCGGCGCGCTGGAACGCGCCGCCCGCAACCGCCCCGACCTGGTCGTCCTCGACCTGATGCTGCCCGGCATGGACGGCCTGGAGGTGTGCCGCCGGATCCGGGAACGCGGCCCCGTCCCGGTGATCATGCTCACCGCCCGCGGCGACGAGGACGACCGCGTGCTCGGCCTGGAGGTCGGCGCCGACGACTACGTCACCAAGCCGTTCAGCCCCCGCGAACTGGTGCTGCGGGTGCAGTCGGTGCTGCGCCGCACCCGCCCCGGACCGGCGGCGGGTCCGCTCGCCGCCGCCGGGCTCACCGTCGACCCGGCCGCCCGCCGCGCCACCCGCGACGGAGCGGAACTCGCCCTCACCCTGCGCGAGTTCGACCTGCTCGCCTTCTTCCTGCAGCACCCCGGCCGCGCCTGCAGCCGCGAGGACCTCATGCGCGAGGTGTGGGGATGGGACTTCGGCGACCTGTCCACCGTCACCGTCCATGTGCGGCGGCTGCGCGCCAAGGTCGAGGACGATCCGGCCCGGCCGCGCCTGATCCAGACCGTGTGGGGTGTCGGCTACCGCTTCGACCCCGCCGGGAGCGAGGAGGGCTGACGTGTCCGACACCCTGCTGATCGCTCTCTACGCCTTCTGCGGTGCCGCCGCCACCGGCCTGGTGGGCGCGGGCGTCCTGCGACTGATCCGCCGGCGTTCCCTCATCGCCTCGCTGACCGTGGTCGCGGCGGTGGCCGTCGGCGCGATGCTGGCCGGCACCCTGGCGGTGGCCCAGGCGATGTTCCTGTCCGCACACGACCTCAGCGTCGTCACCACCGTCGTCGCGATGGCGGCCGTCGTCTCCCTGGCGACCGCGTTGCTGCTGGGCCGCTGGGTGGTCGCCCGCAGCCGGGAACTCGCCCTGGCCGCCCGCTCCTTCGGCGACGCCGGCTCCTTCGCCGCGCCCGACGGCCCGACGACGGCCGAACTGGACGAGCTGAGCCGGGAGCTCGCGGCCACCAGCGCCCGGCTCGCCGAGTCCCGCGAGCGCGAGCGCGCCCTGGAGTCCTCCCGCCGCGAGCTCGTCGCGTGGATCTCGCACGACCTGCGCACCCCGCTGGCCGGCCTGCGGGCCATGGCGGAGGCACTGGAGGACGGGGTGGCCGCCGACCCCGACCGCTATCTGCGGCAGATCCGCACCGAGGTGGAACGGCTCAACGACATGGTCGGCGACCTCTTCGAACTGTCCCGCATCCATGCCGGCACCCTCGCCCTGACCCGCTCCCGGATCTCCCTGTACGACCTGGTCGGCGACGCCCTCGCCGGGGCCGGCCCGTTGGCCCGCGAGCACGGTGTGCGCCTGGTCGGCGATCGCGTGGAGCCGGTCCCGGTGGAGGTCGACGGCAAGGAGATGAGCCGCGTCCTGGGCAACCTGCTGATCAACGCGATCCGCCGCACCCCGGCCGACGGCACGGTCGCGGTGACCGCCGAACGCGCCCCGCACGGGGTGGTGCTGTCGGTGACGGACGGCTGCGGAGGCATCCCCGAGGAGGACCTGCCCAGGGTGTTCGACACCGGCTGGCGCGGCTCCGACGCGCGCACCCCGCCGGCCGGCGCGGGCCTGGGCCTGGCGATCGTCCGCGGCATCGTCGAGGCCCACCAGGGCCGGGCCGCCGTCCGCAACGTCGTGGGCGGCTGCCGCTTCGAGGTCGTCCTGCCGGCCGCCGAGGCCTGACGGCCCGCACCACCGTCCCCGAAGCCCCGGGCCCGTAGCTGCCGAGTCCTGACGGCTCGCACCGGCGTCCCCGGAGCTCGGGCCCGCAGGCGCCGAGGCCTGACGGCTCGCACCGCCGCCCCCGGAGCCCCGGGCCCGTAGCTGCCGAGTCCTGACGGCTCACGCCGCCGCCCCCTCGCCCCCGAGCCCCGGGCCCGTAGGTGCCGAGACCTGACGGCGCGCGCCGCCGCCCCGGAGCCCCGGCCCGCAGGACGCGTCTCCGGCGGCGGGCTCACGCCCCGGCGGCGAACTCCCGCATCCCCGCCTCGAACCCCACCCGGGGCCGCCAGCCCAGCTCGGCCCCCAGCCGGGCGGAGTCCGCCGTGATGTGCCGGACGTCGCCCAGCCGGTACTCGCCCGTCACCACCGGCTGCGGCCCGCCGTGGGCCGCAGCGAGCGCACGCGCCAGCTCGCCCACGGTGCGCGGTTCGCCACTGCCGGTGTTGTACGCGGTCAGCGCGCCCTCGGCCGAACCGGCCTCCAGCGCCGCCACATTGGCCGCGGCCACGTCCCGTACGTGCACGAAGTCCCGTCGCTGGCACCCGTCCTCGAACACCCGAGGTGCCTCGCCCCGGGCGAGCGCGGAGCGGAAGAACGACGCCACCCCCGCGTACGGGGTGTTGCGCGGCATCCGCGGACCGTAGACGTTGTGGTAGCGCAGCGACACCGCCCCGCCACCCGTGGACCGCGCCCAGGCGGCTGCCAGGTGCTCCTGGGCGAGCTTGGTCGACGCGTAGACGTTGCGCGGGTCGGCCGGGGCGTCCTCGCCGACCAGCCCGGGCTCCAGGCCGCCGCCGCACACCGGGCACCTCGGCTCGAACCGTCCCGCCGCGAGGTCGGCGACGGCTCGTGGCCCGGGCCGGACCGTGCCGTGCGCCGCACAGGTGTACCGCCCCTCCCCGTAGACCACCATCGACCCGGCCAGCACCAGGCGCCGCACCCCGGCCCGGGCCATCGCCGCGAGCAGGACGGCGGTACCCAGGTCGTTGTGCGAGACGTAGTCCGGGGCATCCGCGAACCCGGTGCCCAGACCGACCTTCGCGGCCTGGTGACATACGGCGTCGACGCCTGCCAGTGCCCGCCCCACCGCCGTGGCGTCGCGTACGTCCGCGGCCGGGTCCGTGCGTACGTCGAACGCGACCGCTTGATGGCCGCGCTCGGTCAGTGCCTCGACGACATGGGACCCGATGAACCCGGCGCTGCCGGTGACCAGTACACGCATGGGCGCAGGCTAGGCCCGCGGCGGGTACGCCGTCGGTTCCCCGTCCGGCACGTCACAGCTTCGTAAGGGGTGGATCAGCCGTCGTCCCCGAGGCGCCGTCGGAGTAGCGGACGTCCCCGAGGCGGATCAGCCGTCGGAGTAGCGGACGTCCCCGATGGTCCAGGCGGTCACGTCCCCGATGGCGACGCGGTACATGCCGCCGCTCTCGGGGATGCCGGTGGTGCCCTGGATGATCCGGGCCAGATGGAAGTGCAGGTGCGTGGGGGGCTTCGGATCGTCGGAGACGTCCGCCTCCTGGTGCCCCGCGGTGAAGATGCCGGCGAACAGGCCGAGCTGATCGGAGTCCCGCAGCACTTCGGCGACCCGCTGGCGCCAGACCTTCTCCGGGGCGAGCCGTCCGGTGATCACGGCTCCGTCCACGACCACGGTCAGCGACATCTGGTTGCTGTGTCCGGCTTCCACGTGCGCGGCGATCTCGACCAGCAGCTTGTCAGGGTGCGACATGGAGCGACTCTATCCAATGTCCGCTCGGGCCCGGATCCGGGGCACGGTCATTCCCCCGGGCCCTTCGCGGCCCGGCCGTTGTCAGGTGCGGCGCGGGGGCCCGGGGTCCGGGCCCGGGGGCTGCGGTGCCGGGCCTCGCAAGCGGGTGCTCGAGCCGGGGGGACCCGCGTCGCGGTCCCACAGGTGGTGGACGTACAGCCAGTGGCCGAACATCGCGCCGCCGTAGACGACGAAGCCCACCCCGATCAGCCAGGACTCCACTACGAGGACGATGCCGACCGTGCCGTAGCTGATCGCGTTGTCGACGATCAGCGGGGTGAAGACCAGGTAGGAGAAGCCTCTCAGGCCGACCAGGCCCACCATCGTGGCGACCGAGCCCGGCAGCAGGTGCAGCCAGCGCACCTGACCGCCGAGCAGGAAGTACTGCCCCCACCAGAAGAACACGATGCCCGTCGCCGACGACAGGGCGATCCGCTCCGGCCCGCTGAGGGCGGCGTGGGTCTGCACCTCCTGGTACAGGTACACGGTGAGGGCGACCAGCCACGCCGCCTGCCGCCAGATCTTGTGCCAGGGCCCCGGCGGCAGGTCCCAGATCCGCTCGTAGCCGTTCTGCACGCTGCCTGCGAAGGACACACCGAACACGGCCAGCGCGATACCACCCCACACACTGGTGGCGTTGACCACGTTGCTCGGCGGGGTGCTGATGTCCGTGAGGATCCTCGCGGAGCGGCCCGACAGCCCCATGCCGTCGGCGAGCCAAGCGGAGAAGCCCCCACGCTCCAGGGGATCCGCAGCGGCCACGACGATCAGCAGCGGAGCCAGCGTCACGAGGGCCAGGGTGGCGAACCCCATGGCCCGGTGCATCAGCTCCAGCTCCCTGCCGCGCCGCAGGAGGTGGTGGTCCTTGACCCAGCTCACTCCCTGCTGGAGCACGCGCAGACTTCTGTTCACGGGGTGCTCTTCCGTCGGCTCGCGACGCACACACAGCGTTCATCCCAGCCTACTTGTCCTGCCCGCCCGGGCCAGTCGCCGACGAAAGGCCGATCGGATGATCCCCGAAGCCCGCGCGTACGAGTCCCGCCTCACCCCTCGGACGCCGCCCCCGCCGGCGCCCGGCCGCCCGGACGCGGCCCGAGGACGGCCTCCAGATGCGCCCGCACGTACGGCACCGCCACCGTCGGCAGTTCCCCGTCCACGAAGGCCGGCTGGACGTTGACCTCGAAGACGACGCCGCCCTGCTCCGCGGCCAGGTCCACCCCGGCGAACGGCAGCCCCGTCGACGCGGTCGCGGCGACCGCCAGTTCCGCCAGCCGCGGCGGCAGGTCCGCCGGCGCGATCGGCACCGGTGTCGCGCCCTGGCAGGTGTTGCACGGCGTGTCGAGCGCCGGCTGAAGATGCTCACGGGCGTGCACGACACGGCCGTGCAGCACGAAGACGCGGAACTGATGGCGCCGCCCGTCGGCCGTGAAGTTCCCGGCGTCCCGGGACAGCAGCCAGTCCGTGCCCCGCTCGGCGTAGAAATCCGCCGCCCGCTCCAGCTGCGCGACGTCGGAGACGTGAAAGGTGTCGTTGCCGCCCGTGCCGACCACCGGGCGGGCCCACGCGTCTCGCCCCAGCTTGTCGAAGGCGGCCACGGCCTCCGGCCGGGACGGCCGGGAGAGTACCGCGGTCTCCATGTGGGCCACCCCGTCCCGTGCGAAATGCGCGATCGTGCGGTCCTTCTCCGTCGCCGCCCGCCACGCCTGCGGCGTGCCCGCCAGCGGCGCCACCCCGGAGCGCGCCAACACCCGCTGGAACACGGCCAGTTCCCGCCGCCGCTGGGGCGGGATCTCGTACAGCACGACCACGTCGGGCAGCACGTCCACGCCCTCGTCCGGCACCCGCAGCCGTAACCGCCCGCCCTCCGGTACGGCGCGTCCCGCGCCGCCGACCGTGAAGTACCGGGAGTCCAGGCGCAGCGGGGGAGCGCCGGTGAGCAGCTCGACGGCCCGGGCCAGGTACTCCCGGCAGCCCTCCGGCGAAGTGGGATCGGCGATCAGGGCGACACAGGGTCGGGACACAGCGGCCTCCAGCGGCATACGAAGCGCCCAGGGCGGCCGTACCCGCACGGCGGCGTGGCCCGGGGCGGGCTACGGGATGGTGTGCCGTTCACATGGGCGATCGCCGGCGCCCCTCGCGCCCCGTCCGCCCCCGGGTGGAGGGCGGATGCGGACGGCGACCGGGGCGGGAGCCGGTGACCGGGGGCGTCACACTGTAGGCGCCCCGTCGCGGCCCCTGCCAGGGCGCACACCCGGCGGCAGCGCTGCCGCCCCTGCACCGGCCGCGCCGCCGCCCGCCCGGCACTCTCCTTGACAGCCGGTCCGCTTCCGCCCCCGCCCTGTCCACGCGCCCGGACCGGCGTGCGGAGGGCGTCCAGGAGGGGCCGGATGCCGCCGTAGGGGTGGGGTCGTAACCCGTGTGAGCGCCCTGAATGGTGCGGCGGCCGGTCTTGGCTGACGGTGGATCACGCCAGGGCCGGGTCTCTCCAGCTGACAAGGCGTCGGCTGCCCGGCCGCGACGGAAGGACTGTCGAATGCGTTCTGCCCGCATCCTGCTCGCCACCGCGACGGCCACCGCGGCTCTCGCCATCGCCGCACCCGCCTATGCAGAGGGGTCCGGTGGCTGGGACCACGACGACTCCTCCTACAGCAAGGAGCACGACAATTCCTACGGCAAGGAGCACGACAAGGACAGCAGCCACGGCAAGCCCCACGGCGGAATGCACACGGGTGGCGGAGCGCTGACCCTGCTCTCCAACGACGACTGGGGCAGCAGCCCCCGCGACCCCAAGCAGGACCCGGAGACGTACAAGAAGGACAACGGCGGCTCCGACTGGGGCGGCAAGACCCCCGGCAACGACACTTGGGGCGGCGGCCAGGACAGCGGCTCCTGGAGCGGCGGTGACCACGAGAAGCCGCACGGCGGTATGCACACCGGTGGTGGCGCGCTCGCCACGCAGGGCGTCACGGCCGGCGGACTCGCCGCGGTCGCGGTGGCCGGCACCGGACTGTACGTGCTGCGCCGCAAGAAGGTCGCCGGAAGCGTGGCCTGACCATGCCCGACGACATAGCCGACATAGCCCCACGGGCCGCCGCACGCGCATCCAGCCGGCGGCGGCCCCGCCGCTCCATCCCCCGGTCCTCGCCGCTGCCGTGCCCGAATGAGGTGGTGTTCCGATGGCAGCAACCTCCCCGTCCTCCCCCGAGACAGATCCGCAGCCGCCCAGGCGCGGACCGCGCACGCTCGCGACACTCTTCTGGTCCGCCGTGGCCCTCGTCGCCGCCGTCGGTCTCGCCGGCCACCACGACACCTCCGGCCCCGGCGCCGGGCCCCGGCCGCACGCCGCGCCGGCCGTCGCCGCCACGTCGCCGTCCGCCCCGACCGGCACCGAACGCCGGCTGCCTCGTTCCCGGCCGACCCGGCTGCTGATCCCCGCGATCGCGGTCGACGCGCCCTTCACGGACCTCGCCATCGACGCGAGTGGCCGGCTCCAGCCGCCCCCGGCCGACGACACCAACCTCGTCGGGTGGTACGCCAAGGGCCCCTCGCCCGGTGAACCGGGCACGTCGGTCATCGCCGGGCATGTCGACACCAAGACGTCCGCGGCCGTCTTCGCCCGTCTGTACGAACTGCAGAAGGGCGATCTGATCTACGTCGACCGGGCCGACGGACGCCGCGCCGCCTTCGTCGTCGACAGCGCCGAAACCTTCGACAAGGACGACTTCCCGAGCGACCGCGTCTACGCCGACACCCCGCAGGCCGAGGTGCGCCTGATCACCTGCGCCGGCAGCTACGACCGGTCCGCCCGGGACTACACCCAGAACCTCGTCGTTTTCGGCCACCTGGCCTGACCCGGCGTGGCTCACGACCACCCAGTAACCTGTGGCCATGACTGATGCGCCGACCCTCTCCGCCCGCGAGGCGTTCGATCTGCTCCTCGAGGGCAACCAGCGATTCGTCTCCGGTGCCCCCAGGCACCCCAACCAGGATGCCGCCCGCCGCGCCGAGATCGCTCCGTCCCAGAAGCCGTTCGCCGTCCTCTTCGGCTGCTCGGACTCCCGGCTGGCCGCCGAGATCATCTTCGACCGTGGACTCGGAGACCTGTTCGTGGTCCGCACGGCGGGCCACGTGGTGGGTTCGGAGGTGCTCGGCTCCGTCGAGTTCGGCGTGAGCGTCCTCGACGCCCCGCTGGTCGTCGTCCTCGGCCACGACTCGTGCGGCGCCGTCAGCGCGGCCTGCGCCGCGCTCGAGAACGGCAAGACGCCGGGCGGCTTCGTCCGGGACGTCGTCGAGCGTGTCACCCCCAGCGTGTTCGCGGCCCGCGCGGCCGGGGACACCAGCGTGGAGGCGGCGCTGGACGAGCACATAAAGCGCACCGTGGACCTGCTGCTGGAGCGGTCCCGCGACCTCGCCGAGCGCGTCGAGGCGGGCCAGGCCGCCGTGGTCGGCCTGTGCTACCGGCTGGTCGACGGCAGCGCCCGGATCGTCGCCTCGCGCGGCATCGACGTCGCAGAGCCCGTCACCTCCTGACCCGGGACACCGCCGAACGCACGGACGGGCCGCCCGCACGGGCCGGCCCGTCCGCCGTGCGGGGCAGCGGGGCGATCGTGCCACCGAACCGGTCCGGCTGCGCTCGTCGTGCGCTCACCGGTGTCGGCGGCCGCGTCGGGGACCCGCGCCGACCACCCTGCGGATGTGGCGGGTGAGGGCGGTCGCGGCGGCCGTGAGGAACACGAAGTTGTACAGGATCTGCAGCATGGTCACGATCCGCGCCGCCTGCCCGATCGGCGTGATGTCGCCGTAGCCGACCGTCGCCAGGGTGACCAGCGTGAAGTACAGCGCGTCGACGCGGGTGGTGAGGCCGCTGAACTGGCCGCGGTAGTGGGCCAGGACGAAGTAGGCGGCCGAGAAGACCAGGACGGACATCCCCATCAGCAGCGGGATGACCAGGCCCGGGTGAGCGTCGGGCCGGCCCAGCAGCACGGCGTGGATCTGCCGGAGCATCAGCAGGGCCAGCACGGTCAGGGCGACGATCAGAAGGATCACGGCGAGACCGGTGCGGTCCGGGCCCAGACGGTGCAGCGGCAGGAAGAAGTAGGCCACCAGCATGGCGACCGCCGCCGTCCCCGCGCCGAGCCACAGACGCGGTGACGCGGCCGGGTGCTCGGGTGGCTCACCGTTCACCGGTCGGCGCCCTCGCCCCGGTCGGGCTCCCGGCGCCGCCCGAGGAAACGGCTGGTGACGAAGGCGACGACCGCGCAGATGACGATGAGCGGCATCTGGTCGTGGGCGTCCTTGCCCAGGAGCAGCACGGTCAGTACGGAGCTGGTCAGCGGCAGCCCGGTGACGGCGGTCGTGGCGGCGACGACGCCGAGCGCCAGGGCTGGGGTCACACCGAGGGAGGGCAGCCCGGAACAGGCCATGGCCGTCGCGGCGCCGAGCAGCACGGCGGGGAAGATCGGGCCGCCCCGCATACTGCCGAGGGCGAGGCCGTAGGCGAGCCCCTTGCACAGCACCAGGGCGACCAGAGCGCCGACGGACCAGGCGTGCGGCTGGGCGGCGAGCTGCCCGAGGGTGGCCTGGCCCGAGAGGGCCGCCTCGGCGGGTGACCGGCCGGTGACGAGGGCGTACACCGAGATGGCCCCGCCGACGGCCACGGAACAGGCCACCGTCCGCCGCGCCGTGGCATGCCCCGTGGTCCATCGCTGAGTGCGCTCACCCAGCCCGTGCGCGCAGGTGACGACGACGGCCACGAGCACGGCCGCCGGGACCCCCCACAGGAAGTCCCCCGCGTCCGGACGGACGTCCGGCGGCACGGTCGGCAGCGACAGCGCGCCGATGGACAGGCCCGTCCACTGGCCGAACCCGGTGAACACCAGGGCGCCCGCCGCGCTCGCGGCCAGGCAGGGCAGCAGCAGGACGGCGAGCCGCGGCGCGGTGAGCCCGGCGGCCTCGACGACCATCACGGCGGCGGCGAGCGGCCCGCCGAGGATGGTGGAGATGGCCGCCGTGGAGCCGGCGGTGGCCACCACCGTCGCCGTCCGCTCTTCCGCGTTCCGGTGGACGGCGCGCAGGGCGAGCAGGGCGAGCGCGGAACCCACTGCCATGAGCGGTGCCTCCGGGCCGAGGACCACGCCGAGCGGGAGGGTGAGCAGCGCTGCGAGCACCACGCCCGGCAGTTCGCGCGGGTGCGTCGGCGCACCGCTCAGCCCTTGGGCGGGGTGGTGCCCGCCGCCCCCGGGCAGCCGGGTCACGATCGGGGCGAGGATCAGCCCGGCGAGCGCCAGGGCGGGCAGCGGCCACCACCAGGGGGCGTGCGCGTGGCCGAGGGAGCGGGGGAGTTCCTCCCACACCTGTCGCTGCAGCCAGTGCTGCAGGCTGACGAAGAAGAACGCGGTGAGCGCGATGGGCACCCCCAGCAGCACCGACAACAGCAGGAGCCGCAGATAGGGACGGCTGAGCAGCACGGTGCGCGGCGACAGGCCGCCGTCCGGGGCCGGGGGCCCGGTGTCGTCCTGGAGCGGGCGGTCGGGGGAAGTCCATCGGGTGGGCACGCGGGCGCCTCCGTCGGGTGGTGCCAGGCTGCGACGCGTCGGACGGCCCGGGCTGTGACGCGTGGGTGGGCTTCAGTAGACGATCGCCCCGCGCCCCGCGCACCCCGCGAGGGCGGCGGATGAGCCGCCCGCGTCCGAAAGTCACCCTCCCGGCCTGACCAGGTGTTTTAAAGTGAGAAACACCAGTCACGGCCACCGAAGGTGACCGAAGCCCAAGCCATCAGTGAGGTAATCGCGAACCATGGCGACCGAAACGTTTGAGTTCCAAGTCGAGGCCCGTCAGCTGCTCCAGCTGATGATCCACTCGGTCTACTCGAACAAGGACGTCTTCCTGCGGGAGCTCGTCTCCAACGCCTCCGACGCGCTGGACAAGCTGCGCCTCGCCAAGCTGCGGGACGACACGCTCGACGCGGACGTCTCCGACCCGCACATCGAGATCGAGGTGGACAAGGACGCCCGTACGCTCACCGTGCGGGACAACGGCATCGGCATGTCCTACGACGAGGTCGGGCGGCTCATCGGCACGATCGCCAACTCCGGCACCGCCCAGTTCCTCAAGGAGCTGAAGGAGGCCGAGGAGGAGGGCGGCGCGGAGGGCCTCATCGGCCAGTTCGGTGTCGGCTTCTACTCGGGTTTCATGGTGGCCGACGAGATGACCCTGCTCACCCGGCGGGTCGGCGAGAGCCACGGCACCCGCTGGTCGTCACGCGGCGAGGGCACGTACACCCTGGAGCGCGTCGACGACGCCCCGCAGGGCACCGCCGTCACGCTGCACCTGAAGCCCGCCGACCCCGAGAACCAGCTGCACGACTACACGTCCGAGTGGAAGATCCGGGAGATCGTCAAGCGCTACTCGGACTTCATCACCTGGCCGGTCAAGCTCGTCCAGCCGAAGGGCGACGGCGACGACACGCCCGAGCCCGAGACGCTGAACTCGATGAAGGCGCTGTGGGCGCGTTCACGCGAGGAGGTGTCAGAAGACGAGTACCACGAGCTGTACAAGCACATCAGCCACGACTGGCGCGACCCGCTTCAGACGATCCGGCTCCAGGCCGAGGGCACCTTCGAGTACCAGGCTCTGCTGTTCGTCCCCGCGCACGCCCCGCACGACCTGTTCACCCAGAACCACCGGCGCGGCCTGCAGCTCTACGTCAAGCGCGTGTTCATCATGGACGACTGCGAGGAGCTGCTGCCGCCCTACCTGCGTTTCGTCAAGGGTGTCGTCGACGCGCAGGACCTCTCCCTCAACGTCTCCCGCGAGATCCTCCAGCAGGACCGGCACATCCGCGCCATGCGCAACCGGCTGACGAAGAAGGTCCTCGCCACCGTCAAGGAGATGCGCGAGAAGAACGCCGAGCGCTACGCCGACTTCTGGCGGGAGTTCGGTGCCGTGCTCAAGGAGGGCCTGGTCACCGACGCCGAGAACCGCGACGCGATCCTCGCCGTCGCCTCGTTCGCCTCCACGCGCGGCACCGAGGAGCCGACCACGCTCGCGGCGTACGTGGAGCGGATGAAGGACGGCCAGGAGGACATCTGGTACGTCACCGGCGAGAGCCGGCAGGCCGTGGAGAACTCCCCGCACATGGAGGCCTTCCGCGCCAAGGGCATCGAAGTGCTGCTGCTCACCGACCCCGTCGACGAGGTGTGGGCCGACACCGTGGGCACCTTCGAGGGCAAGCGGCTGCGCTCGGTCGCCAAGGGCGAGATCGACCTCGACGGCGAGGACGAGCGGCAGACCGACGGCGAGAAGGAGAAGAGGGCCGAGAACTACGCCGGTCTGCTCGGCTGGATGAAGGAGCAGCTGGCCGAGGACATCAAGGACGTCCGTCTGTCCTCCCGGCTCACCGTCTCCCCGGCCTGTGTGGTCTCCGACGCCGACGACCTGCCCCCGGCGCTGGAGAACATGTACCGGGCGATGGGCCAGGAGGTGCCCCGCACCAAGCGGATTCTGGAACTGAACCCCGGACACCCGCTGGTCCAGGGCCTGAACCGGGCCTTCCAGGAGGAGCCGGAGGACCGCACCGCGCTCACCGAGACCACCGAGCTGCTGCACACCCTGGCGGTCCTGGCCGAGGGCGGCCAGCCGAAGGACCCGGCCCGCTTCGTGAAGCTGGTCGCGGAGCGGCTGGAGCGATCGCTGTAGCCAACGGGGCCCGTGCTTCCCGGTCTCGGGGCGTTCCCCTTCCGGCCTGCCCGGTGTAATCATGTAATCAACGCCGGGCGAGCGGAAGGGGCGCCCCGTGGCCGGGACTCTCTTCGAGCCCGACCGCTCCGGCAAGGAGCAGGCCGCGCTCGACGCGTATTCACGGATCGTCACCTCGGTGGCCGCCGAGCTGACGCCGAAGGTGGCGGCGGTGACCGTCGCGCACCGGTGGACCCGTGGCCGGTTCGTGCGGGGCACCGGCTCCGCCGTGGTCTTCACGGACGACGGGTTCCTGCTGACCAACGCCCACGTCGTGGGCCGCTCCGACGCCGGTACGGCCTCCTTCGCCGACGGCACGACCGTGCCGTTCCACGTCATCGGCGCCGACCCGCTGTCCGACCTCGCGGTGGTCCGGGCCGACGGGCCGACGCCCCCGCCGGTGCGGCTCGGCGAGGCCGACACGCTGCGGGTCGGGCAGCTCGTCGTCGCCGTGGGCAACCCGCTCGGGCTGGCCGGCAGCGTCACCGCGGGCGTGGTCAGCGGCCTCGGCAGGTCGCTTCCGACCAGCGCGGGTATCGCCACCCGAATCGTCGACGACGTCGTCCAGACCGACGCCACCCTCCATCCCGGCAGCTCCGGAGGCGCGCTGGCCACGGCGGACGGAGCGGTCGTCGGCATCAACACCGCGATCGCCGACGTCGGCCTCGGCCTCGCCATCCCGGTCAACGGCACCAGCCGGCAGATCATCGCCGCCCTGCTGTCGGCGGGTCGCGTACGCCGCGCCTACCTGGGCATCGCCGGCACCCCCGCCCCCTTGCCCCCGCCGGTGCGCGAGCGGACCGGGCGGCGCACCGGACTGCGCATCGCCGAGGTCGTCCCCGCCTCCCCGGCCGCCCGCGCGGGACTGCGCATGGGCGACCTGCTGCTCACCGCCGACGGGGATCCGGTGGACAGCGCCCAGGCCCTGCAACGCCGCATGCTGGAGGACGCCATCGGCCGCCCGCTGGCCCTGACCGCGCTGCGCGGGGACGCCCTGGTCGACGTGATCGCCACGCCCGTGGAACTGGTCGCGGAGGACTAGAAAACCCTGGCGCGACCCCGGGTGAGAGGCTGCGCGGTTCACGGACTGCCGCCGGCCACCCGCCCCACGAGCACCCCGTCGTCGCCGAGTCCGATCCGCACGCCCTCGCTGATCCGGTCCAGTACCGTCCGCAGCCACTCACAGTCCTCCTCGGGCGCCCCCTCCAGCCGCATCCGGCGGGACCGCAACGGCAGCATGCGCAGCCCGGCCAGGGCTCCGGTGCCGCGCTCGACGGTGGCCAGGAACGCCAGTCGCAGGTCGTCGCGGTACCGCTCGTAGCCGGTGATCCCCTCGTAGTCGTCGACGAAGTCGCCGCAGCCGTGCAGGATCAGCCGGCCCCGGTACACCTCGACGGGCCGGGGATGGTGCGAGGAGTGGCCGTGGACCACGTCCACGCCGCCGTCGACGAGGGCGTGCGCGAAGCGGACCTGCGCCGTCGGCACGCGGTAGCCCCAGTTGGAGCCCCAGTGCACCGACACGACCGCGAGATCGCCGGGGCGCTTCACCCGCCGCACCCGGTCCACGACGGCGTCGGCCGCGGCGGTGGTCAGGGCGGGCAGGTAGGCGATGCCGGAGCGGTCCGGGCCCGCCGCCCAGTCGGCCGGGACACCGCTGCAACCCGTCCCGATCGCGAACACCAGGACCCGCCCGCCGCCGGCCGGCACCACCGCGGGTGCCTGCGCCGCGTCGGCATCCGGCCCGGCGCCCGCGGTGCGCAGGCCCGCCCCGGCCAGCGCGGCGAGCGTCTCGGCCAGGCCCGGGCGGCCGAAGTCCAGCACATGGTTGTTGGCCAGTACGCACACGTCGGGGCGGATCATCAGCAGGGCCGGAAGGTTGGCCGGGTGCATCCGGTAGTGCACCCCCTTGCCCGGAGCGAAGGCGTCACTGCGGGTCACCGACGTCTCCAGGTTGACGATCCGCACGTCCGGGGCCTCGGCGTCCAGCGCGGCCAGGGCTTCGCCCCACGGCCAGGACGGCGGGACCGGGGCCGGCACGGGGCCGCTCGCCGACTCCGCCAGCCGGACATAGGTGCGCGCGTCACCGACGTACTCCTCCCGCAGCGCGGGCTCGCCAGGGTGCGCCAGGATCTGGTCGACGCCGCGCCCGAGCATCACATCGCCGCACAGGAACAGCGTCACGGTGCCGCCGCCCATGCCTCCACGGTACGGCGGGCTGTCGTTGCGGCCGGGAATTTCCCACCGCGGGGTTGTCCTGCTCCTCCCGGGACCCTAGGGTCTCCTGTCGGGAGAGTAAGCGCTTTCTACGGCGCGGCGCTCTCAGTCGCTGTCCCCACCCGGTCGCCGAGCATCCGAGGAGCGCCGCATGCCCCCGCCTCCCGCCCGCCGCCGCGTCGCCGTCATCGGCACCGGTGCCATCGTCACCGGTGGTCATCTGCCCGCGCTGGAAGCCCACGCCGACCGGGTCGAACTGGTCGCCGCCGTCGACGTGGACCAGGGTCGGCTGGACGCCTTCCGCGCGCTCGCGGGCGAGGAGGTCGCCGGGTACACCTCGACCGGCGCCATGCTCGACGCCGTACGCCCCGACCTGGTGCTCATCGGGACGCCGCCGGCGCTGCACCAGGAGCAGGCGACCGCCGCACTCAAGGCGGGTGCCTGGGTGCTGTGCGAGAAGCCGCTGTGTCTGTCGCCGGCCGAGTACGACGACATCGCCGCCGCCGAGCGGGCGTCCGGCGCGTACGCCTCCGTCGTGTTCCAGCACCGCTACGGTTCCGGCGCGGTGCACGCCCGCGAGCTGATCGCGAGCGGGGAGCTGGGTGCTCCGCTCGTCGCGCACTGCCAGACGACCTGGTACCGCGACGCCGGCTACTACGCGGTTCCGTGGCGCGGGCGCTGGGCGAGTGAGGGCGGCGGGCCGACCATGGGGCACGGCATCCACCAGTACGACCTGCTGCTGCACCTGCTCGGCGAGTGGGAGGAGGTGCGGGCGATGGCCGCCCGGCTGGTGCACGACTGCGAGAGCGAGGACGTCTCCACCGCCCTGGTCCGCTTCCGCTCCGGCGCGCTCGCCACCGTCGTCAACAGCGTCCTGTCGCCCGACGAGACGAGCCGCATCAGGATCGACTGCGCCGACGCGACCGTGGAGCTGACCCACCTCTACGGGCACGGCAACGACGACTGGGTCTACACCCCCGCCCCGCACGTCCCTCCCGAGCGCGCCGCCGCCTGGCGCAGCCCCGCCGCCGACGTGCCCAGCTCGCACACCGCACAGCTCGGCGCCTTCCTCGACGCCTACGACGCGGGCGTACGGCCGCCCGGCAGTGGCCCGCAGGCGCGCGCCACGCTGGAGTTCGCCGCCGCCCTGTACAAGGCGGCGTTCACGGGCCGGCCGGTGCGGGCCGGTGAGATCGGCCCCGGCGACCCGTACTACGCGGCCATGCACGGCGACCACCCCGACTGGGCCCCGAAGGAGACCGCATGAACATCCGGGTCAGCCACGTCCACGGCGAGCACATCGCGGTCGAGACCACGAACGGCGTCGAGATCCTGCGCTACGTCTACCGGCCCGACCCGGACCCCTTCGAGTCCCGCAAGCCGTACGCGCATCCGCTGCGCACCCTGGCCGGCCGCACGGTGACCGGATACCGGCCGAGCGACCACCGCTGGCACAAGGGCCTGCAGATGACGGCCAGTCATCTGTCCGGGCAGAACTTCTGGGGCGGCAACTCCTACGTCCACGGCCGGGGGTACCTCGCGCTGCCCGAGCGGGTCGGCGCCATGCGCCACGAGGGTTTTACGTCCTTCGCGGCCGAGGGCGAACGCCTCGCGTTCACCGAGGAGCTGACCTGGGTCGCGCACTGCGGTGAGGAGTGGGCGCGGGAGGAGCGCGGTCTCACCGTGCACGCCGTGGACGAGGTGGCCGGCGCCTGGGCGCTGGACTGGTCGATCCGGCTCACCAACCTCCGTGACCAGCCGCTGGTGTTCGGGTCCCCGACCACCGCCGGCCGTGAGATGGCCGGCTACACCGGCCTGCACTGGCGCGGCCCCCGCGACTTCACCGGCGGCCGTGTCCTCGCCCCGGACGGGGAGGGTGCCGACCAGCTGATGGGCCGTCAAGAACCCTGGCTGGCCTTCACCTGCGAGCACGACGAGGTGGACGGCCACTCCACGCTCGTCTTCGCGCACGCGCCGGAGAACCTCGACGAAGCGACCGCGATCCACGCCTCCCACTGGTTCGTGCGCAGTGAGCCCGTCCCGACCGTCGCGGCCTCCTGGGCGTTCTTCGAAGAGTTCACGCTCGCGCCGGGGGAGACCTTCGGCTACCGCTACCGGATGGTGATCGCCGACGGCGCCTGGGACCGCGAGCGGGTCGCCGCGTACCTGAAGGGGCTGCCATGGTGACGCCCTCGCCCGCGGCCCCGTTGCCGGGCGCCGTGGGACTGTCCCATCTGCGCCCCTACGACTGGGAGGCCGCCGACGGGGTCTGCGGCGGCAGCCCGCATCTGCACCTCGTGTCCACGGAGGCGTACGTCGTGACAGGCGGCCGGGGCGCGGTGCAGACCCTCGGCGCGGACGGCTGCCGGGACATCCCCCTCGAGGCGGGCTCCCTCGCCTGGTTCTCGCCGGGCACCGTCCACCGCATGGTGCAGGGCGGCGATCTGCGCGTCACCGTGCTGATGCAGAACAGCGGTCTGCCGGAGGCCGGGGACGCGGTGTTCACCTTCCCGCCCGAGGTGCTCGCCGACCCGGAGGCGTACGCGGCCGCGGCCACGCTCCCGCCGGGCACCGGCCCCGAGACGGAGGCCGCGGCCCGGCGCCGCCGGGATCTCGCCGTGGAGGGCTACCTCCCGCTGCGCGCGGCCCTCCTCGCCGGGGACGACGGCCCGTACCGCGCCTTCCAGCGTGCCGCCGCCCGCCTGGTGCGCCCACGGGTGCCCGCCTGGCGTGAGCTGTGGCGGGCGGGCGCCCTGGCCGCGGCGGTGCGCACCGGCGCGCAGCTCGACGCGCTGGAGGCGGGGCAGTCCGTCCACCTCGGCGAGGCGAGCGCGTACGAGAGCGCGCCGACCCGGCGCGGCGGCTTCGGGATGTGCGGCCGCCGCGACGAGTACGCGTGGCCATGGGTGAACAGGAAGTGAACTCAGTATGATGACAAGGAAAACGACTCGTTTCCGCGCCTCGGCCTGGCTTCGACCGGGTTGCCCAAGGGGCGTCTTTCCGCCGTCGCTGCGGCGGTGAAGGCCCGTGCCGGGCGGCCCGGCTGGCTTGAAGTCGACGCTCCCGCCTGTGATTTGAGGTCTTGCTACAAGCGTTTTCGGCCAAAGTGATCTGTGACGCCCCGTGTTCGCACCGACGCACATAGTGTGTGGGCGCCGCGTCGCTACACCCAGGGCACAGGGCCCTGCCGGGACTTGCGCGCGGCGGAGGATCACCCCTTGACCACAGCATCCGTGCTGATGGCCGACGTCTTCCAGGTCCAGCCCTACACCTCGCACTGCCGGGTCATCCACGACGAGGGCGCGCACGCCGTCATCGGTGTGTCCCCCGGCAACAGCTACTTCTCAGCCGGGCGGCTGCACGACCTCGCCCGCTGGGGGCTGAACCGGTTCGAACGCGTCGACTTCGTCTACACCGACCTCTACGTCGCCGAGATGTACGAGGCGTCCGGCTACACCCCCGACGACGCCCGCCGCAAGGCCGTGAAGAACCTCAGGGGCGTACGCGCCAAGGTGCGGGACGCGGTCATGGCGGCCGACCCGGACGGCACGCGGCTGCGCTGGCAGCCGATGTCGGCCTTCCAGGCCAACGACGCCTACCGCGACCTGCACCAGCACCTCACCCGCCGGCTCGGCACCGACGACGACTTCCGGGCCGTGTGCACGGCGCTCGTCAGCCGCTTCCTCACCGCCCGCGGAGAACCGGCGAGCGAGCGGCAGCGCGCCGTGTGCCTGGAGTACGTCTGCGCGGAGGCCCCGCTCTTCCTCGACACCCCGGCCATCCTCGGCGTGCCGTCCTCGCTCAACTGCTACCACCAGCTGCTGCCCATGGCGGAGCTGCTGTACGCGCGTGGCGCCGGACTGCGCGCCTCCCGCAACCAGGGCCACGCCATCGTGACCCCGGCCGACGCCGACCCGGCCGGATCCGCCCCCGCCCCCGCCGCTGTCCAAGGAGCCGCCGCATGACCACCAGCACCGTCCAGACCCCGCCCCTGCTCGACTTCCCCTTCTCCTGGGACGGCTCCCGGGTGCCCGACGAGGTGGCCGCGCTGCGGGAGGCGGCTCCGGTGACCCGGGTGCGGACCATCGCCGGCGACGAGGCGTGGCTGGTGTCGTCGTACCGGCTGTGCCGGCAGGTCCTCACCGACGGCCGGTTCTCCCTGAAGGACACCTCCGCCCCGGGCATGCCCCGCCAGTACGCCCTGACGATCCCGCCCGAGGTCGTGAACAACATGGGCAACATCACCGGCGCCGGCCTGCGCCGCGCGGTGATGAGGGCGCTCAACCCGAAGGCCGAGGGGCTGGAGGAGTGGATACGAGGCGAGGCGCACCGCCTCGTCGACCTGCTCGTCGCCGAGGGGCCGACCGCCGATCTGCGCGGCGCGTTCGCCGAGCCGTACTCCGCCGGGATGCACTGCCACATCCTCGGCATCCCCACCAGCGAGGCCTCCGCGTTCCTGCGCAGCCTCGACATCGCCTTCATGAACTCCCCGTGCCCGATCACCGGCGCGAAGATCAACTGGGACCGGGACATCGCCCGGATGACCGGCCTGCTCAACGACCCGGCGACCGGCGGGCTGATGGGAGAGCTGTCCGCCCTGCGCGACGACCCGGACTACGCCCACCTCACGGACGAGATGCTCGCCACCGTCGGTGTCACCCTGTTCGGCGCGGGCGTGATCTCCACGTCCGGCTTCCTCACCATGGCCCTCGTCCATCTGCTCACCCACCCGGAGCTGTGGGCCCTGGTACGGGAGCGGCCCGAGGTGACCGGAGCGGCCGTGGAGGAGCTGCTGCGGGTCAACCTCTCCATCGGGGACGCGCTGCCCCGGATCGCGCTGGAGGACGTCACCCTGGGTGACGTGCGGGTGCGCGCGGGCGAGCTGGTGCTGGTGCTGGTCGAGGGCGCCAACTTCGACGAGGAGCGCTTCCCCGACCCGCACCGCTTCGACATCGAGCGTCCCAACGCCGCCGACCATCTCTCCTTCGGCGGCGGCTCGCACTACTGCCCCGCGACCGGGCTCGGCCGCCGTCACGCCGAGGTCGCCCTGGAGGTGCTCACCGAGCGCCTGCCGCAGCTCGCGCTCGCCGTGCCGGTGGAGCAACTGGTGTGGCGTACCGGGTTCATGAAGCGCATCCCGGAGCGGCTGCCGGTCGCCTGGTAACGGCGCCCGGCAGTCGTCCGGCCGGCGGCAGCCGCTGCCGGCCGCACCGAGTCGGCCTGCTGGGCGCCGTCCGCCCCGCAGGTCGCTCCCCGCCGAGCGGGCCGTAGCCGGATCAGGCGTGCCGGTGCGGCCTGCGCATCATGTCGTGCAGCGTCGTGCTCTCCTCCGTCTCTACGACGCGCGGCTCCCGGCGACGGCGGCGCACCGCACCGCTCCTCATCATCGCCAGTGCCAGAGCGGCGATCAGCGCCAGCGCCAGGCCCGAGCAGAAGAGGGCCAGCCCGTTCATCGTGGCGATGTGGTGGTCGAGAACGGACACGGAGTAGTGGGGTCCGCCGCCCAGGTTGCCGGCGATCGCGAGGACGGTGAAGGCCACCGTGGCCGCGAGGAGGAGGAATCCGAGCAACAGCATGCGAGTCATCTCCCCGAAGAGCCCGGAAGAGGGGGTGCTCTGCGGGTACCCCCTGCCGCCGCCGCGTACCGCACCTACCCTGGAGGTGTGGCTCGATCCAACGACGAGGTCGCCGCGCTGTTCCAGGAGTACGCGGACCTGATCTCGATCACCGGGGGAGACGCGTTCCGGGCACGTGTCTACGAGAAGGCTGCCCGCGCCATCGGCGGCCACCACGCCGACGTGGCGAGCCTGGACGTCAAAGGGCTCCAGGAGATCCCGGGCGTCGGCAGGTCGATCGCCGAGAAGATCACCGAGTACTTCCGCACCGGGTCCGTCTCCGCCGTCGAGGAACTGCGCGCCCGCATCCCGGCCGGTGTCCGGCGGCTGACCGCCATCCCCACCCTCGGCCCGAAGAAGGCCCTGGTGCTTTACGAGGAACTCGGCGTCTCCTCCGTCGAGGAGCTGACCGACGCCATCCACGGCGAACGGCTGCGCGACCTGAAGGGCTTCGGCCCGAAGACCGAGCAGAACATCCTGCACGGCATCGAACTGCTGCGGTCCGCCGGCGACCGCGTCCTGCTCGACGTCGCCCTCGACCTCGCCGACGACGTGGTCGCAGCCCTGTCCGAGGTGACCGGCTGCGCCCGCTGCGCCTACGCCGGCTCCCTGCGCCGCGTGAAGGAGACCGTCGGCGACCTCGACGTCCTCGCCGCGGCAGACGACTCCGGCCCGCTGATGAAGGCGTTCACCGACCTGCCGTACGTCAGCGAGGTCATCGCGCACGGCACCACCAAGACCTCGGTGCGCACCACCAAGGGACTCGCCGTCGACCTGCGGGTCGTACCGCCCGACTCCTGGGGCGCGGCCCTGCAGTACTTCACCGGCTCCAAGGCGCACAACATCCGCACCCGCGAACGCGCGGTGCACCACAAGCTGAAGCTGTCCGAGTACGGCCTGTTCGACACCGAGAGCGGCGAGAAGATCGTCTCCGAGACCGAGGAGGACGTCTACGCCCGGCTCGGGCTGCCCTGGATCCCGCCCACCCTGCGCGAGGACCGCGGCGAGATCGAGGCCGGGTTGCGCGGCGAACTGCCCGACCTGGTCACCGAGGCCGACCTGCGCGGCGACCTGCACACCCACACCGACCTCACCGACGGGCTCGCCCCGCTGGAGGAGATGGTCGCCGCGGCCGCCGACCGCGGCTACGCCTACTACGCGGTCACCGACCACGGCCCCGACATGGCCATGCAACGCATGACCGACGAGCGGATGCTCGCCCAACGCGAACGCGTCCGCGCCCTCGACGGCACGTACGGCAAGGGCCGGGGCATGCGCCTGCTGCACGGCGCCGAACTCAACATCGGCCCCGACGGGGAGGTGGACTGGCCGGCGCAGTTCCTGGCCGGTTTCGACCTGTGCGTGGCCTCCGTGCACTCCCATTTCACCCAGGACCGCGCCACGATGACCCGGCGGCTCGTGCGCGCCTGCGAGAACCCGTACGTCGACATCATCGGCCATCCCACCACCCGCCTCATCGGCAGGCGGCCCGGGATCGACGCCGACCTCGACGCGGTCTTCGCCGCCTGCGCCCGCACCGGCACCGCCCTCGAGATCAACGCCCATCCCGATCGGCTGGACCTGCGCGACGAGGACATCCTGCGGGCCAAGCGGCACGGCGTCAGGTTCGCCGTGAACAGCGACGCCCACTCCACCCTGCACCTGGCCAACATGCGCTACGGCATCGGCACCGCCCAGCGCGGCTGGCTCACCGGGGACGACGTGATCAACACCTGGCCGCTCACCCGGCTGCGCCGCTTTCTGCGGCAGGGCCGCCCGGCCCGCTAGCTCGGCGTGTGCGGCCGCCGGCCGCCGGGTACCCGGCCCGCAGCCGTACGGCGGCCGGCGTCGGAAGGAGACGCGAGGCGCATGGAGTTTCGTGACCGCACCCAGGCCGGTCGGGAACTGGCCGAGCAGCTGCGCATCCGGCACGACAAGGGCGCCCTCCCGCACCCCTTGGTCCTCGCGCTGCCCCGCGGCGGTGTGCCCGTGGCCCGCGAGGTCGCCCGCGCCCTGGGCGCCCCGCTCGACGTGCTCGTCGCCCGCAAGATCGGCGTGCCGTTCCAGGAGGAGCTGGGCGTCGGCGCGCTCGCCGGGGACGACCCGCCGTTGTTCGACGAGTGGGCGCTGAACCGGCTCGGCCTCACCCACGAGGCGCTGGCGGGCACCGTGGAGCGCGAGCGCGCCGAACTGCACCGCCGCGAACGCCTCTACCGCGGCGGCCGCCCGCCGCTGGACCTCGCCGGACGCACCGTGATCCTCGTCGACGACGGCCTCGCCACCGGGGCGACCGCGCGCGCCGCTGTCCGCTGGGTCCGCCGGCAGGGGCCCGAACGCGTCGTCGTGGCCGTGCCCGTGGCCGCCCCCGAGTCCGCCGACCTGCTCTCCCGCGAGGCCGACGAGGTGGTGTGCCTGTACCGGCCGGCCGACTTCCGCGCCGTCGGCCTGTGGTACGAGGACTTCGAGCAGCTCAGCGACGCCGACGTGCTCGACGCGCTGCGGGAGGGATGAACATGGCCGCCCCGCCCGCGCCCCGCGCGGTGCTCGTCGGCGTCGACGACACCTCCGACGCCTGGCTCGCCGCCGACTGGGCCGCCACCGAGGCCGACCTGCGCGGCACCGCACTGCGCGTCCTGCACGCCGTCGGCCCGGGCAGCCCGGCCGGTGAGGGAGCCGACGCGCGCGTCCTGGACGCGGCCGCCTCCGTCCTCGACGACGCCGTGGCCCGCATCGCCGCCGGCCACCCCGGGGTGCCCCTGGACACCGCGCTCGCCCACCAACAGCCCGCCGAGGCCCTGATCGACGCGGCCCAGGACGCCGAGCTGATCGTCGTCGGCACCCGGGGCCGCGGCGGCTTCTCCGGACTGCTGCTGGGCTCGGTGAGCCTGCGCACCGCCGCGCACGCGGACCGCCCGGTAGTCGTCGCCCGCGGGCACACCGAGAAGGCCGCGTACGGCAGCATCGTCGTCGGCGTACGCGACGAACGGGACGCGGACGCCGTACGGTTCGCGCTCGCCGAGGCACGGCTGCGCGGGGTGGGGGTGCGGGTGCTGCACGCCTGGACCCCGCTCGCGCGGGCCGGGCTGGTGGTGCCCCAGGTGAGCCAGGTGGACGACGAACAGCACATCCACACCCGCGTACTCGCACACGCGGCCCGGCCGATCGCCGAGTTTCCGCAGGTCCGGGCCGACACCGACCTCGTCATCGGCACCCCGGCGGCCGCCCTGGTGGACGCCTCCGCGCGGGCGGGTCTGGTCGTCGTCTCCCGGCATCCGCCCGCCGGCCGCTTCGCGCTGCGCCTGGGCAGCGTGGTGCACGCGGTGCTGCACCACGCCGAGTGCCCGGTCGCCGTCGTCCCCACCACGTACGCGGCGGAGGAGACCTGAGGTGCCCGCGATGGACGAGGACGAGGCCCGCCGGCGGTTCACCGGTGCCCGGGTCGCCCGGCTCGCCACCGTCGACGCCGGCGGCCACCCGCACCTGGTGCCCGTCGTGTTCGCCGCCGACGGCGACCGGATCGTCACGGCCGTCGACCGTAAACCGAAGGCCACCCAGCGGCTCAAGCGGCTGCGCAACATCGCCGCCCACCCGGCGGTGAGCCTGCTCGCCGACGCCTACGACGAGGACTGGGACCACCTGTGGTGGGTGCGGGCCGACGGCGACGCCCACGCCGTGCCGCCCGGCACCGCCGACCCCGCGGCACGCGAGCAGCACGCAGGGGCGATCACCCTGCTGCGGCGCAAGTACCCCCAGTACGCCACCCATCCGCCGGACGGCCCGGTCGTCGTCGTCGCCGTCACCCGCTGGACCGGATGGCGCGCCACCCCCTGACGCCGCGACGGACGACCGGGCGGCGCGGGTGAAGCGTCACGCGTCGATGGTCAGCGAGCAGGACCAGCCGTACGGCCCCTGCCCGAGATGCAGCTCGTGCCAGGACACGCCCCGCGGGAGCGCGCCGGTGATCTCCACGTCCGCCATGTCGGCCACCGCGAGGCGCACGTCCAGCTCGTCGTCCTCCGCGTCCGCCTCCACGTCCACCGGCACCGTGCCGTACACCTCCAGCCGGTAGACGACCTCCTCCAGCAGCGCGGCCAGCAGGTCGTCGTCGCCCGTCCCGGCCACCCGCAGCCGCTCCACCGCCGTCGGCCGCACCCGGGACACATCCGCGAAGCACTCCACGACCCCGAGAACCGCCTCCGCCAGACAGTCCTCCCGGCTCGCACCCCACGCGTCGATCCGGACCTCGGCGCTGTGCGGCACCGCGCGGTGACCGCTCCCGCCCGGTCCGCGCGCCAGACTGTCGTCACCCGTGTCACCGTTGACCATGTCCCCCGTGTGCCCGCTCGCCCGCGGGGCACACGGACCGGCCGGTACCCGCCCGGGGTTGCGCGTTCCAGATCCCGTCGGCCGCGCGTCAGAGGACCGGCGCGAGGGGGCCGTCGGGCCTCTCGCCGCGGCGCCGGACGACCTCCCGCGCGATCTCGGCGACCTCCTGCTGGGGCAGCCACCGAAAGCCGTCCCGCGTGACCAGAGCGACCAGCGGGAACAGCCGCCGGGTCGGATCCGGGCCGCCGGTCGCCGAGTCGTCGTCGGCGGCGTCGTACAGCGCCTGCACCGCCGCCGTGACGATCTCCCTCTCCGGCAGCCCCTCGCGGTACAGCTTCTTCAGCGCGCCCCGCGCGTACACCGACCCGGAGCCGGTCGCGGTGAAGCCCCGCTCCTCGGTACGGCCGCCGGTGACGTCGTAGCCGAAGATCCGGCCCTCGCCCCGGTCCAGGTCGTAGCCCGCGAAGAGGGGCACCACGGCCAGGCCCTGCATGGCCATCTGGAGGTTGCCGCGCACCATCGTGGTCAGCCGGTTGGCCTTGCCGTCGAGGGAGAGCGCGGTGCCCTCGATCTTCTCGTAGTGCTCCAGCTCCAGCTGGAACAGCCGGACCAGCTCCACCGCGATCCCGACCGTACCGGCGATGGCGACCGCGGAGTGCTCGTCCGCCGGGAACACCTTCTCGTACTCGCGGTGGGCGATGACGTTGCCCATCGTCACCCGCCGGTCGCCCGCGACGAGCACCCCGTCGGCGTAGGTCGCCGCGACGATCGTGGTGCCGTGCGGCGCCTCGAACCCCGGTGCCGGGGACGGCAGTTCGCGGCTGCCCGGCAGCAGGTCGGGCGCCTGCGCGGCGAGGAAGTCCACGAAGGACGACGTCTCGGCGGCCATGAAGGAGGGCGGCAGTCCGCCGTCGGTGCTCGGGTGGGCGCTCATGGCGTTCCTTCCTGTCGCGGGCGGGCCGGCCGTGGGACGTCCCCGTGTGCGACGCACCCTACCCGCGGCGCGGCGCGCGCATGCGGCACCGCCGCTCAGGGGCGCAGGGCGAGACAGTGGTAGCCGTCCAGGTCCTCGGAGTCGACGCGGGACCAGTCGGCGGTGAGGAGTTCGGCGTCGGCCGGGGGGAGTTCCCAGGGGTGCGGCTCGCCGTGCGACGGATCGTGCAGCGACGTGCCGACCCAGAAGACGCCGCCCGGGGGGAGGAGGCCGCGGACGCGGGCGAGGAAGGCCGGCTTGTCGGGGATCCAGCGGAAGACCAGCCGGCAGGTGATCAGCGCGTAGGCGGGGTGGGACAGCAGCCCGTCCAGGTCGCCGCTGGTGAAGTCCGCCTCCCGCACGTCCAGTTCGGGGTGGCGCCGACGGGCACCGGCGACCGCCGTCGGCGCGCAGTCGACGGCGGTGACCCGGTAGCCCAGCCGGTGCACGCGGGCCGCCAGCTCGCCCAGACCGCAGCCGATGTCCAGCGCGGGCCGCCCCCCGCCCGGCCCGACCTGCCGCCGCAGCACCTCGGCCTCCCGTTCGTCGATCGTGCGGTAGCGGCGGCCCGACCGCCACACGGGCTCCCAGTACTGCGCCGCCGTCGGCACACTCCCGTCCGTCATGCGGGGTCCCCTTCGCTAGCCGAGTGCCCGGTCCAGGTTGAACGCCGCACTGATCAGGGCGAGATGCGTGAACGCCTGCGGGAAGTTGCCCTGCTGCTCGCCCGTGTGGCCGATCTCCTCCGCGTACAGGCCCAGATGGTTGGCGTACGTCAGCATCTTCTCGAAGGCGAGGCGGGCCTCGTCCAGCCGGCCGGCGTGCACCAGGGCCTCGACGTACCAGAAGGAGCAGATCGAGAAGGTGCCCTCGTCGCCGCGCACCCCGTCGGGGCTGGTCAGCGGGTCGTAACGGTAGACCAGGGAGTCGGAGACCAGCTCCCGGGTGAGGGCGTCCAGCGTGGACAGCCACTTCGGGTCGGTGGGGGCGATGAACTTGCTCAGCGGCATCATCAGGACCGCCGCGTCCAGCACGTCGCCATCCTCGTGCTGGACGAACGCCCCGCGCTTCGCCGACCAGCCGCGGTCCATGATCCGGCGGTAGATCGTGTCGCGGCACGTCCGCCAGCGGACGAGGTCGGCGGGCAGCCCGCGCCGGTTGGCCATACGGATGGCCCGCTCGATCGCCACCCAGCACATCAGCCGCGAGTAGAGGAAGTTCTTACGGCCGCCCCGCGTCTCCCAGATGCCCTCGTCGGGCTGGTCCCAGTGCGCGCACACCCAGTCGACCAGCGCGCACACGTCGTCCCACTGGTCGCTGGAGATCGGCTTCGCCCACTTGTCGTAGAGGTAGATCGAGTCGACGAGCGCGCCGTAGATGTCGAGCTGGAGCTGGTCGGCGGCCGCGTTGCCGACGCGTACCGGCGCCGAGCCGAAGTGACCCGCCAGGTCCGGCAGTTCACGTTCCGGCAGATCGGTGCGGCCGTCGATGCCGTACATGATCTGCAGCGGCCCGGCCCCGTGACAGTCGCCGGGGCTGATGTGCCGGGTGACGAAGTCCATGAACGCCTCGGCCTCCTCGCTGAAGCCGAGGCGCAGCAGCGCGTACACGCAGAACGCGGCGTCGCGCACCCACACGTACCGGTAGTCCCAGTTGCGTTCACCGCCGAGCTGCTCGGGCAGGCTGGTGGTCGGCGCGGCGACGATCGCGCCGGTCGGCGCGTAGGTGAGGAGCTTCAGGGTGAGGGCCGAGCGGTGCACCATCTCCCGCCAGCGGCCTCGGTAGCGCGAGGCGGACAGCCAGCGGCGCCAGTACGTCACGGTGGCGGCGAACTGCTCCTCGGCCTCCCGGCTCGCGCACCGGCGGGGCGCCACGTCACCGTCGACCTCGTCCAGCGCGAACACCGCCGACTCGCCCTCGGTGAGCTTGAACTCCGCCCGCACGTCCTGCCCGTCGGGCTCCAGCGGGACGGTCGAGGTCAGGGCCAGCGAGAGCCGGCCGGTGGAGAAGACCGCGGTGTCGCCGACCAGGCGCAGGGTGTGGGCGCGGGAGGCGTAGTCGAAGCGCGGGGCGACCCGGGCCCGGAACGGCACCATGCCGCGCACGCAGAGCACCCGCCGGATCAGCCGGTGACGTGAGCTGTCCGCCGGGTCGCCGCCGAGCGGCATGAAGTCCTGCACCTCGCCCACGCCGTCCTCGGTGAAGAAGCGGGTGATCAGGACGTTGGTGTCGGGGAAGTAGAACTGCTTGGTACGGGCCGCCCCGCTCGCCGCCAGCTCGAAGCAGCCGCCGCGCTCGGCGTCCAGGATCGCGGCGAAGACACTCGGCGCGTCGAACGAGGGACAGCAGTACCAGTCGATGGTGCCGTTCGTCCCCACCAGCGCGACGGTCCGCAGATCACCGATCAGTCCGTGGTCGGCGACCGGCAGACAGCCGTCGCACCGGCTCGCACCCACGTCCGCTGCCTGGGCCATCACAGCCTCCCTGGACCTGTGCCCGCGGGACGGCTTCCAGCTTAGAGGCCGGGCCCCGGGGCGGCGCCCCGAGGTGTGCAGGCCGGGCGCGGGGGCCGCTCGTCAGACCGTCACCACGTCGATCCCGGCCTCCTCCAGCCGCCGCACCTCCTGCGGGTCCGCCGCCGAGTCCGTCACCAGCGTGTTCACCGTCTCCGCCGCGCAGATGCGGGCGAAGGCACGGCGGCCCAGCTTGCTGGAGTCGGCGGCGACGATCACGCGCTCGGCGCGCTCGCACAGCAGCCGGTTGATCGCCGCCTCCGCCTCGTCGTGCGCGGCGGCCCCGTGGACCACGTCGAAGGAGACGACACCGAGCACCGCGACATCGAGGGTGATCTGTCCGAGCACCCCGTCCGCGAGCGGCCCGATCAGCTCGTAGGACTGGGCGCGCGCCACCCCGCCCGTCACCACGATCTTGAACTGCGGCCGTACGGCCAGCTCGTTGGCGATGTTGAGGGCGTTGGTGACGACGGTGAGCGCGGGGGAGCCGGACGCGAGGTCGCTGCGCACGGCGAGCGCGCGGGCCACCTCGGTGGTGGTCGTGCCGCCGGTCAGGCCCACGGCCTCGCCGGGCGCGATCAGCTCGGCCACCGCCCGGGCGATGCGCTGCTTCTCCGAGGCGCGCCGGGCCGTCTTGTAGCGCAGCGGCAGTTCGTACGACACCCCGTGCACGACCGCGCCGCCCCGGGTGCGCACCAGCATCTGCTGCTCGGCCAGCTGGTCGAAGTCGCGCCGGATCGTCGCGGCCGACACCTCCAGCTCGGCGGCGGCCTCCTCGACGTCCAGCCGGCCGCGTTCGACGAGCAGCTCCAGCAGCGCCTTCCAGCGGGCGTCGCGCGACATCCGCACCTCCGTCTTCCCTTGTCTCGGCTCCTCGGTGACCCTAGCGCACCCCCCGTGGCGTCGAATGCTTGAAGTTGCTCGAAAGCTCGCTATATCTTGCATAAACAAACACACCCTGGGAGGGGCAGCCGCATGACGCATGTCGAGGACGAGCTGAACAGCCAGCCGGAGTGCTGGACCCGCGCCGCGGCGGAGGCGACCGCGCACGCTGCGGCACTGCCCGCACCGGGAGAACGGACCGCGGTCGTCGGCTGCGGCACCTCCTACTTCATGGCCCAGGCGGTCGCCGGCCTGCGCGAGGCCGCCGGCCAGGGCGAGACCGACGCCTTCGCCGCCTCCGAATTCCCCCACGGCCGCTCCTACGACCGGGTCGTCGCGCTCACCCGCTCCGGCACCACCACCGAGGTGCTGGAACTGCTCGGCCGGCTGAAGGGCCGAACCCGCACCACCGCGGTGACCGCCGACCCCGACACGCCCGTCATGGCGGCCGCCGACGACGTCGTGGTGCTCGCGTACGCCGACGAACGCTCCGTCGTACAGACCCGCTTCGCCACCACCGCGCTCACCCTGCTGCGCGCCCACCTCGGCCTGCACACCGATGCCGCGGTCGACGACGCCCGCACCGCCCTCGCCGCCGCGCTGCCCGCAGAGCTCGTCGCCTGCCGCCAGTTCACCTTCCTCGGCCGCGGCTGGACGGTCGGCCTGGCCAACGAGGCCGGCCTGAAGATGCGCGAGGCGTCCCTGTCCTGGACGGAGGCCTACCCGGCGATGGAGTACCGGCACGGCCCGATCAGCATCACCACCGACAACACCGCCACCTGGATGTTCGGGGAAGCTCCCGAGGGACTCGCCGACCAGGTCCGGGCCACCGGCGGACTCTGGGTGGACGGTGGCCTCGACCCGCTCGCCGAACTGGTCCGCGCCCAGCGCCTCGCGGTCGCCGTCGCCGCGGCCCGCGGCCTCGACCCCGACCAGCCGCGCCACCTCACCCGCTCGGTGATCCTCGCCCCCTGAGCCGCCCGCCACCCCGGAAAGGACAGGCCGTGCCCCTAGCGACCACCGGCGAACTCGTCACCCGCGCCGCCGCCGACCGCTCAGCCGTCGCCGCCTTCAACATCATCACGCTGGAGCACGTCGAGGCCGTCATCGCCGGCGCCGAACAGGCCGGCGCACCCGTCGTCCTCCAGGTCAGCGAGAACGCCGTGAAGTTCCGCTACGGCCGCCTCCTGCCGCTCGCCCGCGCCGCGGTCGCCGCCGCCGAGGCCGCCGCCGTACCCATCGCCCTGCACCTGGACCATGTGCAGAGCGACGCCCTGCTGCGGCAGGCACCGGCGGCGGGCTTCAGCTCGGTGATGTACGACGCCTCCGCGCTGCCGTACGCCGAGAACCTCGCCGCCACCCGCGCCGCCGCCGACTGGGCGCACGCCCAGGGGCTCTGGATCGAGGCCGAGCTGGGGCAGGTCGGCGGCAAGAACGGCCGCCGCCCGCTGGACGCGCACGCCCCCGGCGCCCGCACCGACCCCACCGAGGCGCGCGGCTTCGTGGCCGACTCCGGCGTCGACGCGCTGGCCGTCGCCATCGGCAGCGTCCACGCCATGACCACCCGCACCGCCGCCCTCGACCACGAACTCCTGAAACGCCTCGCCAAGACCCTGGAACTCCCGCTCGTCCTGCACGGCTCCTCCGGAGTCCCCGACGGCGAACTGCGCACGGCGGTCGCGGGCGGCATCACCAAGGTCAACGTCGGCACCGCCCTCAACCAGGCGATGACCGCGGCGATCCGGGACTTCCTGGCCGCCCACCCGGAAGCGGTCGACTCCCGCAAGTACCTCAGCGTCGGCCGAGAGGCGATGATCCAGGAGGTGACCCGCATCATCTCCGTCCTGACCTGACGACAGGCCCGAGCCACGGCGTTGCTGCACTCGCCGACGGCGGGAAGGGGCCGGGGTGGGGGTGTCCGCCCGCAGCGTCCGGCACCGGTCAAGGGCGCCGCCGTCGGAAACGGCCGGCCGGACCGAGGACGGACACCCCCACCCCGGCCCCGCTGTGACCACCGGCCGTAGGCATTCAAGGGGCGCGGGGAACGGCGCGAGAACCCCCCACCCACCCGCACCCGAAAAAACGACCCGCCGCAGGCACGACGCACCCGAAGAACGACCCGCCGCCGCAGGCCCTACCGCCGGACGGCCCGCAGCACCACGAACTTCGGATCGCTCGCCACCACCGCACTGTTGCCGAACAACCGTCGCAGCTTGACGTGATACCCCAGATGCCGGTTCCCGATCACCCACAACTCCCCGCCCGGCCGCAGTACCCGCCGCGCACCCGAGAACATCCGGAACGCAGTCGCGTCGGTCGTGGCCTGATGGGAGTGGAACGGCGGGTTGTTCAGCACCAGGTCCACACTCCCGGACGCCACCCCGGCCAGACCGTCCCCGACCCGGAACTCCCCGTGCCCCGGCACCCCGTTCGCCTTGTACGTCGCCTCCGCCGAGGCCACGGCCTGGAACGACTCGTCGACGAACAGCACCTCGGCCTCCGGGTTGGCCAGCGCGACCGACGTGCCGACGACACCGTTGCCGCAGCCCAGGTCGACGATGCGGCGCGGGCCCTCGGTCGCCGGCAGATGCCGGAGGAAGAACCGCGTACCGATGTCCAGCCGGTCCGCGCAGAACACCCCGGCGTGGTTCACGACGGGCCGCCCCGAAACCGGCCCGACACCGTCCTCCAGCCGGTAGATGTACGGCCAGGGATTGTCGGGCCGCTCCAGCGCCGGATCCGGCGTGCAGAAGATCAGCCGCGCCTTCTGCCGGGCCAGCGACGTGCGCGTCGGGCCGAGGATCCGCTCGAACAGGTCGAGCGTCGAGGTGTGGATCTCCTTGACCATGCCGGTGCCGACCACCACGGAACCCGCGTGCAGGGCGGGAGCCAGCCGAAGCAGCTGGTCCTCCAGCAGCGCGAGACTCTTCGGCACCCGCACCAGCAGCACGTCGATCCGCTCCGGCGGCGCGTCCTGGGTGGTCAGCAGGGGCACCACCCCCGGAGCCACCCCGTTGCGCGCGAGGTTCGCCCGGGTCGCCTCCTGCGCCAGGTACGAGTCGGTGATCTGCGTCGGCGCGTGAGCCGCGAGCGCCGTGACCAGCGCGCCCCAGCGGTCGCCGACGACCACGACCGTGCCGGACAGATCGACCCGCTCCTCGGCCAGGTGCCGCAGCAGGTACGCGTCGGAGGCGTCCCAGGCGCGCAGCCTGTCGCGCGGGTCCTCGGGGAAACGGGTCAGCGCGAGCTCGCCCCAGGGCGTCGTCATACGGTCGTTCATGGTGCGTCCAGGCTAGCGGAGCCGCAGCTCAGGCCCGGTGGGGCAGGATGGTGCCATGGATGCCGAGCTGTTCCCGCGCGAGCGCGCCGAGGTGGCACCCGGCGCGGTGCACATGCCGGACTGGCTCGACAGGGACAAGCAGCGCACGCTGCTCGACGCCTGTCGCGCCTGGGCCCGGCCCCCGGCCGGCCTGCGCACCGTGCGCACACCAGGCGGCGGCACGATGACCGCCCGCCAGGTCTGTCTCGGCTGGCACTGGTACCCGTACGCCTACGCCCGTACGGTCGTCGACGGCGACAGCGCCCCCGTCAAGCCCTTCCCGGCCTGGCTCGGCGAACTGGGCCGTCAAGCGGTGACCGCCGCGCTGGGCCCGCAGGCGACGCCACCGCCGTACGACATCGCGCTGATCAACTTCTACGACGGGGACGCCCGCATGGGCATGCACCGCGACGCCGACGAGAAGGCCGACGCACCGGTCGTGTCGTTCAGCCTCGGTGACACGTGCCTCTTCCGCTTCGGCAACACCGAAACCCGCGCCCGGCCCTACACCGACGTCGAACTGCGCAGCGGTGACCTGTTCGTCTTCGGCGGGCCGTCCCGGTTCGCCTACCACGGGGTGCCGCGCGTGCTGCCGGGCAGCGCACCGCCCTGGCTCGGGCTGACCGGGCGCCTGAACATCACGCTGCGCGTCAGCGGTCTGCGGGCGGACACAACCTGAGCAGCGGATCATGACAGACTCCCCCTCATGAGCGGCAAGGCGGACCCCCGGCAGGCGGGGGAAGGGACCACCTCGAGGACGCGGCTGGACCGGGGGCGCGGAGCGCTCGGGCCCGCGTTGGAGCTCGTGCACACCGGACGGGCGCCGACCCGAGCCGTGCTCACCGCCGAACTCGGCGTCACCCGTGCGACCGCCGGCGCGGTGGCCGCAGAGCTGGAGGCGCTGGGCCTGATCCGCGTCGACGCCCGGCCCAGCGCTCCCGCCGGCGCCCAGGGCCGCCCCTCGCACCGGCTGAACCTCGCCGAGGACGGCCCCGTCGCGCTGGCCGCCCAGGTCCACGCCGACGGCTTCCGCGCGGCCCTGGTCGGCCTCGGCGGCCGGATCGTCGCGACCGCCCCGGGCTGCGAGACCGTCGACGCCGACCCGGCGAAGGTGCTCGGGTCCGTGGTCGAAGCGGGCGCGCAACTGCTGCACGAGACCGGCCGGCGCTGCGTCGGCGCCGGGCTCGCCGTGCCCTCCGCGGTCGCCGAACCCGAGGGCCTCGCGCTGAACCCGCTGCACCTGGCCTGGCCGGTGGGCGCGCCGGTGCGGGAGATCTTCGCCGCGTGTGTGCGCGACGCCGGGATCACCGGGCCGGCCTTCGCCGCCAACGACGTCAACCTCGCCGCGCTCGCCGAGCACCGGCACGGCGCCGGCCGGGGCTCGCGCGACCTGCTGTGCGTGGCGACCGGGCACCGCGGCGTGGGCGGCGCGCTGGTGCTCGACGGGCGGCTGCACACGGGCAGTTCGGGCCTCGCACTGGAGGTCGGTCACCTCACCGTCAACCCCGAGGGCGGACGTCCCTGCCACTGCGGCAGCCGCGGCTGCCTCGACGTCGAGGCCGACCCGCTCGCCCTGCTCACCGCCGCCGGCCGCGACCCGGGCCCCGAGGTGTCCCTGCTCCAGCAGGCCAACGACCTGATCCGGAACGAGTACGACGACCCGGACGTCCGGCGGGCCGTCGAGGCGCTCATCGACCGGCTGGGCCTGGGCCTGGCCGGTCTGGTGAACATCCTCAACCCCGACCGGATCATCCTCGGCGGGCTGCACCGCACGCTGCTGGACGCCGACCCCGAGCGGCTGCGCGCGGTCGTCGCCGACCGCAGCCTGTGGGGCCGCAGCGGCGGTGTGCCCATCCTCGCCTGTTCCCTGGACCACAACAGCCTGGTCGGCGCGGCCGAGTTGGCCTGGCAGCCGGTGCTGGACGACCCGCTCGGGGCGCTGACCGGGGGCTGACCGCCGGCTACAGCGCGGCGCCCCCGTCGATCACCAGGTCCGTGCCGACCAGCGCCGCGGCCGCGTCGGACGCCAGGTACAGCACGGCCTCGGCGACCTCCTGGGTGGACGACACCCGGCCGAGCGGCGACTGGTCCTTCATGCGCACGGCGCGCTCCGCCTCGGTCTCCCCGGGCCGCAACGACATCGTCGTGTCGGAGGCGCCGGGGCTGACGGTGTTGATCCGCACCCCCTCCGCGATGTACTCCAGCGCGGCCCCGCGGGTCAGCGAGGCGACGGCGGCCTTGCTCGCGGCGTACGCGACGGCGTTGGGCACCTGCTTGTGCCGGCCCAGGTTCGAGGCGACGTTGACGATCGCGCCGCCGCCGGGCTGCGCGCGCATCTGCCGGATCTTCGCCTGCAGAGCGAGGAACACGCCGGTGACGTTGACGTCGAGCAGGGTGTGCCAGTCGTCCTCGGCGAGGTCGGCGAGCGGCGCGCCACGGAAGACGCCCGCGTTGTTGACGGCCACGTCGAGGCTGCCGAACCGGTCGGCGACCGCGCGCACCAGCGCCCGTACCTCGGCGGCCCCGCTGACGTCGGCAACCTCGGCGACGGCGGTGCCGCCGGCCCGCTCGATCAGCGCCACGGTCTCGTCGAGCGGTGCCCTGGAGCGGCCGGCCACGACGACCCGGGCGCCCTCGGCGGCAAGGGCGAGCGCGACGGCCCGGCCGATACCGGTACCGCCGCCGGTGACGAGGGCGGCACGGCCGCAGAAGCGGTTGCTGGACACGGGAGTTCCCTTCGAAGGAGACGTACGGAGTGGTGGCCCTATTTCCGGACCGTTCGGTCAAGTAAAGGGGCAGCGAATAAGCGCCCCGTCGGAGCGTGTGTGCGGGGACGGACGTCAGTCCAGCAGCGCGAGCGCCTGCTCCGCCGCGTCGAGCACCCGGGCCGGCTCCGTGGACGCCTTGCCGACCACCCGGAAGCCCTGCATCAGCACCAGCAGCATGCGGGCCAGCCCCTGCGGGTCGCGCCCTTCGGGCAGCTCGCCCTGTGCCCGGGCGCGCAGCAGCGCCGAGTGCAGCAGGGTCTCCAGGTGCCCCCAGCTGCGCTCCACGCGGCGGGCGGCGTCGTCGTCGTGCGGGGCCAGTTCGGCCGCCGTGTTGGTGACGAAACAGCCGCGCTCGCGGCGGGCGTCGTCCGCCGCCTCGGCGGCGAACCGGCGCACCACCGCCCGTACGGCGGGCAGCGCCGGTCCCGGCTGGGACAGCTCCAGCGCGAGCAGCGGGTTGTGCTCCTCGCCGTAGCGGTCCAGGGCTTTCAGGTACAGGGCGTGCTTGTTGCCGAAAGTGGCGTAGATGCTCGCCCGCCCGATCCCGAGGTGCTCGACCAGGTCGGCCATCGACGTCGCCTCGTAGCCCTTGCGCCAGAAGAGGTCGAGGGCGGACCGGAGGACGGCGTCCGGATCGAATTCCTTGGGCCTGGCCATGCCGGAGACGCTAGTCCCTGGCAGAACGATCGGTCAACTATCGCTTGACGGGGAGGGGAGCGCCGCAGCCGGCGCTCGCCGGGGTGGCGTCACACCTACCGCTCGACGGGGGAGGGCGGCGCCGCCACGGAGTCCCGGGCGATGAACGTCGTGCCGAGCGTGATGTGCTGGGGTTCCTTGCCGCTGCCCTCGATGCGGGCCGTCAGCGCCCTTACCGCGCAGGCCCCCAACTCCTGGACCGGCTGCGCCACCACGCTCATCCGCGGGCGCACCGCGGCCGCCCAGTCCGGGTCGTCGAAGGTGACCACCGACAGGTCGTCCGGCACGGTCAGGCCACCGGCCCGCGCGGCCGTCAGCACCCCGAGGGCGATCATGCTGTCGGTGGCGAAGACGGCCGTGGGGCGGTCCGGCAGTGCCAGCAGGTCGGCCGCCAGCGCCGCCGGGTCCTGGCGGTGGAAGGTGCCGCGGCGCAGATACCGCTCGGTGTCGCCGATGCCCGCCTCGTGCAGCGCCGCCCGGTAGCCCTCGATGCGCTCCAGGCCGGTCGTGATCGGGCCCGAAGGGTCCTCGTCCCCGGTGCCGACCAGGCTCACCAGGCCGATCCGGCGATGGCCGGCCGCGATCAGGCGGCGCACCGCGTCCTCAGCCGCGCCCCGGTTGTCGACGGTGACGGAGTCGCAGGGCAGGCCGGGCGCCCGGCGGTCCAGCAGCACGACCGGGCATCCGGAGGTGTGCGCGGCCTTCAGGTGGGCCGCGTCGGCCGTGGAGGCCGGGGCGACGATCAGGCCGTCGACGTGCTTGTCCAGCAGCGTCTTGACCGCCGCGCGCTCGGCGGTGACGTCCTCGTCGGTGTTGGCGAGCAGCACCTGGTAGCCGGCGGCACGGGCCGCGTCGGTGATGCCGCGAGTGACACCCGCGAAGAACGGGTTCTGGATGTCGGCCACGACCACGCCGAGCGTGTGCGTGCGCCCCGTGATCATCGAGCGGGCCAGCTGGTTGGGGCGGTAGCCCAGCTTCTCGGCCGCCGCGCGCACCTTCTCCCGGGCCTCCGGGGAGACGGACCCGTAGTCCGCCAGGGCGCGGGAGGCGGTGGAGCGCGAGACCCCGGCCTCACGGGCGACGTCGGGGATGGTGGCGGGGCGGGCGCGGCCGCTGCTGCGTCGGTTCGTCGTCATGGCAGGGGTCAGGTTAACGGGCGCGACACGGGTCTTGACGCTCGGGACCGGGCGATGGGAAGGTTCTCACCACCGCCGATGAGAACGTTCCCAATTCGCCTCCCCTGTCCGTACTGCTGCGATTGGGAACGTTCTCCATCCCCGTCTCGGAAGGAACCGCGTGAGCACCGCAACCCTGCCCCTCAAGCCCATCACCGAGGACTTCAAGGAGGCCGTGGCCTTCGCACTCAGCCAGAACGACACCGCCCGCGCCTTCGTCGACGAGGTCGTCGAAGCCGGTCTGCGCAACGTCTTCCTGGTGGGCTGCGGCGGCTCGCTCACCGCCGCCTACCCCGTGCAGTACCTGCTGGAGACCCGGGCGCAGTTCCCCGTCTTCCACCTGAACAGCGACGAGTTCAACCACCGCAGGCCCGCCCTGCTCGGCGAGGGCTCCCTGGTCCTCGTCTCCTCGCACACCGGCACCACCAAGGAGACCGTCGCGGCGGCCCAGTACGCCCGCGAGGCAGGTGCCAAGGTCGCCGCGCTCACCCGCAGCGCCGACAGCCCGCTCGCCGAGGCCGCCCACGTGGCGTTCACCTACCGCAGCGAGGACACCGTCGTCGCCCCCAAGGGCGTGCTGTTCGGTCAGCTCGCCTACGCCCTGCTGGAGAAGACCGGCGTCGAGGGCGACTACGCGGCGCTCCGGCAGGCCTACGAGGCGCTGCCCGACGCCCTGTACACCGCGCAGGAGGAGGGCGAGGAGCTGGCCGCGTCGATCGCGACCGCGCTCGCCGACGAGCCGGTGACCTACGTGCTCTCGGCCGGCCCCAACTACGGCGCCGGCTACGGCTTCACCATGTGCTACCTGATGGAGATGCAGTGGAAGCACGGCGGCAGCTACAACGCCGGTGAGTTCTTCCACGGTGCCTTCGAGGTGGTCACCGAGGACCAGCCGGTGATCCTCTTCCTCGGCGAGGACGCCACCCGCCCCATGGCCGAGCGGGCCAGGACCTTCCTCGACAAGTACACGAAGAACGCGCACTACGTGGACTCGACGATGTTCACCCTGCCGGGTGTGCCCGCGCACCTGCGCGGCGACATCACGCCCATCGCCCTGGACGTCTTCGGCACCCGTCTCGCCCGCCACTACGAGTCGGTGCGCGGCCACGACCTCGACAAGCGGCGCTACATGTTCCAGGTCGAGTACTGAGCCACGGCTCCCTGACCGCTGCTCCACCCCGGCCCGGTGCGGAGCCGCACCGGGCCGGCCCGTAGTCGCAGCCCCACCGACTCGCCCCGCACCCCACCGACCCCCTGCCGAGGAAACCCCCATGCGCATCTGCGGAGTCGGCGACAACGTCGTCGACCGCTACCCCCAGCGCGGCCTGATGTACCCGGGCGGCAACGCCCTCAACGTCGCCGTGCACGCCGCCCGGCTCGGCGCCGGGGCCGCCTATCTCGGCGTCACCGGCACCGACACCGCCGGCGCCCACATCCGCGCCGCCCTCGCCGCCGAGGGCCTGTGGCTCGACCGCCTGCGCACCGCCGACGGCCCCAACGCGTACGCCACCGTGTACGTCGAGGAGGACGGCAACCGCACCTTCGGCGCGTGCGACGCCACCGTCTCCCGCTTCACCCCCGACCCCGCCGACCTCGCCTGGCTGCGCGGCTTCGACCTCCTGCACACCGGCGACTGCAGCCACCTGGAGGAGGAGCTGCCGCGTCTGGCAGCCGCCTGCCCGGTCAGCTTCGACTTCTCCGACCGCCCCTGGTCGTACGCCGCGCCCCTCCTGCCGTACGTGCACACCGCCGTCTTCTCCCGCCCGCACACCGACGACACCGAGGCCGTCGACCTGACGCGGCGCGCCGAGAACGCCGGCGTGCGCCTGGCGGTGGTGACACGTGGTGCCCGCGGAGCGCTGATCCGCTACGAGGGCACCACGCACCACCAGGACGTCGTGCCCGTCGAGGCCACCGACACCCTGGGGGCCGGTGACTCCTTCCACGCGGCCCTGCTCGTCGCCCTGCACCACGAGCGGCGCACCCTCGCCGACGCCGCCGCCCGCGCGGCCGCATACGCCGCCGAAGTGTGCACCCAGCCCGGCGCGTTCGGCCACCCCCTCGCCTTCGAGGCCGCCGGCACGCCCTGACCCCCGCACCCCCTTCGACCCCGACCGCCAGGAGCCACCGATGCGCCGAACTCCCGCCCCCGTGGTCGGTTGCCTGCTCACCACCCTGCTGATGCTGCTGATCAGCGGCTGCGGGCAACGGCCGGTCACCGTCACCCCCGACGACTTCACCCTCCACGGCCGGCCCGAGGGCCACCTGACCGTCCTGGAGAAATGGGCCGACCCCGAGTACGCGCCCTACTTCCAGCAGGCCGTACGCGCCTACCAGCGGCAGAACCCGGACGTCACCATCGAGCTCCAGGCGGTCGGCGACCAGCCCTACAAGGACCGCATCGCCGTCCTCGCCGCCTCCCGCGAACTGCCGGACATCTTCTTCGCCTGGCCGGGCCAGTACGCACGCAAGTTCGCCGACGGCCGGCTCGCCGCCGACCTCAGCAGCACGATCGAGGGCACGGCCTGGGGCGACGGCTTCGAACGCAACGCCCTGGACGCCTTCACCTTCGACGGCCACGTCTACGGCGTCCCCCTCGACGTCGACGCCAAGGTGTTCGCTTACAACACCGCCCTGTTCGCCAAGGCCGGTGTCACCGCGCCGCCGCGCACCTTCCCGGAGCTGCTCACCGCCTGCGACCGCATCCGCAGGGCCGGCTACACCCCGCTCGCCTTCGGCAACCAGTACGGCTGGCCCGCCGGCCACCTGCTCACGCAGTTCAACGCCGCCGAGGTGCCCGCCGACGTCCTCGCCCGCGACTACGACGGCCGGGGCGACTTCACCCACCCCGGATACGCCCGCGCCCTGGACGACCTCGCCCGGCTCAAGCAGCGCTGCATGGCCCCCGGCGGCACCAGCATGAGCCACGAGTCAGCGCAGGCCCGCATGCTGTACGGCAAGGCCGCCATGCAGTACCTCGAGACCCTGGAGTTCTCCTACCTGACCGAACAGGGCGGCGCTCCCGAGGAGTTCGCGGACCACTGGGACTTCTTCCCCATGCCGGGCATCCCCGGGGCGCAGGGCGACCCGAAGGCCATCGCGGGCGGCGCCGACGGACTGCTCGTCTCAGGCGCCTCGCCCCGCAAGGCCCTCGCGCTCGACTTCCTGAAGTTCCTCACCAGCCGCGCCCAGGCCCGCGCCATGGTCCGCGACCTGGGCTGGCTCAGCGCCGTCAAGGGCACCGCCGACGCGGCCCGGCTGCCCGCCCTCGCCAAGGCACAGCGCGTCATCGCCGGGCACGACATGGCCGTATGGCTGGACACCCGGGCCGGGGAGAAGATCGTCAATCCCTGTCTGTCGGCGGCCGAGGCCGTCCTGGCCGGGCGCGCCTCCCCGCAGGCGGCCCTGCGCGAGGTGCGGCGCGGTGCCGAGCAGGCCCGGCGCTACGGGGTCACCCCGTGACCGACCCGCACACCCCCGAACCCGCCCCGAAGGAGGTGCCCCCATGGGACACGCCGGCACACCCCACGGCAGAACCCGGCACCGGCTGCGCCACTCCCTGTACGTCGCGCCCGCCCTCGCCCTGATCGCGCTGTTCGTCTACTACCCGATCGTCGAGAACGTCCGGCTCAGCCTGTTCAAGTTCAGCGTCTTCCAGCCCGGCATGCGCTACGTCGGACTGGACAACTACCGCCAGGCGGCCGCGGACCCGGTGTTCTGGCACGCCCTGCTCAACAACGTCTGCTACGCGGTGACGTCGGTGGTCTTCCAGGCCGGCGCCGCCCTCGTGCTGGCCGCCGTGCTGGAGGAGGCCGTCGGGCGCCGGCTGCGCGGGCTGCTGCGCACCGTGTACTTCGTCCCGGCGGCCGTGTCGATGACGGTGGCCGGTCTGCTCTTCCAGTTCCTCTACCAGCCGGACGCGGGACTGGTGAACAGCGCCCTGAAGGCCGTCGGACTCGGCTCCCTGCAGCACGACTGGCTCGGTGACTCCGCCACCTCCATCTGGGGTGTGATCAACATGAGCCAGTGGCAGTCCTTCGGCTACACGACGATGCTGCTCACCGTCGCCATGCAGCGCATCCCGCGCGAGCTGTACGAGGCGGCCACCGTGGACGGCGCCGGGCGCGTGCGCACCTTCTTCACCGTCACCGTGCCCATGGTCCGTGAGATGACCACCCTGCTCGTCATCCTCACGGTCTCCGGCGCCTTCCTGGTCTTCAACGAGGTGATCGTGATGACCGGCGGCGGACCGTCCAACTCCAGCCAGGTCCTCGGCACCTGGCTGTACGCCTCCGCCTTCACCGGCGACGACATGGGCTACGCGGCAGCCATCGGCACCGTGATGTTCCTGATCACCTTCGCCGCAGGAGCCGTCCAGCTCCTGCACTCCCGCAGGAAGGCGGCCACGGCATGACCCTCACCCTCGACCGGTCCGGAGCCCCGGCCACCGCCGCCGCCCCGCCCACCCGGCGGACCCGCACGGCCGGCACGGCGGCGCTGCGCGTCCTCGCCCACGCCGCGCTCGCGGCCCTGGCCGTCGCCGTGCTCTACCCGCTGTTCTGGATGGCCGTCTCCGGTCTGAAGTCCAACGGCGAGATCTTCTCCGACCCCTGGGGCCTGCCCGCCCACCCCCACTGGGACACGTACGCCGACGCCTGGCACCAGGGCGTGCTCGGCTACCTCCTGAACTCCCTGCTCGTCACGTCCGCGAGCGTCCTCGCCGTCGTCCTGGTCAGCGCCTGGGCTGCGTACGGGCTGACCCGTCTGGACATCCCCTGCTCGCAGCCCGCGCTGCTGCTGGTGCTCGGCGCGATGATGCTCTCGCCGACCGTGGCGATCGTGCCGCTGTCCCAGCTGCTCCAGGCCCTGCACATCTACGACACGTACTGGGCGCTGATCGTCCTGTACACGGCGTTCAAGGTGCCCTTCACCACCTTCCTCATCCGCGCCTACCTGCTCGGCCAGCCGGTGGAGGTGGAGGAGGCCGCGTTCCTCGACGGTGCCGGCCGCTGGCAGACGTTCTGGCGGGTCGTCGTGCCGATGGCCCGGCCGATCCTCGTTTCCGCGGCGGTCCTGCAGTCCCTGTTCGCCTGGAACGAATACGCCTTCGCCCTGGTCTTCATCACCGACGACCGGCTCAAGACGCTTCCCGTCGGCCTCGCCGACATGGCCGGGCGGCTGAACTCCGACTGGCCGGTGCTGTTCGCCGGGCTGTCCATCGCCGCCCTGCCGATGATCGTGGTCTTCCTGATCGGCCAGCGGCACTTCGTGCGCGGGCTGTCGGCGGGCGTCGGCAAGTAGGGTCTGTCCCTCGCGGGCCGGTGGCCCGAGCGGCGGTCACCCGAACGCGGGGCAGCGGGCCGGCGCACGGCGTGCTTGCCGGAGCCGTCTCCGGGAAGGCTGGAGCCTGAGGTCCGCACCGCCCACCAGGAGGAGGAGCCCCCCGCGCCATGACCGACCAGCTCACCGTCAGCGTCCTCGGCACCGGCATCATGGGCGCCGCGATGGCCCGCAACCTCGCCCGCGCCGGCCACACCGTCCACGCCTGGAACCGCACCCGCGCCAAGGCCGAACCGCTCACCGCCGACGGAGTGCGTGTCGCCGACGACCCGGCGCAGGCGGTGCGGGACGCCGACGTGGTCCTGACCATGCTCTACGACGGCGCGGCCGCGGCGGACGTCATGCGCGAGGCCGCTCCCGCCCTGCGCCGGGGCGCCGCGTGGGTCCAGTCCACCACCGCCGGGCTGGACGCCGTACCCGAGCTTGCGGCCTTCGCCCACGAGCACGGCCTGGTCTTCTACGACGCCCCCGTGCTCGGCACCCGGCAGCCCGCCGAGGCCGGGCAGCTGATCGTCCTGGCGGCGGGTCCCCGCGAGGGCCGAGAGCAGGTGACGCCGGTCTTCGACGCCGTCGGCGCCCGCACGGTGTGGACCGGGGAGGACGGCTCCACGGCCAGTGCCACCCGCCTCAAGCTGGTCGCCAACAGCTGGGTGATCGCGGCCTCCACGGCGGCGGGGGAGACGCTGGCCCTCGCCCAGGCGCTCGGCGTCGACCCGGCCGGCTTCTTCGACATCATCGCCGGCGGCCCCCTCGACATGGGCTATCTGCACACCAAGTCGGCCCTGATCCTGGACGACAAGCTGACGCCGGCCCAGTTCGCGGTGGCGACCGCCGAGAAGGACGCCCGCCTGATCGTGGCCGCCGGCGAGCGGCACGGCGTCCGTCTCGACGTGGCCGCCGCGAGCGCCGAGCGGCTGGCCCGGGCGGCCGCGCGGGGGCACGCCGACGAGGACATGGTGGCCGCTTACTTCGCCAGCTTCCCCGAAGAGTCCGCGTCCTGAACGCCGAACATCCGTAGGAGAATCCCATGTCCAAGCCGCCGCTGCCGCCCGAGGCCGTCGAACTGCTGCGCCGCCCCAACCCGTGCGTGATGGCCACCCTGCGCTCCGACGGCGCGCCCGTGTCCACCCCCACCTGGTACCTGTGGGAGGACGGCCGGGTCCTGATCAGCCTCGACGAGGGCCGCGTGCGCCTGAAGCACCTGCGCCGCGACCCGCGCGTCACCCTGACCGTCCTGTCCTCGGACGACTGGTACACCCACGTCACCCTCATCGGGCGGGTCGCCGAGCTGCGCGAGGACAAGGGCCTGGCCGATATCGACCGCCTGGCCACGCACTACATGGGCGGCCCGTACCCGAGTCGGGAACGCTCCCGGTTCAGCGCCTGGATCGACGTCGAGCGCTGGCACGGCTGGGGTGCGATGAAGGACAGCGACCAGCCGGGCTGAGCGGCTCTCAGACGCCGCGCCGCGGCCGGGGAACCAGCTCCCCGCCGCAGTTGGGACACACATCGCGCATGTCCTCGCTGCACGGCACGCAGAAGGTGCACTCGTAGGAGCAGATCCGGGCCGGCGCGTCGTGCGGCAGCACCGCCGTCGTGCACCGCTCACACATGTCACGCATCTCCAGGGCCATCGTCGTCCCGCTCCTCCTCCGTTGGGTCCTCGCAGGCCATGGTGCGGCCCCGGCGGGCCGCCGCGCACCGCCGGGCCGGGCCGGAATCCGACATGATCGGGCCACGGCGGCTCACCGCCACGCCACGGCGAAGGCGCGCGCCGGGTTCTCCGTCAGGATCCGCGCGACCGGTTCCTCGCCCAGCACGGCGGCGAGCCGCGGCCGCACCCGCCGCAGCAGGTACGGCATGCCCGGGCCGCCGTTCACCGAGCGGGCCGCCGCGGTCGTCGTGTCGCCGCCGAGCAGCAGCCGGTCGCCGAACCCGGCCTCCACCAGGGCCGCCACGGCCTCCGGCATGCGCCAGTCGGTCGCGTGATGGGCGCGGGACGGGCCGTCGAAGGCCAGCCAGCAGCCGGACCGCGCCGCCTGGAGGTGTACCACCGGGTCCGGGAAGCGGTTGAGGTGACCGAGGATGACCCGGTGCGGCGGCACGCCCAGTTCCCCGCAGAGCAGGTCGAGCACGTCCGGCGCGCCCGTGCCCAGCTCCAGGTGGACGGCGATCGGCGCGCCGGTCGCGTGGTGCGCCTCGGCTGCCGCGGTCATCGTCCAGCGCGCGTGCCCGTCCAGCGCGTGGAAGCCGCCCGCCACCTTGATCAGTCCGGCCCGCACGCCCGAGGTGCCGATGCCGTCGGTGAGTTCGGCGACGAACACCTCGGCCAGCCGCCCGTGAACCTCCTTCAGTACCCTCTCGTCGTAGTGGACGTCCTGGTGCAGTCCCGTCGCGGCGAGCACGTGCACCCCGCTGTCCCGGGACAGCGCCGGCAGGTCGGCCGCCCGCCGCCCCAGCCCGTACGGCGTCCACTGCACCACACAGCCGCCGCCCTGCTCCCCGAACGCCGTCAGCTCCGCCCGCGCGGCGCTCACACTGTTCAGCTCCTGACCCGGCAGGCGGGGGCTGGCGAAGAACAGGTGATCGTGCGCGTCGCACACCCCCAGCCGCTCCGGCTCGACGTCCCCGAGCACCGTACGGACGACGCTCACCACTGCCGCCCCCGCGGCAGCCGCCCCCGGCCCGGCGCGGACAGGTGCAGCACCCGGAACACCTCGCCCCCGGCCTTCGGCGGCGTCCCGCCCGACCACAGAGAGAAGTGGACGACCTCCCAGCGGCTGGAGTCGACCACGGCCGCCGCCAGCACGGCCCCGTCCTCGCCCGCCAGCCGCGCCGTCTCGGCCGCCGCGTCCGCCATCACCTCCGACAGCACGACGCCGTCCGGTACGGCCTGCCGGCGGCGTACGGCGATGGCGGCAGGGGAGGCGGCGGCTGCCCCCTCCTCGTACGCCAGTCCCGTCCATTGCCGCACGGCCGGCCGCCCGAAGTCGTCGACGGGCCCCTGGAACGGACCGCCCCACAGGAAGCGGTTCATGCCCTCCATGCTGTGCCAGAGGTAGAACGGCGCGTACTGGTTCACCGGCGAGCCGTCCACGCCGCGCTCGCGGATGAGGTAGGCCTTGAGGCCGAGCCCCTCCCATGCGTCCAGCTTGTGTCCGAGGCGGGACACGCGCGTGCGGATGACGTCCATGTCGTAGTCGGCGGGGAGCGTCATGGCGTACTGCATGGCATGCATGGGCGGTCCTTCCTCGGACGGACGGGAATCAGGGCGCGAGCAGTGCGAGCAGTCCCCGCACCCCGGCGTCGAAGGCGGCCGGCGAGCCGGAGGCGCGGGCCAGGACGTAACCGCCCTGCACGGTCGCGACGATCGCCGAGGCGATCTCTTCGCTGTCGAGGCCGGCCCCGAACTGGCCCTGCTCCTTGCCCTCGTCGACGAGCGCGGCGAGCCGCGCCCGCAGCCAGGCGATCGTCTCGTCGACGGGGGCGCGAAGCTCCGCACTGGCGACGACGTCCGGGTCCATGGTCAGCCGGCCCACCGGGCAACCGCGCAGTACGTCACGCTCCCGCGTGAGATACGCGGCGATGCGCTCGTACGGGGTGCCCGGGCCGTCGAGCACCCGGCCGGCGGCGGCCCGCATCTCCTCCGCCGTGCGCCGGATGGCGGCCAGCGCGAGGTCCGGCTTGCCCTTGAAGTGGTGGTACATGCTGCCCTGGCCGGCACCCGCGCGCTCCAGGATCGCCTTCGGGCTGGTGCCCACGTAGCCGCGTTCCCACAGCAGCTCGCGGGTGGACTCGATCAGTCGCTCCGACGTGCTCATACAGTCACTGTACATACTGGTAGTTACAGAAATCCAGGGGGAGTGGGCCTGCAACCAACTCGGCTTCCGATATGTCTCCTTCGGCAAAGGGAGGCCGCTGTGTCCCCCTCGGCAAGGGAGCCCGCCATGACCCCAGACACCGCATCCCGCCCGCCGCGCCGCCGGACCGTCGCCCTGTCCGCCGCCGCGCTCACCCTCGGCGTCCTGGCCACCGCCACGGCCGCGACCGCCTCGCCCGCCGAGCACACCGCGCAGTCCTCCCGCACCAAGGAGATCGCGTCCTCGGTACTCGGCTCGGACTACAAGGTCACGCTCACCGCCCTGCGCTCGGGCACCGACCCGTACGCCGCCTCCGTGCGCCTGCGGGTCTTCGTCCACAAGGGCGGTGCCTGGAAGGAGTCCGACCGCGTCCAGGTGGGCAGGGCGAACGGCTGGTTCTGGTACCCGCTGACCGGCAGCCACGCCGTGGGAACCTTCTCCACCGCGAGCACCGAACCCGCCCCGGTCAAGGTCCGCCTGCTGATCACCCCGTCCATCGGCTACTCCGGGACGTACTCCTACGTCATCCGCCACGGGGACGTCACCGCCCGCTGACCCACGCCGCGTACTCCAGAAGAGGTACACGCAGTGCCGCTGGCCGTACGACGACCCGGGGCCCCCGCCGGGGCGAGGCTCGGAAGCGAACCGCAAGGAACGCACTTCCGAGGAGTTGACCGACCATGCAGACCCTGGCGCACTTCGGCGACGGCGGGCCCGGCCCGTGGATCCTGCTCTTCCCGGTGATCTGGGCCCTGGTCATCGGCGGCGGCATCGCACTGCTGCGCCGCACCGCGTGGCGCGGCGGCCGGCGCGGCCCCTGGCGGCCCCCCGCCGCCGAGGACAACTCACCGCTCACCCTGCTCGGCCGCCGCTTCGCCGCCGGCGAGATCGACGAGGACGAGTACTGGCGCCGGCTGTCCGTCCTGGACGAGCAGTTCGGCCGCAAGGGCGGTGCGGCATGACGACCACCACCGCCGTGCGGACGGCCGCCCGGGTCGTCGACGCCGTCAAGGTGTACGGCAGCGGCGACACCGCCGTCAGGGCCCTGGACGGGGTGAGCGTGGCCTTCCCGGCCGGACGCTTCACCGCGATCATGGGGCCCTCCGGCTCGGGCAAGTCCACCCTCATGCACTGCGCGGCCGGACTCGACACCCTCACCTCCGGCTCCGCCCACATCGGCGACACCGACCTCGCCGGCCTCGACGACCGCCGGCTGACCCTGCTGCGCCGCGACCGGGTCGGCTTCGTCTTCCAGGCGTTCAACCTGGTGCCGACCCTCACCGTCGCCGAGAACATCACCCTGCCGCTCGACCTCGCCGGCACCCGCGGCGACCCGGAGTGGATCGACGCGCTGATCGGCGTCGTCGGGCTGCGCGACCGGCTCCACCACCGTCCCTCCGAGCTGTCCGGCGGCCAGCAGCAACGCGTCGCGGTGGCGCGGGCGTTCGCCGGCCGGCCCGACGTGGTCTTCGCCGACGAGCCGACCGGCAACCTCGACTCCCGCTCCGGCGGCGAGGTCCTCGGCCTGCTGCGCCGGGCGGTGCGTGAGACGGACCGCACCGTCGTCATGGTCACCCATGACCCGGTGGCCGCCGCCCACGCCGACGACGTCGTCTTCCTCGCCGACGGCCGCCTGGTCGACCGGATGCAGGAGCCCACCGCCGACCGCGTGCTGGACCGCATGAAAGCCTTCGAGGTCCCGTCATGAACGCCGCCCTCCGCCTGAGCGTGTCCTCCTTGCGCGCCCACAAGCGCCGCTTCGCCGGGACCTTCCTCGCCGTCTTCCTCGGCGTGGCGTTCCTCGCCGGGACCCTGGTCATGGGCGACACGCTGCGTGCGAGCTTCGACTCCATGTTCGGCAGCGCCACCGCAGGCACCGACGCCGTGGTCCGCAGCGCCGACGCCATCACCACGCCCGGTGAGAGCCAGGGCGTACGGCAGCCCGTGCGCGCCGACCTGGTGAAGAGGATCGAGGACGTGCCCGGGGTCGCCGCGGCCGCGCCGAACATCCAGGGCGCCGGGCAGCTCGTCGGCCGGGACGGCAAGCCCGTCGGCGGCCAGGGACCGCCCACCCTGGCCGGCAACTGGATCACCGACCCGCAGCTCAACCCCTACCGGCTCGCCGAGGGCCGTGTCCCGCGGAAGTCCGGTGAGGTCGTCGTCAACCGGGGCGCCGCCGAGAAGGGCGGACTGCACCTCGGCGACACCACCGTGCTGCGCATCCCCGACCCGGTCCGGGTGCGGATCGTGGGCCTCGCGACCTTCGGCGGCGCGGACGGCATGGCGCAGGTGACGTTCACCGGGATGACGCAGGCCGACGCGGAGAGGTACCTCACCGCGCGGCCCGGAGAGGCGGCGAGCATCCAGGTGCGCGCCGAGCCGGGGGTGAGCCAACGCCGGCTCGTCGACCGGCTCGCACCCGTGCTGCCGCACGGCGTGGAGGCCATCACCGGGCAGGAGTCGGCGCAGGAGAACACGGACATGATCTCCAGTCAGTTCCTGACCCTCTTCACCACCTTCCTGCTCGTCTTCTCCGGTGTCGCCCTGCTCGTGGCGACCTTCTCCATCCACAACACCTTCGCGATCGTCGTCGCCCAGCGCACCCGCGAGAACGCCCTGCTGCGCGCGCTCGGTGCCTCCCGCCGCCAGGTGACCGCGGGGACGCTGGTGGAGGCGAGCGCCGTCGCCGTGACGGCCTCCCTGGCCGGACTCGTGGGCGGCGTCGGGATCGCCGCCGGACTGCAGGCGCTGTTCCCGGCCATCGGGTTCCCGTTCCCGGACGGCGGCCTGGTGATCGGCGCACTGTCGATGACGCTGCCGCTGATGGCCGGCGTCCTGGTCTGCCTCGGATCCGCGCTGCTTCCCGCCGTACGCGCCGGGCGCACCGCGCCGCTGGCCGCCCTGCGGGAGACGGCCGTCGACACCTCGGGCGCCTCCCGGCCGCGCGCCGTCGCCGGCGTGGTGCTGATCGCCCTCGCCGCCGCCGCGACGCTCACCGGCGTCCTGCTCGTGCCGTCGGTGTGGTTCGCGGGGGCGGGTGCCGTACTGGCCCTGGCCGCGTTCGTCGTCCTCGGACCGGTCGCCGCCGGTGTCGCCGTGCGCCTCCTGGGCAGCCCGCTCGACCGGCTGCGCGGGGTGAGCGGCGCCCTCGCCCGGCGCAACGCCCTGCGCAGCCCGAAGCGGACCGCGGCCACCGCGGGGGCGCTGATGATCGGCGTGGCCGTGGTGTCCCTGTTCACCGTCTTCGGCGCTTCGCTGAAGGCCACCATGGACCAGACGGTCTCGCGCTCCTTCGCCGGTGACGTGGCCGTCAGCACCCCGTCGTTCGGGGCGGGCGGCAGCGGGCTGAGCCCGAAACTGGCGCCCGCGATCGCCCGGCTGCCCGAGGTGGACACGGCCGTCGGGCTCGGCAGGGGAGTGGCCCGGGTCGACGGCGAGGGACGCGCGCTGACCGTGACCGACCCGGCCGCCCTGGCCCGTGGCTTCGACCTCGGCACCGTGCGCGGCGACCTGCGCGGCCTGGGCAGCGACGGCATCGCCGTCACGCGCGCGGAGGCGGACCGGCAGGGGCTGAAGCCCGGTGACACCACCGAACTCACCTTCACCGACGGCCGGAAGCAGCCCTTCACCGTCCGCGCGGTCTACGGGCAGTCCGAACTCGCCGGCGACTACGTCATCACCCGCGCCGCCTGGGCCCCACACCGCACCCAGGACTCCGACAGTCTCGTCGCCGTTTCCTTCAAGGACGGCGTGAGCACGGATCAGGGCAAGGCAGCCGTGCAGAAGGTCGCCGCACAGTACGGCGACCCCGAGGTGCAGACCCGCGACGAGTACGCGCAGCCCTCGGCGGGCGGCATCGACACGATGCTCACCCTGGTCTACGCGCTGCTCGCACTCGCGGTGCTGATCGCCCTGCTCGGCATCGCCAACACGCTGACGCTCGCGCTCCACGAGCGCACGCGCGAACTGGGGCTGCTGAGGGCCGTCGGCCAGACCCGCGGCCAGCTGCGGGCCATGGTCCGCTGGGAGTCGGTGCTGGTCGCCGCCTTCGGCACGGCCGGCGGGCTCGGTCTCGGCGCCTTCCTCGGCTGGGTGCTGGTCCAGGCCTCCGACGGCGCGTCGGACAGCGCGTTCGCCTTCGCCCTGCCGCCCGGCCGGCTCGCCGTGGTCGCGCTGGTCGGCCTCGCGGCCGGAGCCCTGGCGGGACTCAGGCCGGCCCGCCGAGCGGCCCGCCTGGACGTCCTGCGGGCGATCGCCACCGAGTGAGGCGCGGCCGCGAGCGATCGTCGTGGCGGCGCCACCCCGGCGATGCGGGAGCGCTCGGGGGGAGGCGGTGGCGCAGGGTGACGGCGGCCGCGGCGAGGCGTTCGTCGGCGGTGTCGTAGTAGGTGGCGGGCGGCGTCAGCGGGACGCGGGAGTGTCGTCCGGGAGGCGGCGGGGTCAGCGGGTGACGCGGGAGCGTTGTGGGGGAGGCGACGCCGTCATCGGGTGGCGCGGGAGCGTTGTCCGGGAGGCGGCGGCGTCATCGGGTGACGCGGCGGCGCCGTCGAGCGATACGGCGGCGCCACGCGGAACTCGGGTCCGCGCGGCGCCGCGCCCCTCACCGCCCGGTCAGCCGACAACGGCCGACCGGGCGGGAGCGTGCGCGTGCGCCGGCGTGGGCTCGTCGACCACCGGCGCGACCGGCGCGACCGGCGCCACCGGCGTCCCGGGCGCCACGGGCTCGACGGCGACCTCGACGAACCGGGGCGCAGTCGCGGCCGTGGGCTGCGGGGTACGCTCCGGCCGGCTGCGGGCCGAGGCGGGCGCGGGCAGCGTGAACCACACGACCTTGCCGTCCTCGCCCTCGGGGCGCGCCCCCCAGTCCTCGCTGACGGCGGCGACCATGGAAAGGCCCCGCCCGCAGGTGGCGTCCGTGTCCGCCGAATGGGCGGCGTCCACGACCGGGAGGCGCGGGTCGCGGTCGCGGACGGAGACCACGAGCCGGTCCAGCAGCAGCTCCATCTCCACGGTGCATGTCTTGTCGGGCTCGGCGTGCTGGTGGACGTTGGTGAGCAACTCCGTCACACCGAGCGTCGCCCGGTCTATGAGTGGGTCCAGATGCCAGTAGCGCAACTGCGCAGATACGATTCTGCGGACTTGGCCGATCCGCGACGGCAGGGCCTGGAGCTCCACCGTGCAGTGCCTGCTCGGGTAACTGATCACGGCTGCGACTCCCCGACGTGAGGTCCGGAAGAACACGGAGTACGGATCTTCAGCAGGACGTCTGCGTGACACTGCCGCCTGCTGTCGTGGCCGGCGGGCTGGTTCGCAGCGTTATCGCCGGTAAACCCTAAGTGACGTGAGAACAGCGTGACCCAAGGGGTGGGGTCCCGCAACTCGCGGCGACCGTTCGACTGCGTCACGTGCTCACCCGCCGCGCACGACGGCGTGGACCGGCATGCGGCCTTGGGCCCTGCGCCTGGGCTCGCGGAAGGGCACCGCCCGCCCCGGGGGACCCGCGGCCTCGCTGCCCGGACGGGTGGGCAATTCGGGCCCGCCCTCGATCCGGACCTGCCCGGCCCCGGTGAACGAACGCCGCCTGTTGTCGATCCGCACGTCCGTGGCCGTGAACTCCGGCTCCGCCATGCCGACCTGCCCCCCTCGCGCGTGTGTGTGATCCGGGCGCGCCCCGCCGGGCGCACGGGGTCCCCGTCCCGTAGGAGCCGGGACTGTGGGCCTCGTCACGTCCGGCAGTCTGCCCGCGCGCCGCGCCGAGCACCAGGGTGCGACAGCGCGTCCCGGCGCACTGACCGAATGCGCCCCCCACGTCACAGTGCACCCGCACAGCTGTGCCCCGGCCGTCTCGCGCAGGCGTGCCCCAGCGTTGCTTTGAGCCGCTCAAAGGCGCGTTTATGCAGGTGAGAAGTGGTGCGAGGGGTGCTTATCATCGGGGTGTCGGCCGCGCGACGCGCCGTCGGCGCGAAGTGTGAGGAGCACTGTCGTGAGCACCATCGAGCACACCCCGGCCGGCGCGACCCTGGACGTCGACCGCAGCGACATCGCCTACCGCGACTGGCTGAAAGAAGCCGTCCGCAAGGTCCAGGCCGACCACAACCGCTCGGCCGACACCCACCTGCTGCGCTTCCCGCTGCCCGAGCGCTGGGGTATCGACCTCTACTTGAAGGACGAGTCGACGCACCCCACCGGCAGCCTCAAGCACCGCCTCGCCCGCTCCCTCTTCCTCTACGGCCTGTGCAACGGCTGGATCCGCCCGGACCGCCCGGTTATCGAGGCGTCCAGCGGCTCCACCGCCGTGTCCGAGGCGTACTTCGCCAAACTGATCGGCGTGCCGTTCGTCGCGGTGATGCCGCGTACGACGAGCGCCGAGAAGATCCGCCTGATCGAATTCCACGGCGGCCGCTGCCACTTCGTGGACGACCCGCGCACGATGTACGAGGAGTCCGCCCGCCTCGCGGCGGAGACCGGCGGCCACTACATGGACCAGTTCACCTACGCCGAACGGGCCACGGACTGGCGCGGCAACAACAACATCGCCGAATCCATCTTCCGGCAGCTGGAGTTGGAGCGGTTCCCGGAACCGGCGTGGATCGTCGCCACCGCCGGCACCGGGGGCACGTCCGCGACCCTCGCGCGCTACGTCCACTACATGCAGTACGACACCCGGATCTGTGTCGCCGACCCGGAGAACTCCTGCTTCTTCGAGGGCTGGACCACCGGCGATCCGGACGTCACGTGCGACTGCGGCTCGCGGATCGAGGGCATCGGCCGGCCGCGCATGGAACCGAGCTTCGTGCCGGGCGCCGTCGACCGCATGATGAAGGTCCCCGACGCGGCCTCCGTCGCAGCGGTACGCGCCCTGGAGCGGGTCATCGGCCGCAAGGCGGGCGGCTCGACGGGCACCGGCCTGTGGAGCGCCCTGAAGATCGTCGCCGAGATGGTCGCCCAGGGCCGCCAGGGCAGCGTCGTCACCCTGCTGTGCGACCCCGGCGACCGTTACCTCGACAAGTACTACTCCGACGCCTGGCTCGAGGAACAGGGCCTGGACATCGCACCGTACGCCACCGCGATCGACTCCCTGCTGGCGACGGGGGTGTGGCCGGACTGAGGCGGCAGGGCTCACGGGGGCCCGGCGTGCACGTGAGGCCGGCGGGAGGGAGAGGCGCTAGCCCGCCAGCCGCCGGTCCAGTGCCGTCACCGGGTCGCGGAAGGCCCGGCCCAGGCCGGGGCGGGCCGCAGCCAGCGCGAGCCGGAACGGGAGCGTGCCGTCGGCGGCGAAGGTCCACTGGACGCGGGTGCCCGTGCCGGCCGGCGCGAGACGCCACTCCTCGACCAGCGCGCGGGCGCCCGGCGCGTTGATCACGTCGACCCGGTAGGTGTACACCTCCGGCTCCTTCGCCACAAGGATCGTCTCCAGGCAGCGGACCCCGCCCCGCAGCCGCACCTCCCGCCGCGCGCCGTCGCCGAAGGGCCGGGCCAGCGTCAGCGCGGAGAACCACGCGGGCCAGCCCGGCACGTCCTCTGCCAGCGCCCGGTACACCTGCTCCGGCGAGGCCGCGACCTCCCGTGCGAAGACGTGCCGTACGGCGGCGGTGTCCAGGAAGCCGGGTTCCACCGGGTGCAGACGGTGAGCCATGGGTGCATCCCCCTTCGCAGCGGCCCGTGTTCGGGCCGCCACGACAGCTGGCGGACCGTCAGTTGTCTGCGGGCTGCCCCGGTTCGCCGTCCTGGCCGGGTTCGCCGTCCTGGCCGGGCTCAGGATCCAGGTCGGGCTCGCCCGCGACCACCAGCCGCACCTGCTCCGCGATCTCCGCGCGCGCCCCGCGCGGCAGCCCGGCGTCGGTCACCCAGGTGTCCACCTGGTCCAGCTTCGCGAACGAACTCAGGCCCACGGTGCCCCACTTGGTGTGGTCGGCGACCACGACGACCCGCCGCGCCGACTGCACCAGGCGCCGGTTCGTCTCCGCCTCCGCGAGGTTCGGCGTCGACAGCCCCGCCTCCACCGATATCCCGTGCACCCCGAGGAACAGCACGTCGAAGTGGAGCGCCGCGATCGCCTGGTCCGCCACCGGTCCCACGAGCGAGTCGGACGGGGTGCGCACACCACCGGTGAGCACCACCGTGGCCGCCCCCTGCCGCGGACCGGAGGTGCGCTGCGCCGCGTGGAAGACGTCGGCCACCCGCACCGAGTTGGTCACCACGGTCAGATCCGGCACGTCCAGCAGCCGGTGCGCCAGCGCATACGTCGTCGTACCGCCCGACAGGGCGATCGCGCTGCCGGGCACGACCAGTTCGGCCGCGGCCCGCGCGATGTCCTCCTTCGCCGTCAGCTCCAGGCCGGACTTGGCCTCGAACCCCGGCTCGTGCGTGCTCGCCTCGACCACCGGAACCGCGCCACCGTGCACCTTCTCCAGCACACCCTGCCGGGCCAGAGCGTCCAGGTCGCGGCGGACCGTCATGTCCGACACGCCGAGCTTGCGGGTCAGCTCGTTGACCCGGACCCCGCCCCGGCGCCGGACCTCGTCCACGATCAGGGCGCGCCGCTGCTCCGCGAGGAGGTTCTGATTCTCACTCACGTGACGCTCCGGTCCTTTCGCCTCAAACCGCCGTCTGCTCCGACCCGCCCGGCGCACCCGCCGCGACAAGGAGATGCTCCCGTCCGGGTGTGCGGACGTCCCATCCTCGCACGTCGCCCCGTACAGCGCGCCACCCGCCCGGCCCGTCGCGCACATGCCATCCGAGTGCCGCCGCCCGGCCCGCCGCCGCACGGATCGGGGAGATTCCGTGACGGAGGGTGTACGGCCCGCCGCGAAGGGAGATCCTTGTGCCGGCACGACACAGCCGACGGCGGCACCGCGGGAGAAGTGCGGACAGTGGAACGCGCGCAGACGACAGCCCTGGAACTCCTCGTTCACGGAGTAGGGGGCGCCACACCCGAGAAGATGCTGGGCGATCCGCGGACGGTCCGGATCACCGGCGACGACACGGCCGCCGTGTTCCGGCGCGCCGACGACGTGGACGCCGAGCAACGCCCGGCCGACCACCGCGGCGCCCCGGTGCCCGAGGCGTACGTGTGGTGCAACCTCACCTCCGGCAACGGCACCCGCGCACTGTGGCTGCTGCTCCTGCCGTTCATGGTGGTCAACCTCGCCCACTGGATGCGGCCCGACGCCCACGGCCGCCGCCGCACCGTGCGCCTGTACGGGCTGCTCGTGCGGCTCGCCGGACTGACCCTGACCGTCCTGCTGGTGGCCGCCGCCTGCGAGGTGGCCCTGGACCTCGCCGCCTGGCAGTGCGCGGGCACGCACGCGTGCGCGCGGCGCCACTCGTGGCTCGGCTTCCTGTCGCCCACCGAGTCCGCGGGCGGCTGGTGGAGCCGCCCGGGGCGCCGGCTCGCGCTCGCCGCGCTCGTCCCCGCCGCGCTGACCGGACTGCTGTGGTACCTCTCCCTGCGCACCTGGAACGCCTACGAGTCCACCGAACCGATGGACCGCCCCGTCGAACCCGACGAGACGGCCGGCCGCACCGCCCTGAGCCGGCCCGGCTTCTGGTACGGCCGCCGCCTGGTCGCCCGGCTGCGCGCCGCGCACACCGCCGCCGGACTGCTCACCGTGGCCGCCGCCCTGACCGCGGCGGCGGCGCGCTTCGACCGGCGGGCGGGCGGGCCCGCCGTACTGGACCTCCTGGGACGGCTGCTGGAAGGCGCTGTCCTGGCCGGCGCGGTCAGCGTCGTCTGGGTCGTGTGCCGCCGCGGCCGCAGCGAACGGCGACCGGACCGCGCCCTCGACGCCCACCTCGTGCGGTGGCTGCCACTGGCCGCACTGCTGCTCCTGCTCGCAGCCGCGGTCTACGCCGGCTGGGAACGGCCGGGCTGGCGGTCGGACGGCCGACTGCCGGGGAACGCGACGTTCGGCGGCATCACCCTCGTCCAGAGTCTGCTCGTCGTCGTCCTCGGCGTGGTCGCCCATCTGCTGCACCGCACCCGGCCCGACCGGCGCGCCGCGATGCGCGGCCTCGGCGGCCCCGCCGTGGCCATGCTCGCCTGCGCCCTGGGCGGAGTGATGTCCGGCGGCGTGTCGCAGCGGGTCGCCGACTGGCTGGACGGCACCCGCGCCTCGATCCCGGGCCCGCCCGTCCTCCTCACCTGGCAGGCCTCCGTCATCCCGCCCATGGTCCTGGTGGTGCTCGCGCTGGGCGGCTGGCTCGCCCACCGGGCCTGGCGGCTGCGCCGCGCGGAGATCCCCGACGTCCGGCGGGACTACCCCGGCGCGGCCGGCGACACGGCCCTTACCCGCCGTATCGCCACCGTGCGCGCGCTGGCCTCGCTCACCGACCGCGGGCCCCGGATCGTCGCGATCACCTCCGTCACCACGCTGCTGCTCGGCGCCGCTGCCCTGGTGGGCGCGCTGGGCAGCGGCCGGACCCCGGTGGGTGCCGCCCGGGACGCGCACCCCTTCGTGCAGGGCGCCGCGGAGACCGTGCAGGCGCTCGGCTCCTGGCTGATAGGGCTCGGCTTCCTGCTGTTCGTCACCTGGGGGCGGCGCGCCTACAAGGACCCCTCGGCCCGGCGCACCATCGGCATCCTGTGGGACGTCGGCACCTTCTGGCCGCGCGCCGCGCACCCCTTCGCGCCGCCCTGCTACGCCGAGCGCGCGGTGCCCGACCTGACCTGGCGGGTGGCCACCTGGACCCGGACCACCGGCGGCCGGCTGGTGATCTCCGGGCACTCCCAGGGCAGCGTGCTCGCCGCGGCCGCCGCCTGGCAGCTGCCGCCGTCCGCCCGTCGTCGTGTGGCGCTGCTGACCTACGGCTCCCCGATCGAACGTCTCTACGGCCGCTGGTTCCCCGCCCACTTCGGGCCGGCCGCGCTCAGCTCGCTGCACCAGGACGTCGACCGCTGGCGCAACCTGTACCGGCTCACCGACCCCATCGGCGGTCCGGTGCGGCTCACCGACGCGTGCGGGCCCGAGGTCGACCGGGCACCCCTGAAGGATCCCCTGTCCTACGGCCGCAGCGCCCTGCATCCGCTGCCCGAACCGGTCCTCGGCCACTCCGACTACCAGGCAGACCCGGCCTTCGCCGAGGAACGACGGCTGCTGCTGGCCCGCATGCAGCCGTCGGATCCCGTCGTCGCGGACAGCGCGGGGGAGGCCGAGCCGTGCGGCGTCGCGCGGGAGTCCGAGCCGTACCGCGCGGCCGGGGAGCCCGAGTCGTCGGGCGCGCCCGGGGTGCCCGCCCAGCGACCGCAGGACGGCGAGCGGCGACCGCAGGAAGGCGAGCGGTCCGCGGAGAGCACCTGAGCGGCGGCGTCAGGGCAGGTCCGGCAGGTCCTCCGGATACAGCAGGGTCAGGTCGTCGGTGTCCGGCTCGGCCAACTGCGCAACCCGCCCGGCGTGCCGTTCCACCATCGCCTCGAACGTCTGCCGGGCTGTGCGCCCGTTGCCGAAGGCCGGGCCCTTGGGGATCGCCGTGAAGTACTTCAGCAGCGCCTCGGCCGTGCCCGGCGACAGCCGGTACTCGTGTTCCTCCGCCTGCTGCTCCACGATCCGCAGCAGCTCGTCGGGGCCGTAGTCGCCGAAGGTGATCGTCCGTGAGAAGCGGGACGCGACCCCGGGGTTGACGGAAAGGAAGCGCTCCATCTCCGCGGTGTAGCCGGCGACGATCACGACGACCGCGTCGCGGTGATCCTCCATCAGCTTCACCAGCGTGTCGATGGCCTCCTTGCCGAAGTCCCGTCCGCCGTCCTCGGGCGAGAGCGCGTACGCCTCGTCGATGAACAGCACCCCGCCGTGCGCCCGTTGGAACGCCTCCTGGGTCCGGATCGCCGTGGAGCCGATGTGCTCGCCGACCAGGTCGACGCGGGACACCTCCACCAGGTGGCCCTTGTCCAGCACACCGAGGGAGGCGAGGATCTCGCCGTAGAGGCGGGCGACCGTCGTCTTGCCCGTGCCGGGGGAGCCGGTGAACACCAGGTGCCGTTTGACGGAGGCCGCCTTCAACCCGGCCTCCCGGCGGCGCCGGCCCACCTCGATCATGTCGGTGAGCGCGCGGACCTCCCGCTTGACGCTCTCCAGGCCGACCAGCGCGTCGAGTTCACCTAGCACGTCCTTGCTGGTGCGCACGGGCTGCGAGCGTTCCTCGGCGTCGGGCGGCTCGGGTGGGGTGGCGCGCTGGTCCGGGACCGCGCCGAGCAGCCCCGTCGATCCGCCCACCGGCTGGACGGCCGTCTCCCGCACCACCGGGGGCCGCAGGCTCGCGCTCTCGTCGCTGGTGCAGTCCTCCACCAGCGGTCCGGTCCCCGAACCGGCGTCCGGGCCGCCCTCGGCGAACTCGTAACCCCCGCGCGCGCAGCGCTCCGTGCGGCACTTCTTCAGCGTCGTACGGCAGCCGTCGATCACATGGAAGCCGTAGCCGTCGCTGCCCGACACCCGGCAGCCGACGAAGCTGCCGCGGCCGCCCGCCGAGACGTAGAAACCGGCCTCGCCGGGGGAGTCGACCGTGCACCGCTCGACCGTGGGGTCCGCGCCCTTGGTGACGATCACGCCGGTCTGAGTGCCCGCGATCGTGCAGGAGTTGAGGGTGCCGCCGCTGCCGTGGTCACGGAACCACGCACCGGTCGCCGCGTCCCGGATCCGGCAGTCGTCGAGCTGCGCGGTGGCGCCGTCGCTGACCGACACGGCGGTGTTGCGCACCTGGAACAGGTCGCTGTCGACGACGTCCACACGCGAACCCCGGTCGAGGACGAACAGCGCGTCGGGGACGTCGTGCACCCGGCAGGAGTCCAGTACGGCGGTCGCGCCGTCGCTGACCCAGACGGCCGGGTAGTCCCCGGTGCTGTCGAAGATCTCGCACTGGTTGGCGTCCACCCGGGTGCCCGGGTCCCACACCGACAGACCGTTGCGGCCGAACTGCCGCACCGACGTGCGGGTGAGCGTGAGCACCGAACGCGAGCGCAGATCGACCGCGTTCTCGGGGATGTCGTGCAGCCGGCAGTCGGCCAGGGTGACCACCGCTTCGGTATCCAGCGTGACCCCGTCGGCGGTGGTGCGGTGCACGTCGCAGTCGGTGAGATGGGCGGTGGCCCGGCCGGTGATCTGCACCCCGGTGCCGCGCACCTCGTACACCTCGCACCCCACCGCCTCCAGGGCGGAGCCGTCCCCGGTCGCGGACAGCCCGGCGCCGGAGGCGTGGTGGACACGGCAGCGCTCGAGCCGCGGGTGGGCACCACCGCGCACCGCGACGCCCGCCCCTCCGGCGGCGACCACCTCGCAGTCCTCGAACACCCCGCCCCCACCGTCGACGACGGCGATTCCCACACCGGCCGGGTTGTCCACGGTCAGCCGCCGCACGGTGGGCCGGGCGCCGCCGCGGACCTCCACCCCGGCCGCCGAACGCGTCACGATCCGGATGTCCTTGAGCTCCGGCGTGCCCTCCTCGACCAGCACGGCGGGTGCCGCCGTGTCCTGGCCCTCCACGTGCAGGTCCTGCACCACGGCCGAGGCCCGCACCGTCAGCGGCACGCCGTCGACGGGCGCGATGCGCACACTGCCGGGGGATCCCTCCGGGCCGCGCAACGTCACCGCCCGCTCCACGACGAGGTTCTCCCGGTAGGTGCCGGGGGCGACGGTGAGGACGTCCCCGTCGGTCGCGGCCTCCAGGGCGGCGGCGAGCGACGCGTACTCACCCGTGCGGCGCCGCCACCGCGATGTGCCGGTGTGCGTCACCTGGACCGTGCCCTGTGCCATGGCGTTGCTGTGCCCCCACCTCGTCGTACCTGTGGCTCGTTCGCCGTCGGGGCGCGCCCCTGCGGCTCCCTCACACGCGGGATGTTGCCGAAGAGCTCGGCCGGTCCACCGTAGCGTGCGCGGGGCCGGTGAGTTGACCGGAGGCGGAACGCGGTCAGCTGCCGGCGCCCGTCCGGCCCCAGTCCGGGCCCGCCCGCAGCCAGGCACGGTCCCAGCGGGCGTAGCGGCGGCGGACCATGCGCCAGACGACCAGCCGTCTGCCCGCCTCGATGAGGCCGGCCACCGCGAGGCCCGTGCCGACGCCGGCGAGCACGGCGTGCGTGGCGGCGGTGGCGGGGTCCAGGGGACGGGCCGCGAGGTCGCCGTGCGGGTCCGTCCATATCGTGAAGTGGTCGCCGTGCTCCGGCGACTTCAGCGTCGTCATGACCGGGGCGTGGTGTGCGCTGCCGTCGGGGCCCCGCCAGTCGGCGAGGACCCGGCTGCGGGTGTCGCGGCCGGCGGCCAGGTCGGGATTGGCCTCCAGCGGGGAGCGCTTCACCTCGTGGTCCACGGTGGCCGCCACCTCGTAGCGCGTGTGCCTCTGGTCGCGGACCGACTGCTGCAGGGCGCCGTCGGCGGCCCTGCCGGCGAGGGTGCCGGTCACCGGCGCGACGACAAGGATCAGCAGCAGGGCCGTCAGGGCCACCCAGCTCTCCGCCAGGTCCGTCCCGCGGCGCAGCGGATTGCGCCGCCAGCGCCACAGCCCGAGGATCGCTCGCACCATCTCCCGCACCCCCTTCCCGCTCCGTGATAACTCCGTGCGGAGCCGTTCACCGGAGAACCCGGCGGAAGAGAGAGGGAAATCACCTCCCACCGGCGGTTCTCAGGAACCTCTCATCCTTCCAACGAGCGGCTCCCGGCGAAGGGTTCCCCGCGGCGCGCCGGATCCACGCGGACTCGACCGGGGCGGTGGGGCTGGAGCGGGAGAAGCGGGCGGCCCGGGTCAGGACGGGGAGTCGTCGAGGACGCGGACGGGGTCGCCCACGCGGATCGTGCCGGGGGTGAGGGGCACCAGGTTCTGGCCGAAGACCAGCCGGTTGCCGAAGCGGCGGTGCCGGCCGAGGGTGCGCAGGGGCTCCTTCCCGCGCACGGCGGTGTCCTGGTCGGTGGTGGTGACGACGCACCGTCCGCTCGGTTTGGCCACCCGCAGGACGACGTCGCCGATGGCGATGCGGGACCAGCCGTCCTCGGCCCACGGCTCGGTGCCCGCCACGACCACGTTGGGCCGGAAGCGGTTCATGGGCAGCGGGCCCTCGTGGGCGTACGCGCCCTGCGCCAGCAGGGAGTTGAGGGCGTCCAGGGACGCCGTGGTGGTGAGCAGCAGCGGGAAGCCGTCGGCGAACGAGACGGTCTCACCGGGCACCGCGTACTCGGGATCCACCGGGCGGCGCACGGCCGGGTCGTCCATGTGTACCAGTCGCACGTCGGCGCCGAGGTAGGAACTGCACCAGGCGTGGGCGCCGGCGTCGGCGGGCACTGCTTCCACCTTGTCGCCGAAGATGTCCACCGTCACCGTGCCCGGCCCGCCGGGGACGGCGACGGCCAGCGGGCCGAGACCGGGAGCGGACAGCCGCAGGCCGCCGCCGGGCAAAGGCTCGGCGGCGGCCAGGGCGAGGCGTGGCTGCTCGCGCTGGGTGACGACCTTTCCCCCGTCGTCGATCAGCACCCAGCGCCGGTCTCCGGCCAGCCCCCAGGGCTCCACGACAGCTTCCCGGAGCGACATGCTCCGGAACGCCTTGACCGGATGGACGTGTATCGAGAGCAGCTCCGCGTTCCCCATGGGGACATCCTGCCAGCCGGCACCGACATCCCCGGGGCTGGATCAGTAACCGCGGTACTGCTGGTTGTTGTACGGATCCTGGTACGGCGCCGGGGCGGGCCGGGGAGCCGCGGGGCGCATCGCCTCGTAGCCCATGTTCTGCGGCGCCGCCGGGCGGGGCTGCTGGGGCTGCTGGCCCGGGTAGCCGCGCGGCGCGGTGGCCTGCTGAGGGATGTAGGCCGTGGGCGCCTGCTGCAGCGGGGCGGGCTGCTGCATGTGCGGGTAGCCGTAGGAGGGCTGGGACGGCGCCGCCGGGAGGGCGGGCAGGGCGGACGGCAGCGCGGGCAGCTGGCTGCCGGGCATGTCGTACGCGGCGGGGACCCGGATCGGGGCGATCTGCGGAGTGCCCCGCTCGGCCACGAGCGAGTCGTAGATCGGGGTGTCCGGGAAAGAGGCGGAGTAGTAGCCGCCACCATAAGTGGAGCGGGGGGAGGTCATGGCACATAAGTTAAGCCCACGATGTGCTGGTTGGGGAGACCGATAAGAGGGTTGTTTTGCGTGCCCTGAGTGACCACGGATCCCCAATCCGAGCGAACGTGGGAAAAAGGGGCAGCAGGGATGGCGATATTCCTGTAAAGCGCGAGTTCCCAAGGGGTTACCGGCGGTTGACGGGCTGTGCGGGACCGTCACGGATGCGACCCTGAGGGTGCTGTGGCAGCGGCCGGAAGACGACGGTCGGATGACGCACCGTGGTCGCCGGTGAGCGGCGCGGAGCGGTGACACGTGATGGGGGCGGGACATGTCAATGGCCAAGGGATCGAACACGCCGGTGCCGACGACGGCGCTGCGCGTCGAACTGGGCTGGCGTCCCGGCCCCGGCGTACCCGACGCGGACGCCTCCGCACTGCTCCTGGCCGGTGCGAAGGTGCGCTCCGACGCCGACTTCGTCTTCTACAACCAGCCCGCCCACCCCTCCGGCGCGGTCCGCCACGAGGGCAAGCGGCAGGCCGGAGACCGGGTGACCGACACGCTCCTGGTCGACCTCGCGCGCGTGGAGGGCCCCATCGAGCGGGTCGTCCTCGCGGCCTCCGCCGACGGCGGCGCCTTCGGCCAGGTACCCGGCCTGTACATCGAGGTGCGCGACGCCGCGCAGGGCGGCGTGGTCGCCCGCTTCGACAGCACCGGCGCGAGCGTCGAGACGGCCTTCGTGCTCGGCGAGTTCTACCGCCGTCAGGGCGCCTGGAAGTTCCGCGCCGTCGGGCAGGGCTACAGCAGCGGACTCGAGGGCCTCGCCACGGACTTCGGCATCACGGTGGACGAACCCCAGAACGCCCCCGCCCCGCACACCGCCCAGCCCACGCCACCACCGCCGAACCCCTGGGGCGCCCCGGCACCGCCCGCGCCCCCGTTGACCATGCCGGCGCCCGGCACCACACCCACCTACGGCACCCCGCCGCCTGCGTCCCCCTACGGCACGCCCCCGCCTTCGCCGTCCTACGGCACGCCCCCGCCCTCGTACGGCACCCCGCCGCCCCCGGCTGGGGGCCCCGCGCCCGCGCAGCCCGTCCGGCTGACCAAGGTGACGCTGACCAAGGCGGCGCCCGCCGTCTCGCTCGCCAAGCAGGGCGGCACCTCCGGGGCCCTGCGCGTCAACCTCAACTGGGAGGTGCGCAAGCAGTTCTCGGGGTGGGGCAGCAAGCGCGGCCGGGCCGTCGCCCTGCACAACGACCTCGACCTCGACCTGTGCGCCCTGTACGAACTCGCCGACGGCCGCAAGGGCGTCGTGCAGGCCCTCGGCAACGCCTTCGGCGCCCTGCAGCAGCCGCCGTACATCCACCTCGACGGCGACGACCGCACCGGAGCCGTGGAGACCGGTGAGAACCTCACCGTCAATCTCGATCACATCCGGGACTTCCGGCGCATCCTCGTCTTCGTCACCATCTACGAGGGCGCCCGCTCGTTCGCCGACCTGCACGCCACGGTCACGCTCCAGCCGCAGTACGGCGCCCCCATCGAGTTCTCCCTCGACGAGTGCACCGTGCCCTCGCCGGTCTGCGCGCTGGCCCTGATCACCAACACCGGCGGCGACCTCGTCGTCCAGCGCGAGGCCCGTTACCTGGTGCCCGACCGAGGTGTCAGCCCGCAGCGCACCGTCGACCATGTCTACGGCTGGGGCATGAACTGGACCCCGGGTCGCAAGTAGGACGCCGGCAGGCCGTCAGCTCTCGTCGGGCACGGCGTCCGGGCGCGCGTAGGTGCGGCCCTTCCAGGCCGCACCGCGCCCCCGGTAGTGCTGCACCGCCGAGTCGAGGGTCATCAGCAGGTACAGAAGCGCGGTGAACGGCAGCAGCGGAGCGAGCCACAGCGGCTGCCGGTAGTACCGCAGCATCGGCACGTACGTCCCCGTCATCACCAGCCACGCGGCCCCGCCGAGCAGCGCGAGCACACCGTCGCCGGTGCCCAGGCCCGCGAGCAGCGCGACGGGCGGCACCAGGTAGACCAGGGCGAGCCCGGCGACCGTGCCGAGCAGCAGCAGCGGGTTGTGCCGCAGTTGCGCGTAGGCGCTGCGCGAGACCATCCGCCACAGATCGTGCAGGCGCGGATAGGGCCGCACACTGTCCACGGACTCCGCCAGACCGAGCCAGATGTGCCCGCCGGCCTTCCTCACCGCCCGCGCGAGGGCCACGTCGTCGATGACGGCGTGCCGGATGGCGTCCGGGATCCGGGCTCGTACGGCCGTCTCGGTCCGCAGCAGGACGCAGCCGCCGGCCGCTGCCGCCGTACGACCGCCCCGGCGGCCGATCCGGCGGAAGGGATACAGCTGCGCGAAGAAGTAGACGAAGGCGGGCACCACCAGCCGCTCCCACAGGCTCTCCACCCGCAGCCGCGCCATCTGCGACACGACGTCGAAGCCCCCGGTCTCCGCGGCTGCGACCAGGCCGCGCAGGCTGTCCGGGGCGTGAGCGATGTCCGCGTCCGTCAGCAGCAGATAGCGGGGCTCACGCGCGCGTGCCAGCGCGATGCCGTGCCGCACCGCCCACAGCTTGCCCGTCCAGCCCGCGGGCGGCTCGCCCGGCGAGCCGACGGTCAGCGGCAGCCCGCCGCAACGCTCGGCCAGCTCCCGCGCGAGCGCCCCGGTGCCGTCCGAGCTGCCGTCGTCCACCAGGTAGACCTCCGCCCGCCCCGGATAGTCCTGCGTCAGCAGCGACGGCAGACTGTGCGGCAGCACCTCCGCCTCGTCACGCGCCGGTACGACGACGCAGACCGACGGCCACGCGCGTGGCTCCCGGCGCGGCGGCAGACGCACGTCCGTGCGCCAGAACATGCCTTGCGCCAGCAGCAGCCACAGCCAGGCGGCGAGGGACACGGCGGCAATCCACACGAAGGCGCTCACCTGCGCAGTGTGCCCCACCACGACGACCCGACGGAGGCCATCGTCTATCGTGGCCGGGTGAAGATCGCGCTCATGGACTCCGGAATCGGGCTGTTGGCGGCCACCGCCGCGGTGCGGCGCCTGCGCCCCGACGCCGATCTCGTGCTCTCCCTCGACCCGGACGGCATGCCCTGGGGCCCGCGCACCCCGCAGGACCTCACCGCGCGCGCCGTCGCCGTCGCCGAGGCCGCGGCCGCCCACCGGCCCGACGCGCTGATCGTCGGCTGCAACACGGCGACCGTGCACGCCCTGCCCGCGCTGCGGGCCCTGCTGGAGCCCGGGATCCCGGTCATCGGCACGGTTCCCGCGATCAAGCCGGCCGCGGCCGGCGGCGGCCATGTCGCGATCTGGGCGACGCCCGCCACCACCGGCAGCGACTACCAGCGCGGACTCATCCGCGACTTCGCCGACGGCGTCCCGGTGGCGGAGGTGCCCTGCTGGGGTCTCGCCGAGGCCGTCGAGCACGCCGACGAGACGGCCATCGACGCCGCCGTCGCCGCGGCGGCGGCCCTCACCCCGGAGGACGTCACCACGGTCGTCCTGGGCTGCACCCACTACGAACTCGTCGCCGAACGCATCCACGCCGCCGTACACCGGCCCGGTCGCCCGAAGCCGGCGCTGTACGGCTCCGCCGGGGCCGTGGCCGCGCAGGCGCTGCGCCGGATGGGAGAGGTCGCCGCACCCGAGGCGCCCGCCGTCGGCACGCTCACCGTGCTGCTCAGCGGCCGCGAGGGCACCCTGCCGCAGGCCGCGCTGGCCTACGAGGAAGGCAGGCTGCTGCCGGCGGTCAGCCCGGCGTCGTAGGGCACGGCGCCGTCGGCGGACGGCGCACTCCGCCGGAGCAGTCACGGAGTGCGACCCGGTACCCGCACAGCGAAACATGAGTACCCTCAAGGCATGAGGGACGACCGCCTCCGCGACGCCGACGCCCCGCTGCCCGTGGTCTGGCACGGACGCGCCACCAATCGCGTCCAGTGGCTGCTGGCGCTGGTGGGCGTCGCCTGTGTGGCCCTCGGCATCGAGCTCGCCGTGGACTCGGCCTGGACGTCCGGGATCACGGCGCTCGCCATGGCGGTCGTGGGCTGCATCGCCGCCGGGCTGCTCGTCGTCTTCGGCACCCTCGCCTTCGTGCACGTCGACCTCAAGCTCGACCGGGAATGCCTCGAGGTGCGCTGCGGCCACATCGGTCTGCCGCGCCGGCGCATCCCCCTGGACCACATCGCGGGCGCCGAGGTCGCCCCGCACGTCACCCCGCGCCACTGGGGTGGCTGGGGCTACCGCTGGCGGCCCGAGAAGGGCACGGCCGTCGTCGTACGCCGCGGCGAGGGCGTGGTGCTGCGGCTGTGGGACGGGCACACGTTCACCATCACCGTGGACAACGCCGAAGCCGCGGTCCGGATGATCCGTGACCGGCTGCGGCCGACGTCCCCGGGCGCGCTGCGCTGACGCGCCGCTGAGGCGGGCGGTCCCGGGTGCCGCGCTCTCCGACGGAGTTCCACACGGGCGTGGGTCGGTCTGTCGCCGTGCGGGCTCCATGCCGGGTGGCTTGGCTGCCGCCGTAGGGGGGCGCCATGCGTGTGCTCGGGTTCGGCTGTGGCCGTGCGGGGTTCCCTGCTTGGGTGGATCGGGCCGTCGCCATGCGGTATTACACGCGTGGGTGGGTCGGCCGTCGCCGTACGGGGCTTCACGCGCGTGCCGCTGCCGGTGTTCTCCCGGCTGCCGCCGGGCGTCGTGACGCTCACCGGACCAGTCGGTCGTCGCGCGCCGGTACGGCGAGTGGGATCCGTGGAGTCTCCTCCGTCAGGGGACGTGCCGTCGCCACTCCGGCCACCAGGCCCGCGCCGACGGACACCGCCGTGAAGCTGAGCGCGTTGCTCACCGAGGCGATCGCCGCGAGTGCGGTCAGGGTCGCGCCCGCGGTCAGGACGAGCGGGGTGGGCCGCCGCGAGCGCCACAGTGCGAACAGCACCCAGCCGAACACCGCCGCCAGCAGCGCCACCCCGACCACGCCCTGCTCGGCCGCCTGCTGCAGCGACGCCGAGTGCGGCTTCCCGTCCGCCGGCAGCGCCTGAGCCGCCGCCTGGCTGAGGTCCTCGAACCTGCCGGGACCGACTCCCAGCACCGCGTCGTCGCCGGCCAGCCCGAGAGCGTCCCGCCACAGCAGCACCCGGTGCGGGGTGAGAGGGCCCTCCAGAGCGGCGGCCGGCCCCGTCGGCAGCACTCCCGCGGCGATCGCCCACACGGTGCCGGACACCCCGGCGGCGGCCACGGCCAGACAGGCGACACCCATCCCGCGGTGCCGCATCCGGCCCGCGGCCAGCGAGGAGAGCAGCACGGCCGTACAGCCGATCACGCCCGGGACGGATCCGACCCCCGCCGCGGTCACCGCTGCGCCGGCCGCCAGCAGGCGCAGCGCCAGCCGCACGACCGGCGGGCCGGCTGCCCAGGCGGCACAGCACGCGGCACCCGCGGACAGTGTCAGCACCGCGGACGTCGCGCCCGCGTGCCCCAGCGGCGCGCTGATCTGCGGGCTCGCCGCCAGGCCCGGCGTGGTCGCGACCAGCACGAGGCCGGCCACCGCCGCGGCACCGGGCGCGGCCACCGGCAACAGCGCACCGCCGATCCGCCCGGCGGCCCACCCCGCCGCCACGGCCAGCACCGCGAGCAGCACACCCTCGGGCCGCCCGTCGTGGGCGCCCGCCGTGATCAGCGACCATGCGGAGCAGGCGCCCAGCAGCACCATCCCCGCCGCGTCAGAAACGTTTCGTCTGTCCTCGTCCGGTTCCGGACCGCCCCCGGACGACACTCTCGACGTGGACCCCACCCCGTCCCCCTGTACCGGTCGCCCCCGACCCGCGCCCGGCCGCGTCGCCGGGACCCGGGCACACCGTAACGGCTGATGGCCGGTTTGTGGATGAGTTGTGCGCAGGTACGCGGATGCGTAGATATGCAGACAGTCGGATACGGAGGTCCGCGGACCGGCGGATGCACGGGAACAGTGCCACTCGGGGTGCCTGGACGAGCGCGGGGCGTTCGGGTGCACCGCCAGTGGGCCCCCGCCGGCCGGCCGGCGCTGTCAACGCCGAGGTCACCCGCCGTACACTCCCCGAGTGACCGTCACCGCAACATCCGTGGGCCAGGCGGACGAGCTGGAGCCCCACAGCGCGTCCCCCGCTCGCGGCGCGCGCCTCAAGCGCCTCGTCCCGGCCGTCGCGGCGGTGCTCTGCGGAGTGCTGCTGTACGTGAGCTTCCCGCCCCGCACCCTGTGGTGGCTGGCCCTGCCGGCGTTCGCGGGCCTCGGCTGGGTGCTGCGCGGCCGCGGCTGGAAGGCGGGGCTCGGCCTCGGCTACCTCTTCGGCCTCGGCTTCCTGCTCCCGCTGCTGGTGTGGACCGGTGTCGAGGTCGGCTCCCTGCCATGGGTGGCCCTGTGCGCGGTGGAGGCCCTGTTCATCGCCCTGGTCGGCGCGGGCATCGCCGTGGTCTCCCGGCTGCCGGCCTGGCCCGTGTGGGCGGCGGCGGTGTGGATCGCGGGCGAGGCGGCACGCGCGCGTGCGCCGTTCGGTGGATTCCCCTGGGGCAAGATCGCCTTCGGACAGGCGGACGGCGTCTTCCTGCCGCTCGCGGCGGTGGGCGGCACCCCGGTCCTCGGCTTCGCGGTCGTCCTGTGCGGCTTCGGCCTGTACGAGACCGTACGGCTCGTCCTGGAAGGGCGACGCACGCGCGTGCTGCGGCGCGGCGCCGCCTCGGCCGCGCTGCTGAGCATGGCCGTCCCCGTCGCCGGGGCGCTGGCCGCGCGCACCCTGGTCAGCGACCGGGCCGAGGACGGCACGGCCACCGTGGCCCTCATCCAGGGCAACGTCCCGCGCCTCGGCCTGGACTTCAACTCCCAGCGCCGGGCCGTGCTCGACTACCACGCGCGCGAAACCCAGCGGCTCGCGGCCGAGGTCAAGGCGGGCAAGCAGCCCAGGCCCGACTTCGTGCTGTGGCCGGAGAACTCCTCCGACCTCGACCCCTTCGCCAACGCCGACGCGGCCTACGTCATCGACCAGGCCGCTGAGGAGATCGGTGTCCCCCTCTCCGTCGGTGGCGTCGTCGAGCGTAACGGCAAGCTGTACAACGAGCAGATCCTGTGGGACCCCGCCAAGGGCCCGACGCAGACGTACGACAAGCGCCGCACCCAGCCGTTCGGCGAGTTCCTTCCCCTGCGGTCGCTGGTCGGCGCCATCAACAGCGACTGGACCGACATGGCCCGGCAGGACTTCACCCCCGGCACGAAGCCGGGCGTCTTCACCATGCACGGCACCAAGGTCGGCCTCGCCACCTGCTACGAGGCCGCCTTCGACTGGGCGGTGCGCGACACCGTCACGCACGGCGCGCAGATGATCTCCGTGCCGAGCAACAACGCCACGTTCGACCGCAGCGAGATGACCTACCAGCAGCTCGCCATGTCCCGGGTGCGGGCCGTCGAGCACAGCCGCACCGTCACCGTCCCGGTGACCAGCGGCGTCAGCGCGATCATCTTGCCGGACGGCAGGATCACCCAGCGGACCGGCATGTTCGTCGCCGACTCGCTGGTGCAGAAGGTCCCGCTGCGCTCCTCCACGACGCCTGCGACCGACCTGGACGTGCTGCCCGAGATCGCCCTGGTGCTCGCCGCGGCCGCCGGTCTCGGCTGGGCGATCGGCGCCGGTGTGCGGGCGGCGCGCCGGTGACGTGTCGCCGTACGCCCGCCGTACGTACCCCCTGTCCGGCCGATGACCAGCGGGCCGGCCCGTTAGGGTCGGCCCCATGGCTACTCCCGACTTCATCCGCACGCTCCGGGCCTCGGCCGGAACCCAGCTGCTGTGGCTGCCCGGTGTCACCGCCATCCCGTTCGACGACGACGGCAGAGTGCTGCTGGGCCGGCGTACCGACACCGGCACCTGGTCGGTGATCGGCGGCATCCCGGACCCGGGGGAGCAGCCCGCGGCGTGCGCGGTGCGCGAGGTGTACGAGGAGACCGCCGTGCACTGTGTCGCCGAGCGGGTGGTGCTCGTCCAGGCACTCGACCCGTTCACCTATCCCAACGGCGACACCTGCCAGTACATGGACATCACCTTCCGCTGCCGGGCCGTCGGCGGCGAGGCGCGGGTCAACGACGACGAGTCGCTGGAGGTCGGGTGGTTCGAGGTGGACGCCCTGCCCGAGCTGCACGAATTCGCCCGCTTCCGGATCAAGCAGGCCATGGCTGACGCACCCACATGGTTCGACCCCAGCAGCACGCTGTGAAGTATGTGGGCTGACCACATGGGGAGGGGCGGGTGTGCCGCCTAGGGTCGTGCCATGACCGCGCCCAGCCCGCTCCCGGGTCCCCACACCCCCTCGCTCGACCTCGGCGGTCGTACCGCCCTCGTCACCGGTGCCGCCGGCGGCATCGGCCGCGCCTGCGTGCTGCGGCTGGCCGCCGCCGGGGCGAAGGTCCGGGCGGTCGACCGGGACGCGGCCGGCCTGGCCGCCCTCGCCGAACCGGCCGCCGGGCTGCCCGGCACCGTCGAGCCCCACGTCCTGGACCTCACCGACCTGGACGCCGCCGAGCACGCCGCCGCAGGCACGGACATCCTGGTCAACAACGCCGGCATCCAGCTCGTCCGCCCGATCGAGGAGTTCCCGCCCGACGTCTTCCACACGGTCCTCACCGTGATGCTGGAGGCTCCGTTCCGGCTCATCCGGGGTGCGCTGCCGCACATGTACGGGCAGGGGTGGGGCCGGATCGTCAACATCTCCTCCGTCCACGGGCTGCGGGCCTCCGCCTACAAGTCCGCCTACGTCGCCGCCAAGCACGGCCTCGAGGGGCTGTCCAAGACCGCCGCCCTGGAAGGCGCGGCCCACGGCGTCACGTCCAACTGCGTCAACCCCGGGTATGTGCGCACCCCACTGGTCGAGCAGCAGCTCGCCGACCAGGCCGCGGCGCACGGGATTCCCGAGGAACGGGTGCTGAGCGAGGTGCTGCTGCAGGACAGCGCGGTCAAGCGGCTGATCGAGGTGGAGGAGGTGGCCGAGTCCGTGGCGTACCTGTGCGGCCCGCACACCTCCTTCGTCACCGGCACCTCGCTCGTCCTCGACGGCGGCTGGACCGCGCACTGACCCGGGGGCCGACGGGGAGCGGGCCACCGGCCTGCACGCCGCCCGGGGACGGAGTGCTGACCCGGGTGCCGGCCGGGGGATCGAGGTGCCGGCTTCCACGCTGTCGGGGGGACCGAGCGCTGACCTGGGCGCCGTCGGGTTTTCCACAGGCCTGACGCGTCGGCCGGGCGATGAGGAATCCTGTGACCATGTCCCGCGATCACGTCCCGTCGGACCGACACTCCGGACGGACCGACACCCCGCCCCGGCGACCCGGAGGGCCGGCCGACGACGGCCGCCGACCGGGAGGCGAGGCCGGCGACGGCCTCCGGCTCCCGGGAGGTGAGGCCGGCGCTGCGCCTGCGCAAGCCGAGGACGCCCTCCGGCGGGACGGAAGCGACGGTGACGGCGCCGTGTCCCGGCGCCTCGGAAGCCGGCTCCCCGCCGCGCCCGCGACGGCCGGTCAGCAGGCCGACGTGGCGCCCCCGCAGTTCGACGTCCAGACGCCCTTCCTCTCGCTCCTGGCCCGCGGCGCTGCCGCCGACGCCTACGAGCAGCCGGTGCTGCGGGCCCGCGCCGAGGGATGGCCCCCGGAGCGGATCGCCGCGCTGGAGCACGCCAAGCTGCTCGCCCTGCGGGTGCGTGCCGAACTGGACGGCCGGCGCCGCCGGGAGGCGGAGCTGTCCGCGCTGTTCGAGACCGCCCACGACCTCGCGGGTCTCAGGGACCTGGACGCCGTCCTCCAGGCGATCGTGCAGCGCGCCCGTTCCCTGCTCGGCACCGACGTCGCCTACCTCAGCCTCAACGACCCCGAGCGCGGTGACACCTACATGCGGGTCACCGAGGGCTCGGTCGCGGCCCGCTTCCAGCAGCTGCGCCTGGGCATGGGCGAGGGGCTCGGCGGCCTGGTCGCCCAGACCGCCCGCCCCTACGTCACCGACGACTACTTCAAGGACGAGCGCTTCCAGCACACCACGACCATCGACACCGGCGTGCGCGACGAGGGACTGGTCGCCATCCTCGGCGTGCCCCTGATGCTCGGTCCGCACGTCATCGGCGTGCTGTTCGCCGCCGACCGCCGGGCCCGTGTCTTCGAACGCGAGCAGATCGCTCTGCTCGGTTCCTTCGCCGCCCTCGCCGCGGCCGCCATCGACACGGCCAACCTGCTGACCGAGACCCGTTCGGCCCTCGCCGGCCTGGAGCGGGCCAACGAGATCATCAGGGACCGCAGCGCCGTCATCGAACGCGCCTCGGACGTCCACGACCGGCTCGCCGAGCTCGTCCTGCGCGGCGGAGGAGTGCACGACGTGGCTGCCGCCGTCTCCCAAGTGCTCTCCGGAACGGTCGAGTTCGCGGAGGCCGACGCCGCGCCCGCGCGGGCACTGGAGGCCTCCCGGGCGGACGGCCACGCGGTACGGCACGGGGACGACTGGATCGCCGCGGTCGCCGCGGGTGGCGAACTGCTCGGGGCGCTCGTCCTGCGCGGCCAACGCGGCCTCGACCCGGTCGACCAGCGCACTCTGGAACGCGCGGCCATGGTCACCTCCCTTCTGCTGCTGGCCAGACGCTCGGCCGCCGAGGCCGAACAGCGCGTGCGCGGTGAACTGCTGGACGACCTGCTCGACGCCCGTGACCGCGACCCGCGCCTGCTGCGCGAGCGTGCCGCACGGCTGCGTGCCGACCTCGGTGCCACGCACGTCGTGCTCGCCGCCCGCCTCGACGGCCCCGCGGCCGACGCCGACCGGGAGGCAGAGGCCCGCCGCCGGCTGTGGGCCGCCGCCTCCCACCTGGCCGCGACCCGGCAGGGACTGGCCGCCGCACGCGACGGCGGCACGGTCCTGCTGCTCCCGTTGCCGCCCGGCGAGACGGCCACCGCGCTGGCCCGCTCCGCCGCCCGCCATCTCGGCACCGCCGTCCACGAAGCGGTCACCGTCGGCGCCTCCGCGCCCGTCGCCGACCCGGCCGCCCGCCCCGAGGCCGTGACCGCCGCCTACGGCGAGGCCCGCCGCTGCCTCGACGCGCTGCGCCTGCTGGGCCGTACGGGAGACGGTGCCGCCGCCGAGGACTTCGGCTTCCTGGGTCTGCTGCTGGCCGGCGACCGGGACATCGGCGGCTTCGTCGAGCGCACGATAGGCCGGGTCGTCGACTACGACGCGCGGCGCGGCACGGACCTGCTGCACACCCTGGAGGCGTACTTCGCCTGCGGCATGAGCCCGGCCCGCACCAAGGACGCGCTGCACGTCCACGTCAACACGGTCGCGCAGCGCCTGGACCGCGTGGCCCGTCTCCTCGGCGACGACTGGCAGAGCCCGGCCCGAGCCCTGGAGATCCAACTCGCCCTGCGCCTGCACCGCTTGTCCGCGGGCACGGGCGCGGACATCCCCCGTGACTGAGCGGGACCCACGCCGCCGCGGGACGGATCGCGCGCCCGCGGCACGGATCGCGGGCCTACTGCTCGCGACGGAGGGGGCGGCCCGGTCCGGAGAGGCATCGGCGCGGGGCCGGACACCTGGGTGTCCGGCCCCGCTGTGGCCACTGCCTGCGCCGGCGCGGTGGTCGTGGAGGTGCCGCCGTGGCGGGCGGCGACGGTCACTCGGCGGTGTCCGTCCCCTTCGGGAGCGGGGGTTCGGCGGCGAGGCGTTGCCACTGTTCGTCGGTGAAGACCCGAGAGCGGATCAGGAAGCGCACACCCTCGGGTGCTTCGAGAGAGAACCCGCTGCCCCGGCCCGGGACCACGTCGACGGTGAGGTGGGTGTGCCGCCAGTAGGCGTACTGGTCGGCACTCATCCAGAACGGCGTGTCCCCGGCCACACGGCCGAGCAGGACGTCCGAGCCGCCGACCCGGAACTCGCCGCGCGGGTAGCACATGGGCGCGCTGCCGTCGCAGCAGCCGCCGGACTGATGGAACATCACCGGGCCATGACGTTCCGTCAGCGTCGGCAGGAGGTCCTGGGCGGCCTCCGTCAGCTCCACCCTCGTCACCCGCTCGCTCATCAGAAGAAGCCCAGCTTCTTCGCCGAGTAGCTCACCAGCAGATTCTTGGTCTGCTGGTAGTGGTCCAGCATCATCTTGTGGGTTTCGCGGCCGATGCCGGACTTCTTGTAGCCGCCGAACGCGGCGTGGGCGGGGTAGGCGTGGTAGCAGTTCGTCCATACGCGGCCGGCCTTGATCTCGCGGCCCAGGCGGTAGGCGGTGTTGCCGTCGCGTGTCCACACGCCCGCGCCGAGGCCGTAGAGGGTGTCGTTGGCGATCTCGAGGGCCTCGTCGACGGAGTCGTAGGTCGTCACCGACACGACGGGGCCGAAGATCTCCTCCTGGAAGATGCGCATGTCGTTGGTGCCGCGGAAGATGGTCGGCTCGATGTAGTAGCCGCCCTCCAGGCCGGCCACGGCCCTGGGGTTGCCGCCGGTGAGGAGTTCGGCGCCTTCCTGCTTGCCGATGTCGATGTAGGAGAGGATCTTCTCGTACTGGTCGTTGCTGGCCTGCGCGCCGATCATGGTGGCCGGGTCCAGCGGGTCGCCGCTGACGATGGCCTTGGTGCGCTCCACGCAGCGGGCCATGAACTCGTCGTAGATGGAGGAGTGGATCAGGGCGCGGGAGGGGCAGGTGCACACCTCGCCCTGGTTGAGGGCGAACATGACGAAGCCCTCGACGGCCTTGTCCAGGAAGTCGTCGTCGGCGGCCATGACGTCGGGCAGGAAGATGTTGGGGCTCTTGCCGCCCAGTTCCAGGGTGACCGGGATGATGTTCTCGCTGGCGTACTGCATGATGAGCCGGCCGGTCGTGGTCTCGCCGGTGAAGGCGACCTTGGCGATGCGCGGGCTGGAGGCGAGGGGCTTGCCGGCCTCCACGCCGAAGCCGTTGACGACGTTGAGCACGCCGGACGGCAGCAGGTCGGCGATCAGGTCGATGACGTACAGCAGGCTGGCGGGGGTCTGTTCGGCGGGCTTGATGACCACGCAGTTGCCGGCGGCCAGCGCGGGGGCGAGCTTCCAGGCGGCCATCAGGACGGGGAAGTTCCAGGGGATGATCTGGCCGACCACACCGAGGGGTTCGTGGAAGTGGTAGGCGACCGTGTCGTCGTCGATCTCGGCGATGCTGCCCTCCTGGGCGCGCACCACCCCCGCGAAGTAGCGGAAGTGGTCGATCGCGAGGGGGATGTCGGCGGCCAGCGTCTCGCGCACCGGCTTGCCGTTCTCCCAGGTCTCCGCGACGGCGATCTTCTCCAGGTTCGTCTCCATCCGGTCCGCGATGCGGTTGAGGATCCTCGCGCGCTCCGTCGTCGACGTGCGGGCCCACTTGGAGGCGGCCGTGTGCGCGGCGTCCAGGGCGAGTTCGACGTCGGCGGCGGTGGAGCGGGCCACCTCGCAGAAGGTCTTGCCGGTCACCGGTGACGTGTTCCCGAAGTACCGGCCCTCGACGGGCGCGACCCAGTCACCGCCGATGAAGTTGTCGTATCGGGAGGCGAAGTTGACGATGCTGCCGTCTGTTCCCGGCTGCGTGTACACCATGGCGGCTCTCCTCTGGGCATGGCGAGTACGGTGGTCCGACGGGCCCGTGCCGTCGTGCTGTACCGCACTGTGCGCCTGCCAGGTTGGCGGGAGGTTGGCGCCGCCCGCCCGGCCCGTCGGTCAGCTCCGGGCGGTGGCCAGGCGCCCGGCCGCGATGGCGCGGCGCGGGTCGCGCGGGCCGAGCAGGCGCAGCGCGTGCTCGTGCACCTCCGCGTCGTACGGGGCGCGCTCGCCGTAACGCAGGGCGTGCTCCGGGCTGGTGCTCGCCAGCACGGCCTCACGGACGGACACCTCCAGGTGAGTGCGCCACTCCTCGATTCCCGGTGCCTCGGACCTGGGCAGCAGCGGGCCGCGGTACAGGCGCAGCGCCGTCTCGGTGTCGCCTTGCCCCAGCGCGCGCAGCACCTCGGCCGCGTCGCAGGTCACAGGGGCGGTGAGGGTGTAGCGGCGGGTGGTGACGCCGCCGTCCAGGGCCCGGCGCAGATGGGAGATCTCCGCCTTGAAGGTCGACGCGGTGACGGCCCGGTCGCCGTAGAGGGCGTAGCGGAGCCGGTCGGGGGAGAAGCCGTCCGGCTCCAGGGCGAGAAGCGTGAGGATCTCCACCTGGCGAGGGCGCAGGGCGAGCGGAACGCCGTCGCGGAGCGCCTGTTCGCTGCCGAGACAGGCGAGGTTCACGGGGCTGCTGTTCCTTGGGGCCTGGCGCGGCAGTTCGGTGCGGAGCCGGGATTCGACGGTGGCGACGAGCGAGCGCACGGTGGCCATGGCCAGGGGGTTGGAACGGTCCCAGGTGGTGGACATGTCCAGCACGCCGAGGATCTGTCCGTCCGGACCATGGACGGGGGCGCAGTAGCAGACCCAGCCGTGCAGCGCCGTCACCAGGTGCTCGGCCGAGAAGACGGAGGCGGGGCGGCCGGTGCGCAGCGCGAGGGACAGGGCGTTGGTGCCCATGGCCGGCTCGTCCCACCGGCCCCCGGGTGCGAAGTTGACGCGTTCGGCGCGGCGGCGCATCGTCGGCCCGCCGCACGTCCACAGGATGGTGCCGGACTCGTCGGTGACGGCGGTGACGAATCCGGCGTCCTCCGCGATGCCGCGCAGCTCGTCGGCGAGGCCGTCGACCGGCCCGCGCAGCGGCGAGCCGCTCCAGCGGTGGTGCACGCCGTCCCCGTCGTTGACCGGGGCGCTGTCCCGCGCCGGGTCCACGCTGCTCAGGGACCGCATCCAGGACTCGGTCACATCACGACGCAGCGCCTCGGAACCGATCGGATGCGATCCGGCGGCCTTCATCCGCGGTACCCAGCGGGACCACTCGCTCTCCAGCCTCACCCTGCGCTGCCGCAGGTCACTACGGTGTGACATGTGTTTTTCCCTGCCGTAGTAGGGGAACAACCGCCTATTGTCCATCGCGACCGCGCCGACGCACCTGCTCTTTCGGTCCGTCGACCCTGTCCGATCGGACAGATGCCGCATCCCGGAGCGCGCGCCTGGCGTGGTCCTCGGCCAGACGCCAGTGTTATCAGCCATTCCGGCGGCACAATCAAGATTGCGTCTGCATGGGTGGCTTCACGCCCCTGGGAGGTTGCATGTCGCCCACGTCCGAAGCCATGGTGACGGGCGGGAACGACCCGAGTGCCGACTGGGGCCGGGACGAGTGCCGGTGCGAGCTTCTCGGACCGCAGGAGCCGCACACGGACGCCGTCCGGCAGTCGCGCGGCCGGCCAAGTTCCACGTCCCGAGATCGTGTGCGGGCCCGGCTCGCTCGCCGGGCTAGCGTCCCGCACATCTCCATTGGCGACCTGTTCCGGGACCATGTGGCACGGCGCACCTCCCTCGGGCGGGACGCCCAGCGCTGCCTCGACACCGGCGACCTCGTCCCCGACACCGTCACCGGCGGGACGGTCCGGGAACGGCTCGCGCGACCGGACGCCCGGCGGGGCTTCCTGCTCGACGGATTGCCCCGTACGGTGCCGCAGGCGCGGGAACTCGCCGCCGTACTGGGCGGCACCGGCGCCGCCCAGTACGCGGTGCTTCAGTTCACGGGGGCCTGGCGGAGGCGGGGGCCGCAGGAACGCCGGTGGGCTGACGGCCGAGACCGGCCGGAAGCGCCCTTTCACGAGTCGGCATGGTGTGGGCACGCATAGACCACCCCTGAACTATGGTGCCCCACCATATGTCCGCCTGACCTGCGTGTTCCTACCGTGTGCCAGCACGTACCCGTCCCCACCGCACACGAGGAAGTGGCGCACATGGCCTCCGGAACGACCGCATCCCCGCCCCCGGCGAACCTCAAGCGCATCGTCGCCGCCAGCCTCATCGGGACCACCATCGAGTGGTACGACTTCTTCCTCTACGCGTCGGCCGCCGCGCTGGTGTTCAACAAGCTGTTCTTCCCCGGCTCCGACCCCCTCGTCGGCACCCTGTTGTCCTTCCTGACCTACGCCGTCGGATTCGCGGCACGGCCGCTGGGCGCGCTGGTGTTCGGGCACTACGGCGACCGGCTCGGCCGTAAGAAGCTGCTCGTGCTGAGCCTGCTGATGATGGGCGGGGCCACCTTCGCCATCGGCCTGCTGCCCACCCACGCGACGATCGGCACGGCGGCGCCCGTGCTGCTGACCGTCCTGCGGCTGGTCCAGGGCTTCGCGCTCGGCGGCGAGTGGGGCGGCGCCGTCCTGCTGGTGTCGGAGCACGGGGACGCGCGGCGGCGCGGGTTCTGGGCCTCGTGGCCGCAGACCGGGGCGCCCGCCGGGCAGTTGCTGGCGACCGGCGTGCTGTCGCTGCTGACCGCCACGCTGTCGGACGACGCCTTCGCCGGCTGGGGATGGCGGATTCCGTTCCTGCTGTCGGGTCTGCTGGTGCTCGTCGGCCTGTGGGTCCGCCTCTCGGTCGACGAGTCGCCGGTCTTCAAGGCCGCACTCGCCGCGGCCGAGCAGCGCAAGGCGGCGACCGGCGCCGTGGAGAAGATGCCGCTGCTGGCGGTGTTGCGCGACCACTGGCGGGACATCCTGGTCGCGATGGGGGCGCGGATGGCGGAGAACATCAGCTACTACGTCATCACCGCCTTCATCCTCGTCTACGCCACCACCTCCGCGGGCCTGAGCAAGCAGACCGCGCTCAACGCGGTGCTGATCGGCTCGGCCGTGCACTTCGCGGTCATCCCCGCCTGGGGCGCCCTGTCGGACCGCATCGGCCGGCGGCCCGTCTACCTCATCGGCGCGGTGGGCGTCGGCCTGTGGATGTTCCCGTTCTTCGCGCTCATCGACAGCGAGAGCTTCGGCAGTCTGCTGCTGGCGGTGACCGTCGGGCTGATCCTGCACGGCGCCATGTACGCGCCCCAGGCCGCCTTCTTCTCCGAGATGTTCGCGACCCGGATGCGCTACTCCGGCGCGTCGATCGGCGCCCAGTTCTCGTCCGTGGCCGCCGGCGCGCCGGCCCCCCTGATCGCGACCGCGCTGCTGTCCGACTACGACAGCTCCACCCCGATCGCGCTGTACGTCATCGCCGCCGCCCTGCTCACGGTCGTCGCGATCGCCTGCGCCAAGGAGACCCGCAGCCGCGACCTCGCGGACGTGGTCCCGGAGACACCGGCCCCGGTGCGCGCGGACGCCTGAGCGGTCACAGCCCCTTGCGGAACGCCCCCTTCGCCGCGGCGGAGGGGGCCGTGCCGTGTCAGCCGACCTGGATGTGCTTGTCCATGCCGAGCGCCTTGTGCCCGGGCACGGGGCAGTACAGGTCGTACGAACCCTTCTTGAGGGTCACCGTCAGCGGGGCCATCTGACCGCCCTGGATGTTCTTGGTCCGGGCGTCCTCCACGCCGGGGCCGTCGATCGACAGGGCGTGCGTGATGTGACCGGCATTGTCCGCGACGAAGGTGTAGGTGCCGGGCGTGAAGGACGTCCGGGACAGCTTCAGCCCGTACTCGGTCTCGGTGACGGTCACCCGGGTCCCCGAGCCGGTGGGCTGCGCGGCGGAACTGCCCGAGCTCTTCGCCTGGCCGCCGCCCCCGCTGGAGCAGGCGGCCAGGACCAGTGCCGCCGTGAAGGCCGCCGCCGCGGTACCGGCCGCCCGGCGCTTCGTGTGTACCGAGATCGCCATGTGGCTCATCCCCTTCGTATCGACCCCTATGTCTGATACGTGAGGGAATGCCGGGCTGTTCAGGAGGCCGCCCGTGGGGTGAGCGTACGATCGTACACTCCCGAATGTACGATCGTACGCATGACGCTGGACCACTTCGCGGGTGACCCGCGGACGAACCTGGAACGCATGCTCGCCGGCGACTTCTACATCGCCGACGACCCCGAGATCGCCCTGCGCCAGCAGCAGGCCGTGCGCCTGGCAGCCCGCTACCAGGCCGCCTACACCGAGGACGCCGACGCCGCCCGGCCGCTCCTCGCGCAACTCCTCGGCTCCCTCGGCGACGACGCGCACGTCCGGCCACCGCTGTACGTCGACTACGGCAGCAACATCACGATCGGCGCCCGCACCTTCGTCAACTACAACCTGACCGCCCTGGACGTCGCCGCCATCACCATCGGCGAGGACTGCCAGATCGGCCCCAACGTCCAACTCCTCACCCCCACCCACCCGTTGGAGCCGCAGCCCAGGCGCGACAAGCTGGAGGCCGCCCGGCCGATCACCATCGGCGACAACGTGTGGCTCGGCGGCGGCGCCATCGTCCTGCCAGGCGTCAGCATCGGGGACAACTCCGTCATCGGCGCCGGAGCCGTCGTCACCAAGGACGTCCCCGCGAACACCGTCGCCGTCGGCAACCCCGCCCGCCCCGTCCGGAGCCTGTGAGCGCACCGCATGGCCACCGGACACACCGACCCGCAGCGCCGCGCGCGCATCCTCGACGCGACCCTCGACGTCATCGCCGACGAGGGCATCGCCCAGCTCTCGCACCGCAGGATCGCCGCGCGCGCCGGCGTTCCGCTGGGCTCGACGACGTACCACTTCAAGGGCATCGACCAGCTGCTGCGCGAGGCATTCGGCCGCTTCACCGACCGCATGGCGGAGCTGTTCGACGCCCACCTGGGCGGCGCGGCGGACCGCGACCAGGCCCGGGAGGCCGTCGCCGACCTCGTGCACACCCTGTCCGAGGGCGGCCGGCGCGACCTCGTGCTCGCCCAGGAGCTGTACACGCTCGCCGCGCGCGACCCGGCCTACCGGTCGCTCACGCAGGCCTGGATGCAGCGCAGCCGCGACCATCTGGAGAAGCACTTCGACCCGGACACCGCCCGCCAGCTCGACGCACTGATCGAAGGGCTGACCCTCCACCGGGCGCTGGCCGTCGAACCCCACGGGCGCGCCCTGACCGTCGAGGCGGTCGCCCGCATCACGGCATCCGCCCCGGGCGGCCGCGCCCGGACCTGACGTCTCCTCAAGACAGGTCCACGGCAGGACTACGGGGAGACCTTCACCTCCACGCCCCCGATGCGGCCCACGGCATCGAAGCGGACCTCGACCGCGCTGCCGCCGGCCAGGCCGGCCACGATCCGGTCGTCCTCGGCGCGCTGGGGGACGCCGTGGTGGTCGAAGTACCCGCTCACCACGTGCCGGGCCGAACGGCCGATCAGGCCCGCGCCGGTGAGCAGGGTCCGCGGCAGCGTCACCGGGTCCAGACCGGCGCGCGGCACCCGCGGGTCGTCGGCGAGGAAGTAGACCCGCGTCGCCGGCCCCGCCGCGACGCCGATGTACCCGGGGGCCCCGGCCACCCCCATGCCGGTGAAGGCGAGCATCTCCGCGGCGCGCCGTGGGTCCGGGAAGCCGGACAACGCCAGTACGGGTTCGGTCAGTTCGGGAATGTTGTGGGCGCGTCCGTACCGCTCCACCGCGCCGGTGAGCGCGACCGCCTCGGTGCCCTCCAGCCCAGGGTTCGCCCATCCCCACATTCAGGACTGCTCGTCCGTGTCGTAGGTGCCGAGCACGGCCACGCGCAGCTCGACGTCCCCCTGCCGGTAGCGGCAGGCCTCGAGGTCGGCGGTCCACGGGCCCTCGGGCAGGAACGCGGTCAGGGCCTCGAGCTGGGCCGCGCCCCAGGCGGCGTGCCGTTCGGCCTCCAGGAGGAACGCGTCGCTGAATTCACTCACCATGCCCCGAGCGTAGGGGCCGGGCGCCCGGCGCCTCGATGCAGGTCCCCGGTCGCGCGGGCGGAGGGGGAGAGGCGGTAGGAATCGGCGAGGTCCCTTACCTCGACGGAGCAGATCACGTGCTCGGCCGACGGAAGATGCCGGCCGAGGATCTCCAGGACGGTCTCGGCGAGCCGTGCCTTCAGTGCCTCGGAGCGGCCGGGCAGCAGACCCACCTCCGCATGCGCGAAGAGCGACTCCCCGGGCGAGCGGTCGCCCACGTACGCCGGCGCCGGGCGCAGGAACGTCTTGCACACCCCGGTCGAGCCGGAGTCCGCGACCACGGTGGTGTGCAGCTCTTTCACGAGGGTCTCCCGGTCGAAGGCGCCGTCCAGCTGCGAGGAGTAGTCGATGGTGATGTGCGGCACTGCGAGCCCCTTCGCGCGACTGCTGGTTACTTCAGGCAACTATTTTCGCGCATCCCGCCGACCGGCGCCGCAAGGGCCCTGCGGGAAACCCGGTTCCGTGCGCGGGCGAGGTCATGAACACTGCCGCCATGGAATTCTTCGTCCACCACCGCGACCGGCCCGGCTCGCTTCCCCTGCGCCTCGAACTGGGAGAGGAGCACTGGTCCTACATGGACGGGTACGAGAAGCAGCTGATCGCCCGCGGCCCCACCTTCCGCGGCGATGTCCCCAGCGGGAGCGTGCACATCGTCGACCTGCCCGATGCGGCCGCCGCCCGCGCCTTCGCCTTCGACGAGCCCAATCAGCGGGCCGGCGTCTACCGGGACGTGCTGCTGCGCCGGTGGCGCAACATGCTGGGGCGCACGATGTGGCAGTTCCCGGGCGGCCCGGTCGACGGTGACGGCCACTTGGTGCTCGGCTTGGGCTCGGGCCGGGCGGCCGGCGAGGACGTTCCGCCGCCCGAGCGGGACCGCCTCGTCGCCTACGGCCCGCTGCTCTCCGACGACGGCACCCTCTGGCTGGGCACGGCGGCTCTGGTCCGCGCGCCGGACGCCGACGCGGCCCGCGCGGTCCTCGATGCCGACCGGTACTCCTCCGTGGAGGTCCACCCCTGGGAGCCGGGCGGCCGCAGGTAGGTCACGACCCTAGGCCACGACCCGAGGGCCCGCTGTGCCGACGCGGCCCGGCGCGCCTCGCGGGAGCGGTAGAGGGCGTACGGCCGGGCCAGACATCCGGGCGTGGCGGCGGAGGTGTGTGGAAGAGGCAGTTGAAGGGCCACAGCGCGAACAGCGCCACGCCGAGCAGGGCGGGCGGCTGGTGGACGAGCCGCGCCTGCGCCATCGTCGGCACGTCCGGGTCGGGGGCGAGCAGGAGAGCGAAGTGACGCGTCCCTGACACGTGCCGAACGGGTCCCGTACCCACGTCACAAAATTGAATCGTTCGTTTTTCTGTACCTCTCGTGTCTGGGGGAGTAGGTTGCTCGCCATGAGCGCACCCCGGTCTGCGACCGCTGCCGAGGAGCTGCGCGGTGCCGGCCTGCGCGTCACGGCCGCCCGCGTGGCCCTCCTCGAAACCGTCCGTGCGGGCGACCACCTCGACGTCGAGGCGATCGCCGGCGGCGTGCGCGCCCGCGTGGGCCACATCTCCCTCCAGGCCGTCTACGAGGCCCTGCACGCGCTCACCGCGGCCGGGCTCATACGCCGTATCGAACCGGCCGGCAGTCCGGCCCGGTTCGAGGGGAGGGTGGGGGACAACCACCACCACGTCGTGTGCCGCTCCTGCGGGACCGTCGCCGACGTGGACTGCGGGGTCGGTGAGGCGCCCTGCCTGACCGCCTCCGACGACCACGGCTTCGTCATCGACGAGGCCGAGGTCATCTACTGGGGCCTGTGCCCCGACTGCTCCACCGCAGGCAGTTCAGGACCCTGATCCCCAGGCAGTTCAGCACCCTGATCCGCAAGCAGTTCGGCACCATGATCCGCTTAGTTCGGAAGGATCCGCATGTCCGAGAACCCTGACGCAATCGTCACCGACCCCAAGACGGAGGGCACAGGTGGCTGCCCCGTCGCGCACGGGCGCGCCCCGCACCCCACGCAGGGCGGTGGCAACCGCCAGTGGTGGCCTGAGCGGCTCAATCTGAAGATCCTCGCCAAGAACCCCGCCGTGGCCAACCCGCTCGGCGAGGAGTTCGACTACGCCGAGGCGTTCCAGAGCCTCGACCTCGCCGCGGTCAAGCGGGACATCGCCGAGGTGCTGACCACCTCGCAGGACTGGTGGCCGGCCGACTTCGGTCACTACGGCCCGCTCATGGTCCGCATGGCCTGGCACAGCGCAGGCACCTACCGCATCAGCGACGGCCGCGGCGGCGCCGGTGCCGGTCAGCAGCGCTTCGCCCCGCTCAACAGCTGGCCGGACAACGCCAACCTGGACAAGGCCCGCCGTCTGCTGTGGCCGGTGAAGAAGAAGTACGGCAAGAACCTCTCCTGGGCCGACCTGCTCGTCCTGACCGGCAACGTCGCGCTGGAGACGATGGGCTTCGAGACCTTCGGCTTCGGCGGCGGCCGCGCCGACGTCTGGGAGGCCGAGGAGGACGTCTACTGGGGTCCCGAGACCACCTGGCTCGGCGACGAGCGCTACAGCGGCGACCGCGAGCTGGAGAACCCGCTCGGCGCCGTCCAGATGGGCCTGATCTACGTCAACCCGGAGGGCCCCAACGGCAACCCGGACCCGATCGCCGCGGCCCGCGACATCCGTGAGACGTTCCGCCGCATGGCGATGAACGACGAGGAGACCGTCGCGCTGATCGCCGGCGGCCACACCTTCGGCAAGACCCACGGCGCCGGCCCGGCCGACCACGTCGGCAACGACCCCGAGGCCGCCTCCATGGAGGAGCAGGGCCTCGGCTGGAAGTCGACCTACGGCACCGGCAAGGGCGGCGACACCATCACCTCGGGCCTCGAGGTGACCTGGACCAGCACGCCCACGCAGTGGGGCAACGGGTTCTTCAAGAACCTCTTCGAGTACGAGTACGAGCTGACCGAGTCCCCGGCCGGCGCCAAGCAGTGGGTGGCCAAGGACGCCCCGGAGATCATCCCGGACGCGCACGACCCGTCGAAGAAGCACCGCCCGACGATGCTCACCACCGACCTGTCGCTGCGCTTCGACCCGATCTACGGGCCGATCTCCCGCCGGTTCTACGAAAACCCGCAGGAATTCGCGGACGCCTTCGCCCGCGCCTGGTACAAGCTGACCCACCGCGACATGGGCCCGAAGTCGCTGTACCTCGGCCCGGAGGTCCCGGCGGAGACCCTGCTGTGGCAGGACCCGCTGCCGGAGGCCGAGGGCGAGCCCATCGGTGCCGCCGACGTCGCGGCCCTGAAGGCCAAGCTCCTCGACTCGGGTCTGACCGTGTCGCAGCTGGTCACGACCGCCTGGGCGTCGGCCTCGACGTTCCGCGGCAGCGACAAGCGCGGCGGCGCCAACGGTGCCCGCATCCGCCTCGCGCCGCAGCGCGGCTGGGAGGTCAACGACCCCGACCAGCTCGCGCTCGTGCTGCGCACCCTCGAGGGCATCCAGCAGGAGTTCAACACCGGTGCCCGCAAGGTGTCGCTGGCCGACCTCATCGTGCTCGGCGGCTGCGTCGGGGTGGAGAAGGCCGCCAAGGACGCCGGGTTCGACATCGAGGTGCCCTTCACCCCGGGCCGCGTCGACGCGACCGAGGAGCAGACCGACGTCGAGTCGTTCGAGGCGCTGGAGCCGACCGCGGACGGCTTCCGCAACTACCTCGGCAAGGGCAACCGTCTGCCGGCCGAGTACCTGCTGCTCGACCGCGCCAACCTGCTCACCCTGAGCGCCCCCGAGATGACGGTCCTGGTCGGCGGCCTGCGCGTGCTGGGCGCCAACCACCAGCAGTCGCAGCTCGGTGTCTTCACCAAGACGCCGGGGGCCCTGACGAACGACTTCTTCGTCAACCTGCTCGACCTCGGTACGACGTGGAAGTCGACCAGCGAGGACCAGACCACGTTCGAGGGCCGTGACGCGGCCACGGGCGAGCTGAAGTGGGCAGGCAGCCGTGCCGACCTGGTCTTCGGCTCGAACTCCGAGCTGCGCGCGCTCGCGGAGGTCTACGCGAGCGACGACGCGAAGGAGAAGTTCGTCGAGGACTTCGTCGCGGCGTGGGTCAAGGTCATGAACCTGGACCGGTTCGACCTCGTCTGATCGTCCCGTCCCGAACACACAGTCCGGGCCGGCCCACTCGGGCCGGCCTGGACTGCTGTCCGGCGACGCCCGGACGGGCACGGTAATCGCTGTCGAAGAAGCGGACGCCCGTAGTAAGTTCCCTTTGTAAACTCACTCGTTCGCGCCGTAAGGGAGCCCGCCGTGTCCCAGGAGACCTGGACCGCTGTCGACGCCTACTTCAACGACCTGCTCGTGGAGGAGGACGCCGCCCTGCGCGCGGCCGTCGCCGACGCCGACGCGGCTCGGCTTCCGGCCATCCAAGTCGCCCCCAACCAGGGCAAGTTGCTGAACCTCCTGGCGCGGATCCGCGGTGCCCGCACCGTCCTGGAGATCGGCACGCTCGCCGGCTACAGCACGATCTGGCTGGCCCGCGCCCTGCCCGAGGACGGACGCGTGGTGACCCTGGAGGTCGACGAGCAGTGCGCCGCCCTCGCCGCCGCCAACGTGGCCCGCGCCGGGCTCGAGAACATCGTCGACATCCGTCTCGGCAAGGCGCTGGACATCCTGCCCCGGCTCGTGGAGGCCGGGGAGGGCCCCTTCGACCTCGTCTTCATCGACGCCGACAAGCCCTCCAACCCCGCCTACCTGGAGTGGGCCCTGCGGCTCACCCGTCCCGGCAGCGTCATCGTCGGCGACAACGTCGTACGGGAAGGCGCCGTCACGGAGCCCGGCAGCTCCGACCCGCGGGTCCAGGGCGTGCGCCGCTTCACCGAACTGATCGCCGCCCACCCCCGGCTGACCGCGACGACCCTGCAGACGGTCGGCGAGAAGGGCTACGACGGGTTCACGCTGGCGCTGGTGACCGACTGACCGGCGGGCGGGTTGCCGGAAGTGGACCCCCGGGAGGCAGTCATGTGTGCAGCACCCAGGTACGCGCAGGCCCCGGCCGGCCCACCGGCCGGTGAGCTGTCCGGGGCCCGTTCCGATCGTCAGCCCTGGGCGGCCGGCCGGCCGCCGTAGGGGACCGTGATCAGTTCCAGCGCGTGACCCGCGGGGTCCAGGAAGTACACTCCGCGGCCGCCGTCGTGGTGGTTGATCGTGCCCGGCTGCCGCTGGTGCGGATCCGCCCAGTGCACGATGCCGCGTTCGGTGATCTTCGCGTACGCCGCGTCGAACTCCTTCTCCGAGACGAGGAAGGCGTAGTGCTGCGGCGTGATCCGCTCGACGGGAGCGGTGGCGAAGTCCAGCGTCACGCCGTTGGCGAGCTGGACCGCGACGAACGGGCCCCACTCCCCGGCGATCTCCAGCCCCAGCAACTCGGCGAAGAACTCGGCGGACTCCCGGTTGTCCCGGGCGTGGACGATGGTGTGATTCAACTCGATGGACAAGGAATGCCTCCAGCAGGCATCTCCCGGCACCTCCATGCCTCACCCGGCCGGTGACCGGCACGCGACGCCGTCGGCGATGCTAGCCGACCGCTCTCGAACACGCGTGTCCCCGTATGAGTTCCGGTCACGGCGCCAAAGGCGTCCCGCACCGAGGGGTGACGCGGAGGCCTCCCGTTCAGCGCGCTGCCCGATCGATCGCCGACAAGGGGAATGATCGCGTCCGGGTCGGGTACGCGTGGCCAGACCGTGCCCGGGAGCCGTCACCGAAAACGGCCCGCATGACCGCCGCTACCAGGGAAGACACCATGGACACACCCGAGAACGACAACACCGCCACGCCCGCCCAGCGCGCTCTGGACGCGCTCGCCCAGAACACGGAGGACACCGCGGCGCTCGACACGCTGGCCCACAGCGACGTCCTGGTGCCCGTGCCCGACGACGTCGCCGAAGAGGACGCCACCAACCCCTCCGCCGTGGCCCTGCCGGTGCTGGAGCAGCCGGGCGGCAACCCGGTGGTCCCGGTCTTCACCTCGGAGCCGGCGATGGCCGACCTACTGCCCTACATCTCGCGCTACCGTCTGGTGCCGCTCGGCGCGCTGGCCGCCCAGTGGCCCGCGGACGACCTGTCGCTCACCATCGACGCGGGCTCGTCGCACCCGCTGACGCTCACCTCGGAAGGCGTACGCACCCTGCTGGCACGGCCGTAGGAACGGACGCGGGGCCTACTCGGGCCGGCCGCCGAGCATCCGCTCCAGCACCTCCCGCTGGAGCGGTCGCACCTGTGTGTGCAGCCGGCGGCCCTTGTCCGTCAGGGCCACCCACACACCCCGCCGGTCCTCGGCGCACACCGAGCGCTCGACGAGGCCGTCCTTCTCGAGGCGGCCGATGAGGCGGGACAGCGCGCTCTGGCTGAGATGCACCTGTCCGACCAGGTTCTGCACCCGGCACTGGTCGCCCGGCCCGGTCGAGGCGTCGGCCAGGATGTCCAGCACCTCGAAATCGCTGGCGCCCAGACCGTGCGGATGCAGGGCCCGGTCGATCTCGCACATGGTGCGGGCGTGCACGGACAGGATGTCCCGCCACCGCTCCTCGAGCCGCGCCTCGGCCGTCTTCGCTGCCATACCCGCACGGTAGCACCGAATCGGCCATTCGTTGACTATGCAACTAGTGCGGGCGCAACGAGTCGTACGCTCCTCAGGCCACCGGGTCCTGGAGCAGCCCCACCAGGTTGCCGTCGGGGTCCTTCACGGAGACGATCAGCCGGCCGTTGCCGACGTCGCGCACGTCCTGGACCACCTCGGCGCCCGCCTCCAGCAGCGCCGCGAGCCGCTCCCGCAGGTCGGTGACGTGCCAGAACGGCACCGGCCCGGTCAGACCCTGAGCGTGCCCGTTCGGGTCCAGGCCCACGTCCTGGCCCTCGGCCTTGAAACCGACGTAGTACGGCTCGTCGACGTACGGCTCGACACCGAGCAGGGCCGTGAACACCGCCTTGGCCCGGTCCTTGTCCTTGACGGGGTAGATGATCGTCTGCACACCGGCGCTCATGGCACTCACTCCTCGGGAGGGCGGAATTCCGACGGGTTTCCGTCGATGCACACCACGCTAGGACGGCTTGGCGTGCCGTGGCTTCTCCGATCCTGACCGGTCACGAGGGCCCGGCGCTGCCTCGGACGGTGCACGGCGCCTTCGCGAGCGCGGAGTACGACGCCAGGGTGACATCGCCTCCGACCGCCATACGGGGGAACGGCCGCGGTGGAGATCAGGTCAGTCAGCAGTGGTCGCACCGGGTGCCATGAGGTGGTGCCGGAAGTGCGGGCAGGTCGCCAGCTTGGTGTGCGCGCAGTCCAGGGCGCACTGCACCAGCGCGAGCGAGGCCTCGGCCGCCGCGATGCGCTCCCGTAACGCCTGCGCCTCCCGCCGCAGCACCGCGCGGCGCACCTCCGGGCCGCCGGCCGTCATGGTGCGGATGGTGTCCAAGGACAACCCTTCCGCCTTGCCCCGCTGGATCACCGCCACCCGCACCGCGTCGGCTTCGCCGTAGCGACGCTGCCCGGGCCGTTTCCCGGGCGGGGGATGGGAGCTCCACCGACTCCCAGTGGCGCAGGACGTGCGGCTCCAGCCCGAAGCGTCGCGCGAGAGCGCCGATACTCAACCGCCCACCCTGTTCGCTTGACCTCATGCCGACATCAAGTCGCAGCCTGGGCCGCATGACCAAGGAAGCGACCAAGGCCACGTCCACGGCAACGACCGAGGAGACATCCAGGGCGACGACACAGGCAACGTCCACGACGACCGAGGAACCGGCCGACGAGGTGCTCGGGGAACGGACGCACACCGACACCCTGATCGCCCGGCTCGACGCCGGCGACCTGCTGCCGGGCGCCCGCGACCTGCGGGAGCTCTCCCACGACCTGCTGCGCCACCCCCGCTGCGTCGTCGACGTCGGCTGTGGCACCGGACGCGCCGTCGGCGAGCTGTGTGCACGCGGCGTCGCGGTGGTGGGAGTCGACCGGGATCCGCACATGGTGGACGTCGCCCGCACCTGGTGGCCCCAGGCGGACTTCCGCGAGGGGAACGCCTCCGCGCTTCCCCTGCCGGACCACTCCTGCGACGGCTACCGCGCCGACAAGGTGATGCAGGAACTCGCCGACCACGCACGGGCGTTGGCACAGGCACGGCGCGTGCTTCGCCCGGGCGGGCGGATCGTACTGCTCGGACAGGACTGGGGCGGGCTGCTGATCGACTCCGACGACCCGGACACCACCCGGAGCATCGTGCGGGCGCGCGCCGACCTGGTCACCGCGCCCCGTGCCGCCCGCGCTCAGCGCCGGCTGCTGCTGGAGGCCGGTTTCACCGACGTGACCGTGGAGGTCCGCACGACCGTCATCCTCGGCGCGCAGGCCCTACCGCTGCTCACCGGGCTCGCCGAGGCCGCGTGCGCCGCCGGGGCCGTACCGCGCGAGGCCGCCGACGGCTGGCTCGCCGAGCAGCGCACCCGCGCCGAAGGAGATCACGCCCTGCTGGCCGTGCCCTTCTTCGTCGCCGCGGCCACCGCCCCGCCCGTCACGTGGACGCCCGCTTGACGAGTTCTGTCGGCAGGATCACCGCTGCCGGGTCCTCGCCCCCGATCTGGGCGAGCAGGACCCGGACCATCTCGGCACTGATCCGGTCCCACGGCTGCCGTATGGTCGTCAGCTCGGGGGTGGCGGACAACGCGGCGGGGGAGTCGTCGAAGCCGCCCACCGCCACGTCCTCGGGCACCCGGCGCCCGGCCCGGTGCAGCGCGGTGAGCACGCCCTGCGCCATCAGGTCGGAGGCGACGAACACGGCGTCCACGTCGGGCGCCCGCTCCAGCAGCCGCTCGGCGGCCTCCTCGCCGCTGGCCCGGCTGTAGTCGCCGGAGGCGATCAGCCGCTCGTCGACCGGCAGCCCCGCCTCGGTGAGGACCTCCCGGTACCCGGCGAGCCGTTCGACACCGCCCGGGGTGTCGAGCGGGCCGGTGACCGTGCCGATCCGGCGCCGCCCGAGCGAGAGCAGATGGCGCACCATGTCCCGGGCGCCGTCCCGGTCGTCGGCGGCCACATAGCTCACCTTCGAACCCAGCCCGATCGGCTTGCCGCACGCCACGAGCGGCACGCCCGCCTCGCGCAGTTCCTGGGCGACCGGGTCGCCGGAGTGGCTGGAGACCAGCAGCACCCCGTCGACGTGCCCGGCGGTGATGTAGCGGGTGATCCGCCGCCGTTCGTCCTCGGTGCCCGCCAGCATCAGCAGCAGCGGGACGTCGTGCGCGGCGAGCGCCTGGGTGCAGCCGCGCAGCAGCACATTGAAATTGGGGTCCTCGAAGAACCGCTCCTGCGGCTCGGTGAGCAGGAAGCCGACCGAGTCCGACCGCCCGGTGATCAGCGACCGCGCGTGCCGGTTCACGACGTAACCGGTCTTGCGGATGGCCGCGTTGACCGCCTCCTGCGCGGCGGGGCTGACGTAGTGGCCGCCGTTGAGCACGCGTGACACGGTGCCGCGCGAGACGCCCGCCTCGCGCGCCACGTCGTGGATCGTCGGCGGCCTGCGCCGGCCCCCCGATGTACTCATGGTCATGACTTTACGGCCCCGGAGAGCAGGTCCAGGCTCCAGAAGCGCTGGATGACCAGGAACAGGGCGACCAGCGGCAGCACCGCGAGGAACGCGCCCGTGATCACGAGCGTGTACAGGGCGGGCGTGTTGGCACCCTGCTCCAGCAGCGTGTACAGACCCAGCGTGATCGGGAACTTCTCGTCGTCGCTGAGCATGATGTACGGCAGCAGGAAGTTGTTCCACACGGCCACGAACTGGAACAGGAACACCGTCACCATGCCCGGGACCATCATCGGCAGCGCGATCCGGGTGAAGATCCGCCACTCGCCCGCCCCGTCCATCCGCCCGGCCTCCACCACGTCCGCGGGGACCGCGGCGGCCGCGTAGATACGCGAGAGGTAGACGCCGTACGGCGAGAGGATCTGCGGCAGCAGCACCGACAGATAGGAGTCCGTCAGGTTCGCCTTCGCCAGCAGCAGGTACTGCGGTACGGCGAGGATCACCGGCGGCATCAGCACACCCGCGAGCAGGATGTTGAACACCGCCTCGCGGCCGCGGAAGCGGTAGGTCGCCAGCGCGTAACCGCTGAACGCGGACACCACCGTCGACAGAAGGGCCCCGAACCCGGCGTAGAGGGCGGAGTTGCCCATCCACTCCCAGTACACACCGTCGCGGTAGGAGTTGAGATCGCGCAGGTTGTCGGCGAATCCGCTGCCCGGCAGGAACGTGAACGTGGAGAACAGCTCCTTGCCCGACTTGGTGGCCGCGATCACCACCCACGCCACGGGCAGCAGGCAGTACAGCGCGCCCAGCAGCAGCGTCACCGTCGGCACCAGCGAGATCCGGCGGCGCAGCGGGGGCCCTTGGGCGGTCCCCGGCGTCGTGCCGGCCGCCGGGGCGGCCTTGCGGAGGGCCACGGAACTCATCGGGTTGCCTCCTGCTTGTTGCGGCGGTTCGCGGCGCGCAGGAAGCCGAACGACAGCACCAGCGTCGCCAGGGCGATGATCACGGCCTCGGCGGCGGCCGCGTAGATGTCACCGGAGCCGAAGGCGTCCCGGTAGACCTTCATCAGCGGGCTCCACGTCGTGGACACCGAGTTGGTGAGCGGCTTCAGCGTCGTCGGCTCGTTGAACACCTGCAGCGTGGCGATGATCGAGAAGAAGAACGTCAGCACCAGCGAGGGCGCCACCATCGGGATCTTGATCCGCAGCGCGATCTGCAGCGGGCCGGCGCCGTCCAGCTTCGCCGCCTCATGGACCTCGGCCGGGATGGCCTGCAACGAGGTGTAGATGACGATCATGTTGAAGCCGGTGCCGCCCCACACCGCGATGTTGGACAGGGCGAGATAGAGCGGACCGCCGTCCAGCAGGTTCGGCTGCGGAAGGCCGAACTCCTGCAGCACGTAGTAGAAGGGGCTGACGTCCGGCAGATACAGAAAGCCCCACAGCAGCGCCGCCACCACGCCGGGAATGGCGTACGGCAGGAAGATCGCGAGCCGGGTGAAGGGGGCCAGGCGCACCGTGTCGGAGTCGAGCATCAAGGCGAACAGCAGCGCGAGGCCGAGCATGACCGGGACGACGACGCACCCGTACCCCAGCACCCGCAGCGCGCCGTGCAGCAGTTCGCTGTCGGTCAGCGCGTCGGTGTAGTTCTCCAGACCGGCCCAGACCTCGTGGCGGGCGTTCGCCCCGAGGCCGAGCCCGGAGACGTGCACCCTGCGGAAGCTGAGCCAGACCGCGTAGCCGATGGGCAGCGCGAAGAACAGCAGGAAGAGGACCGTAGCGGGGAGAAGGAAGAAGTACGGCGCGCGAAGCGCACCTTTGAGGGCGGTGCTGCGAGACGGGTGGGCGTACGGGGCCGGCCCGACTCCGTACGACCCCCGGTGTGCCGTGCTGCTCACCGACCGACCTCGAAGCCCTGCTTCTTCATGTCGGCGACCGTGTCCGCCTGCATCTTCTGCAGCGCGGCGACGAAGTCCGACTTGTTCTTGGCGGCGGCGCCGAAGGCGTCCTTGAAGGAGGTGTAGGCGACGTTGACGTTCGGGCCCCAGGCGGAGGGCGCCGTGGTCTCGGCGATGTCGGCGGCCTTGGTGTAGAAGTCCACCTGGTTCGAGAAGAACTCCGGCGGGTTCTGGAAGGCACCGCTGAGCTGGGCGGAGGTGGACGCCGGGTAGATGCCGCTCTCCTTGGCCAGCGCGTTGAGCGCCTCGGCGTCGGTGTTCAGCCACGCGGCGAACTCCGCGGCGGCGTCCTTGTGCTGCGAGTCCGTGGTGACGGCGGTGGAGGAGCCGCCCCAGCTGCCGGTGCGGTTCTCGCTCTTGGACCACTGGGGGAGCGGGGCCATGGCCCACCTGCCCTTGGTGTCCGGCGCGGCCGTGGTCAGCGTGCCAGGCGCCCACACCGCGCTGACCCACGCGATCTGCTTGCCCGTGTTCAGCGCCTTGTTCCAGGCCGGGGTGTACATCGGCTGGTTGTCGACGGCGCCCTCCTTGACGAGGCCGCCCCAGAACGTGGCGACCTTCCGCGTCGCCGCGTCGTCGATGCCGACGTTCCACTTGTCACCGGACGTCGTCCACCACTTCGCGCCGGCCTGCTGGGCGAGGCCCGCGAAGAGACCGGAGTCGTTGGCGGAGAAGGTGGTCAGGGACTTGTCCGGGGCCTTCTTCTTCAGCGCGCGGGCCGTCTGCGCGAACTCGTCCCAGGTGGTCGGGACCGTCAGGCCGTACTGCTTGAAGAGGTCGGCACGGTAGTAGAACATCATCGGCCCGATGTCCTGGGGGACCGCGTACACCGCCTCCGTGCCCAGCGTCGCCTGCTGCCAGACGCCGTCGGCGAACTTGCCCCTGACGTCGCCCACGTCCTTGGCGATGTCGGCCAGTGCGTCATTGCTGACCAGCGTCGGCAGCGCCTGGTACTCCGCCTGCACCAGGTCCGGACCCTTGCCGGCCTTGTGCGCGGTGAGGATCTTGGTGACCAGCGTGTCGCCGGACGCCTGCTTCTTCACCGTGACGGAGATCTGCTGCTTCTTGCCCGGCCCCTTGTTCCACAGGTCCACGACCTTGTCCATACCGGGGGTCCAGGTCCAGTACGTCAGCGAGACGGGCCCGGACTGTGCGTCGCCCTTGGAGTCGTCGGACGAGCCGCAGGCGGCGAGGGCGGTGGCGCCGAGCGCGACGGCGACGGCGGAAGTCACGAGGCGTCGGCGCTTCGTGTACGGCATGGTTCTCTCCCCTGACCTGGGTCTCCGCTCGATTCCGGAGACCTGCCACACAGATCTGCCAGGGCCGCTTCCCTCCGGTCTTCACCTGTTGTGCGGCCCTGCCGTGCTTCTGTGAGCGTTCACAGTAGAGAAACGTCCCGGACACTTGTCAATGGTTGTGACTGTGCGGTTATGTTGAGCTCGCACCGCCACTGTTGTGTGTGCACGTTCCCAAATGATCGGACCACGGGAGACATCCATGCCGGACACCACCCCCAGCGGCCTCACCCGGCTCGCCTTCGGCGGGGACTACAACCCCGAGCAGTGGCCGGAATCCGTCTGGCAGGAGGACGTCCGGCTGATGCGGGAGGCCGGCGTGACCCTGGTGAGCGTCGGCATCTTCTCCTGGGCCCTGCTGGAACCCGCCCCGGGGAAGTACGACTTCGGCTGGCTCGACCGGGTCGTCGACCTGCTGCACGACAACGGCGTCCGCGTCGACCTCGGCACGCCCACCGTGGTCCCACCCGCCTGGTTCTACCGCGCCCACCCCGAGGCCCTGCCGGTCACCGCCGACGGGGTGCGGCTGGAGTTCGGCTCCCGCGGCGCGATCTGCCACAGCAACGCCGATTACCGCACGGCCGCCGCGAACATCACCACCCGGCTCGCCGAACGCTACGGCGACCACCCGGCGCTCGCGATGTGGCACGTGCACAACGAGTACGGCGTCCCCGTCTCCGCCTGCTACTGCGACTCCTGCGCCGCCCACTTCCGCCGCTGGCTCACCGCCACCTACGGCACCGTCGACGCCGTCAACGACGCCTGGGGAACCGCCTTCTGGGGGCAGCGCTACGCCGACCTCGACCAGATCAACCCGCCGCGCCTGACCGCGACCGTCGCCAACCCCGCCCAGGCCCTGGACTACCGGCGCTTCGCCGACGCCACCATGCGCGAGAACTTCCGCGCCGAGCGGGACATCCTGCACCGCCTCTCACCCGGCGTCCCGGTCACCACCAACTTCATGACCGCGCTCAGCCAGTGCGACTCCGTCGACTACTGGGCCTGGGGCCGCGAGGTCGACCTGGTCACCAACGACCACTACCTGATCACCGACGGCCGCCGCACCCACGTCAACCTCGCCATGGCCGCCGACCTGACCCGCTCCGTGGCCGGCGGCGCCCCGTGGCTGCTGCTGGAGCACTCCACCTCCGGCGTCAACTGGCAGCCCCGCAACCCCGCCAAGGCGCCCGGGCAGATGGCCCGCAACTCCCTCGGCCACGTGGCGCGCGGCTCCGACGGCGCGATGTTCTTCCAGTGGCGGCAGTCCCGGCGCGGCGCCGAGAAGTTCCACTCCGCCATGGTCCCGCACGGCGGCACGGACACGCGCGTGTGGCGCGAGGTCGTCGAACTCGGTGAATCCCTCGAGGCGTTGAGCGAGATCCGCGGCACCCGCACGCGGGCCGACGTGGCGATGCTCTGGGACTGGCAGTCCTGGTGGGCGCAGTCCCTCGACTGGCGTCCCAGCGAGGACCACGACGCACGCGAGCGCGCCGACGCCTTCTACGAGGCGCTCTACGACCGCCACCTCACCGTCGACTTCGCCCAGCCGGAAGCCGACTTGTCGAGCTATCCCCTTGTCGTCGTGCCCGCCCTGTACCTGATGACCGAGGCCGCCGGGCGCAACCTGACGTCGTACGTCGAGCAGGGCGGCACCCTCGTCGTGTCGTACTTCTCCGGCATCGTCGACGCGCACGATGCCGTCCACCCGGGCGCCTACCCCGGCGCGCTGCGCGACGCCCTCGGCCTGACCGTCGAGGAGTTCTCGCCACTGCTGCGGGGCGAGCGGGTGCGGATCACCGGGCCCGACGGCTCGGAGCTGAGCGGCGATGTGTGGACGGAGTTCGTCGTGCCGCGCGGCGCCGAGACGGTGTGGACCTACGACGACGGCCTGACCGCCGGCCGGCCCGCGATCACCCGCCACCGCCTCGGCGCCGGCACCGCCTGGTACGTCTCCACCCGCCTGGGCGCCGAGGGGCTGGACGCGCTGCTCGGCCGGGCCGCCGGCGACGCGGGCGTCGCCGCCCGCGTCGACCTGCCGCGGGACGTCGAGGTCGTCCACCGCACCGGTGAGCGGGGCGGCTACCTGTTCGCGATCAACCACACCACCGCCGACGTCAAGGTGCCGCTGGACGCGCCCGGCACCGAGCTGCTGACCGGCGAGCGCGCGGCGGGCCGCCTGGCCGTGCCCGCGGGAGCCGTGCGGGTCGTACGACTCGACGGCTGAACCGACCCCCCTCCGCCCGCGCGAGCCGTGAAGCCACGGGCGGAGGGGTTTCCTCCACCGGGGATCTCCACCCCTCCTTGGTGCAGAGGCCCCCACCCTCACGTCGAAGGGACGACGGACGAAGATGTTCCATCCCGGACGCACCATCAGGGCCGTGCTGCTGCCGCTCGCGGCGGGCCTGGCCCTCACCGCCCTGCCCGCCCAGAGCGCGCACGCGGCCCCGGCCCTCACCAACGGCGGCTTCGAGGCCGACGGCACCGGCACCGCCACCCCGAGCGGCTGGGCGGAGTACGGCGACGCCGGCGCGAGCTATGCCGAGGCCGGCGGCAGCAGTGGCAGCTACCGGCTCAGCCACTGGTCGTCCACCGCCTACAAGGTGGAGACGTACCAGTACCTGTCGGGTCTGACCGACGGGGCCTACACACTCACCGCCTGGGTCCGCTCCAGCGGCGGGCAGAAGGCCGCCTATCTGGCCCTGAAGAACTGCGGCGGCACCGAGCAGCGCACCGATCTGCCGGTCTCCTCCAGCGGCTGGATCAGGATCGTCACGCCGGTCAAGGTCACCGGCAACCAGTGCACGATCAGCATCAACAGCGACGCGAACGCCGGCAACTGGATCAACGTTGACGATCTGACGTTCACGCCGGGCACCACCGGCCTGTCCGTCAAGGGGGCCGACATCTCCTCCCTCGCCAAGAGCGAGGCGTTCGGCGGCGTGTACCGGACCGCTTCCGGCACCCCCGGCGACGCGGTCACCATCCTGAAGAACGCCGGGATGAACTACGCACGCCTGAAAGTCTGGGTGAACCCCGCCGACGGGTACAACAACAAGACCCGCGTGCTCGCCATGGCCAAGCGCGTCAAGGCTGCGGGCATGAAGCTGCTGGTCGACTTCCACTACTCGGACACCTGGGCCGACCCCGGCGCCCAGACCAAGCCGGCCGCCTGGACGGGCCATTCCTACAGTCAACTCAAGACGGACGTGTACCAGCACACGTACGACGTCTTGAACGCCTTGAAGGCTCAGGGCACCACCGCCGACATGGTCCAGGTGGGCAATGAGATCAATGGCGGCATGCTGTGGAGCGAGGGTTCCACCGACGACTGGACCCGGCTCGCCGGACTGCTCAACAGTGGATACAGCGCGGTCAAGGCGGTCAACCCGTCCACCCTGGTCGCCCTGCACCTGGCCAAGGGCGGCGACCTGTCCGGCACCCGCTGGTGGTTCGACAGCGCCGTCGCGAACGGCGTGCAGTTCGACGTGATCGGCCTGTCGTACTACGGCTACTGGCACGGTCCGCTGTCCGACTTCCAGACCACCCTCGACGACGCCGCCTCCCGCTACGGCAAGCCGGTCTGCGTCGCCGAGACGGCCTACCCCTTCCGGCTCGACAGCGACGACGCGCTCACCAACCAGATCGACACCCCCGGCGAGCTGGTGAGCGGCTACCCGGCGAGCGTGGCCGGGCAGACCGCCTGGATGAACACCGTCGCGAACATCGTGGAAGCCGTACCCCACGGCCGTGGTCTCGGCGTCTTCTCCTGGGAGGCGACCTGGACCGCGGTGGCCGGAAACGGCTGGGACCCCGCCGACGCCTCCTCCGGCAACGGCTGGGAGAACCAGGCGCTCTTCGGCTACGACGACAAGGCGCTGGCATCCATGTCCTGGTTCCGCCACCGCTGACCCCCACGCAGGACGGGGCGCACTGCTCGCCCGCAACTGACCGGGCCGAGGCGCGCGCCACGGCGTCGCGGCACCCGCCGCCCGAGACGATGTCGGCGCACCCGCGTACGGCGGTGAGGGGCCGGGGTGGGGGTGTCCGCCCGCAGCAGCCGGCGCCAACACAGGGCGCGTCGTCGGAAAGGGGCGGCCGGACCGAGGGCGGACACCCCCACCCCGGCCCCGCCCCACAGCGCACCGCAGGCGCGACCGCAACCGACCACGCACCGCAACGGGCCGCCGCAGGCAAAAAAGGGGCGCGGGGAACGGCGCGACCAGCCCCCACGCACCCGCAGACGAACAACCGGCCCCCGGCACGGACTCGCACCCGCACCGACCCCACCCTCCCTCCCAAGCCGTCGGCCGACACATCCCGGACAACGCGTGCAGACTGCGGTGCGCGAGCGCTCCCACCGGGGAACAGTGGGAAGACGCGCTACGAAGGCCCGGCTCAGGCACCCGAGGGGGGACACGATGGTGAGGGCTCCCGTCAGCGAGAGGCGTCTGCACCTCCTGCAGTGGCTCGAGCACGCCCCCGACCCCTTCCCGCAGGACGGCGACCCCTCGCACGGCGGCGTCACGGCGGACGCGATCGCGCTCGGTCTCGGGGTGCCGTTGACCCTCGTGCAGTGCGATCTCGCCCTGCTGACCCGCGTCGGCCTGGTGCGCGCCCGCCAGGTCGGCCCGCACACCTACTACCGGCGGGACGAGGTACGGATCGCCGAGGTGGCCCGCATGTTCGAGAAGGGCTGGTGACCCGGCCGGCATGGACCGACCCACGCCCCTGCGTCCGATCCGCCACGTCCGCCTGCCCGGCCACGGCCCCGAGGACGTGATCGCCGACCCGCGCGGCAGGATCCTCACCGGCGTGGCCGACGGCCGCATCCTGCGCGTCGACGGCCTCGACGGCCTCGCCGACCCCCAGGCGCCGCCCCGCGTCGAGACTCTCGCCGACACCGGCGGCCGGCCGCTGGGCCTGGAGCTGCTCCCTGACGGCGACCTCCTCGTCTGCGACGCGGAACGCGGACTGCTGCGCGCCGACCTCACCACCGGCGCCGTACGGGTCCTGGCCGACGAGGTGGCGGGGGAGCGGCTGCGCTTCGCCAGCAACGTGGTCGCCGGACCCGACGGCAGCGTCTACGTCACCGTCTCCAGCCGCCGTCACCCCCTGCGTCACTGGCTCGCCGACATCGTCGAGGACACCCGCACCGGCCGCCTGCTCCGCCTCGCCCCCGGGAGCACCGCCTTCGAGGTGCTGCTGGAGGGCCTGCGCTTCGCCAACGGTGTGGCCCTGAGCGCCGACGGCGCCTTCCTGGTGCTGGCCGAGACCGGCGCATGCCGCCTGACCCGCTACTGGCTCACCGGACCGCGGGCCGGCCACAGCGAACCCTTCGCCGAGCACCTGCCCGGTATGCCCGACAACCTGTGGCGATCCGGCCCCGACGGCCCGATCTGGGTCGCCCTGGCCGGCCCGCGCGTCCCCGCGCTCGACGGCCTGCACCGTGCCGCCCCCAGCGCACGCCGCGCCGCCGCGCGGGCAGCGGTGCACGCACCTTTCCGTCCCACCGGCACCGCCGCCGTCCTGGCCGTCGACGACGACGGCCGTACCGTCCATCACCTCGCCCGCCGCCACTCCCGCTTCCGCATGGTCACCAGCGTCTGCGTGACGGCCGGACACCTGGTCCTCGGCAGCCTGTGGGAGCCGGGCGTCGCGGTCTGCGCCCGGCCCACCGGCGGGTGAGCCGCCCTCCGCCCCGGCGCTAGGCTGGTGTCGGCCGTGATCACCGCACGGCGAGCAGGAGACGGACGACATGACAGCCCCTGAAGCCGAGAGCCTTCGCATCCCCACTGCCCCGCGGCACCGCACCGCCTGGCGCGGTCAGCTGCCCGTCGTCGCGGTGGTCGCGCTCGGCGGCGCCTGCGGCGCGGCCGCCCGCTACGCAGCCGGGCTCGCCTGGCCCGCGGCCGGCGGCGGATTCCCGTGGACCACCTTGTGGATCAACGTCACGGGCTGCGCGGTGATGGGTGTGTTCATGGTGCTGATCAACGAGGTCCTGGCCGCGCACAAACTGGTGCGGCCCTTCTTCGGCACCGGCGTGCTGGGCGGCTTCACCACCTTCTCCACCTACGCCGTCGACGTCCAGCAGCTCATCGACCACGGCCACCCGCGGACCGCGCTGGTCTACCTCGCCGTGACCCCGCTCGCGGCGCTCACCGTGGTGTGGCTGGCCGCCACGGCGACCCGCCGCGTCCTGACCCGGAGGCAGCGATGACCCGGCTGACCGGACGAGCCCTGCGCCTGACCGTCTTCGTCGGCGAGATGGACACCTGGCACCACAAGCCCCTGTACGCCGAGATCGTGCACCGCGCCCACGCGGCCGGTCTCGCCGGGGCCAGCGTCTTCAAGGGCATCGAGGGCTTCGGCGCCTCCTCCCTGATCCACACCTCGCGCCTGCTGTCGCTGAGCGAGGACCTGCCGGTGGCGATCGTGATCGTGGACACCGAGGACCGCGTCCGCGCCTTCCTGCCGCAGCTGGACGAACTGGTCACCGAAGGGCTGGTCACCCTCGACGACTGCGAGGTCATCCGGTACGTGGGACGCGGCGCCGAATCCGGCGAACCGGGCAGGAAGGGTAAGAAGTCGTTGTGAACTGGCTGCTCGTCGTTGCCGGGGGCATGGCCGGCGCGCCCCTGCGCTATCTCACCGACCGCGCGGTCCAGTCCCGGCACGACTCGGTCTTCCCCTGGGGTACCTTCGCCGTCAACGTCGTCGGCTGTGTGGTCCTCGGGGTGCTGACGGGGGCTGCGGCCGCGGGCGCCGTGGGTTCCCACACCCGGCTGCTGCTGGGTACGGGCCTGTGCGGGGCGCTGACGACGTACTCGACCTTCTCGTACGAGACGCTGCGGCTGGCGGAGACCGGTGCCCGGCTGTACGCGGTGCTCAACGTCGTCGGGAGCGTGGCCGCCGGGCTGGGCGCGGCGTTCGCCGGCGTGGCCCTGGCGCAGGTCGTCTGGCCGTAGGCGCAGGCTCTCGCCCGCGTGTAGTAAGACTGTCCCGCCCCCCTGTCCCCCTGCCCCTCCAAGAACGGGAATCCATGAGCGTCATCAGCGTCGGCCAGGCCGTCGTCCTCGGAGCCGTCGAGGGAGTGACCGAGTTCCTCCCCGTCTCCTCCACCGGACATCTCAAGATCACCGAGGGGCTGATGGGCATCCCCGTCGACGACGACGCCGTCGTCGGTTTCTCGGCCGTCATCCAGGTCGGCGCCATTGCCGCCGTGCTCGTGTACTTCTTCAAGGACATCGTGCGGATCGTCTCCGCCTGGGGCCGCGGCCTGGTCAACAAGGAGGAGCGCTACCACCACGACTACAAGTTCGCCTGGTGGGTGATCGCCGCGACCGTCCCCATCGTGATCGTGGGTCTGGCCGCCAAGCCGCTCATCGAGGGCCCGCTCGCCTCGCTGTGGGTGGTGGCCGGATCCCTGATCATCGGCAGCGGTGTGATGTGGGCGGCCGACCAGATGGGCCGGCACAAGCGCGGTGAGGACGACACCTCGTTCAAGGACGCGATGCTGGTCGGCTGCTCGCAGATCCTCGCGCTGCTCTTCCCCGGCTTCTCCCGCTCCGGCGCCACCATGTCCACCGCGCTCATCCTCGACCTGGACCGGGTCGCTGCCACCCGCCTGTCCTTCTTCCTCGGAATCCCGGCCCTGACCGGCGCCGGCCTGTACGAGCTGAAGGACGCGCTCGGCACCGGCGTGGGTGCGGCCCCGCTGGCCGTCGGCACCCTCGTCTCCTTCGTCGTGGCCTACGCCTCCATCGCGTGGCTGCTGAAGTTCGTGGCCAAGCACTCCTTCAACGCCTTCGTGATCTACCGCATCGTCATCGGTGTGGCGCTGCTCGGGCTGCTCTCCACGGGCGTGCTCGACGCCTGACCTTGTGACTGCCAGGGGGTGGAAAGCCGATTTACAGGCTTGCCGCCCCCTGAATTTTTCTTTCCACCCACCTTGACACCGCCCCTCGGCCACCCGGAGTATCTGTCCCGTGAACCTGTCAGACAGCCGGACAGCCAGTCAGCCCCCTCGGCGTATCAGCGCCATGGAGGCCGTACTCGGCCATCTGCGCGGCGCCATCGAGCGCGGCGAGTACGCCATAGGCGACAAGCTCCCCAGCGAAGCGGAGCTGTGCCGCACCCTCGAGGTCTCCCGGCCCGTCCTGCGAGAGGCGCTGCGCGCCCTGCAGACGATGGGCCTGACGGTCTCCCGGACCGGCAAGGGCACCTTCGTCGTCGCGAACGCCGTCGAGGACCCCACCTTCGGCGACTACGCGGCCAGCGACCTGCTCGAGGTGCGCCGTCACATCGAGATCCCCGTCGCCGGGTACGCCGCCGTGCGCCGCACCCCGGAGAACCTGGACCACCTGGCGCACCTGCTGGACCGCATGGAGCGGGAGACGGACACCACCGCGTGGGTCGCGATGGACACCCTCTTCCACCTCGCCGTGGCCGAGGCCGCCCAGAACCCGGTCTTCCGCCGGGTCATCGAGGAGATCCGCGACGCGCTGGCGCGTCAGTCGGCCTTCCTCAACGAGCTGGGCGGCCGGCGTGAGCAGTCCAACCGAGAGCACCGGGCCATCGTCGAGGCGCTGGTCGACGGTTCCGAGCACGACGCGGTGGAGGCCATGGCCCACCACCTCGACCGCGTCGAGACCACCCTCACCGACATCGTGCGCCCCGCGCGCGCGGCCCAACCCACGGAAGGCGGACCCGAGGCGTGAGCGAACAGCACCTCAAAGACGAGACGCGCCCCTCGAACCGTCACATCGACGCCGGAGACGCGGGCTACAGCAAGTCCCTGAAGTCCCGGCACGTCAACATGATCGCCATCGGCGGTGCCATCGGCACCGGCCTGTTCCTCGGCGCCGGAGGCCGCCTGGCCGACGCCGGCCCCTCCCTCTTCATCGCCTACGCGGTCTGCGGAGTCTTCGCTTTCCTGGTCGTGCGCGCCCTCGGCGAACTCGTCCTGTACCGCCCGTCCTCCGGCGCGTTCGTCTCGTACGCCCGCGAGTTCCTGGGGGAGAAGGGCGCGTACACCGCGGGCTGGATGTACTTCCTCAACTGGGCGACGACCGGCATCGCCGACATCACCGCGGTCGCCACGTACACCCACTACTGGGGCATGTTCTCCGACGTCCCGCAATGGTTGATCGCATTGATCGCCCTCGCGATCGTCCTCACGGTCAACCTGATCTCCGTCAAGATCTTCGGTGAGCTGGAGTTCTGGTTCGCGATCATCAAGGTGGCGGCGCTGGTCACGTTCATGTGCATCGGCATCTTCCTCCTGGTGACCCGGCACCCGGTGGACGGCACCACCCCCGGCCCGTCCCTGATCACCGACAACGGCGGCGTCTTCCCCAACGGCCTGCTGCCCATGCTGCTGATCATCCAGGGCGTCGTCTTCGCCTACGCCTCCGTCGAGCTGGTCGGAGTCACCGCCGGCGAGACCGAGAACCCCGAGAAGATCATGCCGAAGGCGATCAACTCGATCATGTGGCGCGTGGGCCTGTTCTACGTGGGCTCGGTGATCCTCCTCTCCATGCTCCTGCCCTGGAACAAGTACACGTCTGGGGAGAGCCCCTTCGTCACGGTCCTGTCGAACATCGGCGTCCCCGCGGCGGGCGGCGTGATGAACCTCGTCGTCCTCACGGCGGCCATGTCGTCCCTCAACTCGGGCCTGTACTCGACGGGCCGCATCCTGCGGTCCATGGCCGTCAGCGGCTCGGCCCCCAAGTTCACCGCGCGGATGAGCCGCACCCAGGTCCCCTACGGCGGCATCCTGCTCACCAGCGGCATCTGCGTCCTCGGCGTCGGCCTGAACTTCGTCGTCCCGAAGGACGCCTTCGAGATCGTCCTGAACTTCGCGGCGATCGGCATCCTCGCGACCTGGGGCATGATCATGGTCTGCCACCTGCGCTTCTGGCAGAAGACCCAGAGCAACGAACTGACCCGTCCCGGCTACCGCCTGCCGGGCTCCCCCTGGACCGAACTCGTGACGCTGGCGTTCCTCGCGTCCGTACTGGTCCTCATGTACGCCGACGGCGGCGCCGGACGCACCACCGTGCAGTGCCTGCCGCTGATCGTCGGCGCCCTGGTCGCGGGCTGGTACGCCGTCCGCGGCCGCGTCGACCGCACCAGGGCCGGCGCGTGAACAGCGCACCCGGCCTCATCCACCCACCACTGAACCAGGCAGCGATGTACAGCAGTTCCCTCGCGGACGCACCCCGGATCCGTGAACCCCTCCACGTACCCGTGGCCCACCTCATACGCGGCGGCGTCATAGAAGGCATCCACTACGGCTCCGTGGCCGTACTGGGCCCCGACGGCACCCCTGCATTCCAGCTCGGCGACATCGAGGCGGCCTTCTACCCCCGCTCGGCGGTCAAGCCGCTCCAGGCGGTCGCCATGGTCCGGGCGGGCCTGCCGCTCGACGGCGACCTGCTCTCCCTGGCCGCCGCCAGCCACTCCGGTGAAGAGGTCCACCTCGAGGGCACCCGCCGCATCCTGGACCTGGCCGGCCTCACCGAGGACGACCTGCGCAACGTCCCCGACCTGCCCTTCGACCCCGCCGTACGGGACGCCTGGATCCGCGCGGACCGCGGCCCGTCCCGACTGGCCCAGAACTGCTCCGGCAAGCACGCGGCCATGCTGTACACCTGCAAGCTCAACGGCTGGTCCCTGGAGGACTACCTCGACCCCGGCCACCCCCTCCAGAAGGCGATCGCCGAGATCGTCGAGGACCTCACCGGCCAGCGGATCGCGCAGGTCACGGTGGACGGCTGTGGCGCCCCTCTGTTCTCCATCTCCCTGCACGGCCTGGCCCGGGCGGCCGCCCGCATCACCGCGGCGCCCCCCGGCACTCCGGAGGCCCGCGTGGCCGACGCGATGCGCGTCCACGCCGAGATGGCCTCCGGCTCGGGCCGCGACGTGGCCGCGCTGATGCGGGCGGTCCCAGGGCTGCTCGCGAAGGACGGCTTCGAAGGCGTCCAGGTCGCGGCCCTGCCCGACGGCCGCGCGATCGCCGTCAAGATCGCCGACGGCGCGAACCGGGCGCGGATCCCGGTAGCGGCGGCGGCGCTGGTCCGCGCGGGGGTGGACCCGTCGCTCCTCACCGCCTTCGCGGGCGAACCCCTCCTGGGCGGCGGGGCCCCAGTGGGCGAGATCCGCCCGGTCCGAGCGCTGGACCCCGTCACGACGGTGGGCTGAGCACCCGGCGTTTCCCGGTGTCGGCGTCATTCCTGGCCGCTCCCCGGCGCTGCCCGGGGAGCGCACCCACCCGTACCGCCCCAGCGGCACGCAGCCAGGCCGGCACTGGCGCACCGGTGCGGCGGCAGCCCCCCTGCTGCGCGCGCCAGGCCGGCGGCCGGGTAACTCCGTGGCCCTGGCCTCCGCACGCGCGGCCGACGCGCAGTCACGGCGGAGGGGACGACGGCCGGCACCCGCGTACGGCGGGAAGGGGCCGGGGTGGGGGGTGTCCGCCCGCAGCGTCCGGCACCGGCACAGGGCGCCGTACCAGGAAACGGCCGGCCGGACCGAGGACGGACACCCCCCCCCCCCACCCCCCCCCCCCAACCCCCCCCCGCGCGGCACCCCCCCCCCCCCCCCCCCCCCCCGCCCCCCGCGGGCAGAAACGGGGGGCGGGCCCCCCGCGCCCCGCCCCCACCCCCCCCCCCCGGGCGGCCCCCCCCCCCCCCCCCCCCCCCCCCGCCCCAACCCCGCCCCACAACGCACCGCAGGCGCGACACCAGCCCACCACGCACCGCAACGGGCCGCCGCAGGCAAAAAAGGGGCGCGGGGAACGGCGCGACCAGCCACGACGCGCCCGCAGCCGACAACGCACCGGCGACCAGCCTCCACGCACCCGCAGCCGGTAACGCACCGGCGACCAGCCACGACGGACCCGCAGCCGACAACGCACCGGCGACCAGCCATGGCCAACCCCGCACCCAACTGACGCCCCACCACCCCCCAACGGAGGAAACCAACATGACGACCCACCCCACCCGCACCGAACACGACCTCCTCGGCGACCGGGACATCCCCGCGGACGCCTACTGGGGCGTCCACACCCTGCGCGCCACCGAGAACTTCCCCATCACCGGCACCCCCATCTCCACCTACCCCCACCTCGTCGACGCCCTCGCCGCCGTCAAGGAGGCAGCCGCCCGCGCGAATGAGGAGCTCGGCCTGCTGGACCCCGAGAAGGCCGCCGCGATCATCGCCGCCTGCCAGGACATCCGCGCCGGCAAGCTGCACGACCAGTTCGTCGTCGACGTCATCCAGGGCGGCGCCGGCACCTCGACCAACATGAACGCCAACGAGGTCGTCGCCAACCGCGCGCTCGAACTCCTCGGCCACGCCAAGGGCGAGTACACCCACCTGCACCCCAACGAGGACGTCAACCTCGGCCAGTCGACCAACGACGTCTACCCCACCGCCGTGAAGATCGCGACGGTCTTCGCGGTGCGCGGACTGCTCAAGGCGATGTCGGTCCTTCAGGACTCCTTCGCCCGCAAGGCCGTGGAGTTCCGTGACGTGCTCAAGATGGGCCGTACGCAGCTGCAGGACGCGGTCCCGATGACGCTCGGTCAGGAGTTCTCGGCGTACGCGGTCATGATCGAGGAGGACCGCAGCCGTCTCGCCGAGGCCGTCGAGCTGATCCACGAGATCAACCTCGGCGCCACGGCCATCGGCACCGGCCTCAACGCCCCCGCCGGCTACGCCGAGGCCGCCCGCCGCCACCTCGCCGACATCACCGGCCTGCCGCTGGTCACCGCCGCCAACCTCGTCGAGGCCACCCAGGACTGCGGCGCCTTCGTCCAGATGTCCGGCGTCCTGAAGCGCATCGCCGTCAAGCTCTCCAAGAGCTGCAACGACCTCCGCCTGCTCTCCTCCGGCCCGCGCGCCGGCCTGGGCGAGATCAACCTGCCCCCGGTACAGGCGGGTTCGTCGATCATGCCCGGCAAGGTGAACCCGGTGATCCCCGAGGTCGTCAACCAGGTCGCCTTCGAGGTGATCGGCAACGACGTCGCCATCACCATGGCCGCGGAGGCCGGCCAGCTCCAGCTGAACGCGTTCGAGCCGATCATCCTCCACTCCCTCTCGGAGTCGATCACGCACCTGCAGCGCGCCTGCGTCACCCTCGCCGCCCGCTGCGTCGACGGGATCACGGCCAACACGGAACGCCTGCGCGCGACCGTGGAGAACTCCATCGGCCTGGTCACCGCCCTCAACCCGCACATCGGCTACACGGCGGCCACGGACATCGCCAAGGAGGCCCTCGCGACCGGCCGGGGCGTCGCCGAGCTGGTGCTGGAGAAGGGCCTGCTTCCCGCGGACCGCCTGGCCGCGCTGCTCCGCCCGGAGGTGGTCGCGGGCAACGCGACCCCGGTGGCCTGACGCACCGTAAGCACCCCCCACCACCACCGCCACCCCCCACCACCGCCACGACCCGAACCACCGCCAAGCCCCCTGAAGCGCAGCGCGACCACCCCGGAGGGAGAATGCCGATCATGACGTCGTCGAAGACCTTCGCGCCGGTATTGGAGCGCATCGCCGAGGAGATCGAGCACACCCCCGGCCGCGGCCGCCCCGCCGACTACATCCCGGCGCTGGCGGCCCGCGACCCGCGCCGCTTCGGCATGGCCGTGGCCGAGCCGGACGGCACGGTGTACGGCGTGGGGGACTGGCGTGAGCCGTTCTCCACGCAGTCCATCACCAAGGTCTTCACCCTCGCCCTGGACCTCGCCCGCGAGGGCGACGAACTGTGGGAACACGTGGGCCGAGAGCCGTCCGGCAACCCGTTCAACTCCCTGGTGCAGCTGGAGTACGAGAGCGGCATCCCGCGCAACCCGTTCATCAACGCCGGGGCCCTCGTCGTCACCGACCGCCTGCACACCCGTACCGGCGACGCGGCGGCGGAACTCCTGGCCTTCCTGCGCACCGAGAGCGGCAACCACGACCTCGCCTTCGACGAGGAGGTCGCCGCCTCGGAGTCCGCGCACGGCGACCGCAACGCCGCTCTCGCGCATTTCATGGCGTCGTACGGCAACATCGACAACCCGGTGCCCGAACTGCTCGACCAGTACTTCCGCCAGTGCTCGATCAGCGCCTCGTGCGCCGACCTGGCCCTGGCGACCGGCTTCCTCGCCCGCCACGGCATCCGTGCCGACGGCTCCCGGCTGCTCACCCGCAGCCAGGCCAAGCAGGTCAACGCGATCATGCTGACCTGCGGCACGTACGACGCGGCGGGCGACTTCGCCTACCGCGTCGGCCTGCCGGGCAAGAGCGGCGTCGGTGGCGGCATCATCGCGGTCGTCCCCGGCCGCTGCACGCTGTGCGTCTGGAGCCCCGGCCTGGACGAACGGGGCAACTCCGTCGCGGGCGTGGCGGCGTTGGACCGCTTCACCACGCTCACGGGCCTGTCGGTGTTCTGACCACACACCCTCCGGCCTCGGCCCCTGCAAGCGCCCCTGAGGAACACCTTCGTAAAGCAGTTGAGGCCGAAGCGACCGGTCGATCAAGATCGACGGCATGTTCTGGCGGAAGAGTCGCCGACCCATTGACGGCTGACGAGCCCCGGCACCCAGACCCGCACCCGGCACCCGCCCCGGTCGCCGGGCCCGGGCAGGCACCACCCGGCACCGCGCACAGGCAGCGCGCCGGCCGGCCCCGGTCGCCCGGCCCGGGCAGGCGCCATCCGGCACCCGCCCCGGTCGCCTGGCACGGTAGGGCGCCAGTCGGCACCGGCACCGGTCGCCCGATTCGGGCAAGGCGCCACCCGGCACCCGCCCCGGTCGCCCGGCCCGGGCAGGGCGCATGCCGACACCGGCATCGGTCGCCCGGCCCGGGTAAGGCATCCCCCCGGCACCCGCACCTCGGCAAGCCGCCACCCGGCACCCGCCCCGGTCGCCCGGCACCGCCAGGGCACCCCCCGGCCCTGGCACCCCCACCAGTCGCCCCGGCACCCCACCGCAACGCGGAAGACCCGCCCCCGCCTCGACCCCGCCCCCGCCCCGCCGCCACCCCCGCCCCGCTCACACGCCGTCCACACGCAGGCCGCCGGCCCGAGGCCGGAGCGTCGCCTTGCGGCCACCCGGTCTCGGCAGGCTGGCCCGGTGCTGGCCATGGCTTTTCCCGTCGATCTGCGTCGCTGCCAGGTGCTCGGCCTGGCCGGCACCGCCTTCCTCGCCCTGGGCGGGGAGACGGCAGGCGCCCTGCCGATGCCGGACCTGCCGGCGCCGACCTCGGCACGGGCGGCGCTCGGGCTGGTCGGCGTGTACTTCGGTGTCGTCCTGCTGATCGCCGCCTGGGCCCTGCTGGGCCGGCTGGTGCGTGGGCCGCGCCCGCCGTCCCCGCGCGCCCTGCTCCTGGTACTGGCCGTCTGGGCGGCCCCGCTGCTCCTCGCACCGCCGCTGTTCAGCCGTGACGTCTACAGCTACCTCGCCCAAGGCGCCATGGTCGACGCCCATCTCGACGTCTACACCCACGGCCCCGCCCTGCTCGGCGGCCCGCTCGCCGACGAGGTGGCCCCGCTGTGGCGGCACACCGGCGCGCCGTACGGGCCGGTGTTCCTAGCGGCGGCCTCCGGGCTGTCGGGGCTGACCCGGGGTCAACTGCCCGCCGGCTTGCTCGGCATGCGGCTGCTGGCGCTGCTCGGCGTCGCCCTGATGGCGGCCGCGCTGCCCCGCCTGGCCCGCGCCGGCGGCGCGGATCCGGCCGCCGCGCTGTGGCTGGGCGCGCTGAACCCGCTGGTCCTGCTGCACCTGGTGGCAGGCGCCCACAACGACGCCCTCATGCTCGGCCTGCTGGGCCTGGGCCTGGTCGCGGCACTGGACCGCCGCCCGCTGACCGGCGCCGTACTGATCACGCTCGCCGCTCTCGTCAAGGCACCGGCCCTGCTGGGTCTGGCTGCGGTCGTGGTCCTCCAGGTCCGTGCGGGCCGCCGCCTGCTGCCGGCCACTGCGTCGACGCTGGCCGCGGCCGCAGCCGCGACCGTCGCGGCGACCGCCGTCGCGGGCACCGGCTACGGCTGGATCGGCGCGCTCGCCACGCCGGTCTCCGCACAGAACTGGGCGCCGACCAGCCTGCTCGGCCGCGCGACCGGCGCGCTGCTCGACCGGCTCGGCAGCGATCTGGCCCCGCTCGCGGTGCCGGCCTGGCACACGCTCGGGCTCGCGGTGACCGCGGTCGCCCTCGCCGCCATATGGTGGCGATGGCGGCCACGCCCGGTGTACGCCCTCGGCCTGAGTCTGGCCGTGGTGGCCGCGTTCGGACCGGCGATCCGTCCCTGGTACGCCCTGTGGGCCCTGTTCGTCATCGCGGCGGCGGCGCCCAGCGCCTCGGTCCGGCACCGGACGGCGGCCGTCGCGGCGGTGCTCGCGCTGGCCGTCCTGCCCGGCGGCGGCCCGGCCGACGCCGGGCAGCTCGTCCTGGCCGTCTCCGGCGGGGCACTGGCCCTGGTCGTGCTGTTCCAGGTCCACCAGGTGGCCCAGCTCCCGGCGCTGGAGCGCACCGCATGAGCCGGCCGAGCCAGGACCGCCGCCCCCGCCCGCCGTTCCCCACCCCTGCCACCGACCGCGGCCGGCTGCTGCTTCTCCTCGCCGTCGCCGTCGTGGTGACGGTGTTCACCGCGACCGTGCCGTTGCTGCGCGACTGGTTCGACCTGCGGGTCTACTACGGCGCCGTGCACACCTGGGTTCACCATGACGGGCAGGTCTACGACTACCGGGTGCCGGGCACGGCGTACGGCTTCACCTACCCGCCGTTCGCGGCGGTCGCCATGCTGCCCATGGCCCTGCTCGGCCGCCCCGCCGCCCTCGCCGGGGCGCTGCTGCTGGACGCCGTGGCGCTGGCGGTCGTGCTACGGGTGCTGGCGGGGCGGGCGTGGCGGCGGCCCGGCTGGTTCGGCTGGGGCCTGATCCTGTGCGGTCTCGCCCTGTTCGAGCCGTTGCGCGACACCGTGAGTTTCGGCCAGGTGAACCTCCTCCTGCTGGCCCTGGTCCTCGCCGACGTCTGGTTGCTGACCTCCGCCCCCGACCGGGGGCAGGACGCCGGCGGAGCCGGGAGCCGAGGGAGCCGGGCCGCCGTGCTCGCCGGTACCGGGATCGGGCTCGCGGCGGCGATCAAACTCACGCCCGCGCTCTTCATCGGCCTGCTCCTGCTCGGCCGCCGGCGGCGCGCCGCGGCCGTCGCGACAGCGGTCGCCCTCGCGGCGACGGCCCTGGCGGCGCTCGTCGCGCCCGGCCCGTCCCGCTTCTACTGGACCGAGGCGATGTGGGACACCACGCGCGTGGGCCGTCTCGACTACGTCTCCAACCAGTCGGTGCAGGGCGTCCTCGCCCGTCTCGGGGAGCCGCAGCGCGCGGTGTGGGCGCTCGCCGTCGTGGCCGTGCTCGGCGTGTGGGCGTGGCGCGCGCGCCGGGCGGCGGCCGCCGGGGACTGGCCGGCCGCCTTCGCGCTGACCGGCCTCGCCGCGTGCCTGGTCAGCCCGATCACCTGGGTGCACCACCTGGTGTGGCTGCTGCCGTCCTTCGCGGTCCTGCTGCGCGCCGGGCACGCGCGCGTGGCGGGCGCCCTGTACGCGGTGCTGTGCACCAGCGTGGTCTGGCTGTGGGCCCACGACGCGTCCGGCGTGGCAGCCTTCGCCGGTTCCAACGCCTACACCTGGATCACACTCGGTCTGCTGCTGTGGCTGCCGTACGGTCACCCGCGCGCGGCGGCCCGCTTCTTGGCGCGCAGCGACAGCGCGACCGTGGCGGCGCCCGCGGCGGCGGCGGAGGCGATCGCCGCCGCGTCCGCCCAGCCGAAGCCGCCCTGCGAACCGGGAGCCGGAGCGGAGACGGCGGCGGCGACGGGTGAGGCGTGCGGCCCGTGCGGCGGCGGTGTGCCGTGCGCGGCGGCGTCCAGCGAACCGACCGGATCGACCCGCCCGACCGCGCCGAACCCCCAGTCCAGCAGCGCGCGCGCCTCTTCGTAGACGGCGAACCCGCCACCCGTCTGGGGGTTCATCACCGTCACGACGAGCGTGCGGGTGCCCCGCCGGGCGGCGGCGACCAGCGTGTTGCCGGCCTGGCTGGTGTAGCCGTTCTTGACGCCGATCAGCCCCGGGTAGGCCGCCACCCCGTCGGCGCCGGTGAGCAGCCGGTTGGTGTTGCGGATGCCGTAGGACCATCCGCCGCCGCCCGGGAAGCTGGCCTCGGCCGTGCCGCAGTACTGTGCGAAGTCGGGGTTGCGCAGCCCTTCCCGGCCGAACACCGCGAGGTCGTACGCCGAGGAGACCTGCCCGGGCGTGTCGTAGCCGTCGGGGGAGACGACGTGCGTGTCGCGGGCGCCGAGGGCGCGGGCCTTGGCCTGCATCTGTGTGGCGGTGGCCGACCAGCCGCCGTTGAGCGCGGCCAGCACGTGCACGGCGTCGTTGCCGGAGTTGAGGAAGACGCCGCGCCACAGGTCGGCGACGGTGTACGTGTGGCCCTCCGCGACCCCCACCATGCTGCTGCCCGGCCCGATCCCGGCGAGTTCCTCCTCGCTGACCCGGTGTTCCAGGTTCGCCGGCAGGGCGGGCAGCACCGTCAGCGCGAAGAGCGTCTTCAGGGTGGAGGCCGGCGGCAGCTTGCGGTGCGCGTCGTGCGCGGCGAGCACCTCGCCGGTGCCGGCATCGGCCACCAGCCAGGACAGCGCGGAGACGTCCGGCAGACGCGGGGCGCCGCCGCGCAGCCGTACCTGGGTGCCGTACGCCTGGAGGAGGGACGGCTGTGCCGCCCGCGGGCCGCCGGGCGTGGGCTGCGCTCCGCCCGCGGCGGCCGCCGCGGCGGGGGAGAGGGCGAGGACGCCCGCCACCGTGAGCGCACAGGTCGACATGGCAACCCGGGAAGGAAATCCGATGGTCATACGATCAACCTAGGAATTCTCGGGAGATTCCCCCCTGCTGCCCGGGCCGAACGGGTCACGCGTACACCCGTATGCCGGATGCCTCGCCGCATACGAGCCCTCCGCGCACGGTCAGGCCGACGGCAGCGTGGGCTGGATCCGGCGCAGGAACGCCGCGTTGCCGGGGGTCTCGCCCAGCCGCTGGAGCAGCGTCTGCAGCCCCGCGGGGCCGCTCTGCGCCGCGAGGGCCCGACGCAGCCCGCGCACGGCCGTCAACTCGGCGGCGGGAAGCAGGAGTTCTTCGCGCCGGGTGCCCGAGGCGGGCAGGTCGACGGCGGGGAAGAGGCGGCGGGAGGCCGCTTCGCGGTCCAGCCGCAGCTCCATGTTGCCGGTGCCCTTCAGTTCCTCGAAGAACAGGTCGTCGGCGCGCGAGCCGGTCTCGACGAGGGCGGTGGCGAGGATGGTGAGCGAGCCACCCTCCTCGGCCAGCCGGGCGGCGCCGAAGAACCGCTTGGGCCCCTGGAGCGCCGCCGCGTCGACACCGCCGCTGAGGGTGCGGCCGCCGGCGGAGGCCGCGTGGTTGTGGGCCCGGCACAGCCGGGTGAGCGAGTCGAGCAGGAGCACGACGTCCTCGCCGGCCTCCACCCGCCGCCTGGCCCGCTCGATGACGAGTTCGGCGAGCTGGATGTGCTGGGCGGGCGAGCGGTCGAACGTCGAGGCGTACACCTCGCCCCGCACCGAGCGGCGCATGTCGGTGACTTCCTCGGGCCGCTCGTCGAGCAGCAGCACCATCAGGCGGCACTCGGGGTGGTTGCCGGCGACCGCGGCCGCGATCTGCTGGAGCAGCACGGTCTTGCCGGTCTTGGGCGGGGCGACGATCAGCCCGCGCTGGCCCTTGCCGACGGGGGCGAACAGGTCGACGACCCGTCCGGCGGCCCCGGCCGCCGGGTGTTCGAGCCGCAGCCGCTCCCGCGGGTGCAGCGGGGTCAGCTCGCCGAAGTGACGGCGGCCCCGCGCCTCTTGGGGTGTACGGCCGTTGACATGCCGTACCCCGGTCAGGCCCTGCCGTGGGTCGCGCACGCCCTCGACGAGGTCGCCCTTGCGCAGGCCGTACCGGCGGATCAGAGCGGGGGCGACGGGCGGGTCGGTGGGTGTGGGCAGGAAGTGGGCGGCGCGCAGGTGCCCCTTCCCGTTGCCGTCGATGTCGAGGACACCGCTGACGAGCAGGGCGGACGGGGGCTGTGCGGCAACCGGCGGGCGTTCGAGTGTGGTGGTCATGGGAGATCGGTCCTTTCGTGGAGGCCGATGTGAGACAGGCGGGGAGAAGGGGGGAGATGCCGCAGAACGAGGGGCGCGCAAGAGCGCGGCCCGGCGGCGGAAACGTCGCGCCTCGGCGGGGAAGAGCCGCCGGCATCAGGCGTACGACGGAGAAAGCGCGAAAACCTCAGAGCGTAGACACTCTCAGGAGCACGGAAGACTCAGGAGTACGGAAGGCTCAGGAGCACGGAAGACTCGGAAGTACCGAGAGCCTCGCAGAGAGGCGGATGTGCACCGACGCCCTCGACGGGGCGTACACACGTGCTGTTCGCACTGTAGCACCGGATGTCCGCGAAGCAATGGCAAAAGGGCGCCACCACGCTCAACGCGGTGACGCCCCGGGCTATTCCGGAAGGGCGTTCTGGCAGGTCAGACCGACCGGGCCGCGGCCTCGGCGGCGATTTCGTCGAACTTGGCGCCCATCGCCGCCGCCAGTGCCTGTGCGCCCGACAGGGGGCGCACCATGACGGTGAGTTCGTCGATCAGCCCGTTGTCGTCGAGGTGGATGAAGTCGCAGCCGGTCAGCTCGCGATCGCCCACGCGGGCGGCGAACACCAGCGCGTGGTCGCGTCCGTCGGCCCCGGCCAGCTCGCGGACGTAGCGGAAATCCTCGAAGACCGTCGAGACGCCGCGCAGGATCGCCGCGGTGATGGCCTTGCCGGGGTAGGGCTTGAAGACCACCGGGGACGTGAAGACGACGTCGTCGGAGAGCAGGGCCTCGACGGCGTCGAGGTCGCCCGCCTCGACCGCCTTGCGGAACGCGCGCATCGGGATCACCTCATACTCAATTATTTGAATAGGTGCGGATGACAATAGTCACCTGCTGTTAGCGTGTCCACATGTCGTTGAAGTTCGCGGTGCTGGCCGCCCTGCTGGAGGGCGAGGCCTCGGGGTACGAGCTGTCCAAGGTGTTCGACGTCTCGCTCGCCAACTTCTGGCCCGCCACACCGCAGCAGCTCTACCGAGAGCTGGACCGCCTCGCCGACGACGGGCTGATCGAGGCCCGTCTGGTCCAGCAGGAGCGCCGCCCGAACAAGCGGATGTTCTCGCTCACCGAGGAGGGCCGCGCCGAGCTGCGCGCCTTCGCCGTCGCGCCGCCGCGCCGACCCACCGCCATCCGCGACGAGCTGCTGATCAAGATCCAGGCCATGGACGGCACCGACCCGGCCGCGACCCGTGCGCTGATCGAGGAGCGCAGGTCCTGGGCGCGCGGCAAGCTGGACCGCTACCGGCGGGTCCGTGAGCGCCTGCTGGACGGCCGCGACGAGGAGGAGTACCTGCGCGAGGCCGACCGGATCGGCTCGTACCTGACGCTCATGGCGGGCATCTCCTTCGAGGAGGAGAACCTGCGCTGGTGCGATCGCGTACTCGCCGTCCTGGAACAACGCGTTCCTCTAGGCTGACCCGGTGTTCAGCCCCGAAGGCCCCACGCTGCGCGAACTCGCCGTCCAGGCGCTGTCCTCCGTCGAGCACGGCTACGACCTGCTGGCCCCCAAGTTCGACCACACACCGTTCCGCACCCCCGCCTCAGTCCTCGCCGCAGTCGCCGGGCAGCTCGCCCCGCTCGGCCCCTACGACGACGGTCTCGACCTGTGCTGCGGCACCGGAGCCGGACTCGATGTGCTCGCGCCGCTGTGCCGGCGCAGCGTCACCGGCGTCGACTTCAGCGCCGGGATGCTGGAGGTGGCGCGGCGGCGCACCCCGCCGGACGGGCCGCGGGTGTCCTGGGTGCGTGCCGACGCCCGCGCCCTGCCCTTCGCCGGGGCCTTCGACCTGGTGGTGAGCTTCGGCGCGTTCGGTCACTTCCTGCCCCGCGAACTGCCCGGCCTCTTCGCGCAGGTGCATGCCGCGCTGCGACCCGGCGGCCGCTTCGCCTTCCCGCTCATCGCCCCGCCGAGGCCCATCGAGCCCGCCTACTGGATGCTGCTCGGCTTCGACACGGTGATGCGGGTGCGCAACGCGCTGTGGCGCCCGCCGTTCGTGATGTACTACCGCTCCTTCCGGCTGGCGGACGTGCGGCGGGAGTTGGAGCGCGCCGGGTTCGAGGTCGAGCTGTACTCCCTGCCCGCGTTCGGGCGCCGCCGCGACGGCAGCCCCCGGGCGCGGATGGTCGTCGCCCGGCGCCCCGCGTAAGGGCCCGGCGCCCCGCCTGAAGTACCCCCTCCGCGCACGGCGCCTCACTGCGCACACGGTTGGCATCGCTAACAAGCTGTGCCATAGTTCGGCCCGCTACAGCCACTCAGCGCATGTTAGCGATCCCAAGGAGGAGGAGTCGTGCCCACTCCCCCCGCAAAACGAGCCGCAGCCGTCGTCGCCGCCGTCCTCGCCCTGTGCGGCGGCGGACTGGCGGCGAGCCCCCCGGCCGCCGCCGCGGACTACACGGTGACCGTCGGCGCGAAGGGCTCCTGGACCAACCCCGACGACACCCCTGCCGCGCCGTACCTCGACAAGGACGGCACCTTCTACTACCAGCAGTCCCACGCCCTGTACGGCGCGGGCGACAGCCGGCAGTGGACCTTCTTCAC
>NZ_JBVJPV010000022.1:0-147028 GCF_055609245.1 Streptomyces sp. NPDC036813 | reverse complement strand
CATCGCCCGCCTGCACAACCTCACCCTCACCGGATGACAGGCAAACGAGCAGGTCAGCCTGCATGCCTCAGATCATTTACGGGACAACCTCTAGCGTTCCGGTGCGTCCCGGCGTTCCGGCGTTCCGGCCTCTCGGCGGCCCAGCGGCCCAGCGGCCCAGCGGCCCGGCGGCCCAGCGGCCCAGCGGGGCCAGCGGGGCCAGCGGGGCCAGCGAGTCAGCGTTCCAGCGACCCAGCGTTCCAGCGACCTAGAAGAAAGAGCACCCCGTGCCGATCCAGCGCAAGCACACCATGTACCACTCGACCATCCTCGACGCCGACCCGGACACCGTGTGGGCGACCATCCGCGACGCCATGCAGATCCTGGAGATCGTGTCCCCCGGCGACCTGGACGTCCACCGGGACGTCAGCTGGGTGGAGGGAGGCTCGGTCGACACGGTCCCCGCCCGCTACGACTTCAAGCTCACGCTCAGCGGCAAGGTCGTCCAGCAGGAGATCGCCGCTCGCGACGAGATCAACAGGACCCAGTCATACCGGGCCGTCGCCCCCACCAGCGGGGTCGCCAGCTACGAGGCCACCATCCGGGTGTTCCCCATCACCAACGACCCGGCCCGCAGTTTCTTCGACTGGTCGCGGATCCTGGAGATCGCCGAGGACGCCGACCTGAACGTGGTCGAGGGCATCATCGAGATCATGGAGAAGCAGACCGACTGCGTACGGGACCACTTCGCGCAGACCGCGAAGTGAGTGACGTGACGACGCTCGTACTGCTGCGGCACGGCGAGACCCTGCTCACCCCGCAGCGACGGCTCTCCGGCAGCGGAGGATCCAACCCGGGACTCTCACCGGCCGGCCGCCGCCAAGCCCGGGCGACGGCGGACGCCCTCGCCCACCGCGGCGACATCGACGCGGTCGTCACGTCACCGATGCGGCGCTGCCGGGAGACCGCTCAGTCCGTCGCCGCGCGGCTCGGCCTGAACGTCCAGGTCGACCGGGACCTGCGAGAAGCGGACTTCGGCACCTGGGAGGGCCTGACCTTCACCGAGGTCCGCGAACGCTACCCGGACGACCTGAACGCCTGGCTCGCCTCGCCCGAGGCTGCCCCCTCGGGCGCGGGCGAGACCATGCAACAGGTCATCCGCCGCGTCGCCGCCGTACGAGACGCCCTCCTGACCCGGTACGCCGGCGGCACGGTGCTGGTCGTCTCCCACGTCGTCCCCCTCAGAACCCTGCTCCGCCTCGCCCTCCAGGCCCCACCCCACACCCTGTTCCGCATGGAAGTCGCGGCAGCCTCCCTGTCGACGGTGACCTACACGGAGGACGGCACCGCCACGGTGCAGACCCTCAACGCCACCCACCACTTGAACTGACCCGCCCTGCCCGTGGGCCCGGCACACATGAGGTGCGCCGGGCCCCTCCGGCCTCAGGACGCTCGTCGGGTATGTCCTCGTACGGGCCGCCGAAAAAATCCCCGCCACAGGCGCCCGCGACGTGGCGATCAAGCAGCCGCTGCTCGGGCAGGACCGCTAGGATCGGGCCGCTTCCTGCTGAATTCGTCCGTACATCCCCCAGCAGTCAGGTCCCGAGTGAAGCAGGCGATGAAGGACTCCGGGGAGCCGTAGAAGGCGAGACGCATGTCCTCGCAGTCCACCCCGTCGAAGGTGACCTCGCCGTACGTTCCGAACAGGGACACGGTTCCCTGTTGCGGGTCAGCGATCCCGGGGCAGTTCGCGGCGACATCCGCCTTGTCCAAGCCCCTGGCCGTGAACGTGCCGTCGTCCTTGAACTCGACGGTCCTCCCGGCGAAGTCCGACCACATGCCCGCCAGCTGATCGACGCCGTCCAGCTGGACCGGGTACACGGAGCAGGAGGCCAACAGGCCTGTCACCGCGCATCCCAACATGGCGCCCATGACGGCACGTCGTACCCGCTGATGCCGGTCGGCAGCCATACGGCCCTGCCCCTCATATCTCGCCCATGCCCGGTGGCGACGCCCAGGGAAGCGACACCCGACGGAGCGACGGACATCATCTTGAACGTGTTCAATTCCTGCTGTCGACGGGCCGAGTGTGCGAACGGCGCTGCTGAAACCGGACCCCGAGGAAGGATGGGGCGTGTCGCTCTCCACCGGGCGAGCCAGAGGCCGGGAAGCGGAGACGCCCGGAGCTTCGCCGCATCACCCCGCACCCACCCTGACCAGCAAAAAGCCCTCCCCAGGGGGAGGGCGGAGACATGCGCCCCCGGCAGGACTCGAACCTGCGGCCAAGCGCTTAGAAGGCGCTCGGTGGGCCACCCCATCGCTGACCCGCTGCTCTTACCGCGCCGCGCACGTCATGGTCTGGACTTCGACACGCATTCGACCCGGCTCCGCCTACTCGTAGATCGTCGCTGCTTGCAGAGCTCGCGCGAAGAACGTCCAGTCACCGGCAGGCGGCAACTCCTGGCCGGTGTTGCGGTACCAGCCGTCCGCGTCGTCGATCCATGCCGCCAGAGCCTCCAGGAAGCTCGGAAGGTCCGCGTTCTCCCATGAGCATTCGTCCTGGGCGTGACTGCGCCGCAGGGAACGAACGAGGGCTGCCAGGTCTTCTCTGCTGTCAACGCGGTCAGGCGGACTCGTCATGCTGCGGACCCTACTTGGCACACCAAGTTCGAGGCGTCCTGCGTGGGCGGAGCTAGCGGTTGATCGGGATCTCGTAGACGATCTCGCAGTGTGCGGCGGGCACCACGATGTCCGCTGTCTCCACGGGCCGTCCCTCGTCGCTGTAGTACGTCCGCCCTGATGTGCGTGACGAGCGCGGACTTCTGAACGCCCAGGAGCGAGGCCTCCTCGGCGGTCGCCTGCCGAGGCTCCGGCTGCTCCACGACGTGGCTGACGGTGATACCGATAGCGGCCATGCGGTTCACGACGCCCGCCCCGGCGTGCGGTCCTCCCTCAGGGAGGACGACGAGTGTGCCGGCGGTGAGGTCGTACGGCTCCCAACTAGTCGACAGCTGCAGCGGCCTGCTGTCGGCCAGGAACTCGTACGTCGTGCGGACGCAAAGGTCACCCTCGGCGATGCCGAGCCGTGCCGCGATGTCCGCCGGCGCCGGGCCTTGGCGTGGGTCCGGCTCTCCCAACCCCCTTGCCTGCCAATGGCCTTCATACCGCATCCGCGACCTCGCGCGGCGACGCCGGGATCTGCTTGTTCTAGGCAACTGCATCATCGACGGTTGGTTCCCAGGGTGGGCTTCTCGCTCCGCCGCCTCCCTGGAAGGGGGCCGCCAACCTGTGTCGGCCAACCTGAGAATGCTGGTCGCAGACATACGCGAGAGATCGGTCCACCCCCTCGAGTCGACGGCCGTGATGAGCTGAGGTGCTCCAGCCACTTGCTGCACTTGGGACAACCTGAGTCAGTGCGTCGCCCGTGGCTCGCGACTCCGTCGGCGCGGGTCGACCAGCTCCCATCGGATTGGCGTCGCCAGCGCACCACCGTTTGCAAGGCGGAGCCGCACGACGCAGGGTGGAAGAAGAGGAACTGCGGAGCCGTACAGACGCAGCTTCCCGAGTCGATGCCGCTCGTGAAGAGAAGTATCAGCATGCCCTTGAGGCGTGGATCCGTTCGCCAGCTATGGGGGTATCGACATCATGGGGTTTTCATTCAAGGTCAACTACAGGGCTAGAAAGAAAAAAGTTGATGAACTCCTTGATCCTTTGATCCGGGAACTCGGCGGGCTGGACGTTAAATGGAAGCCATATCCAAGCATCGCCCTCCCGATAGCCGTCGATATCATCTTCGTGCTGGCTGGTGTCCTAATTTACCGGTCCAGTCATTCACCTGCGGTACTAGACGGAATAAAGACTCTTTCCTATGCCTTGATAGGTGCTGGCATATTTCACGCAATCACAAAAATGGCCGAACATGAAGAACGTCAACTCCATCTCATGGTGAGCAGACTCGTCTTCGATGCAATAGAGAAGAGATCTGCAAAAGCCTCTGCCGAGGTCGACTTCGTCCGAACTGAAATTGATCGACTCGAGAAACTTGTAGGCCCCGTCTCGGGCGCCGAAGCGCTGGGCCTCAAAAGAATATTTGTGCCTGACAGCAGCGACGAATGTAGGGCAACCAGAAGTAGAATGGTGATCCGGGACCAAAGGTTGACGGTCGTCGCGACAACCTTTGACTGCCGCTGGCTCGGTGACGACCATAAAGACGAGTTGGCGGCACGATTCCGCGACACCACCAAGAAGACCACTCTTATCATGATCACTCCTGCGTCGATCGGATTTCAGGCCTTGGCGGCAAAACGTGCACTAGACACCGGCGAAGGTATGCATCACAAGGCAAAAATCATGGAAGGTGAACAAGAGCGATTTATACAACACGTACTTTTCTCGCGAAATGGCTCCCGCTCGGCCGCGTTGGCGAGCAGGCATCAGATAATCGGAGTCCCGTGGTACCATCCCCATTTCCTTTTGTTGGGCGACAATGAAGCCATAATCGGCTATCCCTTCACTGTGACTGGATCCCGACGATCAGCGTTTATGTACGAAAGAATGGTCGAGGGCGGACTCTACAACGCTCTCAAAAAAGACGTGGAAGCACTCACAGTCGAATCTGCAAACAAGACCGATCTTACGGTTGGTGTTAAATCCCCTGCCTTGCGCTAACCCTGCCGTCGCGCCACTTCGTGTGTCGTTGCCTATGGAACACGTCCCTGCAGCGTCTTGTCTTCGGCCGCCGGTACACCGGCCTCCTTGGCCTCGTGCTCGATCTCGACTGCCCAGCCAAGGGGGCTTTGATGGCGGAGTCGTTGATAGAGCCACTCGGCGAACGGCCTTGTGTGCCAGGGCTCCAGAAGGCGAAGTCTTCCTCGATGCCGTGTGTGGCCAACGCTGCTCGATAGCCGATCAGCATGGAGTCCCAGGTGCTGTAGGGAGTCGCCCCGTAGCCACACGCCGGGGCGGAGACGTATCTCATCGAGGTAGTCATGGACGCCGGAGAGTTCCGTGAGCTGTCTCGGCCGTCGACGGGCGTTGCTTGCACCAGTCATCGAGCCAGACGCTACCCGCCGTCGTGCTCGACCAAGCCACGTCATGCGCTTGCTGACCCCGTCGTCCGTGAGCCACTCGACTCCTGTCGACTCGTGCGAAGTGCGCTTGATGTCGCCGGACGGCTTGAATCGCACGACCAGCGTCACGACGCCTCGGCTGGTGTCCTCGGGGACCGACACGGGAGAGGACCGCGAGCAACGCGACCTGAAAGGCGGGCGGAGGGCGAGACGTGCACCGTGCCGGGGCATCCTGTCTGACGCGCATCCTTCGGCAGCACATCGAGGAGCGAAGAGCTCCAGCCGGGTGATCTGCTCTTCCAGGGTGAGTCTGGCGGCATCCTCGCCGGGTCCCGTCATCCGTCGGGCGTGGCGGAGCGCCCGTCGACAGAGCCACCCGCGAAAACCCGCTGACAGCCGTACAGCCCCGGACCCTGCCCTTGATCATCGAGGGGGCGTCCGGGGCTTCGTCACGCCACCCGGCACCCGCCCTGACCAGCAAAAAGCCCTCCCAAACGGGAGGGCGGAGACGTGCGCCCCCGGCAGGACTCGAACCTGCGGCCAAGCGCTTAGAAGGCGCCTGCTCTATCCACTGAGCTACGGGGGCCTGGTGTGGCCTCGGTCGTGGGGGCGGGCGGGCCGCACCCTGACGTTGCCGGGGACAAGGATAGGGCTCCCGGTTCCTTGACCCTGTCGCTTCGCCTCCGTGGCTCGGTGTGGAGGTTCGGTGAAGCGGTCCCGATAATCGCAGGCAGGTGCGAATCGTGCAGCGCTTTTGGCGCCTCGCGGGCCGGGTGTTGTGCACTCGTTATGCCTGCGCTGTGCTCATGTCCCGGTCATCCCTTCCGTCCCTTGTGTTCTATCGGCGCGCAGACATGCCTATATGCTTCAGAATTCCCTCAAAATTGGGCATTCTTCGCATGTGGTGACCTTGGACGTACGGCCTCAGCTGCTCGACGCACTCTCCGCCCTGCGCGACCGTGTCGCCGCCGCACGCTTTCCGCTGCCTCTGGCGGGAGCCCCACGCGCGCGTGCCAACCGGGACGAACTGCTCGCGCAGCTCGACGACTACCTGGTGCCCCGCCTGCGGCGGCCCGACGCCCCGCTCCTGGCCGTCGTGGGCGGATCCACCGGCGCGGGCAAGTCGACGCTCGTCAACTCCCTGGTGGGCAGACGCGTCAGCGAGGCGGGCGTACTGCGGCCGACGACCCGGACGCCGGTGCTGGTCTGTCACCCGGACGACCATCACTGGTTCAGCGGGACACGGATCCTGCCCGGCCTCCCCCGGGTGTGGGTGCCCCATCAGGAACCCGGCGACGAAGAACTGCTCCTGCCCGGGGACAACCCCACGCGCGCGTTGCGCATCGAGACCGCCGACAACCTGCCGCCCGGCCTCGCCCTCCTCGATGCCCCCGACATCGACTCCCTCGTCGCCGACAACCGTGTCCTGGCTGCCGAGCTGATCTGCGCCGCCGACATCTGGATCATGGTCACCACCGCCGCCCGCTACGCCGACGCCGTGCCCTGGCATCTGCTGCGCACCGCCAAGGAGTACGACGCCACCCTGGTGACCGTTCTCGACCGGGTGCCCCACCAGGTCGTCTCCGAAGTCTCCCGGCAGTACGGCGCCCTCCTCACCAAGGCCGGCCTCGGCGACGTACCCCGCTTCACCGTGCCCGAACTCCCCGAGTCCGCCTGGGGCGCGGGGCTGCTCCCCGCCAGCGCCGTCGCGTCGCTGCGCACCTGGCTGGTGCACCAGACGCAGGACCCCGCCGCCCGCCGGCACGCCATGGCCCGTACCGTCCACGGCGTCCTCGACAGCCTCAAGTCCCGGCTGCCCGAACTGGCCAGCGCCGCCGCCCAGCAGTACGCCGCCGCCCTACGCCTGACCGCCGCCGTCGACGGCGCCTACGACAACGAGCACGCGCGCGTGCGGAACCGGCTCCAAGCCGGTGCCGTCCTCGCCGGCGACGCGCTCAAGCGCTGGCGGGCCTTCCCGCTCGACTGCACGGCCGGTGAACTGCTCGACGCGCTCGTGGAGAGCCTCGCCACGCTGCTGCTGTGCGCCGTGACCGCCGCCGACGAGCGCATCGACGAGGCATGGCGCCGGGAACCGGGCGCGGACGCCCCCGGCCTCGCCGACCGCGACTCCGGCCTGGAGAGCGCCGAGCACCGCATCGGTCTCGCGGTACGGCGCTGGCGGCGCGAACTGGAGGAGTACGCCGAGGAAGAGGTGCGCGAGATCGAACGCGGCGCCGCGCCCGATCCGGAGGCGCTCGCCGCGCTCGTCGCCACCGCGCTGCTCGGTGGCCGCCGGGCGCGCTCCGCCGGTGAGGGCCTGGCCGAACGGATCGGTGCCCACGGCGCGCTGCGGCTGCGCGACCGGGGCGGGCGGCTGCTCAACGAGCACGTGGACCGGGTGCTGCACGCCGAACGTGAACGCCGGCTGGCGCCTCTGGACGAACTCGACGTCCACCCCGAGCCGCAGGCCGAACTCATCGCCGCGCTGTCCGTACTGCAGAAGGAGAGGTGACCGGTGACCGCCGTCACTGACCAGGACCACACCGAGCACACCGATCACCTCGGTCGGCCCCATCACGTCGAACACACGGATCGCATCGATCGCATCGATCGCATCGATGACAGTGATTACGCCGATCACGTCGATCACGTCGATCACGTCGATCGTGCCGGTCACGTTGATCACGACGATGATCTGGACCAGCTGAATCAACCCGATCACCCGGATCACTCAGTGGAGAAGGCCGTGGACGACGACGAACGCCGGGGGGAGGACGGCTCCGCCGTCACGGGCGCCGGGCCGGATCGCGCGGGCAAGGGGGAAGGCGGGGAGGGGCCGGGGAGCGCCTTGTCGAATGAAGCCGCGCCGGAGGGCACTGCCGGTGCTGTCGTGACGCAAGGGAGCACGGAGGACGCCCACTCTTCCGACACCGACCATGAGGGCGCTCAGGCGCAGACCTCCTCCGGTGCCGTCGCCGGCTACGCGCGTGTGCCCGGCGGGCGTACCGAGCCCGACGGCGCCCCCGGCGACCGTACGAAAACCGACCGCGTGCAGGACGAGCGGGCCGTCGGCGGCCGTGCGAAATCCGATCGGGGGAAAGACGAGCGGGCCGCCGGCGACCGTACGGCATCCGAGCGCGCGAAGGGCGAGCGGGCCGCCGACGACCGTGTGAAGGCCGAGTCCGCCTCCGACGACCGCGGCCAGGCCGGTGCCACCGGTCATGACGATGCCGCCGGGGTCTGGGACGACGGCCTCATCGCCCGGCGGGTCACGGAGTCCACCGCCGCCGAACAGACGCCGTTGGAGCCGCGGGCGCCCGGGCCGCTGAGCGTCGCGCCACTGGCGTACGACGGGCCCTTGCGCTCCCGGCTGGACGCGCTGCGCGAGCTCGTCGGGCTCTCCCGCACCCGCCTGGACAACCGCACCCTCGCCGAGGCCGGCCGGGTCCTGGACGAGGCGTCCGCGCGGCGCCGGCTGTCCGGACAGCACACCGTCGTCGCGCTCGCGGGCGCCACGGGAAGCGGCAAGTCGCAGTTGTTCAACGCGCTCGCAGGAGTGCCCATCTCGGAGACCGGGGTACGGCGGCCCACCACCGCCGCGCCCATCGCGTGCAGTTGGAGCGACGGCGCCGTCGGCCTGATCGAACGGCTCGGCATCCCGCCCCGGCTGCGCCGCCGTCCGCTGCAGAACGCCGACTCCGAACAACAACTGCGCGGGCTCATCCTGGTCGACCTCCCCGACCACGACTCGGCGGCGGTGCAGCACCGCGAACAGGTGGACCGCATCCTGAAGCTGGTCGACGCCGTCATCTGGGTCGTGGACCCGGAGAAGTACGCCGACGCGATGCTGCACGAGCGCTATCTGCGGCCCATGGCGGGACACGCGGAGGTGATGTTCGTCGTGCTCAACCAGATCGACCGGTTGCCCGGCGAGGCCACCGATCTGGTCCTGGACGATCTGCGGCGGCTGCTCGACGAGGACGGCATCGCGCTCGGCGAGTTCGGCGAACCCGGTGCGAACGTGCTGGCGCTGTCCGCGCTCACCGGCGACGGCGTGGGTGATCTGCGGGAGGCGCTCGGGCAGTTCGTCGCCGAGCGGGGGGCCGCGGCCCGCCGTATCGCCGCCGATGTCGATGCGGCCGCGGTCGGGCTGCGCCCGGTGTACGCCACCCGACGGCGGCCCGGGCTGACCGAGGAGGCGCGCGAGGAGTTCTCCGCGCAGCTCGCGGACGCGGTCGGCGCCACGGCGGCCGGCGAGGCGGCCGAGCGGGCCTGGCTGCGCAACGCCAACCGGGCCTGCGGAACGCCGTGGCTGCGGCTGTGGCGCTGGTACCAGGACCGCCGCGAACCCGCGACGGGCCGGCTGCCGCTGCGCTCCCAGCCCGACGAGGAGGCCACCGCGCGGCAGCGCGTCGAGCACGCGGTGCGCACCGTGGCGGACCAGGCCTCGGCCGGGCTGCCCGCGCCCTGGGCGCAGGCGGTGCGGGAGGCGGCGGTGCGCGGCGCGCAGGGGCTGCCGGAGGCGCTGGACGAGCTGACGACGCGGGCCGGGCTGCCTCCGGGGCGGCCGCCGCGTCCCGGCTGGTGGCCGGTCGCGGTGCTGGCGCAGGCGTCGATGACGCTGCTGCAGATCGTGGGCGGCGTGTGGCTGGTGGGGCAGATCATCGGGGTGATGGCGCCGAACCTGGGCGTGCCGGTGCTGCTGATGGTGTGCGGGATCGTCGGTGGTCCCTTCATCGAGTGGGGATGCCGGATGGCGGCACGCGGTCCGGCCCGGCGGTACGGGCAGGAGGCGGAACGGCGGCTCAGAGAGGCGGCCGGCGCGTGCGGCCGGGCCCGCGTGCTCGATCCGCTCGCCGCGGAGCTGCTGCGGTACCGCGAGGTGCGGGAGCAGTACGCCCGGGTCACGGGGGTGGGGGTGAGTCACTGAGCCGGTGAAGGGGGTGGGTGAGGGGTCGCGGGACGACGGTTCACCCGTGCGGGTGGCGGAGTTGTCCACAAGTCGGGGCTGATCCACAGCGCTCAGCGGGCCCGGCCCGACGGAGGCAGTCTGGCTGTGCGGCGATCGCGACGGACGCGGTTGTCGCACAGGTGACGGCGATTGCGACGGACGCGGTTGTCGCACAGGTGACGGCGATTGCGACGGACGCGGTTGTCGCACCGGCAGCCGCTACGGACGCGGCTGCCGTGCGCGGCGGCAGAGGGTTCGACCCGGCCGCCGTGGCCAGACGCCGCCGTCGGGACGGGCCCGTCGGCGTATCCGGGAGGGGTTACCGAGATGAACGAGACGATGATCTGCGCGGTCGGCAACGTGGCGACGCAGCCGGTGTTCCGGGAACTCGCGTCGGGCGCGTCGGCGCGCTTCCGGCTGGCGGTGACCGCGCGCTATCTGGACCGGGAGAAGAACACCTGGACCGACGGGCACACCAACTTCTTCACGGTGTGGGCCAACCGGCAGCTGGCCGTGAACGTGGCGGCGTCGCTGAGCGTGGGCGATCCGGTCGTCGTGCAGGGCCGGCTGAAGGTGCGCACGGAGGTGCGGGAGGGCCAGCCCGGCTGGACATCCGCCGACGTGGACGCGGTGGCGATCGGCCACGATCTGGCGCGGGGCACCACGGCGTTCAAGCGGACGAGCCGACCCGAAGGGGCGACCGCCACCGTCACCGCGCAGCCGGGGCGCCCCGAGCCCGACTGGGAGACGCCGCGCCCGGAGGAGCCCCAACGGCAGGCTGAGACCCTGGCGGTGACGTGACGTCAGGTTCCCGATGTCGGGATACGCCCACGGCGGTACGACTGCGGCTTATCGGCACATGCATGCCGAAGCATCCGGTGGATTTGTCGATAAGCCCAGCTCGCAGGCGGTGTCCGCGATAACGATTACGAGTCGGATCACCGGTCCGACAAGATGACGGCGAATGCCGGTGCGACGGCCTCCCTAGGATGCGGGAGAGCTCTCGGGGCTCCCGATTCTGCTGGTGGGACCGCATACCCCCCACGTCAAGGGGTCCTGCGCGAAGGGGAATTGCTGTGTTTTGTTCGTTCGCCGCGCTCACGGCGCGGTCCGTGCGCGGGCGAGGAACGAGCCGGTTCGTCGCCGCCGCACTGGTGTCCGGCCTCGTCGCCGCGGGCGCGCTGACCGGGGCCGCACCGGCCTCGGCGACCGAGGTGCCGCAGAGCCCGGCCGGGGCGATCGCGACCATGGGCGGCCTGAAGACCTTCGGAACCGCGGTCGTCCACGACGGCAGCACCGACCAGCAGGTGTCGGCGGGCCTGTTCGAGATGTCCGTCGACGGCGGCGGCACTCTGCAGACGTACTGTGTCGATCTGTACAACCCCACGCAGCGGGACGCCAAGTACCACGAGACCCCGTGGAGCGGTACCTCCCTCGGCGCGAACAAGAACGCGGGCCGCATCCGCTGGATCCTGCAGCACTCCTATCCGCAGGTGAACGACCTGGCGGCGCTGGCCGAGAAGGCCGGCATCCACGGGGGACTCACCGAGCAGGACGCGGCGGCAGGAACCCAGGTGGCCATCTGGCGCTACTCCGATGGTGCGCGGGTAGACGCGGTGGACCAGCAGGCCGAGCAGCTCGCCGACCACCTCTTCAGAAGCGCCCGCGAGCTGCCCGAGCCGGCGGCCTCGCTGACCCTGGACCCGCCGGCGGTCTCCGGTCACCCGGGTGAGCTGCTCGGTCCGGTGACCGTGCACACCGGCGCGGCAGGCGCGGTCGTGTCACCGCCGGCCGACGCGGCGCTGAACGGGGTGCGGATCGTCGGCAAGGACGGCAAGCCGGTGACCGCCGCGCCCGACGGTACGAAGCTCTTCTTCGCGGTGCCGGAGAACGCCGCGGCCGGCACCGCCCAGCTGACCGTGCAGGCCTCCACCACCGTGCCCGTGGGCAGGGCCTTCACCTCCGACAGCCGCAGCCAGACGCAGATCCTCGCCGGGTCCAGCGAGTCCACCGTATCGGCGCGGGCGAGCGCGACCTGGGCCGCCCAGGGGCCGATACCGGCGCTGTCGGCGAAGGAGGACTGCGTCAAGGGCGGGGTGGACATCACCGCCGTCAACCGCGGCGACCAGCCGTTCACCTTCGAGCTCATGGGCACCACGTACACCGTCCCGGCCGGCGCGCCGCGCACGGTGACGATGCCGCTGCAGGAGGACCAGCCCTACGACGTCACGATCACCGGCCCCGCCGGGCTGTCCCAGCGGTTCACCGGTGTACTGGACTGCAAGACCCGGGGCGCTACGACCACCCTGTCCACGCAGACCGTCGCGGAGCCGAGTCCGGCCACGGTCGGCGGTTCCACCGGCGCCACGGTGCCCACCAACCTCGCCGACACCGGCGGCAGCGCCCTCACCCCGCTGATCGCGGGCTCGGCCATCGGCCTGGTGGTGATCGGCGGCGGAGTCCTGGTACTGCTCCGGCGCCGGGAGGCCGAGGGTGGCTGATCACCGGGTGTACCGGGAGTGCCCTACAGCTTCCTGGACCACCTGGCGCTCGCGAGCTGCCCGAACAACAGAGCCATCGCCATGAACCGCACGCCGGGCTCCGTCGACGCGGAGTGAGAGTTGGGGTGCGTCCAGGGGGCGGCCGGAGCGGGGGCCTCGGTCCCGGGTGTTCCACGGCGGCCGGGCATGCGGCTGTCAGTGTCGGCTGTTGCTGAACCCGATGACCACGGCGCCCCACCAGCACAGCTGGGACACGAGGGCGGTGGCGGCGCCCCGAAGCAGCAGGCGCGGGGCGGGCTCGGCGGCGGGCTGCTGGACCAGACGCCGGTTGAGCAGCCCGGCCTGCAGGCCGTTGAGGGTGAGGGCGAGCACCAGGACCAGTTTGAGCCGGGTGAGCGGGGAGCTGAGGTCGGGGTGGAGCAGGACCCCGCTGGCCACCAGTCCGGCCAGGCCGGTCCAGATGGGCATGTGCAGGCGGCCGGCCCCTTGTACGGCATCGCGCAGGGTGCAGCGGCGTGTCAGGAACAGCAGGGCGTAGTAGTCGGCGACGAGCACCGCGCCGAAGCCCAGCACGAGGAAGGCCAGGTGGGCGAAGAGCGCAACGGTATGCAGAGCGGGGTCCACACGCAGATGCAGGGACACCCAGGCACAGGCCGCGAGCGCCGACCCGGCGGCCCAGGTCAGGCGCACCGGCCCGGCGGTGTGGGCGCCCGGGCTCGCTGGGAGGCGGTGAGCGCCCGCGCCCCAGCCGGTGGCTGTCGAGAGCTACCGATGAGAAGGTCTCCGTGCCCAGCGGGCGAGAGCGGCCCCCGAGCGCCGCGCTCGACGGACGCATCATGGGAAGCAATTTTCTGGACGAGACCGGAGCCGATCCTCATTGACCGGAGCCCGTCTTTACTGACCGGAGTCCGACGAATGATCGTCCACCGGCTCGTCGCCGGCCGTGCGACGGCACCCAGGGCCGACGACGGCGACCGACGGTAACTGGGTGCTCAGGGCGGACGTAAGGAAACCCCAGGTCACAGCCCCCCGACCGAACGGGTTTCCCCCCGAGGGTGGCGGTCAGGCAAGATGGGGTGTATCTGCCCACTGCCAGATTCAAGCTGCCGGACGGTTTCTCTTGGCTGAGTACATCTACACCATGCGCAAGGCGCGCAAGGCGCACGGCGACAAGGTAATCCTTGACGACGTCTCCCTGAACTTCCTGCCTGGCGCAAAGATCGGTGTTGTCGGCCCGAACGGCGCCGGTAAGTCGACGATCCTGAAGATCATGGCGGGGCTGGAGCAGCCGTCGAACGGCGACGCCTTCCTCGCGCCCGGCTACACCGTCGGCATCCTGCTGCAGGAGCCGCCGCTGACCGAGGACAAGACCGTCCTGGAGAACGTCCAGGAGGGTGTCGCCGAGATCAAGGGCAAGCTCGACCGGTTCAACGAGATCGCCGAGCTCATGGCGACCGACTACTCGGACGCGCTGCTGGAGGAGATGGGCAAGCTCCAGGAGGAGCTGGACCACGCCGAGGCCTGGGACCTGGACGCCCAGCTCGAGCAGGCCATGGACGCCCTGGGCTGCCCGCCCGGCGACTGGCCCGTGACCAACCTCTCCGGTGGTGAGCGCCGCCGCGTCGCGCTGTGCAAGCTGCTGCTGCAGCAGCCCGACCTGCTGCTGCTCGACGAGCCCACGAACCACCTCGACGCCGAGTCGGTGAACTGGCTGGAGCAGCACCTCGCCAAGTACCCGGGCACCGTCGTGGCCGTCACCCACGACCGGTACTTCCTGGACAACGTCGCCGGCTGGATCTGCGAGGTCGACCGCGGCCGTCTGCACGGCTACGAGGGCAACTACTCCAAGTACCTGGAGACCAAGCAGACCCGTCTCAAGGTCGAGGGGCAGAAGGACGCCAAGCGCGCCAAGCGCCTCAAGGAAGAGCTGGAGTGGGTCCGCTCCAACGCCAAGGGGCGCCAGGCCAAGTCCAAGGCCCGCCTCGCGCGGTACGAGGAGATGGCCGCCGAGGCCGAAAAGATGCGGAAGCTGGACTTCGAGGAGATCCAGATCCCGCCGGGCCCCCGCCTGGGCAATGTCGTCGTCGAGGTCGACCAGCTCAACAAGGCCTTCGGCGAGAAGGTCCTCGTCGACAACCTGTCCTTCACGCTGCCGCGCAACGGCATCGTCGGCGTGATCGGCCCGAACGGCGCCGGCAAGACCACGCTGTTCAAGATGATCCAGGGCCTGGAGGAGCCGGACTCCGGTTCCATCAAGGTCGGCGAGACCGTCCAGATCTCCTACGTCGACCAGAGCCGCGAGAACATCGACCCGAAGAAGACGCTGTGGGAGGTCGTCTCCGACGGCCTGGACTACATCAACGTCGGCCAGGTCGAGATGCCGAGCCGCGCCTATGTCTCCGCGTTCGGCTTCAAGGGCCCGGACCAGCAGAAGCCGGCCGGTGTGCTCTCCGGCGGTGAGCGCAACCGCCTGAACCTCGCGCTCACCCTCAAGCAGGGCGGCAACCTGCTCCTCCTCGACGAGCCCACCAACGACCTGGACGTCGAGACCCTGTCCAGCCTGGAGAACGCGCTGCTCGAGTTCCCCGGCTGCGCCGTCGTCGTCTCCCACGACCGGTGGTTCCTGGACCGCGTCGCGACGCACATCCTCGCCTACGAGGGTGACTCCAAGTGGTTCTGGTTCGAGGGCAACTTCGAGTCGTACGAGAAGAACAAGGTCGAGCGGCTCGGTGCGGACGCCGCCCGTCCGCACCGTGCCACCTACAAGAAGCTGACCCGGGGCTGATCTTGCGGCACATCTACCCCTGCCCGCTGCGCTGGTCGGACATGGACGCCTACGGCCATGTCAACAACGCCGTCTTCCTCCGCTACCTGGAGGAGGCCCGCATCGACTTCCTGTCCCTCCGGGACGCCGGGTCACGGGACGGGTCGGTGGTGGCGCGCCACGAGATCGACTACAAGCGGCAGCTCGTCCACCGGCCCACGCCGGTGGACGTGGAGCTGTGGGTCACGCAGATCAGGGCCGCCTCCTTCACCGTCTCCTACGAGGTGAAGGACGCGGACGCGGTCTACGTACGGGCCTCCACCGTGATCGTCCCGTTCGACTTCGAGGCGCAGCGGCCGCGCCGGATCACCGAGCAGGAACGGGAGTTCCTCACCCGGTACACCGACGACGCCGGTGACGGCGCCGACGAGGAGGCCGTCGCGGCATGACGGTGCTGCACCTCGCCGACGAGACGGAGGCGGCGGACCTCGCCGCCTTCCTCTCCCGGCTGCTGCACTACGACCGGTCGGCCGCGGTGCGCCTGCAGGCGGCCGGCACCGCGCTGGCCGTGTTCGGGCGGCCGCCGTCGTTCGAGGTGCTCGCCATCCGCGCGGTACGGCTGGCGAAGCCGTACGAGAAGGGACTCGACGTCACCCTGGACGTCACCGTCTCCGCCGGTGAGCTGCTGGAGTCCGTCGACGAGGCGGGCGCCACGGCCGTCGTCCCCGCCGCGGTGACCGGTCCGCCCTGGGCGGGCGTTCTGCCCCCGCGCGGCGGCTGGCGGCGCGAGCCGGGACTGCCGTCCGCGAGCGAGCTGCGCGGCCTGGTCGGCGCGGTCGTCGCCGAGTTCCGCACCCGCACCGAGGAACTGGCCGCCGACCGGCGCACCCGGGCCGAACTCGACCTCATCGGGCGGGACATCTGGTCCCGGACCGTGGGGGAGACGCGCCTCCCGGTGCGGGTCGTGCACGCCGCGCAGTCCCTCGGCTTCCTGCGGCCCGGTGAGGCCGCGGAGCAGCCTGCGCTCTTCTCGTCGGGGGCGTGGCTGCGGCTGAGCACGCCGTTCGGCTCGATCGCCGTGCGCACGGCGGGAGCCGGGGCGCTCGGCGGGCTCGGCGTCAGCGTGCGCTGACGGTGTCCGGCGCGGGTCGAGGTCTCCTCACCGCACGGGCCTCCGCTCCCGCTCGGCCCCCTGACGTGCGTGGAAGCGCACCTTCACTCTTCCTCCTGGTCCGGCCACACGCTGATGTGGTCGGTCTCCAGTTCCAGCGCCACCCGGTCGCGCATGCCCAGCGTGCGCGTGTACTCCGCGGGCAGCTGAAGGCGGCCGGCGCGGTCCAGCATCGCGTACTCGCGCGCCACCACCGTCTCGTGGCCGGTCGTCGCGTCGACCTCGCTGCGGCGCAGCACCTCCGTGGACGTACGGCCGTCCCGGATGGCGACCGTGCGGCGGACCTCGCTCGCGACCGCCTGGTCGTGGGTGACGATCACGATGGTCGTGCCCAGATGCTCGTTCGCCGTGCGGAACGCGGCGAAGATCTGCTCCCCGGTGTGTGAGTCCAGCTCGCCGGTGGGTTCGTCGGCGAGCAGCACCGCCGGGTCGTTCGCCAGGGCCACGGCGATGGCGACGCGCTGCTGCTGCCCGCCGGACATCTGGTGCGGGCGCCGGTCGCGGCAGTCCGCGACGGCCAGCAACTCCAGCAGCTCAAGGGCGCGTTGCGCGCGGGCACGGCGGCGGGCGTGGGTGCGGTTGCCGCTCAGCTGGAGGGGGAGGGCGACGTTCTGCGCCGCCGTGAGATAGGGCAGCAGGTTGCGCGACGTCTGCTGCCAGACGAAGCCGACGACCTCGCGGCGGTAGGCCAGGCGGTCCTTGGCGGTCATGGCCAGCAGGTCGTGGCCGGCGACCCGGGCGGCGCCGGCGGTGGGGGTGTCCAGGCCGGCGAGGATGTTCATGAGGGTGGACTTGCCGCTGCCGGACGCGCCGACGAGGGCCATCAGCTCGCCCTCGCGCACGAGGAGGTCGAGGCCCTGGAGGGCCTGCACCTCGACGCCGTCGGCGGTGAAGATCCGCACCAGGCGGTCGCAGGTGATCAGCGCGTCATGGCCGTAGGCCGGGGTGTTGCGGGCGGCCGCCGCCTTGGTCGCCAGATCGGCGAGCGTGGGGTTGCTTGTCATCGGGACCTCCGGCGCGGAGCGTTCTTCGGTGTACGGCAGCCTCGGTGCACGCGGCACGGTTCCGCAGCCCCGCCTCGGCACGGTTCCTCGGCGCCGCCTCGGCACGGTTCCTCGGCGCCGCCTCGGCGCAGGGCACGGGTCATCACCGCGCATCCCCCACCCTCAGCTCGCGTACCGCCCCCCGGCGGCCCGTCCACCACGCCTGGGCCGCCGCGACGCCGACCGCCACCGCCAGCACCGCCAGCGCCGGGACCGTCAGGGACACGGCGTCCGTGTGCAGGGCTGCGGGTGGGCCCGCGGCCGGGTTCGCGGCCAGGGCGATCGACGTGAGGTCGATGCCGGGGGCGAGCAGGCGGATCGCCGCCCAGGCCGTCAGGGCGCCGCCCGCCGTGGCGAGGACGGCCTGCGGCAGGGACTCCAGGATCAGCAGACGGCGGGACTGGGCCCGGGTCAGGCCCATCGTGCGCAGCCGGGCGAGCAGCGCGGTACGTTCGGGTGCGGCGCGCAGCAGGGACAGCAGCAGGGCGAGCACGGCGTATCCGGCTCCGGCCAGGACCGCCGCCGTATAGACGTCCTCCGCGCCGGACTGCAGCGGTGAGTCGACGTACCCGGCGCGCACCGCCGATCGCAGCTGTACGCCCGCGGTGCCGCCCGCCGTCCGGCGCAGTGCGGCCGCGTCGATGTGGTCGCCGGTCAGCAGCAGCGCGGCCGGGCGGGCGGCCTCGGGGGTGAGTGCGCCCCGGTCCACGACCAGGAAGCGGTCGCCGGGCACGGCCGGGGTCCGCTCCCGCACGAGCGCGATGCGCACGGTGACGGTGCTGCCGTCGTCCAGGCGGACCGGGAAGGGCCGGGTGCCGTAGGTGCGGGCGACGGTGGGGGAGGCGAGGGCGGGCAGGACGGCGCCGGAGGCCGCGGGGGCACGCAGCGCGCTCGCGGGAAGGGCGCCGAGGCCGGTGCGGGCGGTCAGCGCGGCATAGTCGGCCGGGCCCACTCCGGCCACCGGCACCGAGGCGGGGCTGTCGGCGGCCGTCGCCTGGTAGGAGATGCTGACCTCGGTCAGCGCGTTCACCCCCGGCACGCGGCGCACCCGGTCGGCCAGGCCGGCCGGCAGCACGGTCGTGGTCTGCGCCTCCACGCGGGCGTCGGCGCCCACGGCGAGCAGGGCAGCGTGGTCGCGGGTCTCGCGCACACCGGCCAGTACCGAGCCGCCGAACGCGGCCGTGGTCAGGGCGGTCAGCAGCGCCAGCAGAGGCAGTACGGCCGAGGCGGACGAGCGGCCGGCGCGGGCCAGGGACAGCGGGCCGACCACACCGCGCAGCCGCCCGGCTGGGCGGGCCAGCCGGCGCAGCGGCCACGGATACAGCCGCACCAGGACCAGCGCCGCGATCACCGCGACCAGCACGGGCGCCGCGGACACCAGCTGGCCGCCGTCGCCGCCCTGCCGGCGCAGGGTCTCCACGGCGGCGGCCGCGCCCGCGAGCACGGTGAGTTCGGCGACCGTGCGCCGCCGGGAGGGGCGCCGGGCCGTCACGTCCTGGCGGCCGGAGTGGACGCGGACCTGCCGGTGCGCGGCCGCGGCGCGCACCGGCAGCGCGGCGCAGGCGACGAGGGTGACGGCGAGGGCGGCGGCCACGGCGGGCAGCGGACGGCCGCCGGGCACGGCGAGGACGGCGGCGAGCAGACCGAGCGCCCCGGCCGGCAGGGCCACGACGGCCGTCTCTGCGACCAGGCGTCCCGCCATCCCGCGCAGGGAGGCGCCGCGGGCGCGCAGCAGGGCCAGTTCGGTGCGGCGGCGGTCGGCGGCGAGGCCCCCGGCCATGGCCAGGATGACGGCGGCGACCGTGCCGGTGCCGAACGCGGCGACCGCGACGAGCGGAGAGACACCGGAGCGCAGGCCGTCGTAGGAGGTGAGGACGGTGTCGAGGTCGGTGTCGGCGTCGGCGTCCGGGTCGACGGCGGAGCGGATCTCGCGCAGGGCCGGCCCGGACTCCAGGGCGGCGACCGAGGACTTCAGCGCCGCGACGTCCCGGCCGTGCAGGGCGGCGGCGTCGGGGGCGAACCGCCAGTAGCGCTGCGGGGCGCCGCCGGTGCCGAGCAGGGCGGGGGCCGCGTCGGGAGGGAGCAGGACGGTGCCGAGCCAGTAGCGCAGCGGGTCCGTGCCACCGCCGGGCACGGGTTTGAGGGTCGGGCTGCGCAGCAGGCTGTCGGCCGACCAGTAGGCGCCGTCGGGGGTGCGCGGTGCGACGATCGCGGTGATGCGGACGGTGAGCGGGGAACGTCCGACCGCCGGGACGTGCAGGACGCGGCCCACCTGCACGTGGAGGGCCTTCGCCGTCTCCGTGGTGACGGCGCCCTCCACTTCGGCGGTCGTCGCGCTCACCCGGCCGGTGGTGCGGGGCAGCCGGCCTGCGTGCAGCCGCCCGTGCTCGCCGAGACCGGACTGCGTGGCGAGGAGCACGCGCGCGGGCAGGCCGTAGGGGCGCGGCAGCCAGGCGTCCGGCACCTCCAGCTCCTCGAACGTGCGTACCCCGTACGTCGACTGGTCGCGGTCCACGGCCAGCGGAGCGCGCAGGGCGGCCAGGATTGTGCGGTTCTGGGCGGCCAACGTGCCCGGGCGCAGGGACTGTTCGAGTTCCCGCACGGAGGACGCGCCGTCGGGCGCCGGGGCGGCCACCCACAGGGTGGTGCGGCCGGGGGTGGCCCGTTCGACGGCGTGGGCGAGACCGGCGTCCTCGTAGCGGTCGACGGCGCGCGGGAAGGCGGCGGCCAGAGCGGCCGTCAGCGCCACCAGCAGCGCCAGCGCGCAGGCGGCCGCGGGAGCGGCGCGCAGCCGGGTGCGGATCCACGGGGCGGGTACGGCGGGCACGCGAGGTGCCGTACGCGGCGCCGGCATCTCACTCACCTCCCTGTTCCCGCAGCGCCGACGCGGGGTCCGCGCGGCGCAGCGACAGGAGCAGGGAGACGGCCAGCGGGACGGCGGCGACGGCCGTGAGCAGCACGGCGACCTGCCCGGCCGGCAGCTGGACCAGGACCTCGGGGAGCGGGCGGGCGGCCTCGGCGGTGAGCAGGATCAGCGGGATCACCGCGCGGGTCAGCACCGCGCCGAGCGCCGCGCCGACGGCCAGCGCCAGCACCACCAGCACCCCCTGCTCGGCGGCGATCATGCGGGCCAGGCGGCGGCGCGGTGTGCCCAGCGCGCGCAGCACCGCGAACTCCGCGTCCCGTTCCCTGAGCGCCCCGGCCGCGCTGACCGCGAAACCGACCGCGGCCAGCGCGGCCGCCACCGCGGCGGCCGCGGCGAACGCGGCCTCGGGCCCGGCGCCGAACGGGTCGTCCCGCAGTTCCTCGGCGATCTCCGCGCGCACCACGACCTGCGAGGGGTCGATGTCGGGCCAGGCCCGGACGGTGGCGGCCACCTCGGCCGGGGCGCCGGTGTCCAGCCACCACTCGGTGGGCGTGACGCTCGTGCCGTAACGGGCCTGCAGCACCTGGTCGACGGCGCGCAGGTCGACGAGCAGGGCGCCGCCGCCCTCGGCGTCACCGGTCGTCGGCAGTTCGCGTACCGTGCGCACGATCCGCACCGGCACACTCTCCCCGCCGAAGACGGCGTCCACCCGCTGCCCGGTGCGCGCGCCCGTGGCGGCGAGGAAACGGTCGGTGGCCACGCCGGTGACCTCGGGCGCCGGCGGCTGCGCGATGCGCATCCGGACCGTCACCGCGGCGGACAGCCAGCGGTCGCCGGCCGGCAGATAGCCGGTGGAGTAGGTGAGGGTGGGAGGGGCGGTGGACGTCAGGCGCGGCCGGGACGGGATCGAGCCGGCGTCGGGGCCGGCGACGGTGCCGTCGGCGCGGGAGACGGCGCTCCACGCGGTGGTCAGCGGCAGACGCCGTTCGGTGCCGTCGGCGGCCGTGGCGGTCAGCGCGTCCAGTGTCAGCCGGTGCTGTTCGGCGCGGCCGCTGGGCTGGGCGACGACGAGCTGGACGCCGGTGAGGGCGAGCGGGCCGCGGGCGCCGCCGAGGTCCGGGGTGAGCGGGTGCGGGCGGCCGTCGGCGGGCAGCCGCCCGGCCGGCATCTGGTACGGCACGCCCCACCGGTCCTCCACGGTGAGCGTCACGTCGGCGCCCCCTTCGGGGTCGGAGCTGTGCAGGGTCGCGGTCAGCCGCAGCCGTGCGGTGCCGGCGGGGACGGCCACCCCCGCCGACTGCTCGGCCGGGGCGAGGCCGGCGAGCAGCGGCCGTACCGGACGGTCGGCGAGGTCGTGGCGCAGCAGCAGGGTGTCGGCGGCGTGCGCGGTGTCCAGGGCGAGGACGGTCGCGGTGCGGTTGTCCGACAGCGGGAGCGCGGTGCGTACGGCGGGCGCGGCCGAGGTGACGTCGTGCAGGGCGGCGAGCTGTTCTGTGCGTGCCGGGCCGGCGTCTCCGGCGGCTGTCACCCGCACCGGGGCGCCGGCCCGGAAGTCGGCCTGGTCCTGCTGCGAGCGGTTCCAGGAGGCGCCCTGGCCGATGGCCAGCATGCCGAGCGCGACGGCCGGCACGAGCAGCAGCATGGGTCCGGCCCCGCGCATGGGGCGGCGGCTGAACTGCCAGCCGGCCAGCGCGGTCGCGAGGCCGCGTCCCCCGGTCGCGCGGCGCTCGGCGAGCCGGGCCACCGGCGGCAGCAGCCGCAGGGTGAGCACGGTCCCGGCGAGCAGGGCCAGCGCGGGCGCGGCGACCAGAAGCGGGTCGATGCCGAGGGCGCCGGTGCGGTCGCCGCTGACGGCGGCGCGGGTGGCGAGCTGCCAGTAGGCGAGCCCCGCGATCGCCAGCAGCCCCAGGTCGGCGCCGGCCCGCAGCGCGCCGGGCAGCGCCCGCGCCCGGCCCGCGCGCCGGGCGCTCGCGGACAGCGCGGGCACCGTCACGGCGAGCGCGCAGCCGAGGGCGACGCCCGCCGCCACCAGCCACACCTGCGGCCGGCCGGCGGCGGGCACGTCCAGCCGCAGACCGATCCTGGCCAGCGGCCCCTGCCCCGCCAGCAGCCGGGTCAGCGGCCCGGCGAGCAGCGGTGCGCACAGCGCCGCCGGCACGGCCGGCAGCAGCGCCTCCAGCGCGGCCAGGCCCGCGAGGCGGCCGCGGGAGGCGCCGCGGGCCAGCAGCAGCCGGGTCTCGGCGGCGCGTTCGGCGCTCAGCAGCCGGGCGACCAGCAGCAGCGCGCAGGCCGCGAGCAGGGCGAGCAGGAGGGCGACGATCAGCAGTGTGGAACGGGAGACCAGAAGCGAGCGCTCGATCCCGTCCAGGACGCCGGGCAGCGAGGTGACCGCGGTCGTCGCCCCGGCGAGGGCAGGGGCGGAGCGCACGGCGGCGCCCGCGTGGGCCGCGGAGGAACGCAGGGCGTCGATCCGGTCGGTCGTCAGCGTGGAGAAGTCGGCGGTCACCACCCACGCCGACGGGCCGGTGCTCACCGTGGCGCCGGTCAGCACCCGCGGGTCGGTGAGCAGCGGGCCGTAGGTGGTGAAGTCGGTCTTCTTCACGCCGCGCCCGCCGACGTCGTCCAGCCGCCAGTACGGCGCGGCGGCGTCGGCGGGCCGGTACACGCCGGTGATCCGCACGTTCACCGGCTTGCCGCCGAAGCGGTCGGTGAGAGGGAGCCGGGCGCCGGGCCTCAGCCCCAGGCGGCGCGCGGCCGCCTGCGGCAGCGCGGCCTCGACGTCCCCGGCGCCCACGCGGGGCGCGCGGCCCTCGACGAGCCGCACCTGGGACGGGTCCAGGGCCGCGAAGTGCGTCAGATCGGGGTCCCCGGACCGCTCGGCGGGCGGCTGCACGGAACGGGGCAGGGCGTACGGCCCGGACCGCACCAGCGTCCGCACGGTCACCGGCAGCCCGTCGAACGCGGTGCGCGCGGCCCGGCGTACGGCGGCGTCGGCGGCGCTGCGGCCGCCGACGGGGACGTCGGCCTTGACGACCAGGGCGGCGTCGGCGGCGTGGGCGGGCTGGGCCAGCGCGTGCCGCACGGCGGCGTCGCCGATCGCGCCGGCGTAGGCGGTCAGGCCCGCCAGGACGGAGGTGGTGAGCAGGACGGTGAGCAGGGCGGCGGCGAGCAGAGGACGGTGCGCCCGGGCGCGCAGCAGCACGAACCCGGCAAGCCCCCCGAACCCCGCCACCCCCGGCCCCCCGCCGTTGTTGTCCAGACCTCTCGGCGATGTTGTCAGAGGGGGCGCGCGCGGGTAAGCGGTTGTGAACCCGGCTTGACCGGATCGTGACCGGAATCCGGCGTGCTACGACCGGAATGCGGGACTCCTACGGCGCTCATCGGGGCGCGAGGGGCCGGAGGGGCCAGAAGGGCCGCAGGCGCGGGAACGGCTCGGCGTGCGATCGCTCGACGGCCCGGCTCAGCCAGGGGTGTTGATCATCGAGGCCGCGGCGTACGTGAGGTAGTTCCACAGCGTGCGCTCGTGTTCCTCGGACAGGCCGAGCTCCTCCACGGCGTCCCGCATGTGCCGCAGCCACGCGTCGTGCGCCGCCTTGTCCACGGTGAACGGCACGTGCCGCATCCGCAGCCGCGGATGACCGCGGTTCTCGCTGTAAGTGGTGGGGCCGCCCCAGTACTGCATGAGGAACAGCGCCAGCCGCTCCTCGGCCGGACCGAGGTCCTCCTCCGGGTACATCGGCCGCAGCAGCGGATCCTCCGCGACTCCCTGGTAGAAACGGTGCACCAGCCGGCGGAAGGTGTCCTCCCCGCCGACCTGCTCGTAGAACGTCTGCTCCTGAAGCGTGCCGCGCCGAATCTCTGTCACGCCTCCCATGGTCTCAGACGCGGCGACCGAGGCCGGAAGACTTAGGACCGGCCCTCGCGGACACCGCTCGGCACTCGCCCGGGGGCGTGGGGCGCAGCACAGTGGAGACATGAGTGCCCGTGCTCTCGGCCGGGGGCCGCAGGAGACCGCCGACGCGGCGCGTGAGGCGCTGGTGCGGGAGATCGCGGCGAGCGGGGCCTTCGCCGGTGATCCCGGCTGGCGCGAGGCGTTCGCGGCGGTGCCGCGCCACCTCTTCGTGCCCTCCTACCACGTCGGCGTGCCCGGAGGCCACGAGCGCCGCTGGGGAGAGCACCCCGACCCGGCCGCCCGTGAGCGCTGGCTGCGCGGCGCCTACGACGACGTTCCGCTCGCCACCCGCCTGCGCGACGGGGAACTGCTGTCCTCCAGCAGCCAGCCGTCCCTCATGGCGGCGATGCTGGTCGCGCTGCGCCCGGCCGACGGCCACCGCGTACTGGAGATCGGCGCCGGAAGCGGCTACAACGCGGCGCTGCTGTCGTACCGGCTGGGCGAGGAGAACGTCGTCACCGTCGACCTCGACCCGGACATCACCGAGTCCGCGCGCCGGCACCTCCACGCCGCCGGGTTCCACCCGCTCGTCGTCACCGGCGACGGCGCCCGCGGGGTGCCCGCGCACGCCCCGTACGACCGGATCATCGCCACCTGCGGGCTGCCGCTGATCCCGCGCACCTGGCTCGCCCAGTGCCGTCCCGGCGCCCGGATCGTCACGCCGTTCGCCACCGGGGTGGCAGCGCTGGACGTGCGGGACGCGGGGCACGCCCAGGGCCGGTTCTTGCCGACGCCCGCCTACTTCGTGCCCCTGCGCGGTACCGCCACGGCCGACGCCCAGCCGCCGCCCGCGGGACTGCCGCGCCGGGCCCGGGAGAGCGAGCTGTTCCGCTTCCTGCTCGCCCTCACCCGCGGCAGCCTCGGAACCGAGGAGGCCTACGCCGTGTGGGAGCGCGAGGGCATGCCGACCCGCGAGCGCTACGGCCTCACGGTCGACGGCGAGCGCGCGTGGACGTGGCTGGACGATCCGGAGGGGCCGCACGTGTGGCCCCTCCCCGAGCCGGACCAGGGTCTGTCCGGCGGATCAGGTCGGCTGCACGGCACCTGCCGGGCGCCGCGACGCCCCGGTGATCCGCCGGAGGGAGCCTCTAGCCCCGGCGGACCGTGATCGTCGTCCAGGCGCCCACATGTACCCGGTCGCCGTCCCGGAGCGGGACCGGCACGAACGGCTGGATCGGCTCGTCCGAGCCGTTGACCGTCGTCCCGTTCGTCGAGTTCTGGTCGACGACGGCCCAGCTGCCGTCGGGCTGCTGCACCAGCACCGCGTGCTGGTGCGAGACGCCCGGGTCCTCCGGCGGCACCGACAGGTCGATGTCGGGCGTCTCGCCGGTGGAGTGGCGGCGACGGCCGATGCTGACCTGGTTGCCGGTGAGGGTGCGCTGCTGCTCGGGCGAGTACGCGGGCAGGTTGAGCCCCGCGGCCTCCGGGCCGGAACGCTGCATCATCGCCATGAAGTACTCGCGGTCCGGGCCGATGGTCGCCGTCCAGGTGGCCGGACCCTGCGGCTGCTGCGGGAACCCGGGCGCCGGGGGGGCCTGGGTGGCACCGGGCTGCGGGTAGCCGTAACCGCCGGGACCGTTCGGGCCGCCCGAGCCGCCCGGACCGTTCGGCGCGGGCGGTGCCTGGGTGGCACCGGCCTGCGGGTAGCCGTAACCGCCGGGGCCGCCGGGACCGTTCGCGCCGCCGGGACCGTTCGGGCCGGACGGAGCGGGTCCGCCGGGGCCGGACGGCGGAGAGAGCACCCAGTCGTCGCCACCGCCGCCGAACGACGGCCCGGACGGGGCCGGGGGAGCCGGCGGCGCCGAGGGGCCGCGGCCCTGCGGGAACGCGGGGGGCTGGAAGCCCTGCGGGCCGCCGGGTGCACCGGGACCGCTGGGGCCGCCCTGGCCACCGGGACCGGCGGGCGGCGTGGGGCCGGGAGGCGGGGGAACCGGACGCGACGGATCGCTGCCGAAGGGGAAGGAGGCGCCGGGGCCGTTCGGAGCGCCGGGCGCACCAGGACCGCCGGGGCCGCCGTGCGTCACCGGGCCGCCGGGGCCACCCGTGCCGAAGGGACCGCCGGGCGCACCAGGACCACCGGGAGCACCGGGACCCGAAGGCCCACCCTGGCCACCGGGACCACCCGCGCCGAACGGACCGCCCTGGCCACCCGGACCCGAAGGCCCACCGGGGCCGCCGGGCCCGCCGGAGCCGAACGGACCGCCGGGGCCGGCAGGCGCACCGGGACCACCCGGGCCGCTCTGGCCACCCGGGCCCGAAGGCCCGCCGGGACCGCCAGGCCCACCGGGAGCGCCAGGTCCACCGGGACCGCCAGGCCCACCGGAACCGCCGGGACCGCCCGCGCCGAACGGACCACCGGGACCGCCGGAGGCACCCGCCCCGCCCGGGCCCGACGGCTCGCCGCCGTACGGGCTCGGCGGGATCGGCTCGGCGGGACGGTTCACCTGGGACGGGCGTGAGCTCTGGTAGTCGAAGGAGTCACTGCCACCGAAGGACGGCCCCGGACCCTGCGGGAAGCGCGGCGCGCCCGGCGCCGACGGGCGCGGCGGCGCGGCCGGGGTGTACGTGGTCGCCGTGTTGGTCAGGAAGTTCCACCGGCACTCCTCGCAGAACGGAGCCCCGCCCTCGCGCGGCGTGCGGCACTGCGGGCACAGCTCCGGCTCGGGCTCCGGCACGGCGGACAGATGACGCCCGCCCGGCTGGCCGGGCTGACCGCCGGGCTGCGCGCCCGGCGGGGGCGGCGGGAAGCCGTAGCCACCGCCCGGCGGCGGCGGGGGAGGCGGCGGAGGTACGGCACCGGCCATGCGGTGACCGCAGACCTCGCACCAGTCGTCGGAACCCGACTGGTGTCCGTTCGGGCAGGTCGGCATGTCGGTGCGTCCCTTCGTTCCTGCTAGGTCACGTCATCTTCAGCGGACGTCAGTGGTCTTCAGCGCGTCACTTCTTTACACGAACAGTCTTTGTCGACCGGGTTTCGAGCGTCATCTCGTCGGCCTCCGCGACCTTCGCCTTCAGTCGCACAGTACCGGTCGCCGCGTCGACCACGTCCACCACCTTCGCAAGCAGTTTCGCAGTATCCGCGTTCCCGGAGGCACTCGCGAGCTGAACGGCCCGGCCCAGTTTGGCCGTTGCTCCATCGATATCGCCCGCTTTGCGAAGGTCCAGCCCTTGTTGGATGACCTGGGCCAGTTCGGCCTGCCCGGTGTAGTGGGCGACCTGGGGGTTGAGGGAGGTGGAGGCGGCCATGTCGTCGGTCCACACGGCCCTCACCAGGCCCTGCGCGCCCAGGTTCTGGGCACCACCGTCCGGTTGCGGCACGACCAGAGAGACGCGGGCGGCCAGCATCTCCTGGCCGACGTGCGCGGCCGGGACCTCGACACACAGGTGGTAGTCGCGGGACTCGTCGCCCCAGGAGCCCGTCGGATAGTCCCCGGCGCGCGGCCCCGCCTCGGTACGGCGACCGGTCAACTCCTCGACCGTCGGCGCGACTTGCTTGACGAACTTCATGGTCGTGCCCACCGGCGTCCACACCCGCAGGGCGACGTCGGCGACCTCCTTGCCCATCGCCGTCTCCATCATCCGCGTGAAGTCGGCGGCCAGGCCGGCCGGGTCGGCGACGATGTCGGCCGTGCCGAGCAGTGCGGAGGCGATCCCTGTGACTTCTTTCACTTCCCAGTCGGTGCCCACGCCCCGCGCGTCACAGGTGAACCGTCCCGCGCAGTGCTCGAGGGCGGCCTTCAGATCGGCGGGCGACTCGTGCTCGTTGCGGCCGTCGGTGAGCAGGATGCCGTGCCGGATGGCGACGTCCGCCGAGGACAGCAGGGTCTCGGCGAGCCGCAGCCAGGTGCCGATCGCCGTGCCGCCGCCCGCGCTCAGCCGGCGCAGCGCCTGCTTGGCCTGCTCGCGGGTGGTGGCGTCCGCGACCGCGAGCCGCCCCCCGCCCGGGTAGACCTCGGTGGCGACGTGGGTGCCGCCGACCACCGCGAAGTGGACCCCGTCGCGCAGGGTGTCGATCGCGGCGGCCGTCGCGTCCCGCGCGTTGCGCATCTTGGTCGGCGGGTAGTCCATCGACCCCGAGCAGTCCACCATGATCGCCACCGCCGCGGACGGACCCTGCCCGGCGGTGAACAGGTGCGGCGCGCTCACCGCGCTGCCGATCGTGCCGCCGCCGGTCGCCGTGACCGTGACGATGGCGTTGACCTCGCGGCCGCCCTCCGGCAGGTACTCGTTCTGGTACACGTCCACCGAGAACTGCGGCACCGCGGACTTCGAGAAATTGGCCATGCCTTTTCGCATCCCCCTCAACCACCCTCGCGGGTGTGGACCGGAACGCGGACCGGTCCCCTCCGGCCCGCGAGCTTCCCCGTGCGAGGCCGGCCCGGTCTCCCGTGCGCGGGCCTCAGGCCGATCCTGCCCCCTGCGGCGGCGCGGGGAACGGGACGACGGCCACTGTTACGTTGTCGTGGCCCCCGCCGTCCAGGGCGTGGCCGACCAGGACCCGCGCGCTGTGCAGCGGGCGCACGGCGGCGTCCAGGGGGACCACCTCGGCCATCTCCTGTGCCGCCTCCGCGTAGTTCCACAGCCCGTCGGTGCAGACGACGACCACGCCGGGCCGGTCCGGTTTGTAGCTGGCGGTGTGCGGCTCCAGTTCGTAGGCGTCCGCGCCGAGCCAGCCGGTGATCGCGTGGGCGCGCTCGTCGGCGTACGCCTCCGCCTCGCTCATCAGCCCGGCGGCCACCATCTGCGCGGCCCAGGAGTCGTCCTCGGTGAGCCGGGCCGGGGGCGCGCTGCGGTCGGCCGGCACCCAGTAGGCGCGGCTGTCGCCGACCCAGCCGACGACCAGCAGGCCGTTGGTGACCACCGCGCCGACCAGGGTGCACGCGGGCGCGTTCTGGTGCGGTGCGTGCTCGCGGGCCGTCTCGGGCTCGTCGGCCAGGGCGTTGACGGCCTGCGAGGCGGCGACGATCGCCTCGTGCATCGCCTGCTGCGGGTGCGTGCCGCGCGGCAGGGCCGTCAGCAGCGCGTCGCCGGCCGCGCGGGACGCGGCCAGGGAGGCGTCGTCGGGACGGGTCGCGGAGGACACGCCGTCGCAGACGATCGCCAGGGACACCGGTGAACCGTCGGGCAGTGCGGTGGTGGCGACGGCGAACGCGTCCTCGTTGCGGTGGTGGCGCAGCCCGCGGTCGCTGACGGCGGCCACCGGACCGGACTCCTGCTCCATGTGGTCGCGTTCACGGGGCTGTGCGTGCCCGCAGTTCTCGCAGTAGCCGTCGCTGTCCACCCGGCCCGCCCGGCACGCCACGCACACCGAGGTGTCCGGCGCGGTCGCGGCGGCCTCCGCGGCCGCGCGCGGGTCGGGCGCCTGCAGCGCGTACTCGTCGGGCTCGTCCGGCCGGTCGAAACGGACACCCGGGGCGGGAGCGGCGGGAGCAGGAGGAGCGACGGGAGCCTGCGGCGGTACGGCGGCCGGGGCCTGCGGCGGTACGGCGGGACCCGCCGACGGGGCCTGCGGGGGCACCACCGGGGGAGCGGACGGTGCCGCGGGCGGCGTCTGAGGCGCCGGACCCGGCAGTGCGCCGCCGCCCGAGTCCGTGCCCGGCAGATCCGTGGGCAGATGCACCGCGGCCGGGGCGTCCGAGCCGCCCGGCTCGGCCGCGTGCGGCCACGGCTCCGCCCTGCCCGGGGTCTGCCCCGCCGCCGTGGCGGGGCCGGGCTGCGCTGCCGCGGCGGGGGCCGGCTGCGCCGAGCCGTTCATCGCCATCGTCGGGTGGTCCCGCGGCGGCGCCGGCACGGCGGACAGGTCGTATCCGCACGCACCGCAGAAACGGTCACCCGACTCGAGCGGCTCCGCACAGCTCGGGCAGTTCGACAGGGCTGCCTGCTGGGGCATCTGGGACATCAACTACACCCACGTCCGGGGGCGGTAACGGTTGGCACGTTCCACCAGGTCGATCCTCTCCTCGCCGCCGGGCGCGAGCCGGGCCAGCGTGCGGTACGAGCGCTCGAGTCCGAAGCGCAGCCCGGGTTCGTCCAGTTCGCTGCCGAGCAGCACTCGCCGGGCGGCCGGCGTGCCGCCCTGGCCCCCGGAGAGTATCCAGTCCAGGGCGCACCCGAGCACTTCGGTGGCCAACTGCTCGCGCCGGCCCGGGTCCAGACCGTACGCCTGGAGCGCCTCGACCTGCGCGGCGGCGGCCGTCAGATCATCCAGGAACGCACCGTCCGCGGCGGTCGCGGCGCGCCGCCGCAGCCGGGCCCGCACCGCCGCCACGCGGGCGGCCGTGTAGTGGATGGACGCCTCCGGCACCGACTCCAGGGTGTGGACGGCACCGGCGCGGTCACCCGAGGCGAGCCGCACCCGGGCCAGGCCGAACGCGGCGCTGACATGGCTCGGGTCGCTCGCCCACACCAGCCGGTAGTACTCGGCGGCGTTGTCCAGCTGGCCCAGCACCTCCGCGCACAGGCCGAGCGCGAGCTTGGGCGCGATCTCGCCGGGGAAGGCGTCGTAGACCGCGTCGAAGGCGAGGGCGGCGTCCTCGTGGTCCCCCGTCACCAGCGCGGCCACACCCCGGTACCAGACCACCCGCCAGTCGTCCGGCCGTTCGTCGTCCAGCTTGGCCAGCGCCATGCGCGCGGCGTCGAAGTCGCCGTTCTCCAGCCAGGCGCGCGCCTGCCGCAGCCGGGTCTCCACCGAGGGCGCCGGCGCGGCGGCGAGCGCGTTGAGCAGCTCGGCGGGCGCGGAGGTCATCAGGCCCGTCAGGAAACCGGCGTTGGGGTCGGCGGGGTCGACGTGCGGCACGGGCAAGGCCAGCGCGGCCGCGCGGATGTCCACCGCCCGCACCAGCGACGCGGGGACCCCGGGACCACCCGAAGCCCCAGCAGTAACGGCGACACCGGCACCGGCGAGGCCAGGAAGCCCGGCACCGGCAGCACCCGCCGCCCCCGCTCTCCGCCGCCCGCGCACCGCTCGCGCGCCCAGCCGGGACACCTCGCCCTCCAGCCGCGGGAACAACTCCGTGTCGGTGACCTTCACTTCCGGTCCGAACAGCGTCGACAGCGCCGGCCGCGCCCGCCCCGACTGCAGCGACACCACCTCGCGCAGCACCCCGGTGAGCTGCTCGGCCATCTCCTGAGCGGAGGCGAACCGGCGGGCCGGGTCGGGATCGGTGGCGCGGACCAGCAGCCGGTAGAAGGACTCGTACTGGCGGAAGACCTCGATGGTGTCGGGGTCGGGCAGCGAGTCCGCGTAGACGGTGGTGTAGCCCTGGAAGTCGAAGGTGAGGACGGCCAGCGTCCGGCCGACCGTGTACAGGTCGCTCGCCACCGACGGGCCGACGTCGGCGACCTCGGGCGCCTGGTAGCCGATCGTGCCGTAGATCGCCGACTCGTCGTCGTCCATGCGGCGCACGGCGCCCATGTCGATCAGCTTCAGCTCGTCCTCGGTCTGGATGGCGTTGTCGACCTTGAAGTCGCAGTACAGCAGGTTGCGGCTGTGCAGGTGGCCGAGGGCCTCCAGCGCCTCGATGCCGTACGCGCAGGCCTGCTCCACCGGCAGCGGGTCGCGGCGGCCGTCCGGCGTACGGCGGGCGTTGGCGATCTCCTTCAGGGACTTGCCGCCGACGTACTCCATGACGATGTAACCGTCCAGGGAGCCGGTGCGCTGGTCGAGGTGCTCGACGAAGTTGTAGATCCGCACGATGTTCGCGTGCTCGATCTCCGCGAGGAAGCGCCGCTCGGAGATCGCGGCGGCCATCGCGTCCTGGTCGCCGGTGTCCAGCAGGCCCTTGAGCACCACCCACCGGTCCGCGACGGCCCGGTCCACGGCGAGGTAGATCCAGCCCAGGCCGCCGTGCGCCAGGCAGCCCACGACCTCGTACTGGCCGCGCACCACGTCGCCGGCCTTCAGCTTCGGCACGAACGAGTACGGGTGCCCGCACTTGGTGCAGAACCCCTCGGTGCGGCCCGGCCGGTCCCCGCGCGCCCGGCCGACCGGCGCGCCGCAGTCCGAGCGGGAGCAGAACCGCTTGCGCTCGGGCACCTCCGGGTTGTCCAGCACCATGGCGCGCGGATCGGGCCGCGGGATCGGCGGCACCTGCACCAGGCCCGCACCGAGCCGGGAACGGCCCGAGGACGCGGCGCTCGAACCCGAGCTGCGCACCGACACCGAACGGCCCGTCGACTTCCCCGACAGAGAGCGCGACAGCCGCCCGGACACCGAGCGCCGCGACTTCGACGACTGCGAGGACGTGCGCGAGCTGCGCGCGCTCGTACTGGCGGACCCCCTGGAACCTCTGGACCCCCTTGAGCCCCGGCCGCCCGCGGTGAGCCCGGTCGGCACCGAGCCGACCATGCCGGTCGGGGAGACGACCGGTGCCAGCCCGCAGGTGTCGCAGTACAGTTCGCCGCCGCCGACGTCTTCGTACGCCCCGTCGCAGCCCGGACGCTGGCAGTTCTGCCCCGCACGGCTCATGACGACTCCCCCCTCACGTCCTCCGACCGGCTCTGCTGCTCCGGCACCCGCGGTGCGGCGAGCGCCTCGGCGGCCGCCTGCTGGTAGCGCAGCACGGCCTGTTCGGCGACGCGCAGATCGCACGGCGCGCTCCACAGCATGCGGCGGGCCCTCTCGTACCGCTCGATCAGCAGCGGGTCCTCCGCCAGCCCGTGCCGGGCCACCTTCGCCTTGTACGCGTCCAGACGGCCGCGCAGCTCGGCGCGCACGGCGAGCGGCGCGGTGACCGCGGTCAACGACTCGCGGGCGCGCAGCAGTTCGTCCTCGGCCCGCTGCTCCAGCGACTCCAGCAGCGGCGACAGCCGGTGCCACTGCGCCTGGCGCCGGTACTCGGCGGCCGTGGCCAGCTGCTCCTGCAGCACGGTCGGCGGGCCGCTGACCACCGGCACCTCGGTGGCCGCGATCTTCGCCAGCACCTCGCCGCGCGCCGTGCGGGCCTCCGCGAGGGTGCGGTCGGCGCGGGAGAGCACGTCCCGCAGCCGCACCAGCCGCTTCTCGGCGTCCTGGCGGACGGTGAGCACGGCCTCGATCTCCCGGCGCACCTCGTCCAGGGCGCGCGCCTCACGGTCGTAGACCGTGGTGTCCGGGCGGCCGCCGCCGGGCGCCGAACTGCCCTGTGCGGGAACCCAGAACGCGAGCGGATCGGAGATCACCTGCTCACGCAGCTTCGTCAGGGTGCGCGTGATGCGCTCCAGGTCGTCGCCGGCCGGGTGCTCGCCGGGGCGCACCCCGACGGAGTGGGCGAGCTGCCGGGTGCGCTGGAGTTCGGCGGCGAGTAAATCGATGCGGGCGGGCAGCGCCGACCAGACCGCGTCGGCGGCGACCACCATGTCCAGGCTGCTCGCATACAGCTCGTTCATCCGGTCCACCAGCGCGACCAGCGAGTAGTGCTCGCTCAGCTTGCCCGGACCGCCCTGGCCGTTCACCGCGTGCGCGCTTCCCGGCACGGTGACGCACTCGCCGCGCAGCAGTCCGGTCAGCTCCACCAGGTCCTCGCGGCTGGACCAGCGGCGCCGCGAGCGGATCTCGCGGGCGGTGCGCAGCGTGGCCGTGTAGGCGTCGAAGTACGTCCACAGCAGCGTGATCGACGCCTCCGTGGCGATCCAGCGCTCGTGGGTGACGCCGGTCAGTTCGGCGCCCTCCAGGAGCCTGCGGCCCGCGTGGTCCTGCAAGGCCAGCAGCGACGTCTCGATCGCCTCGTGCTCCTGGCCGAGCCGCGCCAGCGCACGGTCCACCTCGTCCCGGTCCATCACCGGCCCGGCGGGGTCCGTGACGCCCATCGATCACCTCTCGCTGCTGTGTGGGTCGTTGCCGCTCGTGTCGGCGCTCTCGTCAGCTCGTGCGCAGGTACTGCGGCGCAGGCGGTCTGGACGTCGCCGCGTCCCTCCCCAGTGTCGCCGACAACCAGGTGCCGTACGACGTCTGCCAGCCGCTCGCGCTGTAGGCGACCAGGATGCGATTGACCCGGCGTACCAGATCGTCCGCGTCCTTCTTCATCGCCACGCCGTAGTACTCGGTGGTGAAGGCACTTCCCTTCAGTTCGACCGTCGGGTCCTGGGCGGCCTGGCTCGCGGCGAGCGCGCCGTCGGTGACCACCGCGTCCACCTCACCGAGCTGGAGGCGGACCAGGCAGTCCAGCTGGTTGGGCACGGTGGTGGAGATGTCCGCGGAGGCGGGCAGCCGGCCAGCCTTCTTGTCGTCCGCGAGCGTCGTGTACGCCGTCGAACCGGCCGCCGTGCAGATCTTCTTGCCGGCGAGCGTGCCGTCGTAGCCCGTGACCGGCGAGTCCTTGGGGGCGAGGACCTGCTGGCCGGTCTTGAAGTACGGGGCGGAGAACGCCACGTCCCGCAGCCGCTTGCAGGTGATCGTCATCGTGCGGACGACCATGTCGACGCCGCCGCTCTGGATCGCCTGGATGCGCTGGTTGGTGGGGATGGCCTTGAACTGCACCGCGTTCGGGTCGCCGAGGACGTCCCGGGCGATCGCGTGCACCAGGTCGATGTCGAAACCCTCCAGCTGCGCGCCCTTCTTGTTCGGGTCGCGGTAGCCCCAGCGGTAGCTGTTCTGGTCGACGCCGACGACCAGCTTCCCCTTGGCCTTGATGCGGGCGATGGTGGGCCCGTCGGCCGCCGAGGGCGCCAGCGTCTGCTTCTCGGGGGCCGTGCAGGTCTCTGCGCTCGCCTGGGTGCCGACGGCGACCCGGGAGGCGCCGTCCGTCGCCGCGGCGCTCCCGCCGCCGCGCTGGGTCAGGGGCAGCAGCAGCGCGCACGCCAGCGCCAGGGCGCACACGACCGCCATCGCGCCGACTCCGCCCCAGCCCCTGAGCCGGGCCCGCAGGTGTCGCAGCCTCATCGTCACGCCCCCTTCCACCCGTGCGCTCCTCATCGGTACTCCGACAGCCTGCGGCCGATGCCGAGGACCGCGCCCGCCGCGCCCAGCACGGCGAGGACGGCGGCGCCCCACGCCAGGCCGCCCAGCGCGTCCAGGCCGTCGCCGGCCGCCTGCCGGAACTCCTTCTCCTCGTGCTCCAGCGCCGCGGCCAGGTTGGCGTCGACGCTGTCGAAGCACTCGCCGGTGGCTCCCCTGGCGCCGATCACGCCGTCCAGCGCCTTCTCGTACTCGCCGGACTCGTCCTCGCCGCGGGCCGCGTCATGGCGCCGGTTCCACTCCTTCATGTTGCCGACGGCCGCGGTGACCGGCTTCGCGCCGGCGGTGTCGTCGGCGAGCCGGCCGGCCTCGGCCAGGCTCTTGTCCAGGGCGGCCATGTCCGTCCGGAAGGAGGTGTCGTACAGGTCCTTGCCGTCCTTGGTCGTCTCCGCGCCGCGCGCCACCAGGGTGAGGTTCTCGTTGCTGCGGGCCTTCAGGGAGGCGATGCGCGCGTCCTGCAGGACGTTGAGGGAGCGCACGCCGTTCTGACGGGAGTCGTTCAGGTCCGCGCGGGCGACGCTGTGGCCGACGACCAGCCACAGCAGCACCACGGCGGCCGCCGTGGTGGCGGCGACCAGGCCCTGGTTGAGGACGCGGTGCGTGCGCCGGTAGTGCCGGTGCTGGGCCCAGCCGAGGGCCGCCAGCGCCAGCACTCCGAGCGCGATCGCCGCCCAGGGGTAGGGCGTGGCGTCCGCGTAGTCGGCGTTCAGACGCTCGTTCTCGTTGGTGTACAGGTCCTCGGCCGCCGGGAGCATCTGCTGCTGCATCTTCTCGTTGGCGTACCGGAGGTAGGCGCCGCCCACCGGGAAGCCCTGCCGGTTGTAGGCGCGGGCGCGCTCCACCAGGCCCTTGTACTCCGGCAGCAGCCGGTTCAATTTCGTGATCGTGGCGGCGGCCGGGGAGCCGGGGTCCGAGCTGCCGGCGGCGGTGACCAGGCCGGTGGCGGCGGTGCGGATGTCCCGCTCGTAACGGTCGCGGGAGGCCTTGGTCTCCTGGCCGCCGGCCAGGAAGCCGCTGGAGGCCGCGGTGTTGGCGTCGGCGAGCGAGCGGTAGATGTCGGCCGCGGCCGCGCTCAGCGGCCGGCTCTTGTGCAGGACGTCGTCGGCGGCGGCCGCCCGCTCGGAGACCTGCCAGGCGGTGACCGCGCCGAACGCGACGACGAGCAGCGCGAGGACGGCTCCGATCGTGCGCAGCCGGCCCGGTTCCGTGACGGCGGCGGCGCGCAGCCGCTCCACGCCCTCGGCGAACGCCGTACGGCGCGGGGCGCGGCCCGGCGTGGGGGAGCCGGTGCCCGCGACGGCCGCTGGGGCGGGGGGACGGACGGCGGGCTGCGGGGGGATCGCCGGCATCGTGGGCGCGCCGGGGCCCGGCGGTGGCACCGCGCTGCTTCGCTGCGGGTGTGTCACTGCTGACCTCCCCCATGGTCATCCGTCGCCGCAAGTATCGCTGCCGGGGCCCGTATCCGCACCGGCCGTCACCCGATCTTGATCGGATCGCAGTGTGGTGCGCGGCCCGACGCCGGATGTCCCGCCCGTGCCCGTCGTGAAACTGCCCTGCCCATGAATACGTCGGGGGAACCGGATCGGTTCCCCCGACGTCACTCACGGGTGACGGCCTGTCACCCGTGACGCGCGGCGCGCGGCGCCGTCGGCCCGCGTCGCGCGGTGCGTACGGCCGCTGGCCGCGACACCCGGTGCGCGTCGCCGCTCAGCTCGCGCGGGCCGCGAAGTGCGCCCGCAGCCGCTCCTGCGCCGCTCTCGCCGCTCCCAGCCGGTCCAGGCCCAGCAGCGCCGCCCCCATCACCGGCCGCTCCCGCACCACGCGCGGTGCGGCCTTGGGCGCGCGTTCGGCCAGCAACTGCCGTACACCGTCGTCGAGCCGGGTGTGCCCGGCGGTGAGGACCCCGCCGCCGAGCAGCACCGGGGTCTCCTCCGTCAGCAGGTCCAGGCGGGTCAGCGCGACCACCGCCATGGTGGTGACCTCCTCGGCGAGCCGGTCGACGATCCGCCGGGCCACCGGGTCTCCGGCCGCCGCTGTGGCGAACAGCACCGGCGTCAGCTCGTGCCGGCGGGTCTGCTCGACGCGCCCCAGGTGCAGGGCCTCGATCAGCGTGTACATCGAGTCCAGACCGAAGTGCGCGGGCAGGGCGCGGGCCAGCTCGGTGGGGCCGCCGCGCCCGTCCTCCGCGCGCGCCGCGTGCCACAGCGCCTCCTCTGCCAGGAACCAACCCCCGCCCCAGTCCCCGGAGATGCGGCCGATCGCCGGGAAGCGTGCGGTGCGGCCGTCGGGGCGCATGCCGACGCAGTTGATCCCCGCCCCGCACACCACGGCCACCCCCCGCGGCTCGGCGACGCCGGCCCGCAGGATCGCGAAGGTGTCGTTGCGCACCTCGACGGACGAGCCCCACGCGCGCGCGTGCAGGGCCGCCGCCAACTGCTCCTCCTCCACCGGCAGATCGGCGTTGGCCAGGCACGCGGCCACATGCCCGACGGCGGTCACACCGGCACGCGCGTACGCCTCCGCGACCGCCCGCGCGAGCGTGTCCACCGCGGCCCGGACGCCGACCGCCGGTGGCCGGAACGGGCCGCCGCGGGCCGTGGCGAGGACGGTGCCGTCCGCGGCCACGACCGCCACGTCGGTCTTGCTGTTGCCGGCGTCGATGGCGAGGACGCCCCCGGTCAGGCCCACGAAAGGTGCTCCCGGTTGTGCGCGATCAGCCGGTCGGTGAGGGCGTCGGCGGAGGCGTACTGCCCGATCAGCGGGTGCGCGAGCAGCGCCCGGAAGACACGGTCGCGGCCGCCCTTCAGGGCCGCCTGCAGGGCCAGGTCCTCGTACGCGGTGACGTTCGCGATCAGGCCCGCGTACAGCGGGTCCAGGCGCGGCACGGGCAGCGGGGCGGCGCCCTTGACGCCCACCGCGGCCTGCACCTCGACCACCGCGTCGTCGGGCAGGAAGGGCAGCGTGCCGTTGTTGAGGGTGTTCACCACCTGGTACGGGCTGCCCGTACCGCCCAGCAGCGCCGCCGCGAGGTCGACGGCGGCCTCCGAGTAGTAGGCTCCGCCCCGCTTGGCCAGCAGCTCCGGCTTCACATCCAGCGCCGGATCGCCGTACATCTCCAGCAGTTGCTTCTCCATCGCGGCGACCTCGGCGGCCCGGGACGGCTTGGTACGCAGTTCGCCGACGACCTCGTCGTGGGCGTAGTAGTAGCGCAGGTAGTACGACGGGACGACGCCGAGGCGGTCCAGCAGCGGGCGGGGAAGGCGCAGGTCGGCGGCGACGGCGTCACCGTGCTCGGCGAGCAGCCGGGGCAGCACGTCCTCGCCCTCGGGGCCGCCCAGGCGCACGCCGGTCTCCCAGGTGAGGTGGTTCAGGCCCACGTGGTCCAGGTGCACCTCGGCGGGGGAGAGGCCGAGGTGGGCGGCGAACTTGCGTTGCAGTCCGATCGCCACGTTGCACAGCCCGACCGCCTTGTGGCCGGCCTGGAGCAGGGCGCGGGTGACGATGCCGACCGGATTGGTGAAGTCGATGATCCAGGCGTGCGGGTTGGCGCGCCGGACCCGTTCGGCGATGTCCAGGACGACGGGGACGGTGCGCAGCGCCTTGGCGAGGCCGCCCGCGCCGGTGGTCTCCTGGCCGACGCAGCCGCACTCCAGCGGCCACGTCTCGTCCTGCTCGCGGGCCGCCTGCCCGCCCACGCGCAGCTGGAGCAGCACGGCGTCGGCGCCGTCCACACCGGCGTCGAGGTCGGCGGTGGTGACGACACGGCCCGGGTGGCCCTGCTTGGCGAGGATGCGGCGGGCCAGGCCGCCCACCAGTTCCAGCCGTTCGGCGGCCGGGTCGACGAGGACGAGTTCCTCGACGGGGAGGGTGTCCCGCAGGCGTGCGAAGCCGTCGACGAGTTCGGGGGTGTAGGTCGAGCCGCCCCCTACCACGGTGAGTTTCATATGTGGTTAACCCTTCACTCCGGTGAGCGTGACGCCCTCGACGAACGCCTTCTGCGCGAAGAAGAACACGAGGATCACGGGGGCCATGACCAGCACGGTGGCGGCCATGGTGAGGTTCCAGTCGGTGTGGTGCGCGCCCTTGAAGGACTCCAGGCCGTAACTCAGCGTCCACGCGCCGGGGTTTTCGGAGGCGTAGATCTGCGGGCCGAAGTAGTCGTTCCAGGCGTAGAAGAACTGGAACAGGGCGACGGCGGCGATGCCGGGCCGCGCCATCGGCAGGACGACCCGCAGCAGGGTCCTGAGGTCGCCGCAGCCGTCGACCTTCGCCGCGTCCAGGTACTCGTTCGGGATCGTGGTCAGGAACTGCCGCAGCAGGAAGATGGAGAACGCGTCACCGAACGCCATCGGGACGATCAGCGGCCACAGTGAACCGGACAGGTCCAGCTGCTTGGCCCAGAACAGGTACATCGGGATGACGACGACCTGCGGCGGCAGCATCATCATCGAGATCACCAGCATCAGCGCCAGATTGCGGCCGCGGAAGCGGAACTTGGCGAGCGCGTACGCCACGGGGATCGAGGAGACGACGGTGAGGACTGTTCCCCCTCCCGCGTACAGCAGCGTGTTCTTCCACCAGGTGAGGAAGCCGGGGGTGTCGAAGACCTTCCGGTAGTTGCCCCATTCCCAGGTGTGCGGGATCAGGTCCCGGCTGAGGGCCTGGCTGTCGCTCATCAGCGAGGTGAGGAACACGAACACGAACGGCAGGACGAAGAACAGCGCGGCGGCGACGCCGAGGGAGTGCACCGCGATCCACTCCAGCAGGGCCCGGCGGCGGGCGGTGCGCTCGGCCGCGGGACGCACGGTGACCTGCACCGGCCGGTCCAGCACTTGGGTCATGGGTCAGTCACCTGCCTGGATCAGACCGCCGCGGCGCCGCATCAGGAACGCGGTGAACACCATCGACAGCGCGAACAGCACCAGGGCGACGACACAGGCGGAGCCGTAGTCGAAACGCTGGAAGCCGAGGTTGTAGACGAGTTGCGGAAGGGTGAGCGTGGACTTGTCCGGGTAGCCGGGCTCGAACTGGGTGCCCGCGCCCTGGATCACACCGGAGGCGACCTTCCCGGCGATCAGCGGCTGCGTGTAGTACTGCATCGTCTGGATGACGCCGGTGACCACGGCGAACATCACGATGGGGGAGATGTTCGGCAGGGTCACGAAGCGGAACCGCTGCCAGGCCGACGCCCCGTCCAGCTCGGCCGCCTCGTACTGCTCGGTGGGCACGTCGAGCAGGGCCGCCATGAAGATCACCATCAGGTCGCCGATGCCCCACAGCGCGAGCAGGGTGAGCGCCGGCTTGGACCAGGTGGGGTCGTTGAACCAGCCGGGTGCAGGGACGCCCGCCTTCTCCAGGATCGAGTTCACCGGGCCCGTGCCGGGGTTGAGCAGGAACGCGAAGGCCATCGTGGCGGCCACGGGCGGGGCGAGGTAGGGCAGGTAGAACAGGGTGCGGAAGACGCCCGTGCCCGTCTTGATCTTCGTGATGAGCAGGCCGACGCCCAGTCCGAAGAGCACCCGCAGGGTCACCATGACGAGGACCAGCCACAGCGTGTTGCGCAGGGCGGGCCAGAACAGCGGGTAGTGCGAGAAGACGTAGGACCAGTTCTTCGTCCCGCTCCACGTCGGCGGCCGGAAGCCGTCGTAGTGCATGAACGAGAAGTAGACCGTGGACAGCAGCGGGTAGGCGAAGAAGACCGCGAACCCGATCAGCCAGGGCGACAGGAAGGCGAGGTTGCGCAGCGCCGCGCGGCGGTGCTTGGACGCCAGGGTGATCGTGCTCATCGCTACTTCGCCTGCGCGATGTCCGTGTCGATCTGCGCGGCCGCCTTCTTCAGGCCGGCCTTCAGATCGGTGACCTTGCCGCTCTCGTAGTCGTAGCCGAGCTGCTGGATCGTCACCAGGTACTGGCCGCCGTTGAGGGACGCGGGCGTGGACGTGGAGTGCGGGTTCGCGGCGATGTCCAGGAACGTGCGGAAGCGCGGGTCGTAGTGCAGCTTCGGCGACTTAAGGGCGGCCAGGGTGGAGGGAACGTTGTGGATCGCGTTGGAGAAGCCCACCACCGCGTCGGTGTCGGTGGTCATGTACTTCACCAGCTCCCACGCGGCGTTCTGCTTCGTGCTGGTGGCGGCGATCCCGGCGATGGTGCCGGTGATGTAGCCCTTGCCGTACTGGTCGGCCTGGTCGTCCGGGACGGGCAGCGGGGCCACGCCGATGTCGAAGCCGGGCTTCGCGTCCAGGGCCATGCCGAGCCGCCACTCGCCGTCGAGCTGCATGGCGACCTGGCCGGTGTGGAAGGGGTGCTTGGGGCCCCACTCGTCACCCAGCTCCGCCCGGTAGCGCTCCAGCTTCTCGAAGCCGCCGAGCGCGTCGACCAGCCGCTTCTGCAGCGTGAAGCCCTTCTCGAACGCCGGGTCCTTCGCCAGGTTCGACTTGCCGTCCCGGTCGAAGTACGTCGGGGAGAACTGGCCGAGGTAGTGCTCGGTGGTGGACTCCCAGCCGTGGTAGTCCGGCATGAAGCCGAGCTGCCGGAAGGAGTCGCCCTGCGGGACGGTCAGCTTCCTGGCGTCGGCCTCGAACTGCGACCAGGTCCTCGGCGGGCTCTTGATGCCGGCCTTCGCGAACGCCGTCTTGTTGTAGTACAGGCCGTAGGCGTCGCCGAGCAGCGGGACCGCGCAGCGGTCGCCCTCGAACTGCGTGTACTCGTTCATCGCCTTCGGGAAGATCTGCTGCGGGTCGATCCCCGCCTTCTTGAAGAAGGGGTTCAGATCGACCAGGGCGCCCGAGGAGCAGAACTTGCCCACGTTGTTGGTGGTGAAGGAGGAGATCACGTCGGGCGCCTTGGTGCCGCCCGCGCGCAGCGCCTGGTTGATCTTGTCGTCGGTCATGTTGCCGACGACGTCGACGTGGATGTTGGGGTGCGCCTTCTCGAAGCCGTCGATCAGCTCCTTGACGGCCTTCACCTCGTTCGGCGCGCTCCAGGCGTGCCAGAAGGTGATCGTCGTCTCCTTCGACGGGTCGTCGCTCGCCCCGGCGCCGGACTGGCCGGTGCAGGCGGTGGCGAGCAGGGCCAGCGACGCAGTCAGGGCAAAAGCCGTCTTTCGGGCGAACGAGGGTATGACTTCGGGCATGGCGAGGCCTCCCAGGGGGCGGGGTCGGGAAAGGAGGAGGTGCTCTGAGGCGGGCGGGGTCGGGAGAGAAGGAGGAAGTGCGGCGGGCTAGCGCGAGGTGTCGAAGACCTCGTCGCGGGTGACGGTCAGCGCGCGCTCCAGCGCACCGCGCAGGACCGGATGGTCGGTGACCTCACCGACCACCAGCCGGGGCCGGGAGGCGGCCAGCTCCTGCAACTCGTCCTGGATCAGGGCGCGCAGCACCTCGCCGCCGCTGGTGAGCGAGGCACCGGACAGCACGACCAGCTCGGGGTCGAGCACGGAGACGAGCGAGGCGAGACCGGTGGCGAGCCGGGTGGCGTACGTCTGCAGCAGCAGCCGGCCCAGCACGGTCTCCTCGGCGGCGGCCCGGGCGAGGAGCGCCGCCGCGGCCTCGTCGTACGGCCCGGACGGGACGTCGCTCATGCCGAGCTCGCGGGCGAGCTGGGGGACGGCCTGGGATCCGGCCAGCTCCTGGTAGCCGCCACTGTTGGCTTTCCTCACCCCGCGCACCAGCGGGGTGCCGGGGACCGGAAGGAAACCCACCTCTCCGGCGCCGCCGGTGAAGCCCCGGTGCAGCCGGCCGCCGAGGACCAGCGCGGCCCCCAGACCCTCCTGGTTCCACAGCAGCACGAAGTCCTCGTGCCCGCGGGCGGCGCCGAGCCGCTGCTCGGCGAGCGCGACGAGGTTGACGTCGTTCTCGTACTCCACCGGCATCGGCAGCGCGGCGGCCAGTTCGTCCAGCAGGGTCGGGGAGTGCCAGCCGGGCAGGTGGGAGGCGTACCGCAGCCGGCCGGTGCCCGGGTCGAAGGCGCCGGGGGTGCCGATGACGAGCCGGTGGACGTCGGCGCGGGCCAGCCCGGCGGCCTTGACGGCGCCGTCGAGGGCGTCGGTGACCTGCTGGGCGACGGGCTGCGCGGGGCGCCGGCCGGGGGTGGGCAGCTCGTACTGGCCGACGGTGCGCCCGGTGATGTCGGCGACGGCGGCCCGGATGCGGCCGGGGGCGACGTCGAGGCCGGCGGCGTGGGCGGCGGAGGGGTTGACCTCGTACAGCTGGGCGTTGGGGCCCGGGCGGCCCTCGGCCCTGCCGGTGGCCAGCACCAGGCCGGCCGCCTCCAGCCGGGCCAGCAGTTGCGAGGCGGTCGGCTTGGACAGGCCGGTGAGCTTGCCGATGCGGGTGCGGGAGAGCGGGCCGTGCTCCAGCAGCAGGTCCAGTGCGGCACGGTCGTTCATGGCGCGCAGCACGCGCGGGGTGCCCGGCGTACCGGCGGTTCCTGCCATGGGGTGCGACACCTGCCTTTCCAGCGGGACAGCCTTCCAGTGCGCGGGTTGGGCTGTCCACCCCGCCTCGACACTGTTAGGAAAGTTTCCTATCGCCGAGCAGGAACGTAAGCCCGCCAGGAAGGGGCCGTCAAGACACGACGCCCCCGCGGCAACGGAGTCGTTACCTGCGGGGGCGTCGGAGGACGCTCGCGTGGTGCCGGCGAAGAGCCGTGGGTGGGGCGTGGGCGGAGGGGCGCGTGGGCGGTCACTCGGCCGTGCCCGGCGGCTTGGGTGGTTACTCGCCCGTGCCCGGCGGCCGGGCGGTTACTTGGTCATGCTCGGCGGCGTGGGCGGTTACTTGATCGTGCTCGGCGGCCGGGCGGTTACTTGGTCGTGCTCGGCGGCGGGATGAGCGGCGTGGCCGCCTGGGCCTGCGGAGAGGTGGAGCTGGCGAACGCGGACGGGGCCGCGACCGAGGCCGACGGGTCCGGGACCTCGTCCTCGGCGGGCGCGGTCGCCCCGCCGACGATGCGGATGTCGGCGGCGTCGAAGGCGCGCTTGATGCGCCAGCGCAGCTCCCGCTCCACCGAGAGGGACTTGCCCGGCATGGTCCGGGCGGAGACCCGGACGACCATGGAGTCGATCAGCACGCTGTCCAGACCGAGCACCTGGATCGGGCTCCACAGCAGCTCGTTCCAGGGCTCTTCCTTGCCCATCGTCTCGGCGACCTCGTCGAGCGTGGCCTTCACCCGGTCCAGGTCCTCCGACGTCTTCACCGTGACGTCCACCCCGGCCGTCGCCCAGCCCTGCGAGAGGTTGCCGATGCGCTTGACCTCGCCGTTGCGGACGTACCAGATCTCGCCGTTGTCGCCGCGCAGCTTCGTCACGCGCAGCCCGACCTCGATCACCTCGCCCGACGCGACACCCGCGTCGATCGTGTCGCCGACGCCGTACTGGTCCTCCAGGATCATGAACACCCCGGACAGGAAGTCCGTGACCAGGTTGCGCGCGCCGAAACCGATCGCGACGCCCGCGACACCGGCGGAGGCCAGCAGCGGGGCGAGGTTGATGTCGAAGGTGGCCAGCACCATCAGTGCGGCGGTGCCGAGGATCAGGAACGACGCCACCGACCTCAGTACCGAGCCGATCGCCTGCGAGCGCTGGCGGCGGCGCTCGGCGTTCACCAGCAGGCCGCCGAGCGCGGTGCCGTCCACCGCCTGGACCGTGCGGGTCATCCGGTCTATCAGCTTGGTGATCGCCCGCCGCACCGCCACCCGCAGCACCGTCGCGATCACCAGGATCAGCAGCACGCGCAGACCGATCGCGAGCCACGTCGACCAGTTCTGCTCGATCCAGCTCGCCGCGTTGGTCGCGCTCTCCTGCGCGTCCTGGAGCGTGGGTACGGTCACCGACGGCGTCTCGGAACCGGACGGTGACGGCGAGGGACCGGCGGCCGACAGGACGGCGGGCAAGGACACGGCGGATACCTCCAGGCGCAGCGGTCTGCCCCCGGGCACGGGACGGCGGCCCCGGTCGTCAAGGTCACGGAAAGGTCACCGGAGGGCAGGAGCACCACACTAACGGGGCACGGTGTGTGCATCCGCCGGATGCGGTAAGGAGAGACCGTGCTCACCTGGGCTTGAACCGGTCGCACGGCTGGGGATGAAGCAGATGTGGTCGAAAACACTCCCAGCCCGTTACCGGGACATGGTGGCGCCGCCACCAGGCATGAGGGGAGACTGACTACGGATCGTCCCGGCGCGAGCCACGCGCCGCCGGCGTACAAGGAGGCATCCGTGCCGCATGTCCTGGTCCTCAACGCGTCGTACGAGCCGCTCGGCGTCGTACCGCTCCGCCGCGCGCTCGTCCTCGTCCTCGAGAACAAGGCTGTCTGCCTCGAGGAGTCCGGCGCCTTTCTGCACAGCGCAACCGTCACCGTCCCCGCACCCAGCGTGGTCCGGCTCAAGCGATTCGTTCGGGTTCCCTACCGGGGGCCCGTTCCTCTGACCCGTCGGGCGCTGTTCGCCCGGGACGGGGGCCGGTGCATGTACTGCGGTGGCGTCGCAACCAGCGTCGACCACGTCATCCCGCGCTCACGCGGGGGCAAGCACGTCTGGGACAACGTGGTGGCCTCATGCCGCCGCTGCAACCACATCAAGGCCGACCGCCACCTGATCGAACTGGGCTGGCGGCTGCGGCACAAACCGGCTCCGCCGACCGGGCTGGCCTGGCGCATCATCGGCACGGGCCATAGGGATCCGCGCTGGCTGCCCTACCTGCAGCCGTTCGGCGCGGACGACGCCCTGGCCCGGATCGACGGCATCTCCGCCTGACTCCGATCCGGGCCGCCGCGTGTCCACGGGCCGAAGCGGTCGCGGGGCCCGGGCAGGGCCGGTTTTCGGCCGGGCCCAGCTGGGCCGGGCCGCCCCGGGAGTCCCCTGTGCTCCCGGGACGGCGGCTCCAGCGCGGTCCACCCGCGCGCGGCGGTCGGTGGTGACCGCCGAGTCCTGCGAGCCCGCGGGTCGTGGTTCCGCCCGGCCCTGCGGCGCGCCCGCCGGTCGCCGCGCGCCCGACGCCGCGATGCCCGGGGGCTCCACGTGCTGCCGGACCACGGTGCTCGGACGGCGGTCCTGCATGCGGCGGGGCACGGGGGTGTTCGGGCGGCGGTCCTGCAAGCGGCGGGACACAGCGGCGCCCGGGCGGTCCGGCGGCAACGCCCGCCCCCGCGCGCCCCGGCGATCACGCGTACGGCCCGCCCCCGCCGCGCCCCGGCGATCACGCGTTCGGCCCGCCCCGGCGACTCCGCGTGCCGGCCGCCCCGACGCCGGCCCCGCTCACGCCTTCCGGCAGACCCCGCGCGCCCCGGTGCTCATACGTACCTCAGCTGGCCCGGGCCGACCGTGCGGCGTAGCAGGGGCAGGGCCGTGGCCGCCGCCGACAGGCATACGGTGTAGACGGCCACCGGCACCAGCAGCGCCGCGTACGGCACCACGGGGGCGCCCGGGCCGGTGGTGAGCGCGGCGTACCAGGTGCCGACCGCCATACCGCCCGCCCCCGCCAGCAGCACCGCCGGCGCGAGCGGCAGCGCCGTCTCCAGCAGCAGCGCCCGCCCGAGCACCGCCCGCGGCACACCGGCCGCCGTCTGCGCGGCCAGACTCCGGCGCCGGGTGGCCACCGACTCGGCGGTGCCGACGGCCAGGCCGGACAGGGTGATCACGAGGGCGACGGCGAGCGCGGCGGCGGTGAGGTTCAGGCCGCCGGTGTAGTACCCGATGTCCGACCCCAGGGTGCCGTCCCGGCTCATCCGGCGCAGCGTGGTCAGCAGCGCCTGCCGGACGCCGACGAAGCCGGTGCCGGCCACCGTCACCAGCAGTACCGCCGCATGGGTACGGGCCGCCGCCCACGGGTCGTCCCGCAGCCGTTCCGCCGCGATCAGCACCGCCGCCGATCTCGCGCGCGGTGCCACCAGCCGCCCCGTCAGCCGGGCCGTGGCCCCGCTCAGCCACACCGCCACCGCGCCCACCGCGAGGAGCAGCCCGGACACCAGCAACGGCCCCTCGGCGTACGCCCGCCGCGGCGACACGCCGCCCGTCCCCGTCACCGTCGCGACGGCCATCAGCGCCACCAGCGCCAGCCCGGCCAGGAACGCCCGGACCGGACCGCGTCCGGTACGCGACCGCACCCGCCGCACCCGGCCCAGCGGCGAGGCCACCACCCGGCGCAGCGCCAGCGCCCCGGCCGCCGCGCCCAGCAGCGGCACCACGGCCGCGACCACGGCGAGGGCGAGCCAGGCCCGGACGGGTGCCTGCGTCCACCCCGCCGCCAGCACCGGCACGGCGGCGGCCGTCGTCAGCGCCGACCCGAGCAGACAGGCGAGCCCCGTCTCCAGCGCCGCGATCCGGCGCACCTGCCCCGGCGTCGCACCGGCCAGCCGCAGCCCTGCCAGCCGCCGGTCGCGGTGCACGGCGCCGATCCGGGCGCACTGCCCGAGGAAACCCAGCACCGGCACCAGCAGCAGGAGCAGGGCGACGATCACCCCCGAACGCGTGCCCGGCTGGTTGAGCAACCCGCCGCCCACGGGCACGGAGTGACCCCCGCGCAGCACGCCCAGGACGGCCGCCGCCATGGCGAACGCCGTCGCGGGCACCGCCCCCGCCGCGGTCAGCCCCACCCGCCACCACTCCCGCCGGTCCGACCCGCGCGTCAGCGCCCAGGCCAGCCGCAGATCGGCACCCGGCCCGGCGGAGCCCCCGTGTTCCCGCCGCGGTTCGGCACCCGGTCCCGCCGCACCTCCGCGGTCCGGCCGCGGTTCGGCACACAGCCCCGCCGCGTCCCCGCCGTCCCGCCGCGGATCCTCGCCCGGCCCCACCGGGCGTCCGTGGTCCCTCACGCCTTCACCCCCAGCTCCGCGACGGCGCCGTCGCTCAGCCTCACCTCGCGGTCCGCGTAGGCCGCCGTCTGCGCGTCGTGCGTGATCAGCAGCACCGCCGCGCCCGTCTCCCGCGCGGTGTGCACCAGCGCCGTCATCACCTGCTCGCTCGCCAGCGAGTCCAGCGCCCCCGTCGGTTCGTCCGCGAACACGATCCGCGGCCCCGTCACCAGCGCCCGCGCCAGCGCCGCCCGTTGCGCCTGCCCGCCGCTCAGCTCACCGGGGCGCAGCTCGGCCTGCCCGCGCACCCCGAACCGCTCCAGCCACGCGTCCGCCCGCTCCCGGGCCGCCGTCCGCGCAAGGCTGCCCAGCAGCAGCGGCAGCGCCACGTTGTCCAGCACCGTCAGCTCCGGGATCAGCTGCCCGAACTGGAAGACCACGCCGAACTCCGTACGGCGCAACTCGCCGAGCCGGCGCTCCGGCTGCCGCTCCAGATGCTCGCCGGCATAGACCACCGACCCCTCGTCGGGCCGGACGATCCCGGCCAGGCAGTGCAGCAGCGTGGACTTGCCACTGCCGCTCGCCCCGGTCACCGCGAGGATCTCCCCGGCGCGCAGTTCCAGCCCCGCGCCGCGCAGGGCCGGTGTCCTGCCGTAGGCCTTCACCAGGCCACGGGCCGCGAGCAGCACCGCGGCGTCCTCCCCCTTGGTGTTCATGCCGTGTCGACCTCCGCGGTCAGATGGGTGAGCCGGTCCGCTGTGGCGGTCATCCAGCGGAGGTCGGCGTCGAGGTGGTTGAGGGCGTAGTCCGCCGAGAGCACGCTCGCCAGGTCGGCGCCCGGCGCGGTCTTCACGGCCGTCAGCTCCCGCATCCGGGCCATGTGTGCTGCGCGCTGCGCCCGCAGATAGGCCGCCGGGTCGCCACCGGACAGGATCGCCACGACCACCTTGGCGAAGATCTCGTTCGCGACGAACGGCGCCGGCGGCGCGACTTCGGCCGCCCAGCGGGCCAGCTCGGCCTCGCCGTCCGGCGTCGCCCGGTAGGTGGTGCGCTCGGGACCGCCGTCGGAGTCGGTGCCCTCCACGGCCGCGAGCCCGTCACGGACCAGGCGTTGCAGGGTCGTGTAGACCTGCCCGTAGGCGAGGGGGCGGGCCTGCGGGAAGCGCTCGTCGTGGCGTCGCTTGAGGTCGTAGCCGTGGCTCGGCCCGGAAGCGAGCAGCCCCAGCAGGACGTGGCGGGTGCTCATGGAGATCAGTATGTACTCACTACATGTACTGAGTGAATAGTGGCCAGAAAAAAAGCCCCCCGGCGGACGAGCCCAACGAAAACCCGGGGGACATCAAGAACCCGGGGACGGAGAAACCCGGGGACGGCGAAAACCCGGCCGCGGGGTCGCGGCCGGGTCTGTGCACGGTTCCGTGCGTCAGGCGCGCGCCTTCGGCTTCGTCACGCGGACCTTGGAGCGGTCCAGGACCATCACCAGGCCCGTGATCACCGCGAAGATCACCAGCGGGGCGAACACGTACAGGCCCAGCGTCTCGCCGACACTGAGGCCCTTGCCGGGGTCGTCACCGTCGTCGCGCGTCAGCGCGAGCGCGGGAGACGACATGAGCAGCATCATCAGCGTCGTACCGGCGGCCAGGGCGCCGGCGCGCAGGGCGTTCTTCTTGTCCACGGTGCCAAAGTAGCGAACGCCTCCGCGGGCCGCGCGCCCGGGGTGCCGTACGGGGCTCACGGCTCTTCCCGCACCGCCTCGATCAGCGCGTGCAGCCGTGGCGAGGCGGCCAGTTCCTCCAGCGTCACCGGGCGGCCCGCCGCGTCCGCGATGGGCAGCCGCCAGTTCGGGTACTGGTCCCAGGTCCCCGGCAGGTTCTGCGGCCGCCGGTCACCGACGCCGTCCGGCAGCCACACCCCGACCAGCCGCGCCGGCGTACGCCGCAGGAACCGGTGCACCGCCCGGATCTCCGCCTCCTCCGACGACCCGTCCGAACCGCCCGCCCCGCGCAGCAACCCCAGCCGGGTCAGCAGCGCCAGCCACTCCCCGGTGTCCGCGGACGCCTCCTCCCGCTCCACCTCCAGCGGACGCGTCAGCAGCCCAAGACGTTCGCGCAGGTCCACGTGCTCACCGGTGAGCCGGGCCGCGGTCGGCGGCAGATCGTGCGTCGTCGCCGTCGCCAGGCAGTCCGCGCGCCAGCGCTCCGGTGCCAGCGGACGCCCGTCGCCCGTCCAGTCCCGTTCGAACCACAGCACCGACGTGCCCAGCACCCCGCGCTCGCGCAGCGCCTCCCGCACCCCGGGCTCCACCGTGCCGAGGTCCTCGCCGACCACCACCGCGCCGGCCCGCGACGCCTCCAGCACGAGCACCGCCAGCATCGCCTCCGCGTCGTAGCGGACGTACGCGCCCTCGGTGGGTGGATCGCCCTGCGGCACCCACCACAGCCGGAACAGTCCCATCACATGGTCGATGCGCAACGCGCCCGCGTACCGGAAGAGCGTCCGCAGCAGATCCCGGTACGGCGCGTACCCCGACGCGGCCAGCCGGTCCGGCCGCCACGGCGGCAGCCCCCAGTCCTGCCCGCGCGCGTTGAACGCGTCCGGCGGCGCCCCCACCGACATCCCGGCGGCGAAGAACTCCTGCTGCGCCCATGCGTCCGCGCCCTGTGGATGCACCCCGACCGCCAGGTCGTGCACCACGCCCACGTCCATCCCGGCGTCCCGCGCCGCCCGCTGCGCGGCCCGCAGCTGGGCGTCGGTCAGCCAGGCGAGATGGCTGTGGAAGTCCACCCGGTCCATCAGCTCCGCACGCGCGTGTGCCGTCTCGGCCGACCGGGGATCGCGCAGCCCCTCCGGCCAGCGGCTCCAGTCCGAGCCGTGCACCTCCGCCAGCGCGCACCACGTCGCGTGGTCCTCCAGGGCCTGACCCTGCTCGGCGAGGAAGTCGGCGTAGGCGGCCCGCCGGCCCGGACCGAGCGGGACCTGCCGCACCGTCTCCAGGGCCGCGCGCTTCAGCTCCCACACCGCGTCCCGGTCGATCAGCGCGCCCTTGTCCAGCACCGCCTCGCGCAGTCCCGCCGCCCGCTGCAGCAGATCGTGGAGAGCGGCGTGGTCGTCGGCGTAGGCGTACTCCGGGACGTCCTCCACCCGCAGATGCACCGGGTCGGGGAAGCGGCGGGAGGACGGCCGGTACGGCGAGGGATCCGTCGGCGCACCCGGTACCGCCGCGTGCAACGGGTTGACCTGCACGAACCCGGCGCCCAGCGCCCGCCCGGCCCAGGCCGCCAGCTCGCCGAGGTCACCGAGGTCGCCCATGCCCCACGAGCGCCGGGACAGCAGCGAGTACAGCTGCACCAGCAGGCCGTACGAGCGGTCGGTGGGCGTGGGCAGCCGGGGCGGGGCCACGACCAGGTGCGACCGCGCCTGGCGGCCGTCGGGCGCGGTGGCGGTGAGCCGGTGCACGCCGTGCGGCAGTACATGCAGGTCGGGGCGTGTCTCGCCCTGTTCGGTGACGAGTTCCAGCCGGGTGCCGGGCGGCAGCGCGGCCAGCGTCTCGGGGACGGCGCCGTCCCAGCTCACCAGCGTCGGCGGCAGCAGTTGTCCGGCCAGTTCCCGCTCTCGCGCGGCGAGCGCGGCGGCCACGGCCGCGGGGCTGCTCGCGTCCACGCCGAGGGCGCCGAGCACGCGGACCAGCGCGGCCGGCGACGCGGCCACCGTGCGGTCCGGGGAGGGCTGGTAGGAGGGCGTCACGCCGTGCAGTTCGGCGAGGCGCGCCAGGTCGGGGTCCGGGGTGGCGGCGTGCGGCGCGGGTGCGGTCATCTACGGCCTCGTGGTGCCGGAGTCCAGGAACGCGTCGGACTCGCTGGTGAGCGGGGCCGCGTCGGACAGGGGCGGCTCGCTGGTCAGGGGCTCGGCGTCGGGCAGGGGAGGTTCGCTGGTCAGCGGGGCCTCGACGCAGGCGCTCTCGGCGCTGAAGACGCAGGCCAGGGCGGTGTCGTACTCGATGTCCGGGGCCGCGGCCTGGCGGGGCAGGGCGGCCTCCGGCTCGGGTTTGGACAGGGCTGACAGCAGAAGGTGTGCCGATGCGGCCACGGGGGCCTCCTTGTCGCGTGCGCCGGGTGCGGCGTCGGAACGGGTTACCGCAGCCCTACCCAGCGGGCGCGACGGCAGACGTCCCCAAATGGAAGGACGCCGACATCGATGGCTTCCCCGCCTATGTATACGCCACAGACCCGGGCATACGGGGCAGTGCGCCTCTTGTCGGTATCGCGCGGGTCACATCGCCGATTGTCGGTGTCGCACGGTCACATCGCCGGCACCGCCGCGGTGGAGCACGGCCGCGTCTCCGGCGGGCGGGTGGGGCGGCGCGCTCAAGCCGGCCTGGGGTGCGTGCGCCCCGTGGCGCGGCGGGTCACGGGTGCGGCGCGGTGAGGTACCGCTGCACCGTCGGTGCCAGCCAGGCCACGACCTCCTCGCGGGCGAGCGCGACGGCCGGCTCCAGGCGCAGGACGAAGCGGGTGAGCGCCAGGCCGAGCAGCTGGGTGGCGACCAGCGCTGCGCGGGCCGGGGTCTGCTCGGGGTCGGGGCAGATCTGCCGGGCGACGGGGAGCATCTGGTCGCGGAAGATGCCCTGCATCCGCTCGGCCCCTGCCGGGTTGGTGACGCCGACCCGCAGCATGGCGGTGAGCTCCTCCTTCTGCTCCCACAGACCGAGGAAGTGGAGCACCAAAGCCCGCCCGACCTCGTCGCGCGGCACTTGGGACAGGTCGGGCAGCCGCAGATCGATCGCCACGGCCGCCGCGAAAAGGCCGTCCTTGCTGCCGAAGTAGCGCATCACCATCGACGGGTCGATACGGGCGTCCTTGGCGATGGCCCGGATGGTGGCCCGTTCGTATCCGTCGGCGGCGAAGCGCTCACGGGCGGCGGCGAGGATGGCGGCGCGGGTGGCGTCGGAGCGGGAGGAACTGGTGCGGGAGGAGCTGGTGGGGGAGGGGGCGGAGCCGGACGGGCTGGAGCCGGCCGTGCCGGACGTGCTTGCTTGCATGCCGACGAGCGTAGGTCAACACTCGTTGGCCAACAAGCGTTGACGCCGGCTGACCCCGCCCCTATGTTGTCAACAAGCGTTGGTCAACAGCTGTTGGCAAACAAGCGTTGGTGAGTGAGCGTCGGCGCCCCAGGAGGCCCCCATGAACGGCACCACGACAAACACGGGAAACACGGGACACACCGCGGAGGTCATCGTCGTGGGCTCCGGCCCCACCGGTCTGCTCCTGGCCGGTGACCTGGCCGCCGCGGGAGTCCCCGTCACCCTCGTCGAGAAGCGCCCGCGCAAGGTCAGCAACCTCTCCCGCGCCTTTGTCCTGCACGCCCGCACACTGGAACAGCTCGACGCCCGCCGACTCGCCGACGGCCTCGAGGCCGTCGGCCGCCCCCTGGACCGCCTCCGCCTCTTCGGCCGCCTCGCCGTCGACCTCGCCGGCCTCCCCTCCCGCTTCAACCACCTGCTGGTCATCCCGCAGTACGAGGTGGAGAAGGCGCTTCAGGAGCGGGCCGTCGCGGCGGGCGTGGACTTCCGGTACGAGACGGAGCTGACCGGCCTCACGCAGGACGCGGACGGTGTGACGGCCCAGGTCCGCACGGCGAGCGGCGCCACCGAGGAACTCCGGGCGGCGTACGTCGTCGGCACCGACGGCATGCGCAGTGCCGTACGCGCGGCGCTCGGTCTGCCCTTCCCCGGCCGCAGTGCGATCCGCTCGGTCGTGCTGGCGGACGTACGGCTGGCCGAGGAGCCGGCGAACGTGCTGACGGTCAACGCCGTCGGCGACGCGTTCGCCTTCCTGGCGCCGTTCGGTGACGGCTACCACCGGGTCATCGGCTGGCACCGCGGCCGCAACGTCCCCGACGACACGCCCCTCGACCTGGCGGAGGTCAAGGAGATCACCCGGCTCGCCCTCGGCCGGGACTACGGGATGCACGACGCCCGCTGGATGTCCCGCTTCCACAGCGACGAGCGCCAGGCGCCCGCCTACCGGGTGGGCCGGGTCTTCCTCGCCGGGGACGCCGCGCACGTCCACACCCCGGCCGGCGGCCAGGGCATGAACACCGGACTGCAGGACGCGGCCAACCTCGGCTGGAAGCTCGCCCAGGTGCTGCACGGTCACGCGCCGGACGCTCTGCTGGACACCTACCAGGCCGAACGCCACCCCGTCGGCAGGTCGGTGCTGCGCAGCAGCGGCGGCATCGTCCGCCTCGCGATGGCCAAGCGCCCCTGGACCCTCGCGCTGCGCGCCGCCCTGACCACGGTCCTCGATCACGCCGCACCCGCCCGCCGCCGCGCCGTCGGCCAGATCACCGGCATCGGCTACCGCTACCCGGCACCGCGCGGCGCCCACCCCCTGACCGGTACGCGGGTCCCCGACGTCGCGCTGACCGGCGGCGGCCGCCTCTACGAGGCCCTGCGCGACGGCCGCTTCGTCCTGATCACCCCGGACGCGTACGACGCCGGCGCCACCCGCAAGGACCGTCTGACGATCACCCACTGGGCGAGCGCCCGCCGCACCGCCCTCCTGGTCCGCCCCGACGGGTACGCGGCCTGGGCCTGCGACGAGCCGGGACCGGAGGCGATCGACGCCGCCCTCGCGGCGCACGTCGGCTGAACCCCGGCGGTCAGCTCCCCGCCTGCGTCCCCGCCAGCAGCTCCCGCAACAGGTCGGCCAGCTGGCCGGCCTGTTCCTCGTCGAGGGCCGCCGACACGGCCTGCGTCTGTACGGCGAGGCCCGCGCCGACCGCCTCGTCGATCAGACGCAGACCCTCGTCGGTCAGCGTCACCTGGAGTCCCCGGCGGTCGTGCGGGTCGGGCGAGCGGCGCAGCAGGCCGGCCCGCTCCAGCTTGTCGAGACGTCCCGTCATGCCGCCGGTGGTGAGCATCAGCGTCGCAGAGAGCTGGCGCGGCGAGAGGGTGTACGGCTCGCCCGCGCGGCGCAGCGTGGCCAGCACGTCGAACTCGCCACGGGAGATGCCGAAGCGGGCGTACGCCTTCTCCATGCGGTCGCCCATGGTGCGCGCGAGCCGGTAGATGCGGCCGAAGACCTCCATCGCCCGGGTGTCGAGGTCGGGGCGCACGGCGGCCCACTGCTCGATGATCGTGTCGACCGGGTCCCGGGAGGCCTGGGGGCTGGGGTCGGGCTGAGGCTTCGCAGTCATGGGGCGAGTATCCGCATCACGTCGATGGGTTGCAAGAAAGTGGCTTCTCGCTAAGTGGCTTGACTATAAGTAGCTTACGACTAAGCTACTTCCTACCAAGCAACCGCCGAGGGGGATGTCGCCGTGAAGAAGCCGGATCGCCAACCGGGCCAGTGGGCCCTGCCCGTCGCCGCCGCGGTCAACGGCGTCGGCACCGGTCTGTACGTGCCGTTCACGCTGGTGTTCTTCCACAGCGTGACCGGGCTGTCGTTCACCGTCGTCGGTGCCGTCCTCACCGTCACCGGACTCATCGGCCTCACCGCGCTCCCGCTCGCCGGCGCGGCCGTCGACCGGTACGGGGCCAAGCGCGTGAGTTACGTGCTGTACGGCGTGCGGGTCGCCGGGTTCGCGCTGTACCCCTTCGCCCACGCCCTGCCCGCGTTCGCCGCGGTCGCCCTGGTCACCGCGGCGGCCGACCGCGCCTTCCCCGCCGCGCAGCAGTCCCTGATCGGCGAGGTGGCCCGCGGTGCGGAGCGCGACCGGCTCCAGGCGGCCACCCGCGCCCTGCAGAACGGCGGCAACGGCGCCGGCGCCCTCCTCGCCTCCCTGGTCATCGCCTTCGCCGGTCCCACCGGCTACACCTACACCGCCTGGGGCAACGCCCTTTCCTTCGCGCTGGCCGCGCTGCTGCTGCGCCCGCTGAAGCCCGTACGGTCCACAGCCGCCGCCCGGCGCCCCGCCGGCTACCGGCTGGTCCTCGCCGACCGGCCCTTCCTGGTCGTCACCGGCGCCAACTTCCTCAACGCGCTCAGCTACTCGGCCCTCTCGGTCCTCTTCCCGCTGTTCCTGCTGGAGTGGCTGCACGCGCCCGGCGCGCTCACCGGATCCGCGTTCACCGTCAACACCGTGCTGTGCGCGCTGGCCGGCGTGTACGTCGGCAGCCGGGTACGGCGGGCGGGCGCCCGGCGCACCCGGGCCGCGGCCCTCGGCGGCACGCTGTTCTCGGCCGCGTTCGCCGCGCAGATCGTGCTCGGCACCCTGCGGCCCACCTCCGGCCCGGTGCTCGGCACCGCCCTCACCGCTGTGGTCGTCGTCTACACGCTCGGCGAACTGATCCACAGCCCCGCCGCCGAGGTGCTCGCCGTGTCGGCGGCGCCCGAGGAGGCGCGCGGCCGCTACATGGCCGCCTACCAGGTCTCCTGGTCGCTGGCGAAGGCCGTCGCGCCCTCCTTGTTCACCACCCTGTTCGCCGCGGACGGCCGGCTGCCCTGGGCGGTCCTGATCGCCACCTCCGCGGTCGCCGCGGCCCTGCTGATCCGCGTGGAGCGCCGCCTGCCCGCCGAGGCCGTCCGGCCCCGCCCGGTCACCGTCGCCCACAGCACCGCCACCGCCACCGCGCCGGTCGCGGCGTAACCCCGAAGGAGACACAGCGATGTCCCGCACCGCCACCGTCCTGCTCACCGCCCTCGCCCCGGTCTCCTGGGGCACCACCTACGCCGTCACCAGCGAGTTCCTGCCGCCCGACCGGCCGCTGTTCACCGGCCTGATGCGGGCCCTGCCGGCCGGTCTGCTGCTGCTCGCCCTCACCCGGGTGCTGCCGCGCGGCGCCTGGTGGGGCAAGGCGGCCGTGCTCGGCGCGCTGAACATCGGCGCCTTCTTCCCGCTGCTGTTCCTGTCCGCCTACCGGCTGCCCGGCGGCATGGCCGCGGTCGTCGGCTCGATCGGCCCGCTGTTCGTGGTCGGCCTGTCGGCGCTGCTGCTCGGGCAGCGGCCCACGGCCCGGGCCGTCGTCACCGGCGTCACCGCCGCGTTCGGGGTGAGCCTGGTCGTCCTGAAGGCGGCCGGCGCGCTCGACACCCTGGGCGTGCTCGCCGCGCTCGCCTCCACCGCGTCGATGTCGGCCGGCACCGTCCTGACGAAGAAGTGGGGCCGCCCCGAGGGCGTCGGCCCGCTGGCGCTGACCGGCTGGCAGCTGACGGCCGGCGGACTGCTGATCGCCCCGCTCGCCCTCCTCGTCGAGGGGGCCCCGCCCGCCCTGGACGCCCCGGCGATCGGCGGCTACCTCTACCTGGCGCTCGCCAACACCGCCGTCGGCTACTGGCTCTGGTTCCGCGGCATCGGCCGCCTCAGCGCCACCCAGGTCACCTTCCTCGGTCCGCTCTCCCCGCTGACCGCCGCGATCGTCGGCTGGGCCGCGCTGGGTCAGAGCCTCACACCCCTGCAACTGGCGGGCATGGCCCTGGCCTTCACCGCGACCCTGGCAGGCCAGCTGGGACACCGGACCCCCGCACCCGTCCGACCGTTCAGCTCAACTGAACAAAAGGATCAAAAACTTTCGATGGACCTGACAGTCGAACCGCTGCGACGGTAGAGGCACCACCCAAGAAGGGAGCTTCGTGACCGTCGCCGTCACCCGCACCGACTCACCCCGCATCACCACCCCCGTCCCCAGGGCCGCCGCCCTGGGGATCGCCCTTGCCGCCGTGGCCACCGTCGTCTGGTCCGGCAGCTTCGTCGCCTCACGCGCCCTCGGCGAGACCGTGCCGCCGGTGCAGCAGGCGTTCTGGCGCTGGGTGATCGCACTCGTGGCGGTCGCCCCCTTCGGCGCCCGCGACGCCTGGCGGCAACGGCACCTGATCCGCCGCCACCTCGGCTACGTCACGCTCGCCTCCTTCCTCGGCATCACTGTCTACAACACCCTCGTCAACCAGGCCGCCGTGACCACCCCGGCCGCCAACATGGGCATGATCATGGCCGCTTCACCGGTCCTGATGACGGTCTGGGAACGGGCGGGCGGCGTACGGCTCGGCGGGCGCCGCGTCGCCGGGCTGCTCCTGGCCTGCGGGGGCGTCCTGCTGCTCGTCGGCCGGGGCGGCACGGCCGCCTTCTCCACCGGCGACCTGTGGATGATCGCCGCCGCCTGCTGCTTCGGCTCCTACAGCGCCCTGCTGCGCCGCCGCCCGGCCGGCATCGAAGGGAGGGCGTTCCTGTTCACCACGTTCCTCCTCGGCACGGTGATACTGCTCCCGGCCCAGGCGGCGAGCGTGACCCTGCAGGGCGGCTTCGACCTGACCCCCGGCACCGTCCTGCCCCTCCTCTACGTCGGCGTGGCGTCCTCCGCCGTCGCCTTCTTCGCCTGGAACAAGGCGGTCCTGCTGGTCGGCCCGAGCCGAGCCGGCGTCGTCTACTACCTCCAGCCGGTGTGCGTGGCCCTGCTGTCCTGGGCACTGCTCGGCGAGGCGATCGGCCCCTGGCAGGTGCTGTGCACGGCGCTGATCCTCGGCGGGGTCATGCTGGGCGCGGCGTCCCGCCGCTGACTGCTCCCCCTCGGCCGGGCGTCCCGGCCGCCGCCCGACCAGGCAGACTGCACGGGACACCGACCAGCGGAAGGGAACCGACAATGACGCACGTCGCCGTGGTGGGGCTGGGAATCATGGGCCGGGGCATGGCGGAGAACCTGCTGCGCAACGGGCACACGGTGACCGTCTGGAACCGCAGCCCGCAACCCGCCGCCGAACTCGCCGCGTCCGGCGCCCTGGTGGCCGGCAGCCCCGCGCGGGCCGCCGCCCGGGCGGACGTCGTCTTCGAGGTGACCGCCGACGACGCCTCCTCCCGCGCGGTCTGGCAGGGCTCCGACGGCATCCTCGCCGGCGCCCGCCCCGACACGACCCTCATCGCCTCCGCGACCCTCTCCGTGGCCTGGGTCGAGGAACTGGCCGCCCTCTGCGCCGAACACAAGGCGTCCTTCTACGACATGCCGCTCACCGGAGGCGCGGCCGGCGCCCGTTCCGGCCAACTGGTCCTGCTGACCGGCGGGGACCCCGACCGGCTGCCCGCACTGCGCCCGGTGACCGACGCGATCTCCCGCGAGGTCCGCCACTTCGGCCCGGCCGGCGCCGGCACCCGTTTCAAACTGGTCCTCAACGCGCTCCAGGCGATCCACCTGGCCGGTTTCGGCGAGGCGCTGCGCATCGCCCGGGCCGCCGGGCTCGACCCGCACCAGGTGGGCACCGCCCTGCTGGACCGGCCCGGCGGCGTGGTCACCGAGATGGCCTGGGACAACTACGTGACCCCGCCGCAGCAGGCCAACTTCTCCGCCGACTGGGCCCACAAGGATCTCACCTACGCGTCCCGCATGGCGGACGAGGTCGACCACCCCCTCCTCGACGGTGTGCTGTCCCTCTTCTCCGCCGCGCTCGCGGACGGCCGCGGCAAGGAGGACTGGAGCACGATCAACCCGGTGGCCGGATAGGTTGCCGCTCATGGTCGACTGGGACATCCGGAAACTGCAGATCCTGCGCACGCTGCGGGAGGAGGGCACGGTCACAGCGACCGCCGAGGCCCTGCGGATGACCCCGTCGGCCGTCTCCCAGCAGCTGACCAACCTCGCCCGGCAGCTCGGTGTACCCCTCCTGGAGGCCCACGGGCGCCGGGTACGGCTGACGGCGGCGGCCCGGCTGGTCCTGCACCACACGGAAGCGGTCTTCGAACAACTGCGGCGCGCCGAGAGCGAACTGACGGCCTACGTCCAGGGGGAGGCCGGGGAGGTGCGCGTGGGCGCCTTCAGCACGGCCGTACCGGCGCTCGTCGTACCCGCCGTGCGCAGCCTGAAGGTGTCGGCGCCGGGGGTGACCGTACGCGTCCGGGAAGCCGAGGCGGCGGAGGCGTACGACCTCCTGGCGGCCGGCGAGGTCGACCTGGCCCTCTCCCTGGCGGCCCACGCCCCCACCGCGCGCGACGCCCGCTTCCACCTGGTCCCCCTGCTGGCCGACCCCTTGGACGTGGCCCTGCCCGAAGACCACCCGCTCGCCTCCTCCCCGGCCCTCCGCCTGGCCGACCTGGCGGCCGAGCCGTGGATCTTCGGCGGCAGCGGCCCCTGGTCGGACATCACCCGCGCCGCCTGCGAGGCGGCCGGCTTCAGCCCCGTCCAGGGCCACGCGGCGTCCGGCTGGACGGCGATCCTGGCGATGGTGGAGGCGGGCATGGGGGTGGCCCTGGTCCCCCGGATGGCAGCGGTCCCGAGAGCCGGCGTGGCCATGCGCCACCTCTCCTCCGACAGCCCGGTCCGCCACGTCCTCGCGGCGACCCGCCGAGGCACGACGGAGGCGCCCGCGGTGTCCCGAGTGCTCGAGGCCCTACGCGAGGCGTCCCACGCGTAGACCCCGCGGCGGAAGGGGCGACGGCCGGCACCCGCGTACGGCGGGAAGGGGCCGGGGTGGGGGGTGTCCGCCCGCAGCGTCCGGCACCGGCACAGGGCGCCGTATCAGGGGACGGGCGGCCGGACCGAGGACGGACACCCCCCCCCCCGGCCCCGCCCTGACCACCGACCCGCAGGCGCTACAGCAACCACCCGCCGGACAGCAACGGGCCGCCGCAGGCATTTCAGGGGCGCGGGGAACTGCGCGACCAGCCCCCCGCACACCCGCAGCCGAACGACGACCCGACCCGCTCGGACCGCGTCAGCGACCCGCGTCAGCGACCTGGGCCCGCAGCGCCCGCTCGACACCCGACCGCGACTCCGACACCAACCGCCGCAGCGCCGCGTTCGGCGACGCGGAGGAGAGCCACTCGTCCGTCGCCCGCAGCGTCTCCTCCGACACCTGCAGCGCCGGATACAGCCCCACCGCGATCTGCTGCGCCATCTCGTGCGACCGCGACTCCCACACGCCCTTGACGGCCGCGAAGTACTTCTCGGTGTACGGCGCGAGCAGTTCCCGCTGATCCGTCTGCACGAACCCGCCGATCACCGCCTCCTGCACGGCGTTCGGCAGCTTGTCGGACTCCACGACGGACGCCCACGCCTCGGCCTTGGCCTCGGCCGTCGGACGCGCCGCCCGCGCGGTCGCCGCGTGGCGCTCACCCGCGGCCGTCTTGTCCCGCTCGTACTCGCCCGCGATCTCCGCCTCGTCGAAGCGCCCCACCGCGGCGAGCCGCTCCACGAACGCCCAGCGCAGCTCGGTGTCCACGACGAGCCCCTCGACCGACTGCGAGCCGTCCAGCAGCCCCTCCAGCAGATCCAGCTGCTCCGGCGTACGGGCCGTCGCGGCGAACGCCCGCGCCCACGCCAGCTGGTGGTCGCTGCCCGGCGCGGCGGACCGCAGGTGGGCGAGCGTCGCGTCGGTCCAGCGGGTCAGCAGCGCGTCCCGCCCGGCCGGGTCGGCGTACAGGTCGATCGCCAGCTTCACCTGCCGCTGCAGCGACTGCACCACACCGATGTCGGACTCCTTGCCGATGCCGGACAGCACCAGCGACAGATAGTCCCGGGTCGCCAGCTCCGCGTCCCGCGTCATGTCCCACGCCGACGCCCAGCACAGCGCACGCGGCAGGGACTCCGTGAAGTCCCCGAGGTGCTCGGTGACCACGGCCAGCGACTGCTCGTCGAGGCGCACCTTGGCGTAGGACAGGTCGTCGTCGTTCAGCAGCACGACCGCCGGACGCCGCTTGCCGACGAGCTGCGGCACGGCCGTCAGCTCACCGTCGACGTCCAGCTCGACGCGCTCCACCCGTACCAGCTTTCCCGCGTCGTCGAGGTCGTAGAACCCGACGGCGATCCGGTGCGGCCGCAGCACGGGCTCGCCCTTGGCCCCGGCGGGCAGCGCGGGCGCCTCCTGCCGGACGGCGAAGGACGTGACGACGCCCTCGCCGTCCGTCTCGATCTCGGGCCGCAGCACATTGATGCCTGCGGTCTGCAGCCACTTCTGCGACCAGGTCTTCAGGTCGCGCCCGGAGGTCTCCTCCAGCGCTCCCAGCAGGTCCGACAGCCGCGTGTTGCCGAACGCGTGCCGCTTGAAGTACGCCTGCACGCCACGGAAGAACTCGTCCTCACCGACGTACGCGACGAGCTGCTTCAGCACGGACGCGCCCTTGGCGTAGGTGATGCCGTCGAAGTTGACGAGCACGTCGTCCAGGTCGCGGATGTCCGCCATGATCGGGTGGGTGGACGGCAGTTGGTCCTGCCGGTAGGCCCAGGTCTTCATGGAGTTGGCGAACGTGGTCCACGAGTGCGGCCACCGCGAGCCCGGCGCGGCCGCCTGGCAGGCGATCGACGTGTACGTGGCGAACGACTCGTTCAGCCACAGGTCGTTCCACCACTCCATGGTGACCAGGTCGCCGAACCACATGTGGGCCAGCTCGTGCAGGATCGTCTCCGCGCGCACCTCGTACGCCGCGTCGGTCACCTTGGACCGGAAGACGTACTGGTCGCGGATGGTGACCGCACCGGCGTTCTCCATCGCGCCCGCGTTGAACTCCGGCACGAAGAGCTGGTCGTACTTGGCGAACGGGTAGGCGTAGTCGAACTTCTCCTGGAACCAGTCGAAGCCCTGCCGGGTGACCTCGAAGATCGCGTCCGCGTCGAGGTACTCGGCGAGCGAGGGCCGGCAGTAGATGCCGAGCGGCACGGACTGCCCGTCCTTCTCGTACACGCTGTGCACCGCGTGGTACGGGCCGACGATCAGCGCGGTGATGTAGCTGGAGATACGCGGGGTCGGCTCGAAGACCCACACGTTGTCCTTGGGCTCCGGCGTCGGGGAGTTCGAGACGACGGTCCAGCCCTCGGGCGCCTTCACGGTGAACTGGAAGGTCGCCTTCAGGTCGGGCTGCTCGAAGGAGGCGAACACGCGCCGCGCGTCCGGCACCTCGAACTGCGTGTACAGATAGGCCTGCTGGTCGACCGGGTCGACGAACCGGTGCAGGCCCTCACCGGTGTTGGTGTAGGCGCAGTCGGCGACGACGCGCAGGACGTTGCGGCCCTCGAGCAGGCCGGACAGTGCGATCCGCGAGTCCGCGAAGACCTCGGCGGGGTCGAGCCGGTCGCCGTTCAGGACCACCTCGTGGACGGTCGGCGCCACCAGGTCGATGAACGACTCCGCCCCGTTCTCGGCGACGTCGAAGCGCACCGTGGTCACGGACCGGTAGGTGCCGCCCTCCTGCGCGCCGGAGAGGTCGAGATCGATCTCGTACGAGTCAACGGTGAGCAGCTTCGCCCGCTGCTGCGCCTCTTCGCGAGTCAGGTTTGTGCCAGGCACGCGGTCATCTCCTCGTGATGTGTCGGTTGCGCCATCCTTCCACGTCAGCTCCGGCTTCGGCGATGATCCGACGACCCTCGCCGCCACGTCCGGGCCCAGACACGATGTCCGGATCCCGCCGGTGCCGTGCGCCCGCACGACCGAGCCTGAGGACATGACGACGTACACCGCACAACCCATCGCACCCGAGGTCCTGAAGGACCTGCGCACCACCGACGACGCGGGCCGTCCCGTGTCCGCGATCACCGACGACGAGGGCGGCGCCCCGCTGCGCTGCTGTCTGCGCCACAGCCGGCCCGGCGAGCGGATCGCCCTGGTCTCCTACGCGCCGCTGCGCCGCTGGGCGGCCGAGACCGGCGCCGAGCCGGGGCCGTACGACGAGCAGGGCCCCGTCTTCGTCCACGCCGAGGACTGCGCGGGCCCGCAGGGCGACGGCCTGGCGTTCACGAACGCCCACCGCGTCCTGCGCCGCTACTCCGCCGAGGGGCGCATCCTCGGCGGAGCGCTCGTCGAGGAGGGCTTCGGCGACGAGGACCTCGCAAAAGCATTCGACGACCCGTCCGTGGCACTCGTCCACGTCCGGGCCGTCGAGTACGGCTGCTTCTACTACGAGGTCCGCAGGGCTTAGCCCTTCAGCTCGGCCGCCACCAGCTCCGCGATCTGTACCGCGTTCAGCGCGGCGCCCTTGCGGAGGTTGTCGTTGGAGATGAACAGGGCGAGGCCGTTGTCGACGGTCTCGTCCTTGCGGATGCGGCCCACGTAGGAGGGGTCCTTGCCGGCCGCCTGCAGCGGGGTCGGGATGTCGGAGAGCTCCACACCGGGGGCGTCCTCGAGCAGCTCGACCGCGCGCTCCGGGCTGATCGGACGGGCGAAGCGGGCGTTGACCTGGAGGGAGTGGCCGGAGAAGACGGGGACGCGCACACAGGTGCCGGAGACCTTCAGCCCGGGGATCTCCAGGATCTTGCGCGACTCGTTGCGCAGCTTCTGCTCCTCGTCGGTCTCGTTCAGACCGTCGTCGACGAGGTTGCCGGCGAGGGGCAGCACGTTGAACGCGATGGGGCGCTTGTAGACACCGGGCTCGGGGAAGTCGACGGCCGCGCCGTCGTGGGTGAGCTTGTCGGCGTCGGAGATCACCTTCTGCGCCTGGCCGTGCAGCTCGGCCACACCGGCGAGACCGGAACCGGACACCGCCTGGTAGGTGGCGACGATCAGCGCCTCGAGGCCGGCCTCGGCGTGCAGCGGACGCAGCACCGGCATGGCGGCCATGGTGGTGCAGTTCGGGTTGGCGATGATGCCCTTGGGGCGGTTCTTCAGCGCGTGCGGGTTGACCTCGGCGACGACCAGCGGGACCTCGGGGTCCTTGCGCCAGGCGGAGGAGTTGTCGATCACGACGGCGCCCTGGGAGGCGACCTTCTCGGCCAGCGCCTTGGAGGTCGCGCCGCCCGCCGAGAAGAGCACGATGTCCAGGCCGCTGTAGTCGGCGGTGGAGGCGTCCTCGACCGTGATGCCGTCGACGACCGAGCCGGCCGAGCGGGCCGAGGCGAACAGGCGCAGCTCGGTGAGGGGGAAGTTCCGCTCCTTGAGGATCCTGCGCATGACCGTGCCGACCTGTCCGGTGGCTCCGACGATTCCGACCCTCACGGCGACTCCCTGTCTCTCACACTTGGCCGAGGCTCATGTGGCCGAGGCCTTTCCATCATGCGGCCGACCCCGGTCCGCCTGTCCAATTCTTTGCGCGGTGTGCCCGCGGAATGGGACGCCCCGGACCCCTGAAAGGTTCCGGACATTCGGCGTCCACCCCGGCTGAGCTGGAGAAATTCATTCCGCGGGCTTCCCGCACCGCAAGCTCGCCTGCCCATCGCGCCCTCGCCCACACGGAGTGTGACGTACGCCTCGCCGATGCCGTGGGACGGGGGCCGAACGTTCCGGGCCGGAGCGGCGTCGTAGGAGCGACATGGTGAGGGGGTGGCTTGTGCTGCGCAGAAGGGCCCGGCGCGGCCGGGGGACGAACGCCGGGGACGACCCGCTGGACGCGGCCCAGGAACGCCGGGTGCGGGCGGTGCTCGCGCTCGGGGGAGTGCCGCAGGCGGACCTGCCGGACGGGGTGCAGCAGGTACGCCTGCGGCTGCTGGAACGCGCCGCCAAGGGCGAGGAGAGCCCACGGGACGTCTCCGCGTGGGCGGCGGTCGTCGCCTCGAACCTGGCCATGGACTGGCACCGCGCCCGCCGCCGCCAGGAACGCCTCGGCGAGCGCCTGGCCGCGCTGCGGGAGCCCTCCGGCGGCGGCGAGGAGTCCCATGTGCTCTCCCTCGCCGTAGCCCGCGGCCTGGACGAGCTGCCCGACGCCCAACGGCAGGTCCTCGTCCTGCGCTTCTACGGCGACCTGCCGGTGCGCACCATCGCCGAGCAGCTCGGCATCCCGGAGGGCACCGTCAAGAGCCGCCTGCACACGGCGGTACGCGCGCTGCGGACGCGCCTGCACGAGGACGAGGTGGTGTGACATGTCCGCCGAACACGACGGCCCCGATCCCCTGATGGCGGTCCTCACCGGCGAACCGCTGCCCGAGGAGGCCCGGGCCGACCCGGCCCGCCTGGCCGCCTACCGCGCCGCCGAGGCCGACGTGACCCTGCTGCGCGCCCAGCTGACCCTGCTCGGCGACACCCTCGCCGACGACGCGCCACGCACGGCTTCGGCCGACGGCCACGGCAGCCCGCCCAGGGGCGCGGGGAACTGCGCGACCGGCCACGACGGGCCCGCAGACGGAGATCGCGCCCGGCACGGCGGCACGCCACGCACGGCTTCGGCCGACGGCCACGGCAGCCCACCCAGGGGCGCGGGGAACTGCGCGACCGGCCACGACGGGCCCGCAGACGAAGATCTGGCCCGGCACGGCGGCACGCCGCCCACCGCCGCGGGGAACCGCGGCCCCGGCCGTGCGCGGCGGCGCCGGCGCGCCGTGGCTCTCGGCACGCTGGCCACGGCCGTCGTCGTCTCCGGGGCTCTCGGCGCGAGCTGGCTGGTCGCCCACGCGCCGGACGGGGACGTCGTCGCGGACGGGGCCTCGTCCAAGGCGGACGCCGGTGCCGGGGCGGCGCGGGACAGTGCCGCCGCGTACCTGGCCTGCGCCCGGCTCGTCGTCGAGGGCACGGTCACCGCCGTACAGCCGGGGGGCAGGGCCGGGCAGCAGCGGGTCACACTGCGCGTCACCCGCTCCTACAAGCCCGCCAAGGCGCCCGCGGCCGTCACCTTCACCTGGGAGGAGTTCCTCGACCCACGGCCCGCCAAAGGCGATCACGCGCTCGTCGGCATCCCGCGCAACGCCGACGTGCCCGACACATGGGTCGTCGACCCGCAGCAGCTGGTCCAGGAGCGGGACTGGCTCGGCGCGGGGCTGTCCGGGGCCACCACCACGGCCTGCCCGTGACGGCGCGGCGGACGGCACGGCAAAGGGCGGGCGCCCGTTCCCGGACGCCCGCCCCACCGTCGTACGAAAGGCTACGACGTGACCTTCTCGATCTTCACGCTGCCGGTGCCCGCGGCCGTGCCGCGCGCGTCGACCAGCTGGACCTGGCCGAAGAACTCGCGGCCCTCCGGCGCGGCCGCCGCGGCGGTGACCGTGGCGGACACCGAGGCGCTGTCGCCCGTGCCGAGCTTCACCGGTGCCGCCCCGTCCACCGAGACGGTGCCGAGGGAGGCGGCGAAGAACACGTCACGGTAGTCGTAGGCGGTGGTGCCGGCCGGCACCGAGTAGCCCGCGACCTCGATCGTGTAGGTACCGGCGGCCGGCGAGGCGATGGAGACCGCCTCCTCCGAGTCGCCGTCGGCGGACTGGCCGACGACCTTGCCGGAGGCGTCCTTGACCGTCAGGTCCAGGTCGGCCGACGCGTCGGAGACCGAGCCGATGGCGACGTCCAGCGACTTCGCGCCCTCCGGGACCACGACCGTGCTGGTCTGCGTCTCACCCTGCTTGATCGACGGGCGGGCGCTCTTGGCGGAGCCGAGCGGCCCGCCGACGAGCTTGCCCTCCAGCGCGGCGAACTTGTTGGTCACCTTCCAGGACGCGGCGACCGGCGTGCCGACCTTGGCCTCGGGCACGGTGACCGTCTCCGGGTCGAACGCGGCGCCGAGGACGGCGACGTCCAGGGTGTAGGGGTTGTCGAGCAGCGGCGAGGTGCGGCGCGCCTCGACCTCGATCTCCCACACGCCCGGCTGCGGGTCGGCGTAGGAGCGCACGTCCGGCTTGCAGCCGTTGCCGTCGAGGTAGTTGTTGTAGCAGTACGGCGTGGAGGTGTTGTCCACGGGTGTGCCGTAGGGGTGGATCGCGATGAACCGGGTCTGGCTCTTGTCCTTCAGCCCGCCGATCGCCACCTCCAGCGACTTGGCGCCCTCGGGCACGGTCACGAAGTACGACTGGGTGCTGTTGCGCTGCACCGAGGAGGACCGGTCGAACGTGTAGGCGACCGGCGTGGAGACGACGACCGTCGACAGGATCTGCTTGTCGATGCCCTCCGTCTTCGGGTCGTCGACCTCGAGGATCGCGCTCTTGATGCCCGCGGACCTCGGCGCCGCCTCGACCTTCACGGTCACCGGCTGGTTCAGCGGCAGCTTCACCTCGTCGTCGCCCACGATCCTGAAGGTGTGGTCGGCGTTGTTCTCGAAGTGCAGCTCGTGCCGGAGCGCCTTGTCCGGGCCGGACGTACGGGTGATGGTGATGTCGTACGTCTTCTTCTGGCCGGCCTTCAGACCGCCCTCGCGGTCGTACAGGCCGGTGCCGAAGCCCGGGGTCTTCAGCGCGGAGTCGATCGCCGTGTCGACGGGGGCCTTCACCGTGTAGTCGTGGGAGGTGGCGCCGTCCTTGATGGCGTCCCAGGCGTCCACGATGTTGATCAGGCCCGCGCCCTCCTCGTACGCCTGCGTGCCCTTGATGTGGTCGGCGGTCGAGGTGAGCGCCGTGCGCAGGGTCGCCGGGGTGAGGTCGATGCCCTTCTGCTTGGCGGCGCTCAGCAGCAGCGCGCTCGCGCCCGCGGCCTGCGGGGAGGCCATCGAGGTGCCCTGCAGCATGGAGTAGCCGGCCGGCAGCGAGTAGCCCGCCTCGGCGACCGGGGAGCCCGGCAGCCAGGTCTGGGTGGTGTTGATGGCCGCGCCGGGCGCGGTCAGGGTCGGCGTGAACCCGCCGTCCTCACGCGGGCCGCGCGAGGAGAACGGCATCATCGCGTACTTCTTCTCCACGACGGAGCCGTAGTTGGCGGCCCAGGTCTCCTTGGAGATGGCCGCGCCGACCGAGATGACCTTGTCGGCCAGACCCGGGTCGCCGATCGTGTTCGCGCCGGGGCCGGAGTTGCCCGCGGAGATCACCAGCTGCACGCCGTAGGTGTCGATGAGACGGGTGTACAGCTCGGCGCGCGCGTTGTTGCCGTCGTTGAGCGCCGGCAGACCACCGATGGACATGTTGACGATGTCGACGCCGCGGTTGGCGACGAGGTCGATCATGCCCTCGGTGAGCGCGACGTTGGTGCAGCCGCCGCTCCAGGTGCAGGCGCGCGAGGAGACGATCTTGGCGCCGGGTGCGGCGCCGTTCATCTTCCCGCCGAACAGGCCGTTGGCGGCGGTGATGCCGGCGACGTGCGTGCCGTGCTCGGACTCGATCACGCCGATGTTGACGTAGTCGGCCTTGGCACCGGAGGAGTTGTAGGTGACGTCCTTGCGGATCTCCACCACGAACGGCTGCCGCTCGACGACGTCCGTCGCCGGGTTGTCGGTGCCGAAGTACCCGATCTGGAAGCCGTCCTTGTACGGCTTCATCGGGGTGTCGTCGGTGAAGTCGTGGTTGTTGTTCAGGTCGACGCGGACCGTGCCGGCCGCCGCGTCGTACAGCAGACCCCAGGTGTCGGTGGTGTCGCCGTCGCGGTTCGCGTCGCCCTTGGCGTCGCCGCCGGCGGTCGCCGCCTCGCTGAACAGGTTGAAGCCGTAGGTCCCGGCGGGCGCGGTCCAGGTCTGGCCGGCCGCCGTGAAGGTGGGACCGCCGACCTTGGTGCTCATCCGCCGCCAGGTGCCGTCGCCGTCCGCGACCGGGTCGGTCGCGGTGACCCAGTCGACGATCTTGCGCTCGCCGGTGGTGGTCTTCTGCAGCGCCGGGTGGCCGAGGTCGACGCCGGAGTCGAGGATGCCGATGGTGATGCCGCGGCCGTCCGCCTTCGGGTGGTCCTTGACGAAGTCGACGGCGCCCGTCTCGAAGGACGGGTTGTACGGGTTCTCGGCGGGAGTGTCCTTGCCCGGCCCCGGGTACTTCGCGGTGCCCGCGGCGTCCTTGGCGGACTGCGCGTTCGGCGCGGGGTCGTCGAGCGGGATCTCCTGCTTGAGGTCGATCGCGTGCACCGACGACAGCTTCGCGGCGGCGGCGATGGCCGCGTCCGCCTTGCCGGTCGGGACGGTGGCGCGGACGTAGCCCAGCTTGTCGTAGGTGCGGCCGACGAGACCGCCCTGGTCGTCCAGCTGGTCGGCGACCTGCTCGGTCTGGCCCGGAGCGGTCGCGATCATCATCGTGACCGTCTTGTCGCCGTCGGCCTTGGCCTCGGCGAGCCGGTCGGCGTCGTCGGCGCCGAGCTTGTCGTGCGCGGGCTTCACGCCCGGGTCTGCGGCGGGGACCGCGGCGGGAGCGCCGTCCGCGGCGAGCGCCAGGGGTATCGGCCCGGCGGCGCAGAGCGCGGCCACCACACCCGCGGCCACGGCGATGCGGGCCACGCGTCTGCCGGCCGGTATGGGGTCGCGCTGGGGGATGAGGGTCATCGGCATCCCTTGTCGGTAAAGGAGCGTGCGAGGACCGACCGGGACCGATCAGTCCAGGTCGAGGGTCGTCCGGAGAGCGATCCCGGATGATCGGACAGCTTTACGCAAGGTCCGATTGTTTGGGGAGAGTTGACCGAATCGAAATGGATGTATGGGGAAAACCCGCTATGGAGGGGCAGACGTGCGTCGGAAATCGAGGGTGGCGGCCTACGCCGTGTGCGTGCGCGACGGGCAGCTGCTGCTGGCCCGTTCACCGGGCCTGGACGGCAGCCCCGAATGGGTGCTGCCCGGCGGCGGGGTGGAGCACGGCGAGGACCCGGCGGACGCCGTGGTGCGTGAACTCGCCGAGGAGACCGGCTACGACGTCGAGCCGACCGCACTGCTCGGCGTGCACTCCTCCCGCCGTGTCTTCCGCCGCCACGGCCTGCGCCGCCCCGTCGACCACCACGGGCTGCGCCTGGTCTACGAGGCCCGGGTGACCGGCGGCGAGCTGCGGTTCGAGGTGAACGGCTCCACGGACATGGCCGCCTGGCACGACCTCGACGCGGTGGCCGGCCTGCCCCGGGCCCGGATGGTCGAGGTCGGCCTGCGGCTGTGGCACGAACGGCCCGCCACAGGGCGGGTGTTCGTGCCCGCGCGGGATCACGGCTGAAAAACGATCAACCCCGGCGGGTCGCTCAACCCTGTGGCGCGGCGGCCGGTCCCTCCCTCCGGCCGGGGTCATCACGGGGGTGACCCGGCCACCACGAAGGGGGAAGACATGAGAGCACGTTCCGTGCCGGCGGGTACCGCGGCCGCCCTGCTGTCCCTGGCGCTCGCCGCGCCCGCGACGGCGGCGGCGCCCGCCGGCGGCGACCACCGGCACGACGCCACCCGCAAGGCCGCCCGGGCCCAGGTGGCGGCCGGCGTCCCGGGCGTCACCCTCACGGCACAGGACGGGCGGCACACCTGGCGGACCACGGCGGGCGTCGGCGACCTGCGCACCGGCGCGCCGCGCTCGACGGCCGACCGCTACCGCGTCGGTTCCATCACCAAGACGTTCGTCGCAACCGTGCTGCTGCAACTGGAGGCGGAGGGCCGGCTGTCGCTCGACGACAGCCTCGAGCACTGGCTGCCGGGCGTGCTCGGCACGAACGGCTACGACGGCTCGAAGATCACCCTGCGGATGCTGCTCGACCACACCAGCGGCGTGTTCAACTACACCGAGGACAAGGCCGTCGCCGCGACCTACTTCACCAAGGGCGGCTTCTACGCCCACCGTTTCGACCCCGTGACACCGCAGCGGCTCCTGGCGATCGCGGTCGCCCACGAGCCGTACTTCGCGCCGGGTGCCTCCTGGCACTACTCCAACACCAACTACCTGCTGGCCGCGCAGGTCGTCGAGAAGGTCACCGGCCGCCCCTACGGCGAGGAGATCCGCCGCCGCGTCATCGCCCCGCTGCACCTGACCGGCACCTCGGTGCCCGGCACCCGCCCGACGCTGCCCCGGCCCAGCAGCCGCGCCTACGGCAAGCTGGCCAAGGTGACCACCGGCCCGACGTACGACGTCACGGAGCTGAATCCGGCGCTGGCCTACGGCTCGGGCGAGATGGTCTCCGACTCCGCCGACCTGAACCGCTTCTACCGGGCCCTGCTGGGCGGGACCCTGCTCCCGCCGCGACAGCTGAAGGAGATGAAGACGACGGTGAAGGCGGGGGACATCCCCGACGCGGGCTACGGCCTCGGCCTCATGGACCGCAAGCTGAGCTGCGGCGTCCACGTCTGGGGCCACGACGGCGGCATCCACGGTTCCGCCTCCGTGGCCGTCACCACCGCCGACGGCCGTCACTCGCTGGCGTTCAACCTCAACTCCGACTGGACCGGCGACACCGACGCGGTGGTCGAGGCCGAGTTCTGCGGCTGACGCACCCAGCGGGAGGGGCCGCCGATTCCCCGTCGGCGGCCCCTCCCGTCCCCTCCTGACCCCCTGTACTGGTTCCCAACTACCGCGGCAGTACCACCACATAGGCGGCCGGATCGCGGTCCGCGGCCGCCATCAGCGCCGTGCGGACCACCGTGGCCTGCTGCTCCGGAGACTCCCGCAGCTTCTTCGGCGTCACATGGACGACCGTGATGCCGAGCCGCTCCAGCGTCTCCCGTGTGCGGACGTACTCCGACCACAGCGCGTCGTCCTCCTGGCGGGGCGCCCGGGTGTCCAGTTCCACCGCCACGGCCTGCTCCGGCCAGTAGGCGTCGACACCGCCGATGTGCGGGCCCCCCGGCAGCCGCAGGTCGACGTTCCACACCGGGTCGGGCAGGCCGTGGTCGCGGACCATCGCGTAGAGACGGTCCTCGGCGATCGCGCGGCCCTCGGCCAGCAGCAGGTCGACGGCGTCCACCACGTGCGGGCGGGTCAGCAGCCGCGCCTCGTGCAGCTCGCGCACCAGCGAGGCCGGGTCGCAGTGCCCGGCGCGGACCGCCTCGGTGAGCAGCCGGCGCACCGTGGGGGCGTCCGACAGCCCGGCCACCGCGTCGGCCACGGCGCGTGGCACCGGGGCGACCGGCACCCCGGTGACCACCTCCGCCTCCGGCAGCACGGCGGTGCGCACGATCCGGGCGCAGCCGGTGGAGCGCAGCCGGCGCAGCCGCGGGACCAGGACGTCGATCGTGTCCAGGGACAGCAGCGGGGGAGTGGCGGCGAAGCCGTGCAGGGTGAGGGCGGCGAGCCCGGTGATCATCGCCTCCCGGTAGGCGGGCGGGCGGTGCGCGTCCCCGGCGCCGGGCTGCACGGGCACCCCGGGGGCGGCCGGGCCCGACTCCCGGGCCGCGTACATCAGCACCGCGTGCAGCCGCTCGTCGGTGGTCGGCGGGCCGGGGTGCAGCAGGACCACGCCGGGCAGCAGCTGCTGCCAGGAACCGCCGGAGCGGCACTGCTCGTTCAGGTCGGCGGTGGTCACGCCGTGGGCGCGCAGCTGGGCGACCGTCAGCACCCGGCGGTGGGCGTCGGGAAGGTGGCGCAGGTGACGCGGGGGGTGGGGGGTGGCCGGGGGGAGCGGGGTGTTGTGGTTCATGTCCCGGAGATTCCCGCGTCCGATCCGTCCCTTAACCGCTGTTACACGGCCGTCGACAAATCCGGACGACCCTGCACTAAAGGACGGGTGTTCGGATGCCGAGTAGGGGCGGAAAAGCCCTGGTCCGATCGGGTGCGCGTGGGGGGTTACGGTTCCGATTGCCTGAATTCCGTAACGGCTACGGGACGCTGGGCGCTGGCCAAAGCTTGGGTGCCTGAGGCGGCCAGTGCGGGTCTCGTCATGGCTGGTCGCGCAGTTCCCCGCGCCCCTTGGGTGGGCTGCCCTGCCGTCGGCCCGAACCGCGCCGCCGCGGCGGGCGGTCCGCCCAGCCGCGGGCAGTCGCGCCTCCCCCGAGCCGGCCGGCGCCGGGCCGCTCGTCCCGCTCCGGTCGGTCACCGCGCCCGGTGCATGGAAACGCCGGGCGCGGTGCTCTCCTCAGCTCCCGGCGGCAGCCGCGTCGCAGACCTGGCCGCGCAAGGCCCGGGCCAGGTCGTCGCGGGACTCCAGGACCAGGCGGCGCAGTGCCGGGGCGGCGTTCTCGTGGGCGGTGAGCCACGCGTCGGCCGCGTCCAGCGTCTCCTGCGAGTCCTGCAGCATCGGGAACAGGCCCGACACCACGTGCATGCCGATCTGGATCGACCGCTCGGCCCACACCCGCTCGATCGCCGCGAAGTACTTGTCCGCGTACGGCGCGAGGAGCTCGCGCTGTGACGGCCGGCCGAAGCCCGCGATGGTCGCCTCGGTCAGCGCGTTGGACAGCGCGTCCGACTCCACGACCTGCGCCCACGCCTGCGCCTTGACCGCGGCCGACGGCCGGGAGGCGAGGCAGCGCACCTGGTGCCGCTTGCCGGAGGCCGTGTCGTCGCGCGCCAGCTCGGCGGCCAGTACGTCCTCGTCGGCCACCCCGTGCGTGGCCAGCGGCTCCAGGAACGCCCAGCGCAGCTCCTGGTCCACCTCCAGCCCGTCGATCTTCTCGGTGCCGTCCAGCAGCGCCTTCAGCAGCTGAAGGTCCGCCTCCCGCGAGGCGACCGTCGCGAAGAACCGCGCCCAGGCCAGCTGGTGCTCGCTGCCCGGCCCCGCCGCCCGCAGCTCACGCAGGGCGCCGTCGGCGAGCAGCGCGGCCCCGGTCTCCCGCCAGGCCGGCGCCGCGTAGTGCGTCAGCGCCGAGCCGGCCCACGCGTGCAGCATCTGCACCACGCCGATCTCCGACTCGCGGCCCGCGAACCGCAGCACGAGGTCCGCGAACTCACGGGCCGGCAGCAGCGCGTCCCGGGTCATGTTCCACAGCGCCGACCAGCACAGGGCACGCGCGAGAGGGTCGGTGATCGCGCCCAGGTGGCCCTTCAGCGTCTCCAGCGAGGTCGCGTCGAAGCGGATCTTGCAGTAGGTCAGGTCGTCGTCGTTGACCAGCACCAGTTCCGGCGCCTCTTCCCCGGCCAGTTCCGCGACGACCGTGCGCGCGCCCTCGACGTCCGTCTCCGTCCGGGCGTAGCGCACGAGAGCGTCACCCTCACGGCGATACAGGCCCACCGCGACCCGGTGCGGACGCAGCTCGGGGTGCGACTCGGCGGCCTCCTGCACCACCGCCAGCTCCTCGATCCGCCCCTCCGGGTCCAGCAGCACCTGCGGGGTCAGCGCGTTCACCCCGGCCGTCTGCAGCCAGGAGCGCGCCCAGGCGCCCATGTCCCGGCCGGAGGTCTCCTCGAGCACCGACAGCAGGTCGCCGAGGCGCGTGTTGCCGTACGCGTGCCGCTTGAAGTAGCGCCGGGAGCCCTCCAGGAACGCGTCCTGGCCGACGTACGCCACCAGTTGCTTGAGCACCGAGGCGCCCTTGGCGTAGGTGATGCCGTCGAAGTTGAGCTTGGCGTCCTGCAGGTCGCGGATGTCCGCGGTGATCGGGTGCGTGGAGGGCAGCTGGTCCGCGCGGTACGCCCAGGCCTTGCGGCGATTGGCGAAGGTGATCCAGGCGTTCTCGAAACGGGTCGCGCCCACGTTCCCGAAGGTGCCCATGAAGTCCGCGAAGGACTCCTTCAGCCACAGGTCGTCCCACCACACCATGGTGACCAGATCGCCGAACCACATGTGCGCCATCTCGTGCAGGATGACGTTGGCCCGCGCCTCGTACGACGCCTGCGTCACCTTGCCGCGGAAGATGTACTCCTCGCGGAAGGTCACCAGGCCCGGGTTCTCCATCGCGCCGAGGTTGTACTCCGGCACGAACGCCTGGTCGTACTTGCCGAACGGGTACGGGTAGTCGAAGTGCTCGTGGAAGAAGTCCAGGCCCTGCTTGGTCACCAGGAACACGTCGTCGGCGTCGAAGTGCTTCGCCAGCCCCTTGCGGCACAGCGCCCCCAGCGGGATGCGCAGCGTGCTGCCGTCGGCGAGGGTGCGCTCGTAGGAGTCGGTGACGTAGTGGTACGGGCCGGCGACGACACACGTGATGTACGTCGAGATCGGCTTGGTCTCCGCGAACCGCCACACGCCTGCGGCGCGCTCCCCGGCGCCGTTGCTCCACACCGTCCACTCCTGCGGCGCCCGCACCTCGAAGCGGAACGGCGCCTTGAGGTCGGGCTGCTCGAAGTTCGCGAACACCCGGCGGGAGTCGGCCGGTTCGTACTGCGTGTAGAGGTAGACCTCGCCGTCCTCCGGGTCGACGAAGCGGTGCAGGCCCTCACCCGTGCGGGAGTAGGCGCACTGCGCGTCCACGACCAGCTCGTTCTCCTCCGCCAGGTCCTCCAGCAAGATGCGGGAGCCGTCGAAGACCTCGCTCGGGTCCAGGTCGCGGCCGTTGAGCGAGAGGGCCGTCACGCTCGGCGCGATCAGGTCCGCGAAGCTCGACGCACCCGGCTCGTTGCAGCGGAAGCGGATCGTGGTGACCGAGCGGAAGGTGCGCGGACCGTCACCCTCGTGGTCGCCGACCGCGGAGCGGACGTCGAGGGACACCTCGTACCCGTCGACGGACAGCAGCGCGGCCCGCTCCCGGGCCTCGTCGCGGGACAGATTCTCACCGGGCACGGGCGGCACTCCCTCGTGTGTCGTGACTACGGCAGGACAGGACCGATCCTGCCATGCGCACCTGACGCGGCGCCGCCGGGAACGGCCGGGGCACGCGGGAATGGCCGGGGCGTGCGACGGCGTTGTCGGGGGAAAGACGTCCGCCTGAGGAGAGACATGTCGCAGAAGACCCCCGTCGACTTCTGGTTCGACCCGCTGTGCCCCTGGGCGTGGATGACCTCGCGCTGGGTGCTGGAGGTGGAGAAGGTCCGGGACATCGAGGTCCGCTGGCATGTGATGAGCCTCGCCGTCCTCAACGAGGACAGGCTGGACGAGCTGCCGGAGGAGTACCGGAACATGCTCGCCACCAAGGCGTGGCAGCCGGTGCGCGTGGTCACCGCCGCCTGGCAGATCCACGGGGAGCAGGTCCTCGGCCCGCTGTACACCGCGCTCGGCACCCGCTTCCACAACCAGGGCGAGGGCGTCACCCTGGAGGCGATCGCCGGCGCGCTGGCCGACGCCGGGCTGCCGGCCGACCTGATCGAGTACGCCGAGCAGGAGGACTTCGAGTTCGACGCCGAGCTGCGCGCCTCCCACAAGGAGGGCATCGAACTGGTCGGCCAGGACGTCGGCACCCCGGTGATCGCCGTGCCGGGCGCCGACGGCGAGCAGATCGCCTTCTTCGGCCCGGTCGTCACCCCCGCCCCGAAGGGCGAGGACGCCGCCAAGCTGTGGGACGGCACCCTCGCCGTGGCCTCGGTGCCCGGCTTCTACGAGATCAAGCGCACCCGGACCAAGGGTCCGGACTTCAGCAACCTGTAGTGCCGGCCGTGCTGCTGCCGGAGGGGTGCGCGAACTCCTCCGGCAGATAGCCGCCCACCCAGTACTTCGTCTTGCGCTGCACCCGCCGGCACCCCTCGGCCGTACAGCGGTGGAAGGCCCGGGCGACGAAGGTCTCCCCGTCCAGCTGCGCGGCGAGTGCCTCGCCGGCCGCCGCGGCCTCCTCCCGGCGCAGCTCGCGGAAGGTCTGGATCCGGTCCTTGCAGGTGGGGCTGGGACATCGCACGAACGCCATGAGCGGCTCCTCAGGACAGGCGGACGCCTCCGCCGTAGTCTCCCAATGTGCCCTGTCCGTCGGTCATTTCGTAGCACCATGAGCGGGCAAACCCACTGTTGGAGGCGAGCAACACCCCATGACGGAGATCGACACCTCGGTGCCGCACTCGGCCCGGATCTGGAACTACTGGCTGGGCGGCAAGGACAACTACCCGGTGGACGAGGCGGCCGGTGACGCCTACACGGCCGTCTTCCCCGGCATCGTCACCGTCGCCCGCAGCAGCCGCGCCTTCCTCGGGCGCGCCATCCGGTACCTGGTGCGCGAGGCCGGCATCCGCCAGTTCCTGGACGTCGGGACCGGGCTCCCGACGGTGGACAACACCCATGAGGTCGCCCAGCGGCTCGCCCCCGAGTCCCGGATCGTCTACGTCGACAACGACCCGCTCGTGCTCGCCCACGCCCGCGCCCTGCTCACGTCCACGCCCGAGGGCGCCACGGCGTACGAGGACCTGAGTCTGTACGACCCGGAGAAGATCATCGAGGCCGCGGGGCGCACCCTCGACCTGACCCGGCCCACGGCACTGATCCTCAGCGGTCTGCTCGGCCACGTCGCCGATCACGAGGTGGCCTGCGACCTGGTCCGGCGTCTGCTGGCGGGCCTGCCCTCGGGCAGCTTCCTGTGTGTCAACGACGGCTCGCGCGGCACCGACCCCGCCTACGAGGCGGCCCAGGACGGCTACAACGAGACCGGTGCGGTGCCGTACTTCCTGCGTCCCGTCGAGCAGATCGAGGCGTACTTCGAGGGGCTGGAGATGATCGAGCCCGGTGTGGTGTCGGTGCCGCTGTGGCGGCCCGAGCCGGGCGCCGAGGCCACGGCGATCGGCCAGCACGGCGGAGTGGGCCGCAAGCCCTGAGACCCGGGCAGTGCAGGAGGCCCTTGCGAGTCCTGTCCTCGCAAGGGCCTCCCCTTTTCCGCCTGCCACGTGAAGGGTGAGAAGACGATCACGAGGCAGGAGCATCCGGGCTCACGTCACGGCGCGAGCAGCAGCACGTCCGTGCGGGCCTTGGCGGCGGCGTACCGGCGGGCGACGTCCTGCCAGTCGACGACCTGCCACATCGCCTCGACGAAGTCCGCCTTCTGGTTGCGGTACTGCAGGTAGAAGGCGTGCTCCCAGGCGTCGAAGACCAGGATCGGGGTGGCGCCCTGGCCGACGTTGCCCTGGTGGTCGTAGACCTGCTCGACGATCAGCCGGCCGCTGAGCGGCTCGTACGCGAGGACGCCCCAGCCGGAGCCCTGGGTGGTCGCGGCGGCCTTGGACAGCTGTGCCTTGAAGCCGGCGAAGGAACCGAAGGACTCCTTGATCGCCTCCGCCAGCTCGCCCACCCCGTCGGCGGCCAGAGGTTCGCCGCCGCCCTCCTTCGGTCCGGTCATGTTCTGCCAGTAGATCGAGTGCAGGATGTGCCCGGACAGATGGAAGGCGAGGTTCTTCTGCAGGCCGTTGACCGAGCCCCAGCTCCCCTTGTCGCGTGCCTCGGCCAGCTGCTCCAGCGTGTCGTTGGCGCCCTTCACATAGGCCGCGTGGTGCTTGTCGTGGTGCAGCTCGATGATCTCCGGGCTGATCACGGGAGCGAGCGCGGAGTAGTCGTACGGCAGGTCGGGCAACGTGTAGACGGGCATGCGCAAGGAACCTCCGAGCTCTTATTGCAAGTAAGTCGCAATAACAAGCTAGCAGCAAAAAGCCCCCGTGTGGATCACACGGGGGCGTTCTGCGCGAGGGTCGCGAGGCGTTGGCGTCAGCCGCGGGAGGCCCGCGCCTTCTGCCAGGCGTACCCGACGGCCGCCAGGACCAGCGTCATCGCGCCGGTCGAGTACAGCTGCACGCGGTTGGCCGGGTCGCGGGCCATCAGCACGAAGATCGCGGCCATGCCGGCCAGCGCGATCCAGGTCAGCCACGGGAAGGCCCACATGCGTACGACCAGCTTGTCCGGGGCCTCGCGCTCCATGCGGCGGCGCAGCAGCAGCTGGGAGACCGCGATGAAGATCCAGACGACCAGGATGACCGCGCCGATCATGTTCAGCAGCCACTTGAAGATGTCGTCGGGGCGCCAGTAGTTGAGCAGCACGCAGACGAACCCGATGACGCAGGAGGTGAGGACCGCGATCCGCGGCACCCCGCCGGACAGCTTCGCCAGCGCCTTCGGGCCCTGGCCGCGCTGCACCAGCGAGTAGGCGATGCGCGAGGAGCCGTAGATGTTGGCGTTCATCGCGGACAGCAGGGCCACGAAGATGACGACGTTCATGAGCTGGCCCGCGTGCGGGATGCCCAGGTGGTCGAGCGTGGCGACGTACGGGCCCTTCTCGACGACCTCCTTGGAGTCCCACGGGACCAGGGTGACCGCGACCGCCATGGAGCCGATGTAGAAGACGGCGATGCGCCACATCGCCGTGCGGACGGCGGACGCGACACCGCGGACCGGGTCCTGGGACTCGGCTGCCGCGATGGTGACCGTCTCCAGACCGCCGTAGGCGAACACCGAGGCGAGCAGGCCGACGAGCAGGCCCTCGCTGCCGTGCGGCATGAAGTCCGTCAGGTTGGACGTGCCGGGCGCGTCGACGTCCGGCAGCACGCCCGCGATGGCCAGTACGCCGAGGATCAGGAAGAGGCTGATCGCCACGACCTTCAGCAGGGCGAACCAGAACTCGAACTCGCCGAAGTTCCGCACGGCGGCCAGGTTCGCGCCGCAGAAGACCACCATGAACAGGGCGACCCACATCCACTGCGGGGTGCCGGGGAACCAGCCCTGGGCGATGCTCGCGGCGCCCATGCCCTCCAGCCCGACCGCCGTGCACAGCAGCACCCAGAACGACCAGCCGGCGGTGAAGCCGGCCCAGGGGCCGATCGCCCGCTCGGCGTGCGCCGAGAAGGAACCGGAGGACGGGTAGGCGGCGGACATCTCACCGAGCATCCGCATCACCAGCATCACCAGCAGGCCGGAGATCGTGTAGGCGATCACGATCGACGGGCCGGCGGCGGCGATGCCCGCGCCGGAGCCGACGAACAGCCCGGCGCCGATGACGCCGCCGAGGGCGATCATCGACAGATGGCGCTGCTTGAGGCCATGGGAGAGGGCGGCGCCCTCCTGTTGCTGCGGCGGTGTGTCCGTGGTCGTGCGGCTGGGCATGGGGCGCGGCTCTCCACGAAGGCAAGGGGTGGGCAAAAACCCCGCCAGTCTGGGCGGCCCGTCCGCTCACGCGAAGGGACCGCCCAGTATCCGGACACCTGCGGTGCGGAGTGTGAGACTCCGACTACACCGCAACGGGGGTGTAGTGCGCGGCGTCGCCCTCGATCGACCAGCTCTCCTTGCCCTCGATGCCGACCGGCACGTCACCGGCGACGGTCACCCGGTGCAGCCGGCGCGGCTGCCCGTCGTAGTTGTCGATGGCGTAGTGCTGGGTGATCCGGTTGTCGAACAGGACCAGCTCCCGCTCCGCCCACCGGTGCCGCAGGACGTTCTCGGGTCGCGTGACGTACGCCTGGAGCAGCTCCAGCACCTTGCGGGACTCGCCGGCCGACAGGCCCACGATCCGCTGCGCGAACCCGCCGATGAACAGCCCGCGCTCCCCGGTCAGCGGGTGGACGCGGACCACGGGGTGCGCGGTGCGGTACTTGATCGACGTGAAGCGGGCGCGCTGCGCGGCCTGCTCCTCGTCCACGTCCTCCTCCGGTACGGCGTAGTCGTAGTCGTTGGTGTGTTCGGCCCACAGACCGTCGGCGAAGCGGCGCAGCGGCTCGGGCAGGTCGCGGTAGGCGGCGGCCGCGTTGGCGATCAGCGTCTCGCCGCCGTACGCCGGGACGGTGAGTGAGCGCAGGCTGGTGGCCTGCGGCGGGTTCAGCACGAAGGTGACGTCCGTGTGCCAGTGGTTGGCCCGGCCCCGTTCGCTGTCCACCGGCAGCACGTTCGGGGCGTCCTCCACGGCGCCGACCGTGGGATGGGCGGTGGTCAGGTCGCCGAAATGGCGCAGGAAGGCCTGCTGGCCGGCGTCGTCCAGGTCGCCCGCGTCGAACACGAGCGCCTTGTGCACGTTCAGCGCCTCGCGGACCGCGGCGACCTCCTCGGGGGCGAGCGGGGCGGTGATGTCGACGCCGGTGACGCGGGCGCCGATGCGGGCGGTGACCTTGGTGATCTTCAGGGACATGGCGGGGTCCTCTCAGGCGAGGGCGGGCGCGGACGCGGGAATCAGGTACTGGTTGGCGGGGCGGGGCAGGCCGTAGCGCTCGCGCAGCGTGCGGCGCGGGCCGTATGCGGTGCGGAACAGGCCGCGGGCCCGCAGGATGGGGACCACGTGGTCGACGAAGGCGTCGAGGCCCGAGGGCAGCACGGGCGGCATGACGTTGAAGCCGTCGGCGGCACCCCGGCTGAACCAGGTCTCGATCACGTCGGCGACCTGCTCCGGCGTACCGGCGACGGTGAAGTGCCCGCGCCCGCCGCCGAGCCGCCCGATGAGCTGCCGCACGGTGAGCTTCTCGCGCCGGGCCAGCTCCACCACGAGCGTGTAGCGGCTCTTGGCGCCCTCGATGGCGTCCTCCGGCGGCAGGTCCGCGGGCAGCGGCGCGTCCAGTTCCAGCGTGCCGGGCGACAGGTGCAGCAGGCTCTCCAGCCGGGCCGCCCCGTGGCCCGGCACGATGTGGTCCTCCAGCAGCCGCTCCGCCGCCCGCGCCTCGGCCTCGGTCGAGCCGAGGACGGGGACGATGCCCGGCAGCACCTTCAGCAGGTCGGGGTCCCGTCCGGCCCGCGCGATGCGGGACTTGAGGTCGGCGTAGAAGGACTGCGCGTCGGCGAGGGTCTGCTGCGCGGTGAACACCGCCTCCGCGTACCGGGCGGCGAACGCCTTGCCGTCCTCGCTGGAGCCCGCCTGCACCAGCAGCGGGTAGCCCTGCGGGGTGCGCGGCACGTTCAGGGCGCCCGCGACGCCGAAGTACCTCCCCTGGTGGCGGGGGGGATGGATCTTGTGGTCGTCGCCCCACACCCCGGCCGCCTTGTCGGCGACGACCGCGTCGTCCTCCCAGCTGTCCCACAGCTTCAGCGCCACGTCCAGGAACTCGGCGGCGCGGGCGTACCGCTCGGCGTGCGCGGGCTCCGCGTCCAGTCCGAAGTTGCGGGCGGCCTCGGCGCCGGCCGTGGTGACGACGTTCCAGCCGGCCCGGCCGCCGCTGATGATGTCCAGGGAGGCCAGCTTGCGGGCCAGGTTGTAGGGCGAGTTGTACGACGTGGACGCGGTGGCGATCAGCCCGATGTGCTCGGTCGCCGTCGCCAGCGCGGTCAGCAGGGTGAGCGGCTCCAGGGCCCCGGCCGGGCGCTGGGCGAGGTTGCTCCACAGCTGCGGGCCGTCGGCGAGGAACAGCGAGTCGAAGGTGCCGCGCTCGGCGCTCCGCGCGAGCCGGACGTAGTGCTGGAGATCGACGTGTGCGTACGGGTCGCTCTCCGGGAGCCGCCACGAGGCCTCGTGGTGGCCGGTGTTCATCAAGAACGCGTTGAGGTGGAGCTCTCTGCGGGTCACTGATGGTCCTCCGTGACACCCAGCGCGGTCAGCAGGCGCTCGCGGTACTCGCCGAGTACCGGTTCGCGGTAGGAGCGCGGGTGGGGGCGGTCGATGGTCAGGTCGAGGCCGATGCGGCCCTGGTCGAGGACGAGGACCCGGTCGGCGAGCACGATCGCCTCGTCCACGTCGTGGGTGACCAGCAGCACGGACGGCCGGTGGCGCTGCCACAGGTCCCGCAGGAGCGCGTGCATCCTGATCCGGGTCAGCGCGTCCAGTGCGCCGAACGGCTCGTCCGCCAGCAGCAGTTCGGGCTCGCGGACCAGGGAGCGGGCCAGCGCGGCGCGCTGTGCCTCGCCGCCGGACAGCTCGCCCGGCCAGGCCCGCTCGCGGTGCGTCAGCCCCACCTCGGCCAGGGCGGCCCGGCCGCGTTCCTCGGCGTCCCTGCCGTCCAGGCCGAGGAGGACGTTCTCCAGCACCCGCCGCCAGGGCAGCAGCCGGGAGTCCTGGAAGACGACCGACACCCGCTCCGGCGCGGTCAGCTGCCCGCTGCCGCCTACCCCGTGGTCCAGGCCGGCGATCGCCCGCAGCAGCGTGGACTTGCCCGAACCGCTGTGCCCGAGCAGGGCCGTGAACTGCCCGGCGGGCAGCTCGAGATCGACGCCGTCCAGGACCGTGCGGCCCGCGAAGGACCGGGTCAGGCCGCGCAACCGCACGGCCGGCCGGGTCAGTTGCTCAGTGTGCGGCGCCATGACAGCACCCTCCGTTCGACGAGCCGGACCGCGCTGTCGGAGACCAGGCCGAAGACGCCGTAGATCAGCAGGCCGACCAGGATGACGTCGCTCTGGCCGTAGTTCTGCGCCTGGAACATCAGATAGCCGAGGCCGGACGTGGCGTTGATCTGTTCCAGCACCACCAGGCCCAGCCAGGAGCCGGTGACCCCGAGCCGCAGCCCGACGAAGAACCCGGGCAGCGCGCCGGGGATCACGACCTGCCGTACGAAGGTGAGTCGCGACAGGCCCTGCACCTCGGCCAGTTCGACGAAACGGCTGTCGATGCCGGACAGCGCGGCGTGCGTGTTCAGATAGATCGGGATGTAGACGACGATCGCGATGATGGCGATCTTGAAGGTCTCGCCGATGCCCAGCCAGAGGATGAACAGCGGGATCAGCCCGAGGGTCGGGATCGCCCGGTTGAGCTGCACGGTCCCGTCGATCAGCGCCTCCCCGGCCCGGCTGAGCCCGGCGGCGAGCGCGAGCAGCACCCCGGCCGTCAGACCGATCGCGAAGCCGGAGCCGGCCCGCTTCAGGGAGGTCACGATGTCCGTGGGCAGGGTGCCGTCGGTCCACAGATGCCCGGCGGTCCTCAGCACCGTCCAGGGCGCGGGGATCGCGCCGGGGTCCAGGGTTCCGGCGGCCGAGGCGGCCGTCCACAGCGCGAGCACGGCCAGCGGGCCGGCCAGCCGGGCGGCGGGCAGCCGGCGGCCGGGGGAGAGGCGGCGGCGCCTGCGGACCTGGGGGAGCTCCCCGGCCTCCGGCGCCACGACGGCGGTCGTCGTGAGGGTGGTCATTTCCGGTACTCCTCGGGTACGGCCCGGGCGGCGATCGCCTCGAAGCGGTGGTCGAAGAGGGAGGAGACGTCGAACTTCTTCACGAAGCCGCCCTCGGCGAGCAGGTCGGCGGTCTCCTGCTCCCACCGGATCGCCTCGTCCCAGCTCGGCGGGAACAGCGGCTTGTTCGCGAGCGCGGTGATGGACCTCGCCTGCTGAAGGCTCAGGTTCTGCGTCTTGACGTAGAACTCCTCGTTCCACACGTCCGGGTGCTCGTACGCCCAGACCTGGCCCTTGGCCCAGTGCGGGATGTAGGCGGCGATCGCGGCGGCCTTCGCCGGGTCGTTCAGCACGGACTGCGGCGCCCACAGCAGGTTGAGCAGGTCGACGACGTCGGTGGCGATGGTGCGGGCGCCCTTGGCTCCGTACTGCTTCAGATAGGCGGGCGCCTGGCTGATGCCGAGCGGGGCGATGTCGACCTGCCCGGACTGCAGCGCGGTCAGGAACTGGTTGCTGGTCAGCGGCACCAGCTTCACGTCGTCGTAGGACAGGCCCGCCTTCTTCAGCGCCCGCAGCAGGACGACGCCCTGGGCCTGGCCCTGGGAGAAGGCGAGCTGCCTGCCCTTGAAGTCCGCGACCGTACGGATGTCGCTGCCGGGCTTGGTGGCGAAGAGGTAGTTGGGCTTGCGGGTGATGTCGATCGCCACGATCTTCGCGGCGAACCCCTGGTAGTGGGCCTGGATCGGTGGGATGCCCGCGTTGTTGGCGAGGTCGAGGGACTTGGCACGGAAGGCGTTGATGACATCGGGGCCCGCACCGATGTTCAGCCAGTTCGAGACGGTGAACGGCAGCGCCGGCAGCCTCGCCAGCTTGAACTGGAGCTGCTGCTGGCCCAGATAGGAGGCGATCTTCAGGCTCGTCCCGGCGGGGACGCGGTCGGCGAGCGGCCGGGTGGCGGCCTTCGCGGTGTCGGCGGCGGCCTGCCCGTCCGCGCAGCCGCTGAGGCCCGCCACGGCGGCGGACGCGCCCAGCACGGAAGAGAGAAAGGTACGACGGTGCATGGGAGGACTCCCAGGAAGAAATGACAGCAGAATCTCCGGGAAAGAAGGCCCGGGAAAGAAGAACTCACACAGCGGGAAACACGCGCTTCATGCGCGGCAATATGTCAGCAACAGACGGTGCGACAGCTGGTGAGAGGGCTCATGACCAGGATGTTCCCGGTCATGCGCGACCCCTGTCAACATTCGGAGTTTCTGAATTAAATAACCTCAGGCCAGACGCCCAAAGGGTCCCGGAACAACGCGTCCAGCACCACCGAACCACCCGCCACCGCCAACACGGAATCGATGGGGAAACTCGTCGGCAGCACATCCGCCGCCCGGGCCGGACCGACGGCTTCACGCAGCGCGGTCAAGCAGTCCTCGAAGTGCAGGACCCCCACCTCGGTCACCACGACCGCCTCCGGGTTCAGCACGTCCAGCAGCAGCGCGGCCGCCCGTCCCGTGGCCCGGGCCCGCTCCACCAGCAGCCGCCGGGCCACCGCCTCCCCGTCCGCCGCCGCGGCCACCACGTGCATCGGGTTCGCCGAGTCCGTCACCCCGGCCGCCCGCGCCCGCCGGCACAGCGTCCGCTCGCTCAACTCGGCCTGCAGGCAGCCGGTACGGCCGCATCCGCAAAGCTCGCTGCCGCCCGGCACCGGCAGATGGGCGATCGCGCCGGCCGCCGAGCGCGGACCGTGCAGCACCTCGTCGTTCGAGGCGAACGCCGCGTCGACCACGTTGCCCACGAACAGGTGCAGCACGCTGCCGGCCCCCCGGGCCCGCCCGAACAGCCGCTCGCCGTGGACCAACGCCCGCGCATGGGAGTCCACCCGGACCGGCAGACCCGTCCGCGCGCCGAGCAGTTCCCGCACCGGAACCTCCCGCCAGCCCAGCAGCTCGTGCTCCACGACGGTGCCCGTCTCCCGGTCCACCCAGCCGCCGACGGCCACCCCGACGCCCAGCGGACGCCGCCCCGGCACCGACGCGCACAGCGCCGCGAGCCCGTCGGCGGCCCGCTGAAGCACCCGGTGCGGATCGGTGTCCTCGTGCTTCAGCTCCCGCCGGAGCACCACCCGCCCGCGCAGATCCAGCAGCGCGACCGTCGTGTACGGCACCGCGATGTGCACTGCGGCCACGAAGAGGTGCTCGGTGTCCAGATCGACCGGCAGGTGCGGGCGCCCGACCCCGCCGGAGCGCCGGGGCACGGCCGCCTCCCGGACCAGGCCCGCCCCGGCCAGCCGGGCGCAGTGGTCCGTCACCGACGCCGGGGACAGCCCGGTCAGCCGGGCGATGGCGCTGCGGGCTACCGGCCCGTGCTCCAGCACGGACCGCAGGACGACGCTGGCGTTCGTGCGACGCCGGTCGCGGTCGGCGACCCGGGGGACCGGCGAGGTGGACAGGGCGAAGGGAGGTGCCGCGGTACGGGGCATGGCGATGCGCTTCCTCGGGGGAGGGGGCCGTCGGGTGTCCTCGTCAGGAGGCGCGCCGGAGCCACCGCTCCCGCCGCCTCACACCGCGCGGTGACACATGGCCGTGCCCACGCGCCGCAGGTCGACATGGCGACGCGAGGAGAAGTACCGGGCCTGGGCAACCATGGCTGGAAGGGTAGGCCCTGACGGCGCGTTCCGGCCAGGGCGCCCGGCCGCGTTTGGCGGTATCCCACAGGAGGGTGCGGCCGGGCCGGGGTGAGGAAGACGTCACGGCCTGCGTGATGGGTGTCACGTCAGCAGGGGTGTCCTGCCCGTGTGTTGTCCGAAGCCCACCAAGCCGCCGTCCCGGCCTTTGTCGAGCGCTGATGGTGATCGGCTCGAGCGCGCTGGGATAGCGTCACGGTGTCCCAAGCCGTCCCGACCTCCGCGGAGTCCCCATGAGCACCGCTGCCGCCACTCCCGCCCGTACCGGGCAGGTCCTCGCCGACCTGCTGCCGGCCTCCCGCGTCCGCGACGCGGCCCTCGTGCTCGGTGGCGCCGCGCTCACCGGCCTCGCGGCCCAGCTCTCCGTCCCGGTGCCCGGCTCCCCGGTCCCCGTGACCGGCCAGACCTTCGCCGCCCTGCTCGTCGGCACCGCGCTCGGCGCCGGCCGCGGCTTCCTCGCGCTCGCGCTGTACGCGCTGGCCGGCATGGCGGGCGTGCCGTGGTTCGCCGGGGGCGCCTCGGGCGCGAGCATGCCCTCCTTCGGGTACGTCCTCGGCATGCTGCTCGCCTCCACCGTGGTCGGTGCGCTGGCCCGCCGCGGCGCCGACCGGAACGTCTGGCGCACGGCCGGCACGATGATCCTGGGCGAGGCGATCATCTACGCCGTCGGCGTGCCCTACCTGGCCCTGGCCGTCCACATGTCCCTGACCCAGGCGATCGCGGCGGGTCTCACCCCGTTCCTGCTCGGCGACGCCCTGAAGGCGGCCCTGGCAATGGGCGTCCTGCCCACCGCCTGGAAGTTCGCCAACCGCGACTGACCGGACGCCGGTTCGGCCGGTCCACAGCGGCGGGCGCCGGTTCGCCGGCTCCACAGCGGCGGGCACCGGTTCGGCCGGCTCCGCACGAGCGGACGCCGGTCCCGCCGGGTCCGCAGCAGTGGGCGCCACATTCTTCTAGCTCCGCAAGAGGCTCGCCGGGTCGTACGCCGACCGCAGTACGGCGAGCCTCTTCGTCGTCTCCGCGTCGTGCAGGCCGCGCGTGCGGTCCCCGGCGCCGAAGGCGAAGCTCGCCGAGCGGCCGAGGGTGTGCCGTGCGAGCAGGGCGAAGGCCGGGTCGAGCACCGCGCGGGCGGTCTCACGCTCGCCGACGGACAACAGCCGTAGCAGGAAACGCCCTTCGCGCCACGGGACGGCGTTCGGCGCGGGCGCGGCGAGCGCGCCGCCGAGGTGGTTGATCTGCACGACGCTCATGGGCCCGCCGGCGTCCGGACCCGTACGCGCGAGCACCTCGGCGGCCGCCGTCAGGTCCAGCTCGCGCAGCACCGCGCTGTCCCCGTAGTAGGCGTGCGGAAAATCGGGATCGCTGTGGATGGTGTGGCTGTCGGCGTACGGCATCACGCGCAGCGAGTCGGACAGCACCGGCCCGATCTCCCGCAGCGGCGCGACGAGCCGGTCCCCGTGGTCGCCGGTGTACGCCACCCGCACCGACACGACGTACCGCCCGCGCATGTGCGGCGGCAGCGCCGGCAGATCCGGATACGGTACGGCGGCGAAGGACGAGGTCAGCGTGGAGGGCACGGTCCGCGTCCACGCCTCGTACGCACGCAGCACCGCCGCCGGGTCCACCTGGCGCCCGTCGAAGGCGAGCGCGCCGCCGTACAGGGTGCGTACGGGGACGAGGCCGATCTCCATCCCGGTGACGACGCCCAGGCCGTGCCCGCCGCCGAGCAGAGCCCAGTACAGCTCGTCCCCGGACGTGACGTGCCGCGGGATGCCGTCGCCGGTGACGACGTCGAGGGAGCGGACATGGTCGGCGGCGTACCCGAACTGCCGGGCCAGGATGCCCAGTCCACCGCCCAGGGTGTAGCCGACGACGCCGACGGACGGGGCCGAGCCGTTCAGCGGGGCCAGCCCGTACGGCGCGGCGGCCGCGACGACCTGCCCCCACCGCACCCCCGCATGCACCCGCACGCTGCGGGCTTCCGCGTCGATCTCCACCCGGTCCATCCGCGAGGTCGTGAGAAGCACCCCGCCCTCCACGGCGCCGGGCAGCCCGTGCCCGGTCGTCTGCACCCGCACCGGCAGGTTCCGGTCGGTGGCATGCCGAACGGCCGCGACCACGTCGTCGGCGCTCGAGGCGGCGACGACAAGGTCCGGCCGTTGGCTGAATCCGGTCTGGAACCCGGCGACCTCCGCGTCGTAGGCGGGGTCGCCGGGCTCGAGGACGGGCAGCTGCGTCGGATCGGTGTCGAGGTCCGTGAAGTCCATGCGGCCATGCTGGCCGCACAACCTGACAGCTGCCGTCAGGTTATCCGTGCGTGTCGGAGGAGACCGGCTCGGCCGCCTCGGTCGTGACCGGCGCGGTCACGGCGTTCCGCCGGTCGCCCGCCACCTTCTGCTTGACGAAGGCGATGACGAGGACGACCGCCGCGACGCCCAGCGACAGCAGCACGGTCTCGCGACCGTCGTGCTCGGTGTCGGTGAGCATGTAGCCCAGCACGAAGACGATCAGTGCGGCCGACGCCCAGGTCAGATACGGGTACAGCCACATCTTCACAACGAGCTTCTCCGGCGCCTCCGCCTGGATGATCTTCCGCATGCGCAACTGCGAGAAGCAGATGGCGAGCCACACGAACAGCGCGACCGCACCGGAGGAGTTCAGCAGGAAGAGGAAGACGGTGTCCGGGAACTTGTAGTTGAAGAACACCGCGACGAACCCGAACGCCACCGACACGAGGATCGCGGTCTGCGGCACGCCCCGCGGGGTGGTCCGGGCGAACCCCTTCGGCGCGTCGCCGCGCTGACCGAGCGAGAACGCCATGCGGGAGGCCGTGTACAGGCCGGAGTTGAGACAGGACAGCACCGAGGTCAGCACGATGAAGTTCATGATCTGACCGGCGTGCGGGATGCCGAGCGAGTCCAGCGCGGCGACGTACGAGCCCTTCTCGGCGATCGCCTTGCTGTCCCAGGGCAGCAGGCAGACGACGACGAGGATCGACCCGAGGTAGAAGACGCCGATGCGCCAGATGATGCTGTTGGTCGACTTGGTGACGGCCCGCTGCGGGTCCTCCGACTCACCGGCCGCGAGGGTGGCGATCTCGCTGCCCATGAAGGAGAAGACGACGAGCAGCACACCGGTGAGGATCGCGCCGGGCCCGTTGGGCAGGAAGCCGCCGTGCGCGGTCAGGTTGGACACGCCCGCCTGGTCGCTGTGCGCGCCCGGCAGCACACCGAACACGGCGAGACCGCCGATGACGATGAACGCGCCGATCGCGACGACCTTGATGCCGGCGAACCAGAACTCGAACTCGCCGTAGGAGCCGACGGAGACGAGGTTGGTGGCGGTGAGCACCACCATCACGATCAGGGCCCAGCCCCACTGGGGCACGGCCGGGATCCAGCCTTCGAGGATCTTGGCACCGGCGGTCGCCTCGACCGCGAGCACCACCACCCAGAAGAACCAGTAGAGCCAGCCGATGGAGAACCCGGCCCAGGGGCCGAGCGCGCGGTCGGCGTGGGCGGAGAACGACCCGGAGGTCGGATTGGCGGCCGACATCTCACCCAGCATGCGCATCACCAGCACCACGAGCGTGCCGACGAGCGCGTAGGAGAGGAGGATGCCGGGTCCGGCGGTGGCGATACCGGTGCTGGAGCCCACGAAGAGCCCGGCGCCGATGACACCGCCGATGGCGATCATCGAAAGATGACGGTTCTTGAGTCCTGCCTGGAGCCCGGATCCGGGGTCGCCGGGGGCACCGGGGCTTTTCTGGCCGTGTCCGGCCTGCGTCATGGACGGCTGCGAGGTCATTGGGACGGAATTCCTTTGCGCCGCGTGATCTTGTTGTGATCCATCTCCCGTACGGAGCGGTGTACGAGCCGGACCAGTGAATCCGAGGTAACGGAATTCGGGAACCTTTGAATCCGGATCGTTACTTGAGGTTTTCCTGAGGTTCTGTAGCCTCACCCCTACGCTCGGTGCACCCTTCCCCGGCCTCCACCCCGCCCTGCTGCCCGCGCCCGCGCATGTCACACTCGTCCCATGCGCGTGTATCTCGGCTCGGACCATGCCGGCTTCGAACTCAAGAACCACCTCGTCGAATGGCTGAAGGCGGCGGGTCACGACCCCGTCGACTGCGGGCCGCACATCTACGACGCCCAGGACGACTACCCGCCCTTCTGCCTGCGCGCCGCCGAGCGCACCGCGGCGGACGAGGGCTCCCTCGGCATCGTGATCGGCGGCTCCGGCAACGGCGAGCAGATCGCCGCCAACAAGGTCAAGGGCGTGCGTGCGGCCCTCGCCTGGAGCGAGGAGACGGCGGCGCTCGGCCGCCAGCACAACAACGCCAACGTGGTCGCGGTCGGCGCCCGCATGCACACGCAGGAGGAGGCGACGAAGTTCGTCGAGACCTTCCTGAACACCCCGTTCTCCGGCGACGAGCGCCACATCCGCCGTATCGACATGCTGTCGTCCTACGAGACGACGGGTGACCTGCCGCCGATCCCGGCGCACCACCCGCAGCAGTAGTCGAACGCAGGGGCTTGCGCCCAGGACCCGGCCGGGGCCTGGGCGCACGCCCCGCGGACGGTCACGAGAGGAGACGGCAACCGTGCCAGAGGGGCACACGATCCACCGGCTGGCGCAGGACTACGCCGCCCGCTTCCTGGGCACGGCGCCGCGCGTCACCAGCCCCCAGGGCAAGTTCTCCGACGCCGCCGACCTCCTCACCGGCTCCGTCCTGACCGCCACCGAGGCCCACGGCAAGCACCTCTTCCTGCGCTTCCGCGACAGCGAGCACGTGCACATCCACCTCGGTCTCTTCGGCAAGGTGACCTTCGGGGACGCCCCCGCGCCCCCGCCCACCGACACCGTCCGCCTGCGCCTCGCGAACGACACCGCGTACGTCGACCTGCGCGGCCCCACGACCTGCGCGCTGATCACGGACACCGAGAAGCAGGCCGTACACGCCCGCCTCGGCCCCGACCCGCTGCGCGACGACGCGGACCCCGACGCGGCGTACCGGAGGATCTGCCGCAGCCGCACCACCGTGGCCGCGCTGCTCATGGACCAGAAGGTCATCGCCGGCGTCGGCAACGTCTACCGCGCCGAGGTCCTCTTCCGGCACGGCATCGACCCCTACCGTCAGGGCCGGGACATCACCCCCGCCGAGTGGCAGGCGATCTGGACGGACCTCGTCGCGCTGATGCGCGAGGGCGTCCGCCACAACCGCATCGACACGGTCCGCCCCGAGCACACGCCCGAGGCGATGGGCCGCCCGCCCCGCGTGGACGACCACGGCGGCGAGGTCTACGTGTACCGCCGCGCACCGCAGCCCTGCCACCTGTGCGGCACCGAGATCCGCACCGCCGACCTCGCCGCCCGCAACCTCTTCTGGTGCCCCACCTGCCAGAAACCCTGACGCCGGCGCCGAGGACCCACTGATCCGGCCCGGCCGGTGAGACACCCCCTAGAACCCGTGCGGCAGCCACGGGGCCACCGACGAGCCGAACGCCACCGACGCCTCCGTCAGCGCCCCGCCCCGCAGCTCCCGCACCCGCCCGGCCGCCGCCAGCGCCGTGAGGGGCACGTCCCCGAGATACGCCGCCCCCAACTCGCGCACGGACAGGGCGAGATCGGCCGCGTCACCGGTCCGCTCGCAGGACGCGCCCTTGGCGTCGCCGCTCAACCGCCAACGCCCCGCGTTCCACGGACAGAAGGTGTCCGACACCTCCAGCACGACATCCACCGGCACCTGATAGGTCCGCGCGGCCAGCGCCGCCCCGACGTCCACGAGCCGCACGTAGTACTGGTCCCGCATGCGCAGCAGACAGCGCCGGATGTCCGACACCTGGTACTGCCAGGCCTCGTCCACCGGCCGCCCCCGCACCACCAGCGTCGACGTCAGGTCGATGTCGTACAGGAACCGCCACAGCGCTCCCTGCGCCGCCGGATCCAGTCCGTACAGCTCCGTCAGGACCACCGTGCCGTCGTGCCCGCCCGGCCCCCAGCCCGGCTTGACCCGGAACCGGGCGAACCCCACGACCTCACCGCCGCGTTCGGCGAGCACGCACTGCAGTGGTGACGCCCCGTCCCGCTCGCTCTCCGGGTCCAGCAGTCCGACCCGCTCCCAGCCAGGCCGGTGCCGCGCCAGCATCCCAGGCCGCTCGGGCACCAGCCGGGCGTACACCGCCTCACACTCGCGCACGACGTCGCCCGGCTCGGCGTACCGCAGCCGTACGCCGTCCGTGCCCTCCGGCACGGACAGCGACACCCGCGCGGTGTCGATCTCGCCGCCGAGCTGCCGGCTCGCGGCGCCGTACCCGAAGCGGCCGTAGATCGAGGGCTCGGACGCGGTGAGCACCGCCAGCGGCTCACCCCGCAGCCGTACGTCGTCCAGCTGGCGCCGCATCATCGTCGTCAGCACCCCGCGCCGCCGGTGCGTGGCGGCCACGCCCACCATGGTGACGCCCGCCGCGGGCACCGCCGCCCCGCCCGGCACGGTCAGCCGGAAGGAGAACGCCCCCGCCGTCCCCACCACCGCGTCCCCGTCCCACGCGGCCAGGGAGCGGTCGTACTCGGTGAGGTCCCGCCACAGCGCGCGCTCCTCCTCCGACTCCGTCACCCCGCCGAAGGCGCGCAGCAGGGTGCCGTACCACTGCTCGAAGTCCTCGTGCCGCAGCACCCGCAGCTCGACCCCGGTGCCCGTCGCGTCGTTCGCCTCAGTCGCCATGAATCATGCCTATCAGGGCCACACCGGGACCAGCGAGGGAATTTCTCCCTCCCGCCCGCACGCCCGGCCCGCGTGCCGTTCACTGAGAACCCCCTGAGAAAAGGGGCCTCGGACGGGGGACAAGCAGGACCTCCCGTGCCAAGCGCCCGGCCCGATGGATAGGGTCACCGACCAATGGCAGTACGACGAGGACGGCGCACGGCGGCCGAGACGTTCACGGCCCGGTGGAAGATGCAGTGGCACCGGGCCCGCGTCGGCGTGCGCCGGGCCGCCGTCGACTACTTCCGCGGGGACGGCTCGGACTGGATCGCGCTGGCCGGCCTCTTCCTCACCATCCCGCTCATCGCCGCACTCACCCTCGCCAACTCCGTGTGGTTCTCGCCGGCCGCGCTGGTCCTGCCGATCGTCGTCGGCGGCCTGGTGCTGCGCCCGGCGAGCCTGCTCGGCCTGTACGCGGCGGCGGCGACCGCCCTGATCGTGGAGTCGGTGTGGCTCGGCCCGTACACCGAGGGCCCGAGCCGGGTCACGCCCGGGGTGGTGCTGGTGGTCGCCGCCTGCGGCTTCGTCGGACTGCTGATCGCCCAGTTCCGCAGCCGGGTCGGCGTGCCCTGGCGGCGCGGCGGCACCATGCTGTTCGACCTGCGTGAACGCATCCGGGTGCAGAGCAAGCTGCCCCCGCTGCCGCGCGGCTGGCACCAGGAGATGGCGCTGCGCCCCGCCGGCGGGCAGTCCTTCTCCGGCGACTTCGTGGTCGCGGCCCGCACCAACGGGGGCCGCACCCTGGAGGTCGTCCTCACCGACGTCTCCGGCAAGGGCATGGACGCCGGCTCGCGCGCCCTGCTGCTGTCCGGCGCGTTCGGCGGGCTGCTGGGCTCCCTGCCCCCGCACGCCTTCCTGCCGGCCGCCAACGGCTATCTGCTGCGCCAGGACTGGGACGAGGGCTTCGCCACCTCCATCCACCTCGTCCTCGACCTGGACTCCGGCGACTACGAGCTGTACTCCGCGGGCCACCCGCCGGGCCTCCAGCTCAGCGCGGGCAGCGGCCGCTGGGAGGAGAAGGCCGCCGACGGCCCCCTGCTGGGCGTGTACGACGGCGCCCAGTTCGACCCGGTGAAGGGCTCCCTGCGCCCCGGTGACGTCCTGATGCTGTTCACCGACGGCCTGGTGGAGACCTCCGACCGGGACATCGTCGAGGGCATCGACCGGCTCACGGGTGAGGCCGACCGCTATGTCGCCGCCGGCTTCCAGGGCGCCGCCTGGCACCTGATCGAGGCGGTCGCCAAGGACGTCAACGACGACCGGGCCCTGCTGCTGATCTGCCGCGAGGGCCCGACCGCGTCCTTCGTCCACTGACCGCTCGGGAGGTCCGATGCTCACCCTGACGGAAGTCGAGGCCCTCGCCCGCGCCGCCCACGCCGGTCAGACCGACAAGGCGGGCCGGCCCTACGCCGAGCACCTGCACGCGGTCGCCGAGGGCGTACGCGCGCGTGGCGGCGACGGCGAGCAGATCGCGGCCGCCTGGCTGCACGACGCCGTCGAGGACGACGCGCTGAGCGAGCAGTGGCTGTCCGAGGCCGCGCTGAGCGGTCGTACGAAGGACATCGTGCGCGCCATGACCAAGCGGGCGGGGGAGTCCCCGCAGGAGTACGCCGGGCGCATCCTCGCCACCGACGGCGCGCTGCTGGTCAAGGAGGCCGACCTGGCGCACAACGCCGACCCGTCCCGCCTCGCCGCCCTGGACCCGGCGACCCGCGCCCGCCTGACCGCCAAGTACGCCCGCATGCGTGCCCTGCTGGGACTGCCGGAGCCGGTCCAGGCGACCACCGTGCCCGGACTGCCCGGACTGCCCGGACTGCCCGAGTCGACCGAACTGCCCGAGCCGGGCTAGGCGTTCACCGGCTCGCGCGCCGGGGGCGTCGTGTGCTCGCGGGCGCGGGCCTCGGCGGCGGGGTCCGGCCGGAACGCCCACGCCATCCTCGGCTCCGTCACGGACCGCAGGGCCCGCCGCACCGGCGGGGTGCACAGCAGGGTGACGGCGGCGGCCGCGAGCACGGTCACCGCGACGGCACCGAGCGGACGGTGCGCCCAGGGCGCGTCGAACCAGCCGCGGTACTCGGCGAACTTCACCAGGAAGCCGTGCAGCAGATAGCCCGTGATGGTGCCCGCGCCGAGCGCCGTGCACCACAGGCGGCGGCCCGGCACCCAGGCGAAGAAGCAGGCCGTCAGCACGAGCGCGCAGCCGATCGACGCAAGCGTCATCACCGGCCCGCACCACCAGGGCGCCCCGAGGTCCTGCGCGGCCGACTGGCGGTAGAACCAGCCGCCGTTCATCCGCGGCACCGACCACCAGGCGACCGCGAGCGCCACCGCGCCGACCGGCACCGCAGCGATCCGCACCGAGCGGCGCCGCACCAGCTGGAAGTGCTCGGGCCTCAGACACAGCCCGAGCACGAAGTACGGCAGGAACTGCAGCACGCGCTGGAGGTCGAAGTCCGTGCCGATGCTGGGGCTCACGCTCGCCAGCATGGCGACGGCGACGGCCGGCAGCAGCGGCCGGCGCAGCACCTTCCACAGTGGCGTGGTGAGCCGCCAGATGAACAGGGCGGCGAGGAACCACATCAGATAGCTGGGGTCGAGCAGACTGATCTCCGGGTCCGGGCGGTCGGCGACGTCCTTGAACAGCTCGTACGCGGTCTCGAAGACGACGTACGGCACGAGGACACCGGCGACCAGACGCCTCACCCGCTCCGGGCGCAGGTCGAAACTCCGCGAGAAGTAGCCGGAGATGACGACGAACGCCGGCATGTGGAACGTGTACACGACTCGGTACGCGCTCTCCATCGCGCGGCTGTCGTCCATCATCTGCGCCCAGGTGTGCCCGATCGCGACGAGCACGATGGCCAGGTATTTGGCGTTGTCGAAGAAGGCGTCGCGCTGCTTGACCATTCGAGGCACCCTAACGCGGTTGCCGCGCCACACCAACGGTCCGATATGTCCTGGATAATGGCCATCAAAACAACCCATATGGGCAGGCAGCGCACGACTGTTCGCGCGCTCCCCGGTCCGGCCGACGGTGTGTCACGCACCGCACCGGGTAGCGCGGTTGGTGGCACGATGGTTCCCGACGGGGGTGTGCGGGGTAACACCCCCGGGCCGGGAGAGCGGACCGACCGAGGGTGTGATCTGTTGTGGCCATTTCACTGTCTGTGGTGCTGTTGTTGGCGGTGATCCTGGTGGTGCTGGTCCGCGGAGGCTCGATCAAGGCCGGGCCCGCCATCGTCGCCATCCTCTTCGGCTTCTTCCTCGCCTCCACGGGAATGGCCCCCTCGATCAACCGCTTCCTGAACTCGATAGCGGAAACGATCAACTCGATCAACTTCTGAGGGGGCGCCTGCCCGGGCCGCCGGGAAAGTGTCTTGACGTCGAGATACGTCCTGGGCAGGCTGACCGGATGACCGACATCGCCACCGGCTTCCCGGACATCCCCCCGACCACCCTCGCCGACCTCGTCGGCCGGGAACAGGTCATGGACATCGGCGTACGGCCCCTGTGGTCGCCGATGCCGCGCCTTGCCGGTCCGGCCTTCACCGTGCGGTGCCGCCCCGGCGACAACCTCATGCTGCACGCCGCGATCCACCGCGCCGCGCCCGGCTCGGTCGTCGTGGTGGAGTCCGGCGACGTCGACCACGCCCTGGCCGGCGGCAACGTCTGCGCGGTCGCCCGGCTCCGGGGCATCGCAGGTTTCGTCCTCGACGGCGTCATCCGCGACGTCGCCGAGGCGCGGCAGCTCGCCTTCCCCGTCTTCGCCCGCGGCGTCATCCCGATCCCCGGCACCAAGAAGGCCGTCGAGCCGCTGAACGTGCCGGTGCGCTGCGGCGGCGTCCAGGTGCACCCCGGTGACATCGTCGTAGCCGACGAGGAGGGCGTCGTGGTCGTCCCCGGCGCACGCCGGGACGAGGTGCTGCGGGCCGCCCGCGCCCGGCTGGCCGAGGAGGCCGGGCAGTCCCTGGACGCCTGGCAGGAGTCCCACCGCGCCCGCATCGACAAGATCCTCGCCGAGCACGGCTACGAGGACTGACCGGCCCCGGGGACGACTCAGGCCCAGGTGAGCGGGGAAACCCCGCCTCACCTGGGCCTGAGTCGTACAGAGCGGGCGACGGGAATCGAACCCGCGTAGCCAGTTTGGAAGACTGGGGCTCTACCATTGAGCTACGCCCGCACACAGTGCGCCGCAGGCCAGTGGGCCGCGGCACTGCAAGGCATCGTAGCGGGTCGGCCCCCCTCGCCGCACACCCCCTGTGACGTGTGCCGTCCTCCGGCGCGGCGCGGCGCACCCGGTGCCCCCGCACGCCCCCGCCAATGCGGCGGCCGTACTGCCTGCGGGCATGTACCCTACGTGTCGCACCAGACGGGGTGTGGCGCAGCTTGGTAGCGCGTCCGCTTTGGGAGCGGAAGGCCGTGGGTTCAAATCCCGCCACCCCGACCACCAGCAGAAACCTGGGACGATCACCTGTTCCGACCGGCCGCCCGGGAATCTGCCGATCACCCGGGGGACGACGCGGGTGATCGCCTTTTGGGCCGTTCAGCGCCTGCGGTTACTATGCAAGCTGCGCGCCCGTGTGCCTCACACCGAAGTTCTCCCGGGCGGCGAAATCCGCCGGAGTCGTTCTGGCCCCGGTAGAAACCGAGAAGTCAGCCACAAGGAGACCGAACCGTGAAGAGCGCCGTGGAGACCCTGAACCCGACCCGGGTTCGGCTCACTGTCGAGGTGCCCTTCGAGGAGCTCAAGGACAGCCTCGACGCGGCGTACAAGAAGATCAACCAGCAGGTCACGGTGAAGGGCTTCCGTAAGGGCAAGATCCCGGCCCGGGTCATCGACCAGCGGTTCGGTCGCGGCGCCGTGCTCGAGGAGGCCGTCAACGACGCGCTTCCGAAGTTCTACACGGAGGCGGTCAACGAGGCCGAGCTCTCCGTGCTGGGCCAGCCCGAGGTCGACATCACCGAGCTGAAGGACGGCGAGACGCTGAACTTCACCGCCGAGGTCGACATCCGTCCCGCCCTGGAGCTCCCCGAGGACTTCTCGTCCATCGAGGTCGAGGTCGACGCCGTCGAGGTGACCGACGAGGACGTCGAGAAGTCCGTGGAGCAGCTGCGTGAGCGCTTCGCCTCCACCACCCCGGTGGAGCGCGCCGCCGAGGACGGCGACGTCGTGACCGTCGACCTGGAGGCCAAGGTCGAAGGCGAGGTCCTCGAGGACGGCGTCGCCAACGGCGTCTCCTACACCATCGGCTCCGGCGAGCTGCTCGACGGCATCGACGACGCCGTCAAGGGCCTGTCCGCGGGCGAGGAGGCCACCTTCACCTCCGAGCTGAAGGGCGGCTCCGCGGCCGGCAAGGAGGCCGAGGTCACCGTCAAGGTCACCCAGGTCGCCAAGCGCGAACTGCCCGAGCTGGACGACGACTTCGCGCAGCTCGCCTCCGAGTTCGACACGCTGGAGGAGCTGAAGGCGGACAGCCGCAAGCGCCTCGCCGACATGAAGCAGTTCGACCAGGCCACGCAGGCCCAGGAGCGCGTCCTGGACAAGCTGCTGGAGCTCGTCGAGGTGCCGGTCCCCGAGAAGCTCCTCGAGGACGAGGTCAACACCCGTAAGCACAACCTCGAGCACCACCAGCTCGGCCAGATGGGCCTGACCCTCGACAAGTACCTGGAGATCCAGGGCAAGACCGCCGAGGAGTTCGACGCCGAGACCCGCGAGGCCGCGATCAAGGGCATCAAGACCCAGTTCGTGCTCGACGAGCTCACCAAGCGGGAGAAGCTCAACGTCAACCAGGAGGAGCTCACCGAGCACCTCATGCGCCGTGCCGCCTCCTCCGGCATGTCGCCCGACCAGTTCGCCCAGGCCGTCGTCGAGGGCGGCCAGGTTCCGCTGCTGGTCGGCGAGGTCGCCCGCGGCAAGGCCCTGGCCCTGGTCGTCGAGGCCGCCACGGTGAAGGACACCAACGGCGAGGTCATCGACCTGGACGACGAGGAGGACGAGGAGGAGGCCACGGAGGCCGCCGCCGAGACCACCGAGTCCGCCGAGGAGAAGACCGAGGGCTGAGCCCACGGCTCCTCGTAGGTCCCAGGACGGGCCCCGGGTCACTCGTGACCCGGGGCCCGTTCGCCTACCCAGGTGCGCGGGGAACCGCGCGACCAGCCACATACGACCCGCACCCCGACGACGGCCCTCGCCCACCCCCACGAACCGATCCGGCCCATCCGCCGGAGGCCGTCGCGCTACGCCCCCGGCGAACACCCCCATTCCCGGGATTCCCCGAAGGGACCCGCGCGTTAGGGTCCATGAATACGAGGGCAGTGGAGTCCCCGAACGGCTCCAAGCCCCGCAGGGAAACGTGAGACGGCCCGGCGCCGTCGTAAGACGAGCAGGTGGATACGTGACGAATCTGATGCCCTCAGCCGCCGGCGAGCCTTCCATCGGTGGTGGCCTCGGCGACCAGGTCTACAACCGGCTGCTCAACGAGCGGATCATCTTCCTCGGCCAGCCGGTCGACGACGACATCGCCAACAAGATCACCGCACAGCTGCTGCTCCTTGCCGCCGACCCGGACAAGGACATCTACCTGTACATCAACAGCCCCGGCGGCTCGATCACGGCCGGCATGGCGATCTACGACACCATGCAGTACATCAAGAACGACGTGGTGACCATCGCCATGGGCCTCGCGGCCTCGATGGGCCAGTTCCTGCTCAGCGCCGGCACCCCCGGCAAGCGCTTCGCGCTGCCGAACGCCGAGATCCTGATCCACCAGCCGTCCGCCGGTCTGGCCGGCTCGGCCTCCGACATCAAGATCCACGCGGAGCGGCTGCTGCACACCAAGAAGCGCATGGCCGAGCTCACGGCGCTGCACACCGGCCAGTCGGTCGAGCAGATCACCCGTGACTCGGACCGCGACCGCTGGTTCGACGCTCATGAGGCCAAGGAGTACGGCCTCATCGATGACGTCATGACGCATGCCGCCGGCATGCCGGGCGGCGGCGGTACCGGGGCGACGAACTCGTAAACGGGCCCCACAGGCCCGTACAACGCCCGTACGGCGCCGAGGGTCCCCCAGGGCCCACCGGCCCCCACGCCCGCCCCAGCCACCGCCCCAGCCCCTTTCAGGAGACACCGTGAACGACTTCCCCGGCAGCGGCATCTACGACCGTACGCGCGCCGAGTACACCGGCCCCACGGCCGAGTCCCGCTACGTCATCCCGCGCTTCGTCGAGCGCACCTCCCAGGGCATCCGCGAGTACGACCCGTACGCGAAGCTCTTCGAGGAGCGCGTGATCTTCCTGGGCGTCCAGATCGACGACGCCTCCGCCAACGACGTCATGGCGCAGCTGCTGTGCCTGGAGTCGATGGACCCCGACCGGGACATCTCGGTCTACATCAACAGCCCCGGCGGCTCCTTCACGGCGCTCACCGCGATCTACGACACGATGCAGTTCGTGAAGCCCGACATCCAGACGGTCTGCATGGGCCAGGCGGCCTCCGCCGCGGCCATCCTGCTGGCCGCCGGTACGCCGGGCAAGCGCATGGCCCTGCCGAACGCGCGTGTGCTGATCCACCAGCCCTACAGTGAGACCGGCCGCGGCCAGGTCTCCGACCTGGAGATCGCCGCGAACGAGATCCTGCGGATGCGCTCGCAGCTGGAGGAGATGCTGGCCAAGCACTCCACCACGCCGATCGAGAAGATCCGCGAGGACATCGAGCGCGACAAGATCCTCACGGCCGAGGACGCGCTCCAGTACGGCCTGATCGACCAGATCATCTCCACCCGGAAGATGAACAACGCGGCGGTCCGCTGACCCGTACCGGTCACCGGACCTGTATCGTCTGCCGCCCCTTGGCATGGCACGCGCACGGTTCCCGTGGAAGCGAACCGTGCCAAGGGGGGCCCGAACGGGGGTCCCGGCAAGGTACCGTCGGACATAAGGCAGCACCAGGAGCCACTGGACGTTGACGTCCAGGCGACTCCCAGGCGAAGGGGAAGCACACCGTGGCACGCATCGGTGACGGCGGCGATCTGCTCAAGTGCTCGTTCTGCGGCAAGAGCCAGAAGCAGGTCAAGAAGCTCATCGCAGGCCCCGGTGTGTACATCTGCGACGAGTGCATCGATCTCTGCAACGAGATCATCGAGGAGGAGCTCGCCGAGACCAGCGAGGTGCGCTGGGAGGAGCTCCCCAAGCCCCGCGAGATCTACGAGTTCCTCGAGGGGTACGTGGTCGGCCAGGAGGCGGCGAAGAAGGCCCTCTCCGTCGCGGTGTACAACCACTACAAGCGGGTCCAGGCCGGCGAGAACGGCGGGAGCCGCGAGGACGCCATCGAACTGGCCAAGTCCAACATCCTGCTGCTGGGCCCCACCGGCTCCGGCAAGACGCTGCTCGCGCAGACGCTGGCCCGCATGCTGAACGTCCCGTTCGCGATCGCCGACGCGACCGCGCTGACGGAGGCGGGCTATGTCGGCGAGGACGTCGAGAACATCCTGCTCAAGCTGATCCAGGCGGCCGACTACGACGTCAAGAAGGCCGAGACCGGGATCATCTACATCGACGAGATCGACAAGGTCGCCCGGAAGAGCGAAAACCCGTCGATCACGCGTGACGTGAGCGGCGAGGGGGTCCAGCAGGCCCTGCTGAAGATCCTCGAGGGCACCACGGCCTCGGTCCCGCCGCAGGGCGGCCGCAAGCACCCGCACCAGGAGTTCATCCAGATCGACACGACGAACGTCCTGTTCATCGTGGGCGGCGCCTTCGCGGGCCTGGAGAAGATCATCGAGTCCCGGGCCGGCGCCAAGGGCATCGGCTTCGGCGCGACGATCCGCTCCAAGCGGGAGCTGGAGTCCAAGGACCAGTTCGAGGACGTCATGCCGGAGGACCTGGTCAAGTTCGGCATGATCCCGGAGTTCATCGGCCGACTGCCGGTGATCACCTCGGTCCACAACCTCGACCGCGAAGCGCTCCTGAAGATCCTCGTCGAGCCGCGCAACGCGCTGGTGAAGCAGTACCAGCGCCTCTTCGAACTCGACGGCGTGGAGCTGGACTTCGAGCGCGAGGCGCTGGAGGCCATCGCCGACCAGGCCATCCTCCGCCAGACCGGCGCCCGCGGCCTGCGCGCCATCATGGAGGAGGTCCTGATGTCGGTGATGTACGAGGTCCCGTCCCGCAAGGACGTGGCCCGCGTCGTCATCACCGCCGACGTCGTCCACTCCAACGTCAACCCCACCCTGATCCCCAGGGAAGCCCGCGGCCGCGGCCCGGGCGAACAGAAGTCGGCGTAGCTCTCTTCCGGTTCCGCTCAGCCGGCAGAAGAGGTGGGCAGGAACCCAGACGCGGAGGGGGCCGACGAGGAATCGTCGGCCCCCTCCGCGTCTGCGGTCGCCTCAGGATCTCAGTCGGGATTCACCTTCGTTGCCCCGTAGCAGAGCCCGACCAGAGAGTTCCCGCTGAGGAGTTCTCCTTGGACCCAGGCGGACACGATGCCCTGGGAATCCGTTGCCGATGTATTCCAGGACAGAGTTGTTCCCGCACCACCCGTGGCCTTGTGCAGAGCCCAGTAGTGGACATCGCCGTCGCGCTGCTTGGTGACGAGCCGGACCCCCGGTGTGTAGCCGTCTGCTCGGAGATCCGAGGCCTCGAGGTGAACTCCGGTCAATGAGTTGCCGGAAGACCAGTTCCAGCTGCCGAGGGCCCGTCCGGCGTTTGGATTGGTCCCGATGCTTCCCGCTTGCACGTAGCAGCTGCTTGCTGCCTCATATGCGGCCGCCGGGCTTGCCGCGAGCGGTATTGCGAGAGCTGCAACGGAACCTGCGATGAGCAGGGAGTGCAGTTTACGCACGGAACACACCTTCCTGATCGATTAGTGTGTTCATGCTATAAATCAAAGCACATGCACTATGGCGTGAATTTACGCCATAAAGCAGCCAATTCAGGCCGCTTGCCGGTATGGGGGGGCAGCCATGCGGCTGCCCCCGATGCTGCAGTAATGGCGGTCGATCAGACCTTCACGCGGACATCCTTGCGCAGGTCGGCGGTCACCTGGGCCGAGGTGGTGAGGTCGACGCCCTTGCCGCCGGCGGCGGGCACGGCCATACCGATCGTGCTGTAATCGGCCCACATGCAGATGTACTGGGTGTCGGTGGCGCCGGTGGCCTCGTTCTTGCCCTGGGCCTGCTGGCACTTCATCACGGCACCATCAAGCCCGTCCGGTGTCACGGACTCCGTGCTGCCGACGAACGTCAGTTTGCTGTCCGGGTCGCTCTTCATGCTGGCGAAGGCCGTGTCGATCGCCTTCTCCGGATCCTGCACCTTGCCGTAGAGACCCGCGAACGTCACGGCCTTGGACGTGGCAATGGCAGTCGGGTCCTTGAGGACGTCGGGGTTGGTGATGTCGACCGTGGAGAACATGGCGCTGACGCCCTTGGCGTTGGTGACACCACCCTTGGCCAGATCCTTGGCGTCGCTCGACGACGCGTCCTCGGGCTCCCTGTTCTCGCCCACGCGCTTGTAGTTGCCGAGCACCGTCGCCGGCGTCGTCAGTTTGTGCGGGCCGTCGTCGCTCAGGCCGCCTCCGCCGCCCCCCGCCAGGACGAAGTAGCCGCCCACCGCGAGGGCCGCGACGACCGCGACCGTGCCGATGATCAGGCCCGTCTTCTTCTTGCCGCCGCCGGCCGCCGGGGGCTGCGGCATGGTGCCGTACGGCTGCTGGCCGTACGGCGCCTGCTGGCCGTAGGGGGCGGGCTGGCCGTACGGGGCCGGCTGGGGCGGCACTCCCTGCTGGGGGTAGCCGTAGCCCGGCTGTGGGGCGGGCGGCTGCTGGGGGTAGCCGTAGCCGGGCTGCGGAGCCTGCGGCTGCTGGCCGTACGGGCCGGGCTGGCCGTAGGGACCCGGCTGACCGTACGGCCCGGGCTGCTGCGGCTGCCCGCCGTACGGGCCCGGCTGGTTGTAGCTCATGACGGGGTTCCCCTCCAGATGCTTATGCGTATCCGACATCCTGGCCGAGCCCCCCGCACGGCACCCCACCGGGGTACGGACCGTTACAGAAGAATCGCGTTTCGGGACAGGGCCGTGACGCCTCTAAACTGAGCGCCGTGACCGACAACGCTCAGCAGCAGCCACCAGCGCCCACCACCGAACTGCCGACCCAGTACGCGCCGGCCGATGTAGAGGGGCCGCTGTACGAGCGCTGGGTAGAGCGCGGTTACTTCGAGGCGGACGCGGCGAGCGACAAGCCGCCGTACACGATCGTCATCCCGCCGCCGAACGTCACCGGCAGCCTGCACCTGGGCCACGCCTTCGAGCACACGCTCATCGACGCCCTCACCCGCCGCAAGCGGATGCAGGGCTACGAGACGCTGTGGCAGCCCGGCATGGACCACGCCGGCATCGCCACGCAGAACGTCGTCGAGCGCGAGCTGGGCAAGGAGGGCAAGTCCCGCCACGACCTCGGCCGCGAGGCCTTCGTCGAGCGCGTCTGGCAGTGGAAGGGCGAGTCCGGCGGCCAGATCAGCGGCCAGATGCGCCGCCTCGGCGACGGCGTCGCCTGGTCCCGCGAGCGCTTCACCATGGACGAGGGCCTCTCCCAGGCCGTCCAGACGATCTTCAAGAAGCTCTACGACGACGAGCTGATCTACCGCGCCGAGCGCATCATCAACTGGTGCCCGCGCTGCCTGACCGCGATCTCCGACATCGAGGTCGAGTACCAGGACGACGACGGCGAGCTCGTCTCCATCAAGTACGGCGACGGTGACGACGCGATCGTCGTCGCCACGACCCGCGCGGAGACCATGCTCGGCGACACCGCCGTCGCCGTCCACCCCGATGACGAGCGGTACAAGCACCTCGTCGGGCGCGAGATCGAGCTGCCGCTCACCGGCCGCCGTATCCCCGTCGTCGCCGACGAGCACGTCGACCCCGAGTTCGGCACCGGCGCCGTCAAGGTCACCCCCGCGCACGACCCGAACGACTTCGAGATCGGCCAGCGCCACGACCTCCCGGCGATCGCGATCATGGACGAGCACGCCGTGATCACCGCCCACGGCCCCTTCCAGGGCCTGGACCGCCTGGAGGCACGCTCCGCCATCGTCGCCGCGCTGCGCGCCGACGGCCGGATCGTCGCCGAGAAGCGCCCCTACGTCCACTCCGTCGGCCACTGCTCGCGCTGCAAGACCACCATCGAGCCGCGCCTGTCCATGCAGTGGTGGGTCAAGGTCGGCCCGCTCGCCAAGGCCGCCGGTGACGCGGTCCGCGAGGGCAAGGTCAAGATCCACCCGCAGGAGATGGAGAAGCGGTACTTCGACTGGGTCGACAACCTCCACGACTGGTGCATCTCGCGCCAGCTGTGGTGGGGCCACCGCATCCCGGTCTGGTACGGCCCCGACGGCGAGGTCGTCTGCGTCGGACCCGACGAGCAGCCGCCCGCCGGCGAGGGCTGGCACCAGGAGACCGACGTCCTCGACACCTGGTTCTCCTCCGGCCTGTGGCCGTTCTCCACGCTCGGCTGGCCCGAGCAGACCGAGTCGCTCGCGAAGTTCTACCCGAACTCCGTCCTGGTCACCGGCTACGACATCCTCTTCTTCTGGGTCGCCCGGATGATGATGTTCGGTCTGTACGCGATGGACGGCACCCCGCCGTTCCACACCATCGCCCTGCACGGCATGGTCCGCGACCAGTTCGGCAAGAAGATGTCGAAGTCCTTCGGCAACGCGGTCAACCCGCTGGACTGGATGGACAAGTACGGCTCCGACGCCCTGCGCTTCACCCTCGCGCGCGGCGCCAACCCGGGCGTCGACGTGCCGATCGGCGAGGACTGGGTCCAGGGCTCGCGCAACTTCGCCAACAAGATCTGGAACGCCACCCGCTTCGCGCTGATGAACGGCGCGACCGTGGACGGCCCCCTGCCGGACGCGTCGAAGATGTCCCCGACCGACCGGTGGATCCTCTCCCGCCTGAACTCGGTCGTCGCCGAGGTGGACGCCTACTACGACGACTACCAGTTCGCGAAGCTGTCCGACACGCTGTTCCACTTCGCGTGGGACGAGGTCTTCGACTGGTACGTCGAGCTGTCCAAGACGACGTTCATGGCCGGCGGCGAGGCGGCCGAGGTCAGCAAGCGCGTCCTGGGCGAGGTCCTCGACGTCACCCTGAAGCTGCTGCACCCGGTGGTCCCGTTCGTCACGGAGACCCTGTGGACGACGCTGACCGGCGGCGAGTCCGTGGTCATCGCCGACTGGCCGGCCGACAGCGGCTTCCGCGACGCCGACGCGGAGCGGGAGATCGAGACCCTCCAGCAGGTCATCACCGAGGTCCGCCGCTTCCGCGCCGACCAGGGCCTGCAGCCCGGCCAGCGCGTCCCGGCCCGCCTCGGCCTCGACGGCTCGCCGCTCGGGGCGCACGAGGCGGCCATCCGCCAGCTGCTGCGCCTGCAGCCGGAGGGCGAGAACTTCACCGCCACGGCGACCCTGCCGGTCGCGGGCGTGGAGGTCGCGCTCGACCTGTCCGGCGCGATCGACGTGGCGGCGGAGCGCAAGCGCCTGGCGAAGGACCTGGCGGCGGCCGAGAAGGAGAAGGCCCAGGCCACGGCCAAGCTCGGCAACGAGGCGTTCCTGGCCAAGGCCCCGGACAACGTGGTGGACAAGATCCGCGGCCGCCTGGCCAAGGCGGAGGAGGACATCACCCGCATCCAGGCTCAGCTGGAGAAGCTGCCGCAGGCGTAGGTGTTCGGACGCAGGCGAAGGCCCCCGGTGCATGTCGGCGCCGGGGGCCTTCGCCAACTTCAGGGGCGCGGGGAACTGCGCGACCAGCCACGGACGACCCGCAGCCGCATGAGGTCACCGGCCGGCCCACTCCGTAGGCGGGCCGCACACCAAGCCACCGCACGCTTTGTCACCGCCGCTCCGTAAACTGACCCCGTGAGCGATATCCCCGGCAACGACCAGCCCGACCCCCTCGACGACTTCGACGAGATCATCGAAGCCGAGACCACCCGCGACCCCGACCTCGCGGTCATCGAGGCCGGCAGCCGCACCCTGCGCACCCAGGGAGGCCCGCCGGAGGCAGACGTCCCGGCCCGCCCCGAGGACCCCGAGGTCGACAAGGCGCTGCGCGAGGTCGAGGCCGAGCTGGCCACCCGCTGGGGCGAGACCAAGCTGGAGCCGTCGGTCGCCCGCATCTCCGCCCTGATGGACGTCCTGGGCGAGCCCCAGCGCTCGTACCCCTCGATCCACATCACGGGGACCAACGGCAAGACCTCCACCGCCCGGATGATCGAGGCGCTGCTCGGCGCCTTCGAGCTGCGCACCGGCCGCTACACCAGTCCGCACGTGCAGTCGATCACCGAGCGGATCAGCCTGGACGGCGCGCCGATCTCCGCCGAGCGGTTCGTCGAGACGTACCAGGACATCAAGCCGTACGTCGAGATGGTCGACAGACAGCAGGAGTACCGGCTGTCCTTCTTCGAGGTGCTCACCGGCATGGCGTACGCCGCCTTCGCCGACGCGCCCGTGGACGTGGCGGTCGTCGAGGTCGGCATGGGCGGCTCCTGGGACGCGACGAACGTGATCGACGGTGACGTCGCCGTCGTCACCCCGATCGACCTGGACCACACCGACCGGCTCGGCGAGACGCCGGGCGAGATCGCGGGCGAGAAGTCCGGGATCATCAAGCAGGGCGCGACCGTGATCCTGGCGCAGCAGCCGGTGGACGCGGCGCAGGTGCTGCTGAAGAAGGCCGTGGAGGTGGACGCGACCGTGGCCCGTGAGGGCCTGGAGTTCGGCGTCGTCGCCCGGCAGGTCGCCGTCGGCGGGCAGCTGCTCACACTGCGCGGCCTGGGCGGCGAGTACACCGACATCTACCTCCCGCTGCACGGCGCGCACCAGGCGCACAACGCTGCGGTGGCGCTGGCCGCCGTGGAGGCGTTCTTCGGCGTGGGCGCGCAGCGCCAGGAGCAGCTGGACGCGGACACGGTGCGCAAGGCGTTCGCGGCGGTGGCCTCGCCGGGCCGCCTGGAGGTCGTACGCCGCTCGCCGACCGTGGTGCTGGACGCCGCGCACAACCCGGCGGGCGCGCGGGTGACGGCGGAGGCGATCGGGGAGGCGTTCCAGTTCAGCCGGCTGATCGGGGTCGTCGGCGCGAGCGGTGACAAGAACGTGCGCGGGCTGCTGGAGGCGTTCGAGCCGGTCTTCGCGGAGGTCGTGGTCACGCAGAACTCCAGCCACCGGGCGATGGACGCCGACGAGCTGGCGGGCATCGCGGTGGAGGTGTTCGGCGAGGAGCGGGTGCAGGTCGAGCCGCGCCTGCCGGACGCGCTGGAGGCCGCGATCACGCTCGCCGAGGAGGAGGGTGAGTTCGCGGGCGGTGGCGTGCTCGTGACCGGTTCCGTCATCACGGTCGGCGAGGCCCGGCTGCTTCTCGGGAAGAGTGCGTGAGTCATGCGGACGCTGTGTTCCTCGACGCTGATCGGTGAGTTCTTCATCATCGGCTTCGCCGGTCTGGTCGCGATGAAGGACCCGGACCTCACCACAGGCACGGTGTGGACGGTGTGCGGCATCGCGATGCTGCTCTGCGTGCTGCTGTGCGGCATGGTGACCCGGCCCGGGGGCGTCGCCCTCGGGTGGGCGCTGCAGATCGCGCTGGTCGCGGCCGGTTTCGTGGTGCCGCTGATGTTCTTCATGGGTGCGGTGTTCGCGGCGCTGTGGTGGGCGTCGGTCCACTTCGGGCGCAAGGTGGACGAGGCGAAGGCGAGATTCGCGGCGCAGGGCGCGCAGGGAGGCTCCTCCACGGCTGACGCTGCGTGACGGGCGCCACGACACGCCCTGTAATCTCGTCCCACCGCACACCTGGCAGGAAGAAGGAGTCCCCCCGTGACCCAGCGCACCCTCGTCCTCCTCAAGCCCGACGCCGTCCGTCGCGGCCTGACCGGCGAGATCATCAGCCGTATCGAGCGCAAGGCCGGCTGGCAGATCACCGCGCTGGAGCTGCGCACGCTGGACAGCGAGACGCTGGAGCAGCACTACGGCGAGCACAAGGGCAAGCCGTTCTACGAGCCGCTGGTCGAGTTCATGGCGTCCGGTCCGGTCGTGGCGATGATCGTCGAGGGTGAGCGGGTGATCGAGGGGCTGCGCCGGCTGGCGGGTCCGACGGACCCGATCGCCGCGGCGCCCGGCTCCATCCGGGGTGACTTCGGTGTGATCGTGCGGGAGAACCTGATCCACGCGTCCGACTCCGAGGAGTCCGCCGAGCGCGAGGTGAAGATCTTCTTCCCGGGCCGTGCCTGAGACGCCCGCGAGGATGTTCCGGGGATTTTTCTGATACACCGTCAGTTCACTCCCCGTAGCTGACCTGGGACGGCCGTACGATTTCGGCCGTCCTTTGGCATATGCCGGGCCGATCGGGGGAACGGATGCCCCCGATGGCACGTCTCACCAAGCGGGGCGCCGTCGCATCTGATGACAATGGCGAAGACCCTCACGCCGTGTTCGTGCAGGCGCGTTTACGATGGAAGCCTTCACGTCACAGCACCCACCTCGCCTACCTGAAAAGCCCTCAAAAGCTCGTGGGAAGGCCAGACGAATCCTCATGGGGAACTCAATGTCGTTCATCGGCCGTGACATGGCTGTCGACCTCGGGACCGCCAACACGCTGGTGTACGTCAGGGGTCGTGGGATCGTACTCAACGAGCCGTCCGTCGTCGCGATCAACACCAACACCGGTGGCATCCTCGCGGTCGGCGCCGAAGCGAAGAAGATGATCGGGCGCACGCCCGGCAACATCGTTGCCGTCCGTCCCCTCAAGGACGGCGTGATCGCCGACTTCGAGATCACCGAGCGGATGCTCCGCTACTTCATCCTGAAGATCCACAAGCGGCGTTATCTGGCTCGGCCGCGGGTCGTCGTCTGTGTGCCCTCGGGCATCACCGGCGTCGAGCGCCGCGCGGTCATCGAGGCGTCGACCCAGGCCGGCGCCCGCCAGGTGCACATCATCGAGGAGCCCATGGCCGCGGCCATCGGTTCCGGCCTGCCGGTCCACGAGGCCACGGGCAACATGGTGGTGGACATCGGCGGCGGCACCACGGAGGTCGCGGTCATCTCGCTCGGCGGCATCGTCACCGCGCAGTCCATCCGCGTCGCGGGCGACGAGCTGGACAACGCGATCATCCAGCACGTGAAGAAGGAGTACAGCCTTCTGCTGGGTGAGCGGACGGCCGAGCAGATCAAGATCACGATCGGCTCGGCGTACGACCTCGACACCGACGAGCACACCGAAATCCGCGGCCGGGACCTCGTCTCCGGGCTGCCCAAGACCGTCGTCATCTCCGCCGCCGAAGTGCGCAAGGCGATCGAGGAGCCCGTCAACGCGATCGTCGACGCGGTCAAGACGACCCTCGACAAGTGCCCGCCGGAGCTGAGCGGTGACATCATGGACCGCGGCATCGTCCTGACCGGTGGCGGCGCGCTGCTGCGCGGCCTGGACGAGCGGCTGCGCCGTGAGACCGGCATGCCGATCCACATCGCCGAGGACCCGCTGGACAGCGTGGCGCTGGGCTCCGGCAAGTGCGTCGAGGAGTTCGAGGCGCTCCAGCAGGTTCTGGACGCCGCGCCGCGCCGATGACGTAACGCTTCGATTCCGCCGTACGAGATGATCTCCTCTCGTACGGCGGATCGTTGATATGGAGGCATAAGCTCCGCCATACGCCTCCGCACAGGTGAACACTCGCATCCGACCCCTGCACACATTCCAATGAGGAAGGGCACGGCCGCCGCACGTGAGGGACACACGAGAGAGCCGGCTTCTCCTGGTGCTGCTGATCGCCATCGCGTTCGCGCTGATCACGGTGGACATCCGCGGCGGTGAGGACTCCCCGGTCGACGGTGCCCGGCAGGCCGCGGCCGCGGCCTTCGGTCCGATCGAGAACGGCGTGGCGTCGGCGGTGAACCCGGTCGGCAACGCGGTCGAGGCGGTCCGCGACTCCGGGGAGCGGCACGACCGGCTCGCCGCGCTGGAGAAGGAGAACGCGGCCCTCAAGGCCAAGCTGGGCAGCGACGACCGCAACCGCAGCCGGCTCAGGCAGCTGGACAAGATGCTGAAGGTGGCCGGCGCCGGGCAGTACGGCATCAAGGGCGCCGAGGTCATCGCCATAGGGGCGGCACAGGGCTTCTCCTGGACCATCACCATCGACGTCGGTGCCAACGACGGCATCCGGCGCGACATGACCGTGCTCAACGGTGAGGGCCTGGTCGGCCGGGTCACCACCGTGGGCCCGAACACCTCCACCGTGCTGCTCGCCAACGACCCCGACTTCACCGTCGGCACCCGGATGGAGGGCAGCGACGAACTGGGCTTCGCCTCCGGTCAGGGCGACCGGCCGCTGCGCGTGGAGCTGCTCAACGGCAAGGCCGAGGTGAAGAAGGGCGACCGGCTGGTCACCTTCGGCTCGCAGGCCGACAAGCCGTTCGTGCCCGGCGTGCCGGTCGGTGTCGTCTCCCGCGTCGACCCCTCCGGCGGCGGGCTGACCCGGACGCTGTACGTGACGCCGTTCGTCGGCTTCACCAAGCTCGACATCGTCGGCGTGGTGGTCGAGGCGCCGAAGACGGACCCGCGCGACACCGTGCTGCCGGCCAAGCCGAAGCCGGTGCCCACGCCGACGGTCACCGTCACGGTCACCCCGGGCGCGACCGCGCCGAGTGACGGGCAGCAGCAGAACGGGCAGCAGCCGCAGCCCCAGCTGAGCGAGCAGCCGGCCACCGACCTCCAGACCGGACCACCGTCAGGCGGCGGGCAGACCCAAGACGGCCAGCAAGAGCTGCAGTAGGAGCTGACATTCCATGCGCGTCAACCGGATCCTGCTCTCCACGGCGCTGATCGTCGTCGCCCTGGTCGTCCAGGTGAGCGTCCTCGCCCGACTGCACCTGCCGGGAGCCGTCCCCGACCTGCTGCTGCTGACCGTCCTCGGCCTCGCCCTGGTCTACGGCCATGTCGGCGGCGCCCTCATCGGTTTCGGCGCCGGCCTGCTCGCCGACCTCGCCCCGCCCGCCGACCACGCCGCCGGCCGCTACGCCCTGGTGCTGTGCGTGACCGGGTACGCCGCCGGGCTGATGAAGCCGGACAACGGCCGGCTGAAGTCGGCGACCGGCCCGATGGTCACGGTGGTCGCGGCCGCGATCGGCTCGACCCTGCTGTACGCAGGGGTGGGCGCCCTCGTCGGCGACACCGCGGCCCGGCATGTGGGCCTGCCCAGCCTGCTGTTCACGGCGGCCCTGTACGACCTGCTGCTGGCGCCGTTCGTGGTCCCCGGGGTCATGGCGCTGGCCCGCCGCGCGGACAACGACCCGCTCGCCGAGTCCGGCTCCTCGGCGAAGGCCGCCGACATCTCCTCCGGCTGGGTCGCGGGCGGCACCGGACTGAAGATCGGCGGTCAACGGGGCGGGCTGCGGGTGAAGGCGGCGCGGGCGCGGGTGGCCCGCGCGGGACGCATCAAGGGGGTCAAGCGGCTGTGAGCGACGGGGAGTTCAAGTTCACCGGTATGGGTGAACGTCCGCGGAACCGGCGTTCGGGAGCCGTTCGTTCACCAGGCGTACGCAACCGGACACCGCTCGTACACGCCCAGCCGCACGCGTCCTGAAAGGGGGAGACGGCCGCAGTGACCAACATCCCGGAGACCGGCCGGACGCCCCGCGTCCAGATCCGGCTCGTCGTCATCCAGATCCTCGTCCTCTCCCTCCTCGGCACGCTCGGCGGCCGCCTGTGGTACCTCCAGATCCGCGAGGGCGCGGAGTACCAGAAGGAGGCGTCCGGCAACCACGTCCAGCAGGTCGTCGAGCCCGCCGTGCGCGGCTCGATCCTGGACGCCCGCGGCGTGCCCCTCGCCGACAACGAGACCCGGCTGGTCGTCTCCGCGTCCCGCACGGACCTGCTGAAGCAGAAGGACGACGGCAAGGCGGTGCTCACCAAGCTCGCCGGTGTCCTCGGCATGGACCCCCAGGAGGTCATGCTGAAGGTCCGGCTGTGCGACGCCAAGACGCCCCAGCCGTGCTGGAACGGCTCGCCGTACCAGCCGATCCCGATCACCGACGAGGCCACCCCCAAGCAGGCGCTGCAGATCCGCGAGCGCGCCGAGGACTTCCCCGGCATCAGCGCCGAACCCGAGGCCATGCGCCGCTACCCGGCCCCCGGCAAGGCCAACACCGCGCAGGTCCTCGGCTACCTCTCCCCGGTCACCGACGACGAGATCCAGAAGGCCAAGGACACCGACTCGCCCTTCCTGCGCTCCGACCAGGTCGGCCGCTCCGGCCTGGAGCGGCAGTACGACAAGGCGCTGCGCGGCAAGGCCGGCGTCACCCGCTACGAGGTGGACAACCTCGGCCGGGTCATCGGCAAGGCCCAGTCCGACGCCGCCGAGCCCGGCGCCAATCTCGTCACCAGCATCGACTCCCGGGTGCAGCGCGTCGCCGAGTACGAACTGGACAAGGCGATGAAGACCGCCCGCCAGCAGTTCGACAAGATCACCGGTGAGAACTACAAGGCCGACTCCGGTGCCGTCGTGGTGATGGAGGCCAAGACCGGCCGGATCGTCGCCATGGCCTCCGCGCCGACCTACGACCCCAACGTGTGGGTGGGCGGCATCTCCGGCAAGGACTACAAGGCCCTCACCGGCAAGAACTCCGACTACCCGCTGCTCAACCGCGCCATACAGGGTCAGGCGGCGCCCGGCTCGACGTTCAAGGTGGTCTCCACCGCGGCCGCCGTGCAGGCCGGTTACGAGTGGGACGGCGGCTACCCCTGCACCAGCGCGTACTCGGTGGGCGGCCAGGTCTTCAAGAACTTCGAGGGGGAGAGCTTCGGCCCCATCTCTCTCGGACGCGCCCTCGAGGTCTCCTGCGACACCGTCTTCTACGGCCTCGCGGACCGGGAGTGGAAGAAGGACGGCGGCATCAACCCCAAGAAGGGGCAGCCGAAGGACTGGTTCTTCAAGACCGCCCACCAGTTCGGCCTCGGCAAGGAGACCGGTGTCGACCTTCCCAACGAGGTCACCGGCCGCGTCCCCGACCGCCAGTGGAAGCTCGCCTACTGGCAGGCGAACAAGGACGCCTGGTGCAAGAGCGGCAAGAAGGACGGCACCTACGTCGAGAAGATCGCCTACGAGAACTGCCTCGAAGGCAACAAGATGCGCGAGGGCGACGAGATCAACTACTCCATCGGCCAGGGCGACACGCTCGTCACGCCGATCCAGGAGGCCGTGATCTACGGCGCCGTCGCCAACGGCGGCACCATGTACCAGCCGACCATCGGCAAGGCGATCATCAGCCCGGACGGCAAGAGCGTGCGGGAGATCAAACCGACGGTGCGCGGCCGGCTGCCGGTCAGCCAGGCCACCCTCAAGGGCATGGACGACGCCTTCGCGGGCGTCATCACCCGCGGTACGGCCGCCTGGAAGTTCGGCGGCTGGCCGCAGGACAAGATCGCGCTGCACGGCAAGACCGGTACCGCGGAGGTCTACGGCAAGCAGACCACGTCCTGGCTCGCCACCTACTCCAAGGACTACACGGTGATCATGACGATCGCCCAGGCCGGTACGGGTTCGGGCGCCTCCGGTGAGGCGGTGCGCAACATCTACAGCGCGCTCTACGGCGTCCAGGGCGACGGCTCCATCGACAACAGGAAGGCGCTGCTGCCCCAGCCGCAGAAGGGCCTGCCCAAGGTCCGCACGGACGGCACCATCGCCGCCCCGAAGATCAGCGGCGACCCCGCCAGGGACGCCGAGAACGCCCAGAAGAACAACCCGACCAACGGTGACGACCAGCAGCCCGCCGCCACGGCCTCACCGACCACCGGCGGCAACCGCAACACCCGCAGACGGCCGCGCAGGCGGGGAAGCCGGAGGATGCCCCGATGACCGGCGTGAACAGCTTCTCCGTCTCCGGCTACGGCCCGGAGCGGGCCGGCTGGACCAGGATCTTCGCCCGCGACTCGCTCACCCGACGGCTCGACTGGCCGATCCTGCTCGCCGCGCTGGCGCTGTCCCTGCTGGGCTCGCTGCTGGTGTACTCGGCGACCCGCAACCGCACCGAGCTGAACCAGGGCGACCCGTACTTCTTCCTGCTGCGGCACCTGATGAACCTCGGCATCGGGCTCGCCCTGATGATCGCCACGCTCTGGCTCGGTCACCGCGCCCTGCGCAATGCCGTGCCGGTCCTCTACGGCCTGTCCGTGCTGCTGGCCCTGGTGGTCCTCACCCCGCTCGGCGCGACGATCAACGGCCAGCGCAACTGGCTCGTCATCGGCGGCTTCTCGGTCCAGCCCGCCGAGTTCCTCAAGGTCACGATCATCCTGGGCATGGCGATGCTGCTGGCCGCGCGGGTCGACGCGGGCGACAAGCTCTACCCCGACCACCGGACCGTCGCCCAGGCCCTGGGGCTGGCGGCGGTGCCGTGCCTGATCCTGCTGCTGATGCCCGACCTCGGCTCGGTGCTGGCCATGGTGGCCATCATCCTCGGCGTGCTGCTCGCCTCCGGCGCCTCCAACCGCTGGGTCTTCGGCCTGCTCATCGCCGGAGCGATCGGCTGCGTCGCCATCTGGCAGCTGCACATCCTCGACGAGTACCAGATCAACCGCTTCGCCGCGTTCGCCAACCCCGACCTGGACCCCGCGGGCGTCGGTTACAACACCAACCAGGCCCGCATCGCGATCGGCTCCGGCGGCCTGACCGGCGCCGGGCTGTTCCACGGTTCGCAGACCACCGGGCAGTTCGTGCCCGAGCAGCAGACGGACTTCGTCTTCACCGTCGCCGGTGAGGAACTGGGCTTCGTCGGCGCCGGGCTCATCATCCTCCTGCTCGGTGTGGTGCTGTGGCGGGCCTGCCGCATCGCCCGCGAGACCACGGAGCTGTACAGCACGATCGTCGCCGCCGGGATCGTCGCCTGGTTCGCCTTCCAGGCGTTCGAGAACATCGGCATGACCCTCGGCATCATGCCGGTCACCGGCCTGCCCCTGCCGTTCGTCTCCTACGGCGGATCGTCGATGTTCGCGGTGTGGATGGCGATCGGGCTGCTGCAGTCGATAAAGGTACAAAGGCCACTGTCGGCGTGAGCGGGAGGACGCGATGAGCGGCACGGCGACCGAGATCGTCGAGGCGGCGTTCCGGCTCTACCGGGCCCAGGACCGGGAAGCGGCCGTCGCGCTCTACGCCGACGACTTCACCTTCACCAGCCCACGGGACGACCACATCGACAAGGCCGCCTTCTTCGAGCGATGCTTCCCGACCGCCGATCACTTCAAGGAGCAGCGGCTGTTGCGGGTGACGCCCGCCGACGAGGAACTCGTCTTCGTGCTCTACGAATACGAGCTGACCACCGGCGGGCGGTACCGCAACACGGAGGCGATCACCGTGCGGGACGGGCTCATCCGGGAGGTGCAGGTCTTCTTCGGTGGCCGGGTGTGAGACGCGCGCCCGCATCGAAGGCGAGCCAGCCGCCGTCGCGGGGAAAGGCACCCTGCCGTCCCGCCCCGACTGCGATTAGATTCAGGTCATGGCGGAGACGAAACGGGAGATCGAGCGCAAGTACGAATCCGACGACAGTGGGCTGCCCGACCTGACCGGTGTCGCCGGGGTCGCGGCCGTCCTCGACCAGGGCGTGGCCGAACTGGACGCCACCTACTACGACACCGCCGACGAACGCCTCGCCGCGGCCGCCGTCACCCTGCGCCGCCGCACCGGCGGCTCGGACGCCGGCTGGCACCTCAAGCTCCCCGTCGAGCCCGGTGTGCGCGACGAGATCCGCGCGCCGCTGTCCGACACGGTGCCCGACGAGATCGCCGCGCTGGTCCGCTCCCGGATCCGGCACGCCGAGCTGGTGCCCGTGGTACGGCTGCGCAGCGCCCGGGACGTGCGCCACCTGGTCGCCGCCGACGGGGCACTGCTGGCCGAGGCGAGCGTGGACGAGGTGCGCGCCGAACGGCTCAACCGGGCGGGCGGAACCGCCCGGTGGACCGAGATCGAGGTGGAACTGGCCGACGGCGCCGACCCCGCCTTCCTCCGCAAGGTCGACAAGCACCTGCGCAAGGCGGGCGTCCGCCCGTCGGAATCCCCCTCCAAGCTGGCCCGTGCCCTGGGGGAGACCGGCGGCACCCGCACCCGGACCGCCGCACCGGCCGAGCCCGTGACCGCAGGCGACCACCTCCTCGCCTACCTGCGCGCCCAGCGCGACGCCATCGTGGCGGGCGACCCGGCCATCCGCCGGGACGTCCCGGACTCCGTGCACAAGACGCGGGTGGCGACCCGCCGCATGCGCAGCACCTTCCGCACCTTCGGCAGCGTCCTCGACCGCGCCGTCACCGATCCGGTCGCCGCCGAACTGAAGTGGCTGGCCGGCGAGCTGGGCGCCGACCGCGACCAAGAGGTGCTGGCCGCACGCCTGACGGCCGCCCTCGACGACGTCCCGCCCGCCCTGGTCCACGGCCCGGTCCACGAGCGGCTCGCCGCCTGGGCGAGCGCGCGGCACGGCCACACCCGCGGCCACCTCGTCGCCGTACTGGACTCCGCCCGCGCGCTCGCCCTGCTCGACACCCTCGACGCCGTGCTCGCCGACCCGCCGCTGCGCAAGAAGGCCGCCAAGAAGCCGGACGCGGTGCTCGCCGCCGCCGTGCACAAGGACCTCGCCAAGGTCTCCCGGCTGGTCGCGCAGGCCCTCGACCTGCCGCCGGGGCACGAGCGCGACGTCGCCCTGCACGAGGCCCGCAAGAAGGCCAAGCGCACCCGGTACGCCGCCGAGGCCGCCACACCCGCCCTCGGCAGCCCCGCCCGGTCGCTGGCCAAGTCGATGAAGTCCCTCACCAGCCTGCTCGGCGACCACCAGGACAGCGTCATGGCCCGCCACACCCTGCGCGAACTGTCCGCGGTCGCCCACGCGGCGGGGGAGAGCGCCTTCACCTACGGGCTGCTGTACGGCAGGGAGGAGGCACGCGCCGCGGCCGCGGAGCGGGAGCTGCCCGGCCTGTGGAAGGAGATCGAAGGAGGGACGAGTCTGTGAGCGTACGGAGGAGGCCGCCGACCGGGTTACGCTGAATGGTCACCCCTGTCAGCTCACAAAGGTTCCCCCGATGTCCGTCGAGTCGGTGTTCCCGCAGCTCGAAGCCCTGCTCCCGCATGTGCAGAAGCCGATCCAGTACGTGGGCGGCGAACTGAACTCCACCGTCAAGCCCTGGGACAGCTGCGATGTCCGCTGGGCGTTGATGTACCCGGACGCGTACGAGGTCGGCCTGCCCAACCAGGGCGTCATGATCCTCTACGAGGTCCTCAACGAGCAGGAGGGCGTCCTCGCCGAGCGCACCTACAGCGTGTGGCCGGACCTGGAGGCGCTGATGCGTGAGCGCGGCGTCCCGCAGTTCACGGTGGACAGCCACCGCCCGGTGAAGGCGTTCGACGTGTTCGGGCTCAGCTTCTCCACGGAGCTGGGCTACACGAACATGCTCACCGCGCTGGACCTCGCCGGCATCCCGCTGGAGGCGAAGGACCGCGGTCTGGACGACCCGGTCGTCGTGGCCGGCGGACACGCCGCGTTCAACCCGGAGCCGATCGCCGACTTCATCGACGCGGCCGTCATCGGCGACGGCGAGCAGGCCGTCCTCGACATCACGCGGATCGTCAAGGAGTGGAAGGCCGAGGGCCGCCCCGGCGGCCGCGAGGAACTGCTGCTGCGCCTGGCCAAGACGGGCGGGGTGTACATCCCGCAGTTCTACGACGTCGAGTACCTGCCGGACGGCCGGATCGCCCGGGTCGTGCCGAACCGCTCCGGCGTGCCGTGGCGGGTGTCCAAGCACACCGTCATGGACCTGGACGAGTGGCCCTACCCCAAGCAGCCGCTGGTCCCGCTGGCCGAGACGGTGCACGAGCGGATGTCGGTGGAGATCTTCCGCGGCTGCACCCGCGGCTGCCGCTTCTGCCAGGCCGGCATGATCACCCGCCCGGTGCGCGAGCGTTCCATCACGGGCATCGGCGACATGGTCGAGAAGGGCCTGAAGGCAACCGGCTTCGAGGAGGTCGGCCTGCTGTCGCTGTCCTCCGCCGACCACAGCGAGATCGGCGACATCGCCAAGGGCCTCGCGGACCGCTACGAGGACGACAAGATCGGCCTCTCCCTCCCCTCAACCCGCGTCGACGCCTTCAACGTCGACCTGGCCAACGAGCTGACCCGCAACGGCCGTCGCTCCGGTCTGACCTTCGCTCCCGAGGGCGGCTCCGAGCGCATGCGCAAGGTCATCAACAAGATGGTCTCGGAGGAGGACCTGATCCGCACGGTCGCCACCGCCTACGGCAACGGCTGGCGTCAGGTGAAGCTGTACTTCATGTGCGGCCTGCCGACGGAGACCGACGAGGACGTCCTGCAGATCGCCGACATGGCGACGCGCGTCATCGCCAAGGGCCGTGAGGTGTCGCGGTCCAACGACATCCGCTGCACGGTGTCCATCGGCGGCTTCGTGCCCAAGCCCCACACCCCCTTCCAGTGGGCGCCGCAGCTCTCCGCCGAGGAGACCGACGCGCGCCTGGAGAAGCTGCGGGACAAGATCCGCGGCGACAAGAAGTACGGCCGCTCCATCGGCTTCCGCTACCACGACGGCAAGCCCGGCATCGTCGAGGGCCTGCTCTCGCGCGGCGACCGCCGCATCGGGGCCGTCATCCGCGCGGTCTACGAGGACGGCGGCCGCTTCGACGGCTGGCGTGAGCACTTCTCCTACGACCGCTGGATGAGCTGCGCCGACAAGGCGCTGGCTCCCTTCGGCGTCGACGTCGACTGGTACACCACCCGCGAGCGCACCTACGAGGAGGTCCTGCCCTGGGACCACCTCGACTCGGGCCTCGACAAGGACTGGCTGTGGGAGGACTGGCAGGACGCCCTCGACGAGACCGAGGTCGAGGACTGCCGCTGGACCCCGTGCTTCGACTGCGGCGTCTGCCCGGCGATGGACACCCAGATCCAGATCGGCCCGACGGGCAAGAAGCTGCTGCCGCTGACGGTCAAGAACGCCGCCCCGGCGCCCGCGACGAGCGGTCACACGCACTGACGGACCACCCGAAGAGCCCCCTGTCCCGCGCGGGAGAGGGGGCTCTTCGCCGTCCGCGCCCCGGCTGGCCGGCCCCCGGCGCAGGATCTAGCGTCGGATCATGCACCCGCCCCGCGGCGAGCCGGTGGCGGACACGGTGCCCGGCCTGTCCGCCGGGCCGGTCGTCCTCGCCTGGCTGACGCAGTTCCTGGTCGGAACGGATCTCTTCGTGGTGGCGCCGCTGCTGCCGCGTATCGCCGCGTCGTTCGCCATCTCCGCGGCGAGCACCGGTCTGCTCGTCACGGCCTTCTCGGTCGCCTACGTGGTGGCGTCGCCCTTCGCCGGCTGGATCTCCGACCGCCGGGACCGCGCCACGGTCCTGGTGGTGGCGTTGGTGCTGTTCTCCGCGGCCAACGTCGCCACCGCGCTGGCTCCGGACTTCGGCGTGCTGCTGGTCGCCCGGGTGGTCGCCGGCATCGCGGCCGCCGCGACCGGTCCCACCGTGTACGCCCTGGTCAGCACCCGTGCGCGGCCCCAGGCCCGAGCACAGGTGCTGGCCGTGGTCGGATCGGGCCTGCTGACCGCGCTGTGGGTGGGCGCGCCGGCCGGCTCGTTGCTGGGGCGGTACGTGGGCTGGCAGGCCGCCTTCGTGATCCTGGCGGCGGGCACGTTCCTGCTGGCCTTCCCGCACGCGTTCGTCTGGCGCGCCCGGCCGGCCCCGGCTCCGGCGCCCGCCGCCGCGACCGGTGCGCCCCGGCGGGCCGGGCCGTCCGGTGCGGGCGTCGCGCTGTCCGCCGTCGCGGTGACGGCCCTGTGGGCCTTCGCCGTGTACACCCTGTACACGTTCCTGGCCATCGCGCTGCACGCCGACGGCAGGGCCACCGCCGTCACCTGGCTGCTGGTCGTCTACGGCATCGGCGCCGTCGCCGGCGGCCAGCTGGGCGGCCGGCTGGCGGACCGGGGCGACGCGGTACGGATCACCCGGTCGGCGCTGGCGCTGACGGCGGTCCTGGAAGCCGCCGTGGCTCTGCTGTTCCCGGTCACCTGGACGCTGGCCTGCGCGCTGGGCCTGTTCGCCCTGGCCGCCTACGCCTTCTTCCCCGCCCAGCAGCGCCATCTGGTCGACCTGTTCCCCGAACGGGCGACCGCCGTGCTGTCGTGGAACAACAGCGCCCTGTTCGTGGGCCTGTCCCTGGCCGGCGCCGTCGGCGGATTCGTCGTCCACGCCCTGGACTACCGGGCGCTGCTGTACATCGGCGCCGGCGTCGCGGTGGCGGCGTGCCTCCTCGCCCGGGGCCGCACTCCCCGCCCCCGCACCCAGCAGGAGCGGCCGGCCGGAGCGGGCCGCCGGCAGTCGTGACGGCATCGCAACCCGTACGGTGAATCCGGGGGCGGCGGCCGCTGCGTCCTGTCGTACATGGAACCGCAGAAGCCTCCGCTCCCGGAACCGCAGAAGCCTCCGCCCCGGCAGCCGGACGGCTGTCTCGTCGTCGCCGTTCGCCTGCCCGTGCGGATCGTCGTACTGGTCCTCGTCGTGCCGGTACGGATGCTGTGGGACGCGGCGGCCGTCGCCGGGCGGGTGCTGCGGGACACGGTGCTGCGGCCCCTCGGGCGGGCCCTGCTGTGGCTCGGGAAGGCCCTGTTCGTGTGGCCGCTCGTGGCGCTGTGGCGGTACGTCCTCGTCCCCTTCGGCACGGCGCTCGCCCGGCTCGGGCGCATCCTGCTCGTCGTGCCGGCGGTATGGCTGTACCGCCGGGTGCTGACCCCCCTCGGGCACGCTCTGGCATGGGCGGCACGAGCGGTCGGCGGCGGGATCGCCTGGCTGGCGCTGGGCATCGGCGCGGGCCTCGCGTGGCTGTACGCGCGCGTGCTGACGCCGGCCGGACACGGCCTGCTGTGGGTGCTGCGCGGCATCGGGTTCGTCCTCGGGGCACTGGGCGCCGGGACGTACGCGGTGCTTGCCTGGCTCGTGCGCCACCTGGTCGTCGTACCGGCCCTGTGGCTGTGGACCTGGGTGCTCGCTCCGGTGGGGCGGGCCGTCGCCTGGTGCGCCCGGGGTGCAGCGTGGGCGCTCGGGATGGCCGTCAGCGGCATCGGTCTCGCCCTGTACTGGGCCACCCGGGTGCTGTTCGTGCTGCCCGCGCTCGCCCTGTGGCGGTGGGTCCTCGTGCCCGTGGGACGGGTCCTCGCCGTCGTCGCCCGCGAGGTGGGAGCGGCGCTCGGGCACGCCTGGCGGATCGCCGGGCGGATCTCCCTCGCGGTGGGGCGCTTCCTCGGCACCGTTCTGCGGTGGACCGTCGTCGAGCCGCTGCGGTGGGTCTACCGCGGCGTGCTCACCCCGGTCGGCCACGTCGTGCGCGACGCCGTCCTCGGGCCCGCCGCCAAGGCCGCACGTGGCGTCGGGCGGGCCGTACGGGAGGCGCTCGCCTCGGCGCGGGAGTCGGCGCGGCAGGCACGGGCGGACTTCCGGCGGATGCTGTTCGGTGAGCCCCGGGAGAGGGAGGCGGTGGCCCGGCGGGAACCTCACGGCGCCGAGACACGTACTCTTGATAGACGTACGACCGCTCTCACAAAGGACTAGGACACTGGGCAAGCGACAGCCCGAAGGCCCGCCGCCCGCACCCGCGGTGCAGCGCATCCGACTGCGCTACACCAAGCGCGGCCGCCTGAGGTTCACCAGCCACCGCGACTTCCAGCGCGCCTTCGAGCGCGCGCTGCGCCGCGCCGACGTACCCATGGCGTACTCGGCGGGGTTCACGCCGCACCCGAAGGTGTCGTACGCCAATGCCGCACCCACCGGCACGGGCAGCGAGGCGGAGTACCTGGAGATCGCGCTCACAGCGCCGCGTGACCCGGAGCAGCTGCGCGTCCTCCTCGACGAGTCGCTGCCCGCAGGGCTCGACGTGATCGAGGCGGTCGAGGCGCACACGTCCGGGCTCGCCGACCGGCTCACGGCTTCCGTCTGGGAGCTGCGGCTGGGCGGCGTCGACCCGGCCGACGCGCGGCGCGCGGTGGAGGCCTTCAACGCGGCCGGGGCGGTGGAGGTCCAGCGCCTGACCAAGAACGGCATGCGCACCTTCGACGCCCGTCCGGCCGTCGTGAGCCTGGAGACAACTGAAACGCACAGTGCGCCGGCTGATAGGCCGAGCGACCAGCCCTGTGCGATACTGCGGCTGGTTGTTCGGCACGTGACGCCTGCCGTACGACCCGACGACGTCCTGTCCGGTCTCCGCGCCGTGGCCGACCTGGCGCCGCCGGTCCCCGCAGCGGTGACCAGGCTGGCGCAGGGGCTGTTCGATGAAGAGACCGGCACGGTGACCGACCCGCTCGCGCCCGACCGCGAGGCAGCGGCGGCCCTCGAAACGGCCGCTCCGGCTGCCGCCGCGACGGCGCCGACGCCGGAAGGTTCCGCGTAGGGACGGACGTCGTAAGCGCCGCCCTTGTACTCGGGAGCCACCTGGGTCGGGCAGCGCACCGACCAGAAGACTTTCGCCAGGCCGTACGCGACAAGGTGTACGGAACCGGCGAGACAGGACACAGAAAGCTCCCGTGTGGCGCCCGCGCCCCGGACGGCGGCACCGCGCATCGCGCGAGCCGCGGACGTCAACGGTGGCCGATCTTCACGATCGGCCCCGGACCAGGCGCGGCGCCCGGGAGCCTGACGGGAGATACGCCCGCATGCTCGAGCCGACCGAACCCACCCAGGGTTCCGAAGACAACAACACTCCGAGCGACACCCTGCCGCCGCGTCGTCGGCGCCGTGCCGCTTCCCGCCCGGCCGGTCCGCCGGCCCACACCACCTCCGACGCCCCCGCCGAGACGGTCGAGCCGGCCATACCGGCCGCCGCGAGCGCCGAGGCGGACGAAGAGGCGGCCGAGGCCGCAGCCGCCGTGGTGAACACCGAGGCCGAGGAGGAGGCCGCCGTCGCCGAGGCGCCGGCCCCGCAGGCCGAGGAGGAGGCCGCGCCGGCCCGCCGTACGCGGCGCCGTGCGACCCGCCGGGCCTCCGCGCCCGCCGGTGCTCCGGCGTCTGCCGAGGCCGCTGAGACGGTCGTGGCTTCCGGTGCCGGTGAGGCCGCCGTCACCGAAGGGGAGGCCGCTGCGGTCGAGACCCCTGCGGTGGAGGCCCCCGCCGAGGAGCCCGCGCCCCAGGGCCGGAGCCGCCGTCGCGCCACGCGCCGTGCTTCCGCGCCCGCAGGTGCTCCGGCGTCCGCCGAGGCCGCCGAGACCGTGGTACCGGCCGCCGGCGGTGCCGAGACCGTCACCGAGACCGCCGAGGCCCCCGCCGCACAGGCCGCCGAGGAAGAGGCCGCACCCGCCCGCCGCTCGCGGCGTCGGGTGACCCGCCGGGTGTCCGCGCCCGCCGGTGCTCCCGAGGCTGCCGAGACGGTCGTGGCGGCTGGTGCCGCCGAGGCCCAGGCCGAGGTCGCCGAAGCCGCCGAGGCCCCCGCGTCCGAGGCCCTCGCCGAGGAGGCCGCCCCCAAGGGCCGTGGCCGCCGCCGGGTCGCCCGTCGGGCCTCCGCGCCCGCCGGAGCGCCGGCCGCCGCGGAGACGCCCGTGACCGCCGAGACCCCTGTGGGCGCCGGTGTCGACACCGAGACCGCCGCCGTGGCCGGCGTGGGCGAGCCCACCGCCGAGGCGCAGGAGCGGGCCCAGGCCACTGCGCAGGAGAAGGCCGCCGCCGAGACGGCCCCCGCAGCCAAGGTCTCCGAGCAGGCCGAGGACGGTGCCCCGCGCCGGGGTCGCCGCCGCGTGGAGCGCGGTGCCGCGACCGGCTTCGCCGCGCCCGCGCAGTCCGCCGCCGACGAGTCCGACTCGCCGCGTCGGCCCGCGCGCCCCGCGGTCGCCGTCTTCCAGGCGCCTGTGTTCACCGAGCCGAAGTTCCAGACCCCGGAGCGCGCCGCCGCCGAGGCGGCCGCCGAGGGCCGCCCCGCCCAGGCCGCCCAGGCCGTGGAGGCCGAGGAGCCGGCGGAGGAGCCGGCCGCCTCGCGCCGCCGCCGCCGGCGCCGGGGCGCGGCCGAGGAGCCGGAGCGGTCCGCCGAGAGCGCCGTCGAGGCCGAGACCCCCGCTGCCGACGAGGAGGCGGACGAGGCCGACGACCAGGCCGAGGACGCCGCCGAGGGCGAGGACAGCGAGGAGACGGGGTCCCGTCGCCGTCGCCGTCGTGGCGGCCGTCGTCGTCGCCGCGGTGAGTCCGGTGACGCGGAGGGCGCCGAGGCCGACGGCGAGGAGCTCGCCGCCGAGCAGGCCGCGCAGGACGCCGAGGACACCGCCGAGCAGGTCGAGGAAGACGACGAAGAGGCCGAGGAAGACGCCGACGACCAGGCCGGCGGGTCCACCGCGGGCAGCCGTCGCCGCCGTCGCCGTCGCCGTCGCGCCGGTGAGACGGCGGTGGACAACGAGCCGTCCGCCGACGACCCGGAGCGCACCGTCGTCAAGGTGCGCGAGCCGCGGCCGGCGCGCGAGAAGGGTTCCGAGCCGTCCGACGAGGTGCAGTCCATCAAGGGCTCCACGCGTCTGGAGGCCAAGAAGCAGCGCCGCCGTGAGGGCCGCGAGCAGGGCCGCCGCCGCGTGCCGATCATCACCGAGGCGGAGTTCCTGGCCCGCCGCGAGGCCGTCGAGCGTGTCATGGTCGTCCGCCAGCACGGCGACCGCACGCAGATCGGCGTGCTCGAGGACGGCGTGCTCGTCGAGCACTACGTCAACAAGGAGCAGTCGACCTCGTACGTCGGCAACGTCTACCTCGGCAAGGTGCAGAACGTCCTGCCGTCGATGGAGGCCGCCTTCATCGACATCGGCAAGGGCCGCAACGCCGTGCTGTACGCCGGTGAGGTCAACTTCGAGGCGCTCGGCATGGCCAACGGGCCGCGCCGTATCGAGTCCGCGCTGAAGTCCGGCCAGTCGGTCCTGGTCCAGGTCACCAAGGACCCGATCGGCCACAAGGGCGCCCGCCTGACCAGCCAGGTCTCGCTGCCGGGCCGCTACCTCGTGTACGTGCCCGAGGGCTCGATGACCGGCATCAGCCGCAAGCTGCCCGACACCGAGCGGGCCCGGCTGAAGACCATCCTCAAGAAGATCGTCCCCGAGGACGCGGGCGTCATCGTGCGCACCGCCGCCGAGGGCGCGAGCGAGGACGAGCTGCGCCGGGACGTCGAGCGGCTGCAGGCGCAGTGGGAGGACATCCAGAAGAAGTCCAAGAACGGCGGCAACGCTCCGACGCTGCTGTACGGCGAGCCGGACATGACCGTCCGGGTCGTGCGGGACATCTTCAACGAGGACTTCTCCAAGGTCGTCGTCAGCGGTGACGAGGCGTGGCAGACCATCCACGGGTACGTCGCGCACGTCGCGCCGGACCTGGCGGACCGGCTGCAGCGCTGGACCAGCGAGGTCGACGTCTTCGCCACGTACCGGATCGACGAGCAGCTCGCCAAGGCCCTGGACCGCAAGGTCTGGCTGCCCAGCGGCGGTTCGCTGGTGATCGACCGGACCGAGGCGATGGTCGTCGTCGACGTCAACACCGGCAAGTTCACCGGCCAGGGCGGCAACCTCGAGGAGACGGTCACCAGGAACAACCTGGAGGCGGCCGAGGAGATCGTGCGCCAGCTGCGGCTGCGCGACCTCGGCGGCATCATCGTGATCGACTTCATCGACATGGTGCTGGAGTCCAACCGGGACCTGGTGCTGCGCCGCCTGCTGGAGTGCCTGGGCCGTGACCGCACCAAGCACCAGGTCGCCGAGGTGACCTCGCTGGGCCTGGTGCAGATGACCCGCAAGCGGGTCGGCCAGGGTCTGCTGGAGTCCTTCTCCGAGACCTGCGTCCACTGCAACGGCCGCGGTGTCATCGTCCACCTCGACCAGCCCGGCACCACCGGTGGCGGCGGCAAGCGCAAGAAGCGCGCGCGGGCCGGTGCGGCCGACCAGCCGCACGAGCACGAGCACGAGGTCATGGAGACGGCGGTGCAGACCGCGCCGACCGCCGAGGAGGAGGCCGAGAGCGAGGCCGAGGTGGCCGCCGAGGCCGCCGAGCCGGTCGCGCTGCCCGAGCCGGCCTTCGCCCCCGACGAGGAGCTGTACAGCAGCATTGCCGAGGCCGAGGCGGCCGCGTCCCGCGGTGGCCGCGGCCGGCGCCGGGCGAGCCGGCGGGCGTCCGCTCCGGCGGGCGCGCCGAAGGCGGAGTCCGCGAAGGCGGAGGCCCCCGCGGTTGAGCCGGTGAAGGCCGAGGCCACGAAGCCGGAGCCGAAGGGCCGGCGGCGCAAGGCCGCGCAGGCCGAGGCCGTCGAGGCACAGGAGCCGACCGCGCAGACGGTGACCGCCGAGCAGGAGGCCGAGCGTCCCGTGCAGCCGGAGCCGGCCGCCGAGGCGCTGGCCGAGCCCGCGGCCGTCGAGGACGCCGTCGTCGCGGCGCCCGAGGCTCCGGCCGCCGAGCCGGCCGCACCCCAGGGCCGTACCCGCCGCCGGGCCACCCGCCGGGTGTCCGCGTCGGCCGGTTCGCCCTCCGGGGCCGAGGCGGCCGTGGTGACGGTCCCGGAGACCGCGCCCGCCGCGCCCCAGCAGGCCGAGGCTCCCGCCGAGGCGCAGGCCCCGGTCGCCGAGGCTGCCGAGGCTCCCGCCGAGGCCGCCGCTCCGGCCCGTCCGCGGCGCCGGGCCGTGCGCAAGGCCACCGCGCCGACCGCACCGGCGGAGACGGCCGTCGTGGTCCTGCCGTCGGCCGAGGCGCAGGCCCCGGCCGAGGCGACCGAGGCCGCCGACGCGGCGCAGGCCGCCGAGGAGTCCGAGGCCGCCCCGGCCAGGAAGACCGCCCGCAAGGCGGCCAAGAAGGCCACGGCGAAGAAGGCCGCCACCAAGAAGACGACGGCCACCAAGACGGCCGCGAAGAAGACGGCGGCCAAGAAGACGACGACGAAGAAGGCGGCGGCCAAGAAGACGACCGCCAAGAAGACGTCGGCGGCGCAGCAGACGGCCCCGTCCGTCTCGGCCTCCACCGACGAGTCCTGACCGATCAGGTCACACGGGGCCCGGTTTGACCCTTGCGGGCCGGGCCCCGTAACCTAGACCGTCGGCGTGTCCAATGCACATGCCACATCCCCGTAAACCTCTTCCTCCCGGGCACACGGCTGGCCGGGAGAGGTCGTCCGCGTCATGTCGGGCGGCTGGCCTGCGGGGGTGCCGTTCCCCGAGCGAGAGAGTGAGATCCGCGTGTACGCCATCGTGCGCAGCGGTGGTCGCCAGCACAAGGTTGCTGTCGGCGACATCGTTGAGGTTGACAAGATTTCCACTGCCAAGGTTGGCGACACGGTCGAGCTCTCGACCCTGCTCGTTGTCGACGGCGACGCCGTGACCAGCGACCCGTGGGTGCTGGCCGGCATCAAGGTCCAGGCCGAGGTCGTGGACCACCACAAGGGCCAGAAGATCGACATTCTGCGCTACAAGAACAAGACCGGCTACCGCCGTCGTCAGGGCCACCGCCAGCAGTACACGGCGATCAAGGTCACGTCGATCCCCACGGCCGCGAAGTAAGGGACTGAGGAGAAATGGCACACAAGAAGGGCGCATCGTCCACCCGGAACGGTCGCGACTCCAATGCCCAGCGGCTCGGCGTGAAGCGCTTCGGCGGTCAGGTCGTCAACGCGGGTGAGATCCTGGTCCGCCAGCGCGGCACCCACTTCCACCCGGGTGCGGGCGTCGGCCGTGGCGGCGACGACACGCTGTTCGCGCTGCAGGCCGGCTCGGTGCAGTTCGGCACCTTCCGTGGCCGCAAGGTCGTGAACATCGTTCCGGTCGCCTGAGACGGCTGATCGGAAGCTTTCGCGAGGCGGACCTCACTTCCCGGTCGGGAAGGCGGGTCCGCCTTTCGCGTGTTACACCGAAGACATCTCGTACCACGAGAATCTCTCGTACGTTTCTGGAGGCATCCCACCATGACCACCTTCGTGGACCGCGTCGAACTGCATGTCGCCGCGGGTAGCGGAGGTCACGGCTGTGCCTCCGTCCACCGCGAGAAGTTCAAGCCGCTCGGCGGTCCGGACGGCGGCAACGGCGGGCGTGGCGGCGACGTCATCCTCACCGTCGACCAGTCCGTGACCACGCTGCTGGACTACCACCACTCCCCGCACCGCAAGGCCACCAGCGGCAAGCCCGGTGAGGGCGGCAACCGCTCCGGCAAGGACGGCCAGGACCTGATCCTGCCGGTCCCGGACGGCACCGTCGTGCTGGACAAGGCCGGCAACGTCCTCGCCGACCTCGTCGGCCACGGCACCTCCTTCGTCGCCGCCCAGGGAGGCCGCGGCGGCCTCGGCAACGCGGCGCTGGCCTCCGCCCGCCGCAAGGCGCCCGGCTTCGCGCTGCTCGGCGAGCCCGGCGACCTGCGCGACATCGTGCTGGAGCTGAAGACCGTCGCCGACGTGGCACTGGTCGGTTACCCGAGCGCAGGCAAGTCCTCGCTGATCTCGGTGCTGTCCGCAGCCAAGCCGAAGATCGCGGACTACCCGTTCACCACGCTCGTGCCGAACCTCGGTGTCGTCACCGCCGGTTCGACCGTCTACACCATCGCCGACGTGCCCGGCCTCATCCCCGGCGCCAGCCAGGGCAAGGGTCTGGGCCTGGAGTTCCTGCGCCACGTCGAGCGGTGCAGCGTGCTCGTGCACGTGCTGGACACGGCGACCCTGGAGTCCGAACGTGACCCCGTCTCCGACCTCGACATCATCGAGGAGGAGCTGCGCCAGTACGGCGGCCTCGACAACCGGCCCCGCATCGTCGTCCTGAACAAGATCGACGTGCCCGACGGCAAGGACCTCGCCGAGATGGTCCGCCCCGATCTGGAGGCCCGCGGTTACCGCGTGTTCGAGGTGTCCGCGGTCGCTCACATGGGCCTGAAGGAGCTGTCGTTCGCGCTGGCCGACCTGGTGGCGCAGGCGCGGGCCGCCAAGCCCAAGGAGGAGGCGACCCGTATCGTCATCCGGCCCAAGGCCGTCGACGACACCGGGTTCACCGTCACCCGTGAGGACGCCGCCGGCGAGCCGCTGTTCCGGGTACGTGGCGAGAAGCCCGAACGCTGGGTGCGCCAGACCGACTTCAACAACGACGAGGCCGTCGGCTACCTCGCCGACCGGCTCAACCGCCTCGGTGTGGAAGAGGAGTTGATGAAGGCGGGCGCCCGCTCCGGCGACGGCGTCGCCATCGGCCCCGAGGACAACGCGGTCGTCTTCGACTGGGAACCGACCGCGATGGCGGGCGCCGAGATGCTCGGCCGGCGTGGCGAGGACCACCGCTTCGAGGCCCCGCGCCCCGCGGCGCAGCGCCGCCGCGACCGCCAGGCCGAACGGGACGAGGCGGAGCGCGAGTTCGACGACTTCGACCCGTTCTAGGCCGCAGACCGCTGTGGGTGCGGCCCGGGCGGCGGTCAGAAACCGCCGCCCAGCTGCACGTACTGCCGCAGGCTCAGGGCGTCGTAGGCGGTTCCCAGCAGCGGGTCGGGGGAGTCGCGGAACACGGAACCACCGGACGTGGACAGCAGAGCGCGGACACCCCTGTCGGCCCAGGCGCACTGCCGGACATGCTGTTCCCGGGCGACCAGCACCTGGCACTTGAGCAGCACCGGCTCCCGCCGCACGCCCTCCTCCGGCTTCAGGAGGAACAGCCGGGGCTTCCCGGCCACCGTCACGCCGGGCGCCTCGGCGGCCGTGCGCAGCATGTGGTCACGGGCCCGCCGAGGGTCCTCGATGCGGCCGTAGGCGCCGTCGACGGTGAGCCACTGGCCCGGAGTCCCCGTCGGCCCGTCGTCGTACGGCGCGAAGAAACCGGAGACCTCCGTCACGTGTTCATGGCCGGGATCCGGTGCCGTGGCGACATGCGGAACGCCGTCCGGACGGCTCTCCCGGCGGATCCAGCCGTCGTCCCACAGCGTGTCGGGGATCTTGAGGACGGGTGGGCCGGACGCGTACCGCACGTAGCTCTTGGCGCCGGCCAGCGGCCCCCGCGTCATGCTCCAGAGCCCCGGCCCGGCGCACAGCAGGCCCACCACGGCGCACGACACCCACAGGGCCCGGCGCGTGCCCGTACGGCCCAGGACCAGCGCGAGCAGCACGAAACCGCCGGCGACGCCGAGCAGGACCGCCCCGGCCTTCTGCCGGCCATCCCGGCTGCCCCGGGTCTCGCCCTCCTCCTGCGGGACCGGAGCGGTCAGGAGGAAACGGGTCCTGCCGACCGGCGTCTCCCTGCCCGCCTTGCTGACGCTCACGCCGACCTCTTCGGCGACGAGGGCACCGCCGATCCGGACGGTCACCGGGCGCACCGTCGGGCAGCTGACGAACGTCCTCCACGCGGTGGCCTTCTTCCGGCAGCCCTTGCCGACCGTCATCGGCGTGGCGCTGCGCGGCAGGGCGTAGTCGAGCGTCATCCGCCGGCCGACCGGGTCTCCCTCCGCCAGGTGGCCACGGGAACCGTCCGGCCGCTCCGGGTAGACCTCGGGCCGTATCGTCAGGGTCGCGCCCACGTCGGCGGTGACGTAGTCCTCCTGCGCCACCACCACGTCGTAGGCGGGCTGGTCGGTGTCCGGCGAAGCACTCGCGGGGCCCGCGCCGCCCAGCAGCAGCGCGGCCGCGACGACCACGCACCGCACCGTGCGAAGAGCCGGCATTCTCGTCCTTCCGTCAACCACAGGCGTACCTCCGTCAGACCTGCGGTCGGCGGGATCGGTTGTACGGCACATCGAGAAGGGCCCGCCCGCACCTCCCCGGAGGGATGGTGCGGGCGGGCCCTTCTCGATGAACGGGTGTCTTACGCCACCGGCTCCGGATCACGGTCCGCCGGCGACGGGTCCTTCGCCTCCTCGGACGGACCGGACGACTGCGGGCTCTGTCCGCCCACCCGGCCGAAGCGCGGCTTCGCTGCGATCAGCGGCAGCGTCAGGATGCCGAGGAACAGCGGCGCGAACATGTACCGGGCGAGCGGCGCCGGGTTGGCCGCCACCACCGTCAGCTGAAGCGCCAGCGGGACCGACATCATGGCCAGCGGCGCCCAGGAGCGCTGCCGGCGCGCGAACGTCAGGAAGATCGCGTAGGCGACGTAGCACCAGGTCGCGCCCCGCCACAGCAGCCACTGCAACTGCGGGGTCTTGCTGGCCTTCCACGAGAAGAACGCCAGCTTGTGCAGCGTGTCGCTGAGCGGGCGGATCTTCAGGATCGGCCGGTACTCGCTGTGCTTGATGTCCTGGTTCCAGTCGGCCCAGCCGAACAGGTTCTTCGGCACCGACGGCGGGCTGATCAGCGTCTGGCCCATCTTGTCGGCCGGCCCCGGGAACGGAGACCAGGCGATGTGCGAGCGGCACAGCCGCGCCCCGATCATCTGGTCCGGGGTGCGCTGAAGAACCCGCATCCACAGGTCCATCAGCTGGTCGTTGTACTCGGCGGCCTTCTTGCGGTTCATCGGCTTCTGCATCGCCCAGTCGGCGTTGTAGCAGTTGGCCGCCTTGCCGCCCCAGTGGGACAGCGGCGCCACCTTGGCCATCAGCGCCTTGTCCGACTTGGAGAAGGTCCACGGCGCCTTGCCGTAGACGACCGCGATGTCCGCGTAGTTCATCGCGTACACCTGGTCCTTGGTCGGGGTGATCACGCCCAGCGCGGGGTAGATCGCCACCTGCAGCACGCCCGCGATCACCGCCGGGATCACCGTGGCGACCAGCATCGCCCGGCGCATCTTCGGCAGGACGAACAGCAGCACCGGCGCGGCGAGGACGGCGACGAGCAGACCGTTGTTGCGGAACAGGCCCATCGCCAGGAAACCGACGAACAGCATCGCGACGTCGTTGCGGAACGCCTTGTCGCGCACCGCCTGCCTGCCGCGCATCCGGCGCACCACGAGCCGTCCGGCCGCGCCGAAGGCCACCACCGAACCGATGACGAACGGCACGTCCTTCCACACGAAGATCGTGAACGAGCCGATCGACGGCAGCGCCGCCACCACGATCGCCGCCGTCGCGCTCCACTTGCCGGGCACGCCGAACTGGCGCAGCGTCATCGCCACATAGGCCAGCGCCGCGGCCATGGCGACGCTCTGCACGAACGTCAGCAGGGCCAGGTCACCGGTGACCTGGAGGGAGAGCCAGACCAGTCCGTCGTAGGCCACCGAGTGGTTGGACATCCAGTGCCCGGTGGTGACGTGCCAGACGTAGGCGATGGAGTCGTAGCTCATCCCGCCGGGGTAGAAGGCCGCCCACCACAGCAGGAAGATGACCTGGGTGACGGCGTAGACGGCCAGGGGCATCCGGCGCCGGGCCGGAATGCGTTCCAGGCGCTGCCTGACGGCTCTGGGGATCGTGGGCACGCTCAACGCTCCGCGGAATCGGTGGACGAAGGTTCGGGGTGCGCGAGTTCCAGCATCCGGTGGATGACCCGCTCGCCGGCGTGGCCGTCGTCGAGGTCGCAGAAGACGTCCTTGAACTCCCGGTAGGCCCCCGTGTAGGAAGCGCTGATCCGGTCGATGTCGGCGAGCGCGTCGATCAGTTCGTCCGACGTCTGCAGCAGGGGACCGGGGGCCTTGTCCTCGAAATCGAAGTAGAAGCCCCGCAGCTGGTCGCGGTAGTACTCGAGGTCGTACGTGAAGAACAGCATCGGACGGCCCGTGTTCGCGAAGTCGAACATGAGCGACGAGTAGTCCGTGACCAGCACGTCGGTGATCAGGAACAGCTCGGCGATGTCCGGGTAGCTGGAGACGTCGAAGACGAAGCCGTCACCGGCGCCGGGCACGGCGTCGACGATGTTCGAGTGCTTGCGCACGAGCAGGACATGGTCGTCGCCCAGGCGCTCGGCGGCCTTCCTCACGTCCAGCCGCATGTCGAACTTGTAGTTGCCGGCCCGGTAGAACTGGTCGTCGCGCCAGGTCGGCGCGTACAGCACGACCTTCTTGTCGGCCGGCAGGCCGATCCGCTCGCGCACGCTCTTGGCCAGCTCCTCGGTCTCCTCGGAGAGCAGCACGTCGTTGCGCGGGTAGCCGGACTCCAGGATCTCGCCCTCGAACTGGAACGCCCGCCGCATGATCGGCGTGGAGAAACGGTTGGGGGAGACCAGGAAGGACCAGCTCGGCGCCTCCTCGGCGACCTTCTGCAGGTACTTGCGGTCGGCGAACTGGACGCTGTCGATGTCGTGGCCGATCCGCTTGAGCGGCGTGCCGTGCCAGGTCTGCACGATGACCTGGCCCTCGCGGCGGCGGATCCAGTGCGGCAGGTGCGTGTTGGTGACGATGTACCGGCTGCGGCCGAGAGCCTCGTACCACTCGCGGCTCCAGCGGCGGATGACCTTCACGCCCTCGGGGATCTCGGCGCGGAGGTCCTCGACCACCCACACGTGCTCCAGCTCGTCGCCCCGGCGCACCAGCTGCTCGTAGACGGCGCGCGGCGAGTCGGAGAACTGGCGCCCGGAGAACGAGGCGTACAGGACGGTGTCCTTCAGCGGCGCGATACGGGCCTGCGCGTACACCTTGGTGCGCAGCTCGCGCTGGCGGTACCAGCCGACCTCGGCCGGGCCGAGGTCGGAGGCGGCCTCGATCAGCAGCCGGTCGAAGAAGCGGTGGGTGAGCGTGTAGTCCCGGCCGCGCACGGTGAAGTCGACGGGCAGGGCGTCCAGCGCGGACGGCACGGCACGCACCGGTACCTCCACGCGGGAGTCGGCGGTGCGGGCGAACAGGTACCAGCGGCCCTGGCGCAGCGGCACCTGGGCGATGCTGTCCGGCACGGGCAGGAACTCGGCGCTCAGCACACCGTCGGCGACGGTCGCCGGGTAGGTGTGTTCCTCGGCGTGCCGGCTGTGCCGTACGACGATCTCGACCGGCTCGTCGACGTGTGCCGGCAGCGCGGCGGTGAGGGCGATACGGCCCTCGGCGGTGACGGAGACCTCGCCGGCCATGGGCTGCACGGGCTGGGTGCGCAGCACCAGACGGCCGGAGCCGTCGCTGGTGACGGCGATCACGCGGCCGCCCCAGGCGGCGGTGGGCCGGCCGTCGACGGACGTCTGCCGGCCGAGGTCGCCCTCGGCGGCGTCCACGGCGACGGGGAAGCGGCGCTTGCCGCCGACGCCCAGCTCGGCCGTCCACTTGTCGGAGACGTGCAGGTTGTCGCTGTCCCGGCCCTCGACGTCCAGGTCGGCGAGCGGCACCCGCACGGAGAACGTGCCGCCGCTGCCACGCTCCACCGGCAGGTCGAGCGTGGCCTCGGTGGACCCGTGGGTCAGGCGCAGGGTGAGCGGCGCGTCGCCGGTGGCCGCGTCGTGGCCGAGTGTGCCGGTCAGCACCAGCACCCCGTCCTCGGCCCGGTGACCGGTCAGCCGCGCCCGCACCCGCTCCACCCGCAGGTACAGGTGCTCGTCGGCGACGTACGGCACGACCCGCACGTCCTTGTCGACCCAGAACGGGGACGGGCTCTGCGCGCTGCCGGTCTCGCCGGCCTTCAGCCGGGTCCGGCGCACGATGCCCTGCTGGACGGTGGTGACGGTGAGCCGCCACACGCCGTCGCGCCAGCCGCCTCGTGCCTTGAGCTTGGCCGGGTTCAGGTCCGCGGTGAAGCCGGACCAGTCGTAGTTGTGCAGCGACTGGCCGGAGGTCTGCGTGGCGCGCAGCGCGCGCGCCTGGTCCGGGCGGACCAGCACCGTGCGGCGGCTGCCGACCTCGCGCAGCATCAGCACGCGCAGGGTGGTGCGCTGCGGCCGCTCGGCGGCGAGGTTGCGGATGTAGGCGTGGCCCTCGAGGTGCAGCCGGCCGTCGCGCCAGATCAGCGCCTCGGCGCGGGCGCGGGCGGAGAAGTCGTTGTCGACGCGCAGCACCGAGCGCGGCACGGGCCGCTTGCCCTGGTCGAGGACGGGATAGTCGGCGAGGTGGCGCAGGCCCTGCCGGACCACGGGGACGGCCCGGCCGGTCTCCCGCTCGTAGGCGAGCAGCTCCATCAGCTCCTCGAGGCGGCCCTCGCGGATCAGATGGCACTTCAGCCGCAGCGCGACCGGCAGGCGGGGCATGACCGCCTCGTCGACGCGGCCGAGGAAGTCGGCGGCGCCGCTCATGAACAGCTCGCGGAACTCGTCGCCGGCCTCGTCGAGCACGCCCATGAACAGCGGCAGTTCGTCGGTGATGAAGATCTCGTCGTACCAGCGCTTGTGGGTGACGTACTCCTCGCCGGGCTGGGAGGCGAGGAAGCGGCTGACCCGGTCGCAGGAGCGGATGCGGTCGCGGACGTTGACCGGCTCGGTGCGGCGCTGGGTGATCGACGGGGCGCCGCCGGTGCGCTGGCGCCACAGGTAGATCGGCTCACCCAGTACGTCGACGGCGGAGGCCAGGAAGTGCGCGGGCAGCGTGACCGGGGCGTCCTCGTAGAGGATCCCGGGGAACTCGAAGGCGTGCTTGTCCCAGAACGAGCGGCGGAAGACCTTGTTCCACGCGGTGCGGTCGTAGACGAGGTTCTTGTCGCGGCTGATGTGGGTCCGCGTGCGGTCGGTGCGCAGCCGCTTCTCGTGCAGCGGGGAGATCAGGATCTCGCCGGCCTTGAGCAGGTTGACGTTGCCGCTGACGAAGTCCGAGCCGGACGCCTCGAGGCTGGCGATGCACCGCTCGTAGGCGTCGGGCAGCACGATGTCGTCGCTGTCCACGAACGCGAGGAACTCGGTGCCCTCGGTGAGGTGGGCCACACCGGTGTTGCGTGCGGGGCCGAGTCCCTGGTTCTCCTGCGCGACGACCCGGATCCGGTCGTCCTTCGCCGCCCATTTCCTGGCGATCGCGAGGCTGCCGTCCGTGGAGCCGTCGTCCACGACGATTGCCTCCCAGTCGGTGAACGTCTGGTCCGCGATCGACTGCAGGCACTCGTCGAGGAAGAGTTCCACGTTGTACACGGGAACGACTAGTGACAGACGGGGAGGCATCTGCGGTACTGCGCCTTTCTCAGGTTACGTATGTGTCCGGCGGCGACCGGACCCGCCGGACACGGTAGCTCTAGCCCCGCGTGAGACGGCTCGGACGCTCCGCCGGAAGTGTCACCGGCGGTACGTCCTCCTGGTTCATGAAGACCCTGCGTACCACACGCTCCGCCGCCCGGCCGTCGTCGAACTCGCAGAACCGCCTGCGGAACTCCGTGCGTGCCTTGGCAGAGGTGTCGTCGCACCAGCGCCCCGAGAGGAAGACGTCCAGGAGGTCCCCTTCGGTTTCCACCACGTGGCCGGGCGACTCTACGTGAATGTCGAAGTAGGTGCCCCGGGTGGCCCGGTACACCTCCCAGTCATTGGCAAAGACGACGATCGGCCGGTCCAGCAGCGCGTAGTCGAACATCAACGAGGAGTAGTCGGTGAGCAGACAGTCCGCCGCGAGGTACAGCTCCTCCACCGACGGGTGCCCGCTCACGTCGACGACCGGGGAGCCGTCCGTGGCGCCGGGGCCCGTGCCGAGGTTGAAGTAGTGGACGCGCGAGAGCACCGTGAAGCCGTCACCGAGCCGCTCGGCGAAGTGCTCCAGGTCGAGCAGCGGCCGGGGCGCCGCCTGGTAGTCACGGTGGGTCGGCGCGTACAGCACGACCTTCTTGTCCGGGGCGAGACCGAGCTTCTCGCGGGCCCGGGCCCGGTCCTCGTCCGTGGCGTTGACCAGCACGTCGTTGCGCGGGTAGCCGTAGTCGAGGGAGGTGTACCCGGCCGGGTAGGCCCGGTTCCAGATCGCGGTGGTGAAGCTGTTGGAGGAGATGCTGTAGTCCCAGCGGTCTATCCGCTGGATCAGCGTCTCCATGTCGAGGTCGGCCTGGCCGATCGGGTACTCGACGAGGTCGACGCCCATCCGCTTGAGCGGCGTGCCGTGGTGGGTCTGCACGAAGACCTGACCCGGACGCTTGACCACCAGGGTCGGAAAATTGACGTTGTTGACCAAATATTTGCTGCGGGCCATCGCCTTCCAGAAGCCCCACGAGCCCGGACGCACCACGGTGGTGCCGGCCGGCGGCTTGTTGCGCGCGTCCGGCTTGAGCACCCAGGTCGTCTTCACGTGCGGGGCCAGTTCCAGCAGCTTCTCGTGGATGGCCGCCGGGTTGCAGGCGTAGTCGGCGTTCCAGTACGCGGCGAAGACGGCCGTGTCCTTGCGCACCGGCAGCATCCGCTGACCGCGGTAGTACGCGCGCAGCACCACCGAACGCACCGGCTTCTTCGCCCGGCGGGCGGCGCGGTAGGCGCGGCGGGCGACGGGGCGCAGCCTGGCCGGGAGCCGGTCGGCGACGCGGCGCCTGGCAGGCTTCCCGGAGGTGGCCTTCGGCTCGTGGTACCCGGCCGGGCGGCGGGCCTGCTCGGCTTCGAGCCGGCGGGCCCGGAACTCGGCACGCGCGTCGGCGGGCAGCCGGCCCGGCATCCGCTCGATGACGCCCAGGTGGAAGGCCATGCGGTCGTACAGCGGGCCGCGCCAGTGGTCGAACTGCGGGTGGGCGTCGAGGAAGGAGAAGACCAGGTCGTACTGGTCGAAGACGTCGAAGTGCTTACGGCTGGAGGAGGACAGGATGGAGCCCTGGCGCCGCTGGCGGTAGTGCACGCAGACCCGGTCCAGCAGGGCCATGGTCTCGGCGGCCACCATCACCGGATAGGTCCACGGGGTGTCCTCGTAGTAGCCCTTCGGGTACTCGAAGCCCCAGCGCTCCACGAAGTCGCGGCGGTAGGCCTTGTTCCAGGCGACCTGCAGCAGCAGCAGCAGGTCGGGGTGGTCGTCCAGCCGGAACGTGCCGCGAGGGCCGTCGGAGAGCAGCGACCGCTTGGCGTTCGGGGAGACCCGGCCGTCCCAGTAGGTGCGCTCGTAGTCGAAGACCAGCAGCTCGGGGTCGCCGGTCTCCTCCAGGCGCCGCGCGATGGCCTGAAGGGAGCCCGGCAGCAGCGTGTCGTCGCTGTCCAGGAAGAGCAGGTAGGTGCCCCGGGCGCGGGCCATGCCCACGTTGCGCGCCCGGCCGAGCCCCACGTTCTGCTCGAGCTGCACCGCCACCACACGAGGGTCGAGCCCCGCGTACTCGTCCATGATCTCGCCGCACGCGTCGGGTGAGGCGTCGTTGACCGCGATGACCTCGAAGTCCGTGAAGGACTGGCCGAGCACCGAGTCGAGACAGTCGCGCAGATACGCCTCGACCCCGTACGCCGGAACGATGATGCTGAACCGGGGTGTGGCGCTCTCTTGGGCTTGCGTGGGAATCATGTGGACTTTGCGCTTTCGGAGGGGGGAGGCGGGGCGCGGTTCCGCGGGGCGGGGGTGGGGGATACGAGCTCGCCCGCCCCTGCGGGGTGTCACTCGGACCGGGTCAGGGCGTACCTGAGCAGACGGCGCGTGGCGTCGGACTGACGGTGACGCAGGGCACCCGGCAGCAGGGTCAGCGCGTGCAGCCGCATCGACAGGTGACGGCGCGCGGACCGGGCGGCCTTGGGCCAGCCGTGACGCTCCAGGTCGTCGGCCACCTCGTTGAAGAACCGCACGGCCTCCCCGAACCGGGCGCCGGTGAGGGCCTCCGCCGAGGACAGGCTGCCGGAGTGGCGCCGGTAGCGGAAGGCGGGTGCCGGTTCCACGACCAGCTTCTCGCCGCGCCGGATCAGCTCGATGATCAGGGCCAGGTCCTGGATGACGGAGAGGTCCTCGCGGAAGTTGACCGCCTTGACGGCGTCGGCACGCCAGCAGATCGACGGGAAGTAGAGCCAGTTCCCGCCGAGCAGGTTGGCGGCCAGCGGCTCGCCCGACAGCACCAGGCGGCGGCCGTTGTGCTTCGGCGCGTACAGGCGCCGCTTGACCTCGTCGCCGAGCGAGGTGGAGGGGTTGCCGTGCTCGTCGATGACCTCGACGCCGGGCTGGTAGATCGCCGCGTCCGGCACGGCCTCGATCGCGGCCCGCAGCGTCTCGACATACGTCGGGAGCAGCAGGTCGTCGCTGCCGAGCATGGTGAAGTGCGTCGACTCCACGAGCTCCACGCACTTGCGGAAGTTGCGGGTGATGCCGAGGTTCTGCTCGTTGCGCATGTAGCGCACCCGCTCGTCGCCGAGGGAGGCGAACCACTCCGGGACGCCCGGTTCGCGGCCGTCGTCGACGACCGTGAGCCGCCAGTCCTTGTCGGTCTGGTCCAGCACGCTCTGCACCGCTGCCTGCATCAGGGCGGTGTCGCCGTAGTGCGGCAGCATGATGTCGAGGGTCTGCACGCGCGTCACTTCCCGTTCCGGGCGGGCCGCAGCACCGAGCGGCGGCTGAACGCGAGCAGCAGGATCATGCCGATGCGGCCGAGGTACAGGGTGGCCTTCAGGGGCGACTGGCTGGGGGTGCCGGTCGTGCGCGGGCGCATCGCGACGGGGACCTGCTCGACGCGGTACCCGGCCCGGATCACGGCGATGGTGGACTCCACGGTGTCACCGAGGTACTCCACGGGGTACCAGCGGGCGAACACGTCGATCAGGTCGCGGTCGCAGGCCCGGAAGCCGGAGGTGACGTCGGTGAGCTTGGTGCGCGCCATGCGCGACAGCCAGAACGCGAGCACCAGCATCGCCCACCGGCGCGGGCCGCGGGCCTCGTACTCGCCGGTGCCGGCGAACCGGGCGCCCATGACGAGATCGGCGCCGCTCTCCAGCCGGGCGAGCAGCTCCGGCACGTTGCGCGGGTCGTGCTGACCGTCGGCGTCGACCTGGATGGCGATGTCGTAGTCGCGGTCGTGGGCGTACTTGTACCCGGCGCGCATCGCGCCGCCCACCCCGAGGTTGTACGGCAGCTTCATCACCGTCGCGCCGGCGGCACGGGCGACCGCGGCGGTCTCGTCGGCGGAACCGTCGTCGACCACGAGGACGTCCGCACCCGGAAGGGTGGCGTGGACCTCCTTGATGACGTCGGCGACGCCGTCCGCCTCGTTCCACGCCGGCATGATGATCAGCACACGCTTGCCGTCGATCACTTCCCGTCCCCCTGTTCTGCGGATGCGGCGGGGGTCTCCAGCTCGGCCAGCCGGGCCCGCAGGTCCTGCACGTCGATGCGGAGCAACGCCACCTCTTCGGAGAGGGTGCGCCCCTCCTCCTCCAGATGTCCGACTTCCCAGCTGAGCTGGAGCGAGACGACGAAGAGGAAGGCGACGCCCATGAACAGCACCAGGCTGACCCCGGAACGCACTCCGAGGACCTCGGACACCGCGTCCACACCCCGGGGGAAGAACCCGAGCGGGATGATCACCAGACCGGTGATCACCCAGAGGAAGGCGTACTTCTCCTTGAGCTTGCGACGGCGCAGGAGCTCGACGATGCACGCGACGAGGACGACTCCGGTGACCGAAGTCAGCATCCACAACTGCATACCGCACTCCGGTGTATCGGACGACTCATGGAAAGGGCCTGTCTACTCTTCCAGGGGTGTGTACCAGGGGGAGCGGCTGCTGAGGGACCCACCCGACCGGACCCCGGCTCATGCGGGGGCCCGGTTACGAAGAGTGATGGAATGGCGGTCACCCTATGAGCGCACCGGGCGGTAGCTTACACGAGCGCGAATGGCGAGTGACATGCAGGTGGCCACCGTCAGTGACCCTGCGGTGTACGCCACTTCGACCCTCGTGCGCAGGTCCAGCGGGCTCAGCGTGACCGCGATCAGCACCAACGTGCCCACCACCCAGGACAACAGCTGAAGTCGCGCACCGTTACTGGTCAGCAGAGCCTGACCCAGCACCATGGCCAGCATGTACAGGGTCGTACCGGCCGACAGCCAGGCGAAGTCCGCCGCGCCGAGCACGTCCGGGGCGCCGAACACCGTGGGCAGGATCGCAGGTCCGAGCGCCACCGCGCCCAGTCCGCCCGCGACGCCCAGGCCGGCCGTGACCGACGCGGCCCGCAGCAGCAGCCGACGGTAACCCTGCGTGTCCCCCTCGGCGGCCGCCGAGGACAGTCCCGCGAGCAGCGACACCTGGAAGGCGCCGAACACGAACAGCGGCACCCGGGCCAGCACCAGCGCCGACAGCAGCGCCGCGACCAGCGCGTCGTCGTTCGTCGAGATCAACTTGGTGCTGATCACCGCGATGTTGACGAGCAGCTGCGCCAGCAGCGTCGAGCCGACCAGCAGCCCGAGGTGCTCGATCAGCTCCCGCCAGTGCGCCTGCGACCCCGGCCGCGCCCCCTGGAACACCGGCTTGATCGTCGCCAGTACGGCCAGCAGCGGGGCCACCGTCAGCACGGCCGCGAACGCGAACGGCGACGTCACACCGGCCACCGCGAGCCCGCCCGACAGCACGATCCGCAGCACACCGTCCAGGCCCAGCTGCATGCCGTAGGCCTGGAACCGGCCGAGACCGGCGAGGATGCCACGCGTCACATACGCCACGGCCAGCGCCGCGAAGGCACCGGCCAGGGAGTACACGAGGCTCGTGTCGCCGTGGAAGAACAGGTCGGCGATCCACCCGGCGAACGCCACGAGCGGCACCAGCACCAGCGCCAGCAGGCTCGCGGAGAGAACCGCGCCGCGCCGCAGCACCGGCAGCACCCCGTCGCCGTGCACCGCGCGGGCGGCGACGATCCGGGTGATCTCCTGCTCGACCGGGAAGAACAGCCCGAGGCCGATGGAGAAGACCACCGTCCACAGCACCGAGAAGCTCGCCATGTCGTCGACGGCGAGCGTGTGGCCCGCCGCCGCGAGATGGACGTAACTGGCCACACCGAGCACCGCGGTGCCGGCGCCGACGAACGCGGTGCCCTGCGGCAGTGCCGTGGTGATGCGGTCGAGGAGACTCACGCGCGCGTCCGCTCCTCGGAGGCGATCACCTTCAGCGCCTCGGCCAACTGCTCACGCCAGTGCGGCTGCACTTCCACGCCAGCCTCGGCCCACCGCTCGTGCGCGAGCACGCTGTAGGAGGGGCGGCGGGCCGGCCGGACGAACTTCTCCGACGTCGTCGGGCGCACCCGCTCCGGGTCCAGACCGGTCAGCTCGAACGCGGCCCGGGCCAGGTCGAACCAGGTGCCCGTGCCGGAGGCGGTGCCGTGGTAGACGCCCGCCGGGGCCCGCCCGGCCAGGGCCGCCTCGGCCAGGTCCGCGATCTGCCGGGCGAGCGCGACGGTCCAGGTGGGCTGCCCGCGCTGGTCGTCGACCACGTCCACGGTGTCCCGCTGCGCGGCCAGGTTCAGCATGGTCGCGACGAAGTTGCGCCCGTGCGCGCCGTACAGCCACGCCGTGCGCACCACATAGCCGCGCTCGGGCAGCAGCTCGGTCACCGCCCGCTCACCGGCCAGCTTGCTGCGGCCGTAGGCGTTGACGGGCGCGGTGGGGGCGTCGTGCCGGTACGGCTCGCTCGCGTCACCGGGGAAGACGTAGTCGGTGGAGATCTGGATCAGCACGGCACCGCTGTCGGCGCACGCCTCGGCGAGCACCCGCGGGCCCTCCCCGTTGACACGGGTGGCGGCGGCCTCCTCGGCCTCGGCGCCGTCCACGTCGGTCCACGCGGCGGCGTTCACCACCACGTCGTGCCCGGCGACGGCCGCGCGCACCGCGTCGGTGTCGGTGATGTCCAGCCCGTGGCGGGTCACCGCGTTCACGTGCAGTCCGCGGCCGCCGAGGACATGGGTCAGATCGCGGCCCAGCATGCCGGCCGCGCCGGTGATCAGCACTCGGGTCATGCCGACAGCGCCGCCTTCGCCTTGAGCGGCTCCCACCAGGCGCGGTTGTCGCGGTACCACTGGACGGTGTCGGCCAGGCCCTGCTCGAAGGTGACGAGCGGCTTGTAGCCCAGTTCCTCCTGGATCTTGGCGATCGACAGGGAGTAGCGCAGGTCGTGACCCTTGCGGTCCTCGACGTGCTCGACCATGTCCCAGCCGACGCCGCAGGCCTGAAGCAGCATGCCGGTCAGCTCCTTGTTGGTCACCTCGGTGCCGCCGCCGATGTGGTAGACCTCACCGGCGCGGCCGCCGCGCAGGACCATCTCGATGCCCCGGCAGTGGTCGGACACGTGCAGCCAGTCGCGCACGTTCAGGCCCTCGCCGTACAGCGGGACCTTCTTGCCGTCCAGCAGGTTCGTGGTGAACAGCGGGATCATCTTCTCGGGGAAGTGGTACTGCCCGTAGTTGTTGGAGCAGCGGGTGACGACCACGTCCATGCCGTGCGTGCGGTGGTACGACAGCGCCAGCAGGTCCGAGCCGGCCTTGGAGGCCGAGTACGGGGAGTTCGGCGCCAGCGGCCAGTCCTCGGTCCACGAGCCCTCGGTGATCGAGCCGTACACCTCGTCCGTGGAGACGTGCACGAACCGGCCCACGCCGTGGCGCTTCGCGGCGTCCAGCAGCACCTGCGTACCCAGCACGTTCGTGGTGACGAACGGCGAGGAGTCCAGGATCGAGCGGTCCACGTGCGACTCGGCGGCGAAGTGCACCACCGCGTCCTGGCCGCGCATCACGTCGTCCACCGTCGCGAAGTCGCGGATGTCGCCGCGCACGAACGTGTAGCCGGACTTGTCGGCCACCGGGGCGAGATTCGCCTCGTTCCCGGAATAGGTCAGGTTGTCCAGCACGGTGACCTGGGCACCCTCGCCGGAGGGCAGCTCTCCGAGAAGCAGGGCGCGCACGAACTGTGAACCGATGAATCCGGCGCCGCCGGTGACGAGAATCTTCATAAGGCCCACTATCCTAGGCGCAGCCGCGTGGGCCCCCGTTCGGTGCCGGTTGGGTCCCGGTTCGGCCGCCGTTTCCGTGGCAGTTCTCACCCCCGTCTCACCCAGTGGATGTCCGGGGCGGTCATCTGCCTGCCGTAGGCTGCGTGCCCATGCGTGGAATTGTGCTCGCCGGTGGTACCGGCTCCCGTCTGTGGCCGATCACCCGTGCGGTGTCGAAGCAGCTGATGCCGGTCTTCGACAAGCCGATGATCTATTACCCGCTGTCCACCCTGGTCATGGCCGGGCTGCGGGACATCCTGGTCATCACCGGTCCCGACGAGCGCCCCCAGTTCGAGCGGCTGCTCGGCGACGGCTCCGACTGGGGTCTGAACATCGAGTTCGCCACGCAGGACGAGCCCAACGGCATCGCCGAGGCCTTCGTCATCGGCGAGGACTTCATCGGTGACGAGCCGGTCGCGCTCATCCTCGGCGACAACATCTTCCACGGCGTCGGCCTCGGCCGGCAGCTCGCCAAGTACCGCGAGCCCGAGGGCGGCGTCGTCTTCGCGCACGCCGTCTCCGACCCGACCGCCTACGGCGTCGTCGACTTCGACGAGGACGGCCGCGCCCGCTCCATCGAGGAGAAGCCGCAGAACCCGAAGTCCCGCTACGCCGTGCCCGGTCTGTACTTCTACGACAGCCGGGTCGTCGAGATCGCCAAGGGCCTCAAGCCCAGCGCCCGCGGCGAGCTGGAGATCACCGACGTCAACGGCTACTACCTGGAGCGCGGCGAGCTGCAGGTGTCGGTGCTCGACCGCGGCACGGTCTGGCTGGACACCGGCACCTTCCAGTCCCTCGTCCAGGCCTCCGAGTACGTGCGCGTGGTCGAGGAGCGGCAGGGCATGAAGATCGGCTGCCTGGAGGAGGCCGCCTGGCGCGCCGGGTTCATCGACGACGCCCGGCTGCGCGAGCTCGCCGAACCGCTGACCAAGAGCGGCTACGGCAACTACCTGCTGGACCTGCTGGCCCACGAGTCCGGGCGCGTCTGAGAGAGGAAGGGGACTTTAAGTCATGAAGGTCAACCCCCTTGGTATCGAGGGCGCGTGGGAGTTCGTCCCGCAGCAGCACGGTGACGCCCGCGGTCTGTTCCTGGAGTGGTACAAGGCCGAGCGCATGGCCGAGGCCGTCGGCCACCCGCTCGACCTGAAGCAGGGCAACCTCTCCGTCTCCGCCGCCGGCGTGGTGCGAGGCATCCACTTCGCCGACGTGCCGCCCGGCCAGGCCAAGTACGTCACCTGTGTGCGCGGTGCGGTGCTCGACGTCATCGTCGACGTCCGGGTCGGCTCGCCCACCTTCGGGCAGTGGGAGGCCGTGCGCCTCGACGACACCGACCGCAAGGCCGTCTACCTCTCCGAGGGCCTCGGCCACGGCTTCTGCGCCCTGACCGACGACGCGACCGTCACCTACCTGTGCTCCGAGGGCTACGCCCCGCAGCGCGAGCGGACCGTCCACCCGCTCGACCCGGCGATCGGCATCGAGTGGCCGGTCGACGGCGAGCCCGAGCTGTCCGCGAAGGACGCCCAGGGCCCGACGCTTCAGCAGGCGCGCGAGGCGGGCATCCTGCCGGTGTACGAGGAGTGCCTGGCGTTCCGGGCGTCGCTCGCACAGCGCGACTGAGCGCTTACGCTGCGCATATGCGGGACTGTTAGTACTGCAACGGTGCTTGCTGTGACTGATGGCCAGGTCAGGGGCTGTGTCCGCGCCGTTTGTAGTGGCTGGTGCGGGCCTGGTGTTGTCGTCG
>NZ_JBVJPV010000021.1:0-153589 GCF_055609245.1 Streptomyces sp. NPDC036813 | reverse complement strand
TCAACGCTCACAAGTCCGGCACCATCAAGGGCCTCACCGCCGAGGTCGGCGCCTCCCTCACCAGCGGCGCCGCCATCTGCGAGATCAAGGACTGAGACGTCCCGCGAAACCGGGAACGCAAGCGCCCGGCGGACCGCGTCACCGCGGCCGCCGGGCGCTCGTGCGGTCAGGCCGGCGTCAGGCGGACCGGCACCGCCTGGTGGCCGTTGCTGATGAGGGACGGCACCGGGCGCAGTTCACCGGCCGGCACGGCGAGGGCCAGGTCCGGGAAGCGGGCGAAGAGCTGCCGCAGCGCCTCCACGACCTCCAGGCGGGCCAGCGGGGCACCGAGGCAGAAGTGCACGCCGTGGCCGAAGGCGAGGTGCTCCTTGAGGGTGCGGGTGACGTCGAAGGCGTCGGCGTCGTCACCGTGCCAGTCCGGGTGGCGGTTGGCGGCGCCGTAGGAGGCGACGATGGCCTCGCCCTGTGCGATGGTGACGCCGCCGGGCAGCTCGATGTCGGTGACGGCGTAGCGCAGCGGCAGGTGCTTGACGGCGGGTGAGTGCCGCAGGGTCTCCTCGACGACGTCGTCCCAGCCGACCTTGCCGGTGCGGACCAGGTCGAGCTGGCCGGGGTGGGTCAGCAGGGCGACGACGGCCTGGTCGATGACGTTGACGGTGGTCTCGTAGCCGGCGCTGATCATCAGCAGCAGCGTGTCGCGCAGTTCCTCGGCACTCAGGCCGCTGCCGTCGGTCTCCTCGTCGCGGGCCGCGATGAGCAGGGACGTCATGTCGTCGCCGGGGGTGGCGGTCTTCGTCGCGATCAGCTCGTCGAGGACGCCGTAGAGGGTGACGGTGTTGGCGTGGGACTCCTCCTGGGTGAGGGTGGTGTCGAAGACGCCGTCGACGAGCTGACGGAAGCCGTCGCGCTGGTCCTCGGGGACACCCATCAGGTGCCCGATGACGGAGATGGGCAGCGGGTAGGCCAGGTGCTCGCGCAGGTCCACGACCTCCCCGGCGGGCCGGGCGGCGAGGGCGTCGATCAGCTCCGTGACCATGGCCTCGATCGCCGGGCGCAGTTCGGCGATGCGCCGGGCGCTGAAGGCGGGGGCCACCATGCGCCGCAGCCTGCGGTGGTCGGCGCCGTATGCGGTGAACATGTTCTGGACCGCGACCCACAGGGCGAGGGGCCACGTGGCGACCTGCTCTGCGAACTCGGGCCAGTGCGCGCGTGCGTCCTTGGACACCGCCGGGCTGGTCAGCAGCTGCTTGAGGAGGGCGGGGTCGGTGACGGACCAGGCCTGGACGCCGAGTATGTCCACCCGCGTGGCCGGGCCCCGCTCGCGCAGGGTCCGGTGCTCCTCGTGGGCGGTGGCGCCGGTCGGGTCGAGGACGAGCGGGGGGTGCTGGGACATGCTGGTCTCCTGGGGGAAGAGGGCTGGCTCAGACGACGGCGGGGAAGCGGACGGGCAGGGCTTCCAGTGCGCGGTGGAAGGGGCCGGGGCGCCAGGCGAGTTCGGACTCGGGGCAGGCCAGGTCGATCTCCGGCAGCGCGTCCAGCAGGCAGCTGATGGCTGTCTCGGCGATGAGGTAGGCGTGGGTCCTGGCCGGACAGGTGTGCGGGCCGATGCTCCACGACAGGTGGGCGCGGTTGCCGGCGAGCTGCGCGGCGGTGAGGCCGGCGGTGACCGCGGGGTCGTTGTTGCAGGCGGCCATGGAGATGACGACGGGCTGGTGGGCGGGGAGCAGCACGCCCTCGACGTCGATCGGGTACGGCGGATAGCTGATGCAGTAGTTGGCCATCGGCGGGTCGGTGTACAGGACGGTGTCGAGGGCGTCGCGGACGGGCTGGCCGGCGTGCAGGCCCGCGGAGAACTGCTCGTCGGTGAGGATCCTGAGCACGGTGTTGCTGATCAGGTTGGTCAGCGGTTCGATGCCCGCGCCGTACAGCGTGACGAGCTGGTGGGCCATTTCGACGTCGTCCAGGCGGGCGGAGTGCGCGATCAGCCGGGACGTGACGTCGTCGCCGGGCTGCCGGCGCCGCAGGGCGACGAGGTCGCCGACGGCCCGGCCGAGGATCTCGTTGCCCCGGGCGGCCGTCTCGGCCTCCGCCTCGAAGATCTTGGCCATGCCGTCGGCGATGCGCCGGCCGATCTCGTCCGGGCAGCCGAGCAGCGCGCTGAGGACGCGGAAGGCGATGGGCCAGGAGTACTGGGTGAGCAGGTCGGCGTGGCCGAGGGCGCGGAACTCGCGGATGGCCGCGGCGGCGACCTGCTCCACCAAGGCGCGCAGCGCGTGCTGGTCGACGGCCTGGATGCTCGCGGTGTTGGCGGCACGGTAGCGGGTGTGCTCGGCGCCGGACGAGCGCAGCGCGTTGGGGCGCCACTCCATCATCGGCTTCACCGGGCAGGTGTCGGGGATCGACTGCTGCCAGATCCGCGGGTCGGCGGGGAAATGCAGCGGGTCGTTGAGGATGCGCCGGGCCTGGTGGAAGCCGATGACCAGGGTCGCGGGAACGCCGGGGGCGAGGTCGACGGGGACCAGCGGCCCGATGTCGCGGCGCATGCGCTCGTAGGCCGCGTGCGGGTCGTCGGCGAACTCGGCGTCGTAGAGGGCGATCCGCGTCGCGGGGCTCGCGCTGCCGGGGGCGTGGGTCGTCATGAACGGGGCTCCACCAGGGGGGTTAAGGCCTGACGGGTGGTCAGGTACTCGAGGAGGGTGATGAGCGCGTAGACACAGGAGCGGCGGTCGCGCGCGTCGCACTCGGTGAGCGGTGTGTCGTCGTCCAGGGCGAGCGCCTGCCGGATCTCGTGCAGGGGGTAGCGGGGCGCGTCGGGGAAGACGTTGATGACGACGGCGTACGGTGTGTCCTGGTCCTCCAGCAGGCCCAGCACCTCGTGGCAGCCGTCGAGGTCGCGCGTGTCGGCGAGGACCACCGCGCCCAGCGCGCCTTCGGTCAGCCCTTGCCACAGGGGGCGGAAGCGGGTCTGGCCGGGGGTGCCGAAGAGGTAGAGCACCAGGCGGTCGCCGAGCAGATGGATGCGGCCGAAGTCCATGGCGACGGTGGTGGACGTCTTGTGGGGCTTGCCGCGCAGATCGTCCACGCCGACGCTCGCCTCGGTGATCGGCTCCTCCATGCGCAGCGGGGTCACCTCGGAGACGCTGCCGACGAAGGTGGTCTTGCCGACGCCGAACGCGCCGGCGACGACGATCTTCGCCGACCGGCTGACGCCGGGGGCGAGGTAGGAGACGGCGGGCTGGTCAGACGAGTTCGCGGAGTCCACGCAGCACCTCCTGCAGCAGGTCGGATCCGGGCCGGTCCTCGTCGGCGGAGGCCGGCGCGGTGAGATGGCCGCTGTCCATGAGCGCGGAGACGATGATCCGCACCGTGGACGGCGGCAGTTCCAGGGCGGCGGCGACATCCGCGACGGCCAGTCCGCCGCGCCCGCCGGCGAACAGGCGCATCACCCGGCGGGCGTCCGGCCCCAGCCGGTCGGTGGGGCCGGACGCGGCGACGAGCACCGTCTCCAGGCGGACATCCCGGCTGGGGCGGTTGCGTCCGCCGGTGCGGACGTAGGGCCTGATCATGTCCGGGTCGTGCCGCGGACCGCTCACGTCGTGGTGCCGCCTTCCGCGGCCGGGCGGCGGCCGGCGACGTCCATCTCGTGGCCGAGCCGGGTCGCGAGGCGCACCATGTGGTGGGTGATCAGACCGACGTCCGCCTCGGGGCCGGTGGTGACGACGGAGAGCATGGTGTTCCTCGCGGCCGCGGTCGTCAGCCCGATGCGGCCCTGCGACTCGATGAGCAGCTGGCACATGCCCTTGCCGCCGACGTGCTCGTCCCAAGCCTTGCCGGCGGCCCGCAGCGACGCGGTCACGGCGGCGAGCTTCTCGGCGTCCTCCTGTCCGATGGTCTGCGTGCGGGCCTGCAGGAGTCCGTCGCCGCTCATCAGCACGGCGTACTCGACACCCTCGACGGTGCCGAGTTCCTGGTCGAGCAGCCATCCCAGGCTGTTGCTGTGCGTGTCGCGCATGGTCAGTGTCCTTCGGTGGGTCCGTTGTCTTCCGGCAGCCGGCCGCGGCGGCTGCCTGCAGCCCAGGCGGCCGCGACGCCGGGGCGGCCCGGCACGACGGCGTCCTCGGCCGGTGGCGGGGGTGTACTGCGCGGCCGGGCCGGGCGGCGGCGGACCGTGAGGCCGCTGGCGGTGGTCCGGGCGGGCTCCGGATCGGCGGGCTCCGGATCGGCGGCTTCCCGCGAGGCGGGGACGGCGGCGGAGTCGGGCACGACGGCGGCCTCCCTCGGGGCGGGCGGGGTGGCGTCCTGCCGGGCGGCCCCGGCGGCCGGCTCCGGTGCGGCGGGCTGCGCCGCGGCGGGCCGGGGAGCGGCGGCCGGCGCGGTCAGCAGGCTCTTCGGCAGCACGAGGACGGCCCGGGTGCCCTGGTAGATGTTCGGCGCGGTGAGCTCGACGCGGAAGCCGTAGTTCTCGGCCAGCAGCGAGGCGACCCGCAGACCGGTCTGCGGGTGGGCGCCGAGCCGGGTGATGTCGTCGCGGTGCTTGCCGGACATGATGTCGCTGGCCCACAGCAGCCGTTCGTCGTCCATGCGCAGCCCGGCGTCGTCCACGATCAGGAAGCAGGCGTGGTGGCCCTCCTCGACGGAGACGTGCACGCGGGCGGTCGGCGGGGAGTACCGCAGGGCGTTGTCCAGCAGCAGCGCCAGGGTGTGCACGACGGCCTCGACGGCGCGGCTCTCCACGGCGACGGTGTCCAGCTCGTGGTGTTCGATGCGCTGGTAGCCCTCGATCCGGCCCATCGCGGCGCGGATCACATCGGTCAGGGTGGTCCGCGGCCAGCGCCGGGAGAGCTTGTCGCCGGCCAGGACGGCGTAGCCCTGCGCGGTGAGGAGCATCTGCTGCGCGATGTGGTCGATGTGCACGAGGGTCGCGTACGCCTCGTCGTCCTGGTGGGAGCGCACGCCCTGGCTGATCTCCCGGCTCAGCCGGGACGCTTTGGCCACGACGTTGGACGCGAAGCTTCGCACGGCGGCGCGGGTGGCCTCGCGGGCGTCACGCTGCGCCTTCTCGATCGCCCGGTCGGCCTCGGAGCGGATCTGTGCGGTGTGCTCGTCGGCCGTGGTCTGCGCCGTCTCACGTACCCGGGTCACGGTGGCGGTCACCTGACCGGTGAGGTCGCGCAGCCGGCCGGCGAGGGGTGTGTGCACCAGCGGAGGGGGCGGGAGGAGGTCGCTGCCGGATGCCTCACCCGAGGCCAGCTCCGGTATCGCCGCGGTGAGTCGGGCGAGGGCGTACTCCGCGGCCTGCAGCTGCTCGGTGAGGTGCTGCGAGTGGCTCCGCAGCTGCTCGGCTCTGCCGCGTTCGCGCCGGTACACGCGGTGGAAGTGCCAGGTGGTCCCGGTGGCGGCCAGGGCGACCGCGGTGCCGGCGGCCAGTAACAGGTCGGTCATCGAGTCCTCTCCAAGGTGTCCGGCCCGTGAACCGGCCGGCACGGGGCATGGCGGCCGGGCGAGGTGGTACCACCGGCTGGATGCGGGCATGACAGGCCAGACGCCGGGAGCCCGGTGAACCCGCGCACCCGCGGGCGGCCCTGCGCCGGTGAGGACGCGGCGCGGATCCGGCCGGCGGCGAGTGCGGTGCGGCCGAGGTGAACGGGCCTGCCGGCTAAGTCGGGGAAGGCGGCGGGCACAGTGTCCTCTCGGGTCCGCGGTCTCGTCGTCCTGCGTCGCATTCGCGACGCCCGGTGGCCGTTGCCGGTCCGCCCGGAGTTTATCGGCAAACCCGCAGTGTGTTCGACGCTTCGGCCCTGAACCTGTGAAAGATCCATGACGACCCGGCAGCAACTCTGACCTGCGGGTCCGTTCCTTCGCCTATGTCCCGAACAACCCTGGTACGCAGGGAGGTTGACCCCTTTGCGTACACGGCCCGGCGGGACCGCCCACCCAGGGCGGACCGGTCCGTACCGCAGCCCCGCACCGCCCCGGTCTGGTGTAATCGTCGCCGGAAGATCCCCCGGGGGGCGGGGGTGTCACTGGGGGGCGGGTTTGGAAGAGCTGACGGCGGCCGACCCACGGCAGATGGGGCGCTACCGGATCCTCGCGCGGCTGGGGGCGGGCGGGATGGGCCGCGTGTTCCTGGGGCGCTCCACCAGCGGCCGGATGGTCGCGGTGAAGGTGGTGCGCTCCGAACTCGCGGAGGATCCCGAGTTCCGCCGCCGGTTCGCCCGGGAGGTGGAGGCGGCCCGGCGCGTGACGGGCTTCTTCACCGCCGCGGTCGTCGACGCCGACCCCGAGGGCTCACCCGCCTGGCTCGCCACCGCCTACGTGCCCGGCATCCCGCTGGACGAGGCGGTCCGCGTCCACGGGGCATGGCCCCGGCGTTCGCTGCTCGTCCTGGGAGCCGGGCTGGCCGAGGCCCTGGAGGCCATCCACGGCACCGGCCTGGTCCACCGCGACCTCAAGCCGTCCAACGTCCTGCTCGCGGCCGACGGCCCCCGTGTGATCGACTTCGGCATCTCGCTCGCCACCGAGGCGAGCGCCCTGACGCAGACGGGCATGGTGATCGGCACCCCGGGATTCATGTCGCCCGAGCAGGTGACGGGGGGAGCGATCGGCGCCGCCAGCGACGTCTTCTCCCTGGGCGCGGTGCTGGCCTACGCGGGCACCGGTGCGGCCCCGTTCGGGGCCGGCTCCCCGCACTCGGTGAACTTCCGCGCCGTCTACGAGCAGCCCGACCTTCGCGGGCTGCCCGCGCAGACGGAGTTCGTGGCCCGCCTGCTCGAGAAGGACCCGGGCCGGCGGCCGACCGTACCCGAACTGCTGGCCGAGTTCGCCCAGTTGCTCAACGAAGGGGAAGGGCACGCACACGGGGGCCCGCTGCCCAAGGAGACGGACTGGCTGCCCGAAGCGGTGGCGCTCGCCCTCACCGAGCGGAACACCGCCCTTGCCCCTCCCCGGTCCGCCGACCCGGACCGGCAGGCTTCCGCCGATGCGAACGGTGGACCCGGGCCGCGCGCCCACACGGCACCGCCCACCCCCGATCCTCGGGTCTCCCTGGCGAAGAGCCCCGCATCGCAGAAGCCCGACGCAGGGGCGCCCGCACCGCCGGAACCCGTCCCGGGAGTGCCCGCACCGCACAGACCCCGACCGGAGGCGCCCGCACCGCATCCCGACGTCGACGGGCCGGGCACGCAGCGGCCCCTGCCGCCCGACGCCCCCGAGCCGCCTGCCCACGAGCCTTTCGTCCTCTCCCCCGGCGCGCCCGCCGACCCGCCCGCGTCGTCGCCCGGCCGGGCCCGGCGCCGCCGGCTCGCGGCGATCGCGGTCGTGGCGGCGCTCGTCACCGGTGGCGGCATCACCGCCCTGCTCGCCCAGCAGGGCCGCGACCGGGCCGGGACACCCCACAGCGGGCCGCGCGCCTCCACTGCCGCGCCCACGGGCTTCGACGCCGCCGTCGGCCACGTCGTCGACGCCTCCACCCGCAAGGGCGGCACCCTGCGCCTGGTGAGCAGCGCCGACGCCGACTCCTGGGACCCGGGCCGCTCCTACTACGGCTGGGTGTGGAACATGCAGCGCCTCTACGCCCGGACGCTGCTCACCTACGACGCCAAACCAGGCCGGCCCGGTCTCACGCTCGTCCCGGACCTGGCCGCGGCCCAGCCGCAGGTCTCGGCGGACGGCCGGACGTACACGGTGAAGCTGAGGTCCGGCCTGAAGTTCGAGGACGGCACACCGATCACCGCGAAGGACGTCAAGTACGGCATCGAGCGCGTCTTCGCCCAGGACATCGTCACCGGCGGCCCCACCTATCCGATCGAGGCGCTGGACCAGGGGCAGAACTACCCGGGACCGTACAAGGACGAGCCCTCGGCGCGTTCCGGTCTGCGGTCCGTCGAGACGCCGGACGACCGCACACTCGTCTTCCGGCTGGCCAAGGCCGACTCGCGCTTCCCGTACCTGCTGGCCATGGGCGCCACCTCCCCCGTACCGCAGAATCGGGACACCGGCGCCGGTTACGCCGGCAAGCCCGTCTCCTCGGGCCCGTACCGGTTCGCGTCGTACACGCCCGGACAGTCCCTCGTCCTCGTGCGCAACGAGAACTGGGACCGGGCGAGCGACCCGCTGCGCACCGCCCTGCCGGACCGGATCGAACTGACCGTCACCACTGCCGACGGCGTGGCAGCGCGACTCCTCGACGGCAGCGCCGACCTCGACGTCCAGCAGGCCGGCCTGCCGTCGAGCGCCGCGGGCAAGGTGGTGCGGGACCCGAAGCTCAAGGCGCACGCCGATGCCCCGCTCACGGGGTACCTGCGCAGCCTCGCTCTCGTGTCGAAGACGGCGCCGCTGGACAACCCGCACTGCCGCAAGGCGGTGTTCTACGCCGCCGACACCGGCGCACTGCGGACCGCGCGTGGCGGCCCGACGGCCGGCTCCCTGCACGGCAACATGCTGCCTCCGACGGTGCCCGGCTCCGACGACTACGACCCGTTCGGCCTGAGCGGCGGTACGCCCCGGCCGGAGAAGGCCAAGGAGGAACTGCGGGCCTGCGGCAGACCGCAGGGCTTCACCACCAGACTCGTCCTGCGGTCCGGCCGGCCGCAGGACCAGCAGACCGCACAGGCGCTGCAGCAGTCCCTGAAGGCCGTGGGGATCACCGTCGAGACCGAGCGGCTGAACCTCTCGGAGTACTTCTCGGTCGTGGGCTCGCCCGGCGAGACCAAGAAGAAGGGTTACGGCCTGATGCTGTTCGCCTGGGGCGCCGACTACCCCCACGCCTCCGGCTTCCTGCCGCCCCTGACCGACGGGCGTCTCATCACGCCCGCGAACAACGTCGACTACGCCCAGATGAACGATCCCGAGGTCGACGCCCTCCTGGACCGGGCCCGGGCCGAAACCGACCCGGCGGCGGCGACCGAGCTGTACCGCCGGATCAACCACAAGGTCACCGACGGCGCGTACTACCTGCCGATCGTCGCCGAGAAGGCGCTGAACTACCGCAACCCGCGGCTGACCAACGTCTACGTCAACGAGGCGTACGGCATGGTCGACTTCCAGGCGCTCGGTACCGCGGACGGCACGTAGGTCACCGGCCGGGCGGCGCGGGCCGGACGCCCGCGCGGAACTTCGGGATGCGCACGGTGACCTTCATCCCCGCGCCCACGGCGGTCTCGATGACGAGCCCGTAGGCGTCGCCGTACACCTGGCGCAGCCGCAGGTCCACGTTGCCCAGCCCGATGCCCGTGGACGGTCCGCCGGTTCCCTTCAGGATCCGGCGCAGCCGCTCCGGTTCCATGCCGACGCCGTTGTCCTCGATGATCACCCGGGCCTCCGGGCCGTCGTCCTCGGCGAGGATGGTGACGGAGCTGCGCTCCACGCTGTCCTCCAGGCCGTGCTTGAGGGCGTTCTCCACCAGCGGTTGCAGACACAGGAACGGCAGCGACACGGACAACACCTCGGGTGCGATCCGCAGGTTCACCTCCAGCCGGTCGCCGAAGCGGGCCCGGGCCAGCTCCAGGTACTGCTCGATGGAGCGCAGTTCGTCCGCGAGCGTGGTGAAGTCACCGTGCTTGCGGAAGCTGTAGCGGGTGAAGTCGGCGAATTCCAGGAGCAGTTCGCGGGCCCGGTCGGGGTCAGTGCGGACGAAGGAGGCGATGGAGGCGAGGGAGTTGTAGATGAAGTGGGGCGATATCTGCGCCCGCAGCGCCCGGATCTCCGCCTCGATGACGTCGGAGCGGCTGCGCTCCAGCTCGGCCAGTTCCAGCTGTACGGAGACCCAGCGGCCCACCTCGTCGGCGGCCCGGGCCAGGACGGCGGACTCCTCGGGCCCGAAGGCTCCCAGAGCCCCGGTCCGGCGGCCGTCGACGGCGAGAGGCGTGACGACACCCCAGCGCACGGTGCAGTCGGGCTGCTCGCAGACGACCCTGACGGCCTGCGTCGCGCCCTTGCCCACCACGTCGGGCATCAGTTGCTCCACCAGGTCCCGGTGGTGGGCGCCCGGCCCCTCCCAGGCGAGCACCGTCTCCTCGTCCGTCAGGGTCATGGACGCCTCGCCCAGCAGCGGTCTCAGCCGCCGGGCCGCTTTGCGGGCGGTGTCGGGGGTGAGCCCGGCGCGCAGCGGACGCGCGGCGAGCGAGGCGGTGTGCAGCGTGTGGAACGTGGCGCGCTCCACCTCGGTGCCGAGCCCGGGCGGCTCCCGGCGGCCCCGCCGGGCGGTCAGGTACCCCATGGCCGCGCCGAGCGCGAACAGCGCGGTGCCGGCGGTGGTGAGGAGCGCGAGGGCCGGAGTGCTCATGATCGGACTCCCGTCTCGGGCAGGTGCAGGCGGGCCATGATCGCGGAGGTGCTGCGCGGGACGCGGTGCCGGGTGGCGAGGGACACGACGATCATGGTCGCGAAGCCCAGCGGCACCGACCACACCGCCGGCCAGGCGCACAGCACGTGCAGCCACCCGGTGCCGGGCGTGGCGCCCATCGCCGCGGCGACCGCGACCAGAGCGCAGCCCCCGCCCACCACCAGGCCGGCCGCCGCCCCGGGCGGGGTGAGGCCCCGCCACCAGATCCCCAGCACCAGCAGCGGGCAGAACGACGAGGCCGAGACGGCGAAGGCCAGTCCGACGGCGCCGGCGGCGGGCAGGTCCGGCAGGGCGAGGGAGGCGGCGACCGGTACCGCGATGCCGAGCAGCGTCGCGAGCCGGAAGTGCCGCACGCCGAGGGTGGGCAGGACGTCCTGGGCGAGCACGCCGGCGACCGACAGGGTGAGCCCGGAGGTGGTGGACAAGAACGCCGCGAACGCTCCGCCGGCGACCAGCGCCCCGGCCAGGTCACCGGCCATGCCGCCGATGAGCCGCTGGGGCAGCAGGAGCACCGCCGCGTCGGTGTCGCCGGACAGCATCAGATCGGGGGCGTACAGGCGGGCGAGCGCGCCGTAGACGGGCATGAGGAGGTAGAAGGCGGCGAGCAGTCCGAGGACGATGACGGTGGTGCGGCGGGCGGCGCGTCCGTCGGGGTTGGTGTAGAAGCGCACCACGACGTGCGGCAGCCCCATGGTGCCCAGGAACGTGGCCAGGATCAGGCCGTACGTCGCGTACAGGCCGTGTTCCTCCTGGCTCTGCGACACCGGTCGCGCCCGGTCGGCGGGCAGGGCGCGGGCCCGCTCCCCGGTCGCCACCCGGGGCACCTGCGCCCCGGCGGGAAAGGTCAGCGCGCTGCCGGCCGCGACCCGGTGCGTGCCCTGGGCGAGCAGGATCTCGTCGCGGTCGTGGTGCGTACCGTCGACCGTGCCCCGCGCGGTCACGCGGACCGGGCGGTCGATCGCGATGTCCTGCGGGGCGTCCAGGCTGACGAGCGTGGGCCGGTGGAAGGTGGCCGGGCGGTCCCAGGACGGCTGCGGAGTGTGGTCGGCGCGCCAGGCGGCGAGCAGGAAGAGCACGGGGACGAGCAGCGCGGTCAGTTTCAGCCAGTACTGGAAGGCCTGGACGAAGGTGATGCTGCGCATGCCGCCGGCCGCCACCGCCGTCGTCACCACCGCGGCGACCAGCAGGCCGCCGAACCACTGAGGGGCGCCGGTGAGCAGGCGCAGGGTGAGCCCGGCGCCGCGCAGCTGCGGCAGGAGGTAGAGCCAGCCGATGCCGACGACGAACACGGAGGCGATACGGCGTACCGCCCGGGATTCCGTCCGTGCCTCGGCGAAGTCGGGCAGGGTGTAGGCGCCCGAGCGGCGCAGCGGGGCCGCGACGAAGATCAGCAGGACGAGGAACCCGGCCGTGTAGCCGATCGGATACCACAGCATGTCGACGCCCTGGGCGAGGACGAGCCCGGCGACGCCCAGGAACGACGCGGCCGAGAGGTACTCGCCGCTGATGGCGTAGGCGTTCAGCCGTGGCGGGACGCTGCGGGAGGCGACGTAGAAGTCGGACGTGGTGCGGGAGATGCGCAGCCCGAGCGCGCCGACGAGCAGGGTCAGCGTCACGACCACCGACACCGCGACTATCGCGTAGGTCTGGTTCAACCCCTCGCCCCCTGCGCGTCGTGCGGACCGGCCCGCGCCGTCTCACGAGGGGTCTGGCACCGGGGCTCTCCTGGTCGTGCTCGCCGCCTCGGCGGTGATCACGTGTGGCGGTGAGTGTACGCAGCGGTGCTGCGGTGGAACAGGTGCCGTGCCTTCTTCCGGGCGGCGGCCCGCGGCCGGGACCGGCCGGTGTCCCGGCGGGGTCAACGGCCGCGTGGCGGGCCGCCGTTCGCCCGCTGGACGAGGAGATCACGCAGTTCGCGGGCGTTGCGCCGGCTCACGGCGAGGATCCGGTCGCCGATGCGCACGCTCAGACTGCCGCCGTCGAGACGGAGTTCCTCGATGCTCGCCAGACAGACCAGATACCGCCGGTGGATACGCACGAAGCCGCGGGGGCGCCAGCTCTCTTCGAGGGCGGCCAGGGAATGGCGGATCAGGTGGCCGGCGCCCTGACGGGTGTGCACACGGGCGTAGTCGCCCTGCGCCTCGACGTGGGTGATGTCGTCGATGTCGACGAAACGCGTCACTCCGCCGAGTTCCACGGGCAGGTGGGAGCCCCCCACGGCGGAGGAACGGGCCGGGAGGACGCCGCTGCGCCCGGGTGCGGTGGCCGGGACACCCGGGCGCGCCTGGGCGGTATGGGGGCCGGGGGCGGCGGCGAGGGCCTCGGTCACCCGCCGCACCGCCTCCGCGAACCGCTCCCTGCGGATGGGTTTGAGCAGGTAGTCGACGGCCTTGAGGTCGAAGGCGTGCACCGCGTGGTCCTCGTGGGCGGTGACGAACACGATCAGCGGCGGCGCCGCGAACCCGGCCAGCAGATGCGCCATGTCGAGACCGCTGAGGCCGGGCATGTTGATGTCGAGGAAGACGACGTCGATGCCGTCGTCCGCGCCGTTCCCCTCGCCGATGGCCCGGCCGAGCCGGCGCAGCGCCTCGGTGGCGCCCTGAGCCCCTTCGGCGTGGCCGACGCGCGCGTCGTCGCGCAGCAGGTACAGCAGTTCCTCCAGGGCCGGTGCCTCGTCGTCGACCGCGAGCGCCCGCAGGCCCGGCCGCCGTGGCGCCAGGTCGCGTCCGTCCGTGCCGCCCGCACTCCCGCCACCCATCCGACCCCTCCCCCGGGCTCGACCGGCCCACCCCGTGCGGTGGGCTTCCCGGAGGACGATAGCCACGAACCGACCGGGTCCGTCCAGACCTTCTGATGCCGGGGTCCCGCACATCGCCCGGCGGTGGCGGCGCCGCCGTGAAGAGGTCACGGCTCCTTGGTCCGCGCGGACGCGACGTACTCGTTCTCGTGACGTTCCGCGCGGCGCACGTACCAGCGTCCGATGCACAGCAGGACCGGATAGGGCACCAGCCCGAGGGCGAGCCACACGAGGAGGGGGACCTGCCCCCGCGCATCGAGCGACGGCAGCAGACGCAGTATCAGGGGCAGCGGCCCGAGCAGGGCGACGAGCAGCGCGACCGCGCCCAGGGCGAGCCGGGCCTGCCTGCGCACCAGCGCCCGGACCAGGGGGACGTCGTCGGGGGCACCGGCGTCGCTCCCGCCGGCCGGCCCCGGATGCGGACGAAAGCCCCCACCGCGGGTCGCGACCGGCTCACCGGTGACCACCTCGCGCCGGGGAACGGCGTCGGCACCCAATCCCGCACCCCCCAAGGGCCCTGGGCCGCACTGCTGCGGCGAGTGTACGCAGCCCCGCGATCCCGAACCAGACGGCGGGACGCGCGGGCAGGCACGCGCGGGAGCGGCGACGGGTCAGCGTCCGTCTCCGGTGAGCTTGAGGTCCTGGTGGGCGATCTCCAGCTCGACGAAGCACTCCTCGGCCTTGCGGAAGGCGATCTCCAGGGCGGCCGCCGCACGCGGCCCCGCGTGCGCCGCCGACCACCGCCGTACGTCGTCCAGTACGTCGGACCAGCGACCGGCAGCGCTCTTGATCCTTCCCACCGTTTCGGCGAGTTCGTGCGCGGTCCTCGGGGAGCCGGAGGGAAGCCCCCGCAGCTCGTCCAGCAGTTCCTGGATATCGGCCATGCGGCTCCTCCTCCGGGCCGCCCGGGAAGAGGAGCCCTGCCCCGCACGATAGGCGGGGCAGGGCTCCTCTTCCGCACCCGGGGACCGGCGGATCGGCGAGCGGTCCGTGTCATCGCCGGACGGTCGGCGCCGGCGGACGAACGGGGGACGAGCCCGTCGGCGCCGACCGCCCGTGCACCGGGCAGGTGCGGCGCGCGGTCAGCGGCCGGCTGTCGTCGCCTCGCGCGGGCCCGGGTTGCGGTGATCGTCGGTGCCCAGCGCGTGCAGGATCTCCTCGACGCTCTCCTTGGCGTCGCCGAAGAGCATGCTGCTGTTCTCGCGGAAGAACAGCGGGTTCTGCACGCCCGCGTAGCCGGAGGCCATGGAGCGCTTGAAGACGATGACCTGCTCGGCCTCCCAGACCCGCAGCACCGGCATGCCGGCGATCGGGCTGGACGGGTCCTCGGTCGCGGCGGGGTTGACGGTGTCGTTCGCCCCGATGACCAGGACGACCGAGGTACCGGCGAAGTCGTCGTTGATCTCGTCCATCTCCAGGACGATGTCGTACGGCACCTTCGCCTCGGCCAGCAGCACGTTCATGTGCCCCGGCAGGCGGCCGGCCACCGGGTGGACGCCGAAGCGGACCTCGACCCCCCGCTCGCGCAGCCGGCGGGTCAGTTCCGCGACGGGATGCTGGGCCTGCGCGACGGCCATGCCGTAGCCAGGGGTGATGATCACCGAGCTCGCGTGGGCGAGCATCTCGGCCGCCTCCGCGGCCCGCACCTCGCGGTACTCGCCGTGCTCCTCGTCACCGCCGGAGGACGCCTCGATACCGAAACCGCCCGCGATGACGGAGAGGAAGGAACGGTTCATCGCCTTGCACATGATGTACGACAGGTAGGCACCCGAGGAGCCGACCAGCGCGCCCGTGACGATCAGCAGGTTGTTGTCGAGCAGGAAGCCGGCCGCGGCCGCCGCCCAGCCGGAGTAGCTGTTCAGCATGGAGACGACGACGGGCATGTCGCCGCCGCCGATCGAGGCGACCAGATGCCAGCCGAGCGCCAGCGCCAGCACGGTCACCGCGATCATCAGCGCCAGGTTCGGACGAACCGTGAACCACACGGTCAGAGCGACGAACGCGACGAGCGCACCGATGTTGAGCGCGTTCTTGCCGGGCAGCATCAGCGGACGGGACTTGATGCGCGCCGACAGCTTGAGGAACGCGACGATCGAGCCGGTGAAGGTGACGGCGCCGATGAAGATGCCGATGAACACCTCGGCGTGGTGGATGCCCAGCAGGTCCGCGCCGATCCGGGTCTGCTCGCTGCCGTGCGCCTCCACCTCGAGGTAGCTGTTCCAGCCGACCAGCACCGCGGCGAGGCCGACGAAGCTGTGCAGAACGGCGATCAGTTCCGGCATCTGCGTCATCTCGACGCGGCGGGCACGCCACAGGCCGATCGCGGCGCCGAGTGCCATCGCCACCACGATCAGGGCGACCGCTCCGGCGGTGATGCTCTGCGCCGCGACCACCACGGTGGCGACCAGCGCGAGAGCCATGCCGGCGATGCCGTAGACGACACCGGCGCGGGAGGTGCGGTGCTGGGACAGGCCGGCCAGGCTCAGGATGAACAGCAGCGCGGCGACCAGATCGGCAGCGTGGGAGGCTGTCAGGGAGGTCATCTCGGCTCAGCCTTTCGAGAACATGGACAGCATGCGGCGGGTGACGGCGAAACCGCCGAAGACGTTGACGCTCGTCAGCAGGATCGCGACGACCGACAGCGCGGTGACGAGCGTGCTCTCGTGCCCGATCTGGAGCAGGGCGCCGATCACGACGATGCCGGAGATCGCGTTGGTCACCGACATCAGCGGCGTGTGCAGCGCGTGGTGCACCTTGCCGATGACGTAGTAGCCGATCACCACCGCCAGCGCGAACACGGTGAAGTTCCCGGCGAGTTGGGCTGGCGCGAAGGCGACCAGCAGGAACATCGCGAGCATGCCGAGCCCGATCAGGGTGAAGCGTCCAGCGGGGGTGAGCCTCGTCCGCTTCGGCTCGGGCTCCGGCTTGGCGGCCGGGGTCTGCGCGGCAGGGGCGGCGGAGACCGCGACGGGCGGCGGCGGCCAGGTGACGTCGCCGTCCCGCACCACCGTCACGGCCCGCTGGACCACGTCGTCGAAGTCGATCGTCAGCTGCCCGTCCTTGCCCGGCGTGAGCAGCTTGACCAGGTTCACCAGGTTGGTGCCGAACAGCTGCGAGGCCTGGGCCGGAAGCCGGGAGGCGAGGTCGGTGTAGCCGATGATGGTGACGCCGTTGTCGGTGACCACCGCCCGGCCTGCGACCGTGCCCTCGACGTTGCCGCCCTGGGCCGCGGCCATGTCGACGATCACGCTGCCCGGCTTCATCGCGGCCACGTCCCGGGCGGTCAGCAGGCGGGGCGCGGGACGGCCCGGGATCAGCGCGGTGGTGATCACGATGTCCACGTCCTTCGCCTGCTCGTGGTAGAGCTCGGCGGCGGCGCGGTCGTAGTCGGCGGTGGTCGCCTTGGCGTACCCGTCGGTGCTCGCCTCCTGGACGACGTCCACCGCGAGGTATTCGCCGCCGAGTGACTTCACCTGGTCCGCGACCTCGGGCCGCGGGTCGGTGGCGCGCACGATGGCGCCGAGGCTGGAGGCGGCGCCGATCGCGGCGAGACCGGCGACGCCCGCGCCCGCGACGAGCACCTTCGCCGGCGGAACCTTGCCCGCCGCGGTGACCTGGCCGGTGAAGAACCGGCCGAAGACGTGCGCGGCCTCGATCACCGACCGGTAGCCGGCGATGTTCGCCATCGACGACAGCACGTCCATCGACTGGGCGCGCGAGATGCGCGGCACCGCGTCCAGCGCCAGCGCGGTGATGCCGGCCTCGGCGAGCGTCCGGAGCAGCTCGGGCCGCTGCGCCGGGGCCAGCACGGCGACCAGGCTCGCGCCCCGCCGCAGCCGGGCGATCTCCGCGTCGGAGGGGGCGTTCACCTTCAGCACGACGTCCGCGGTCCAGGCCTCGCCGATGTCGGCGCCTGCCTCGCGGTAGGCCTGGTCGCTGAAGCCGGACGCGGCGCCGGCCTCGGGCTCCACCACGACCTCGTAACCGAGGCCGAGCAGCTGACGCACCGTGGCGGGGGTCGCCGCGACACGCGTCTCCCCGGAGGCGGACTCGGCGACGACGCCGATGCGCTGCGGTGGGTGGTGCGCGGGTTCATGGGCAGACATGTCTCGTGTTCTCTCCTCGCAGGAGGGACGGGTATCCGCGATCAAAGGCTGTCCACGAGCCGTGTTCCCCGTGGACCAGGTCGTTGGAACCTACCCGCCCGACCGGCCTGGGCAGAGGGTGCTACTCCGTGGTTTGTTTCACTCCGGGGTCATGGCGTGGTTCACTCCGCCCTGATCGCTCCGAGCGCGCAGGGGTGACGTGAGGCGATTGGACGGCCCTGAGGCGGCTGGTGCACGTGCCCGAACAGCGCGTACCGCGACCGGGTGCGCCGTCAGCATCCTGCTCGGCGACCTGCACAACGCCTCGCGCTCCGCGGGCCTGCTGGGATCCACGGGTGTCCTGCTCGCCGTCGCCGCCGCACCGACGGCGGCTTCGGTGGCGATCACACACACCGTCAGCCGCCGAAGGCACTGAGCGCCCGCCCGAGCCCGGCGCCGGCGAGAACGCGCACGCGGCGGCCGCCCGGGGCGAGGCGGTCGCAGCAGCGCTCGCGGCCTCCGCGCCTCGTCGTCGCGTCTGCGATGCACGTCCCCCGGCCGGTCGGCACAGGTGCCACGGGGACCTGGGGCGATGTCAGGGACCACTGATAGCGTGCCACCCCCTGTCGACAAGATCACGAAAGGACGGCACCTGTGCGGGAAGTGACGCGCCACGCTGTCAGCGACCGGCGTCTGACCGAGGCGCTCGAGGACATCCGGAGGCGAGCCAGGGGGCGCCTGCACGGGCTGCGGTACGGCGACGCGTCCCCGCAGCGACTGCGCGAGATGGGCGACGAACTCGTCGGGTACGTGGCCGCCCGGACGGTACGTGAGCCCACGCTCGACGAGACGTCGCGCCTCGCTCTGCGGACCGCGGCCGAGTGTGCGCTGGGCGCGCTGAGCATCGGGTGTTTCCCCAACGGCGATCAAGAGGTCTCCTTCCCCCTCATCGAGGAGGAGCTCACCGGTGAGGACATCGCCTTCGACGACGTGGTCGACCACGCCCCCACGGCCAGGACGTGGCTGGACGCGTTCCAGCTGTGCCTGGTCAGCGGGCTGGTGTGGGACTGGCAGCGCGTGATCGGCCTGCTGCTGCGCGGCGACTACGCGCCCGCGGTGCGTGACGGGGTGCCGTACTCGCGGTTCACCCCCGTCTCCGATGCGGCGGATCTCGCGGCCATGGACGCCCTGTGCGGCTACTTGACCGAGGCGGAGGGGCATCTGCCGCGGGACTGGCCGACCGTGCCGCTGTGCAAGCCGGACGACGACGCACGCGCCGAAGCCGCGCGGGGCCTGGACGCGGCGGGTCCGCTGACTGCCGACCAGCGCCTGCTGCGGATACTCCTCGACGACGACCAGGACCGCTTCGAGGAGGCACTCGCGGACCGGCTCGTCGAACACCGGCAGACCGTGGGAGCCGATCCCGCCCCCGCGACACTCCTTCCGCTCGGCGCGCTCGCCCCGGCCGTCCTCGCGGTCCAGGTGCACGGCTGGGACCTCGGCGTCCGCTCCGGCTACCTGCCGCCCGACCTGCTGGGCTCGCCGCTGGCGCTGCAGCAGGCGGACGCCCTGGGCGTCAACGACCTGGGCTACTGGGCCGCTAAGTAGCCGGCCGGCGGACGGAGGAAAGTCCGGTGGCGCCCGCCGCGGTGGCGCTTCCGGCCGCCCCCGCCGACGCGGTTCCGGACGCGCCCGCACCGGCGAGCCGTACCCCGTGCGGCGGGCTGCGTCACCGGGGCGTCGTCCACGAGGTCGGCGCCGGGGAGGCCCCGGCCACCGCGTGGAGCCCGCTGCGCGCCCGCACCGACTTGCAGGCGATACGGCACCGGCTGCACGCCGACACCGTGAAGGTCACCGGCGACGGCGTCGAGCGGCTCACCGTCACCGCGACCGAGGCGGCGGAGCTGGGCCTGAGCGTCAGCAGGAACTCGCAGCCCGCGTTCGGCTGCAACGGCACTTCCTGACGCGGCAGGTTCGGCGAACCGGCCCGTCTGGGTGCCCACACGTTCGTCGCCCCGGGCGCCCCGCACCGTGCCGAGCCCCGGCTCGACCTGGACATGGCGAGCCACAGCCTCGTGAAGACGGTCCGGGACCGCCCGGCCGACCCGGACTCCCCGTGGCACCGGGAACCGGAGGAGTCCTTCCGCGCCCCGGCCCGCGTCCACGGCGGCGCCCGCGCCGCGCGGGTCACTCGGAACGGAGCCACACCGCCGTGTCCCCGGGGAGCCCGCCGTCCGGGGTGAGGGGGCCGCTGGCCAGGAGCAGCCGTGCGTGCGGCGGCAGATCCACGGGCGCTCCGGACAGGTTGACCACGCAGAGCAGGCCGCCCGGACGCGCGAAGGCGAGGACGCCGTCCGGGGCGGGGAGCCAGGTCAGGGGGCCGTCGCCGAAGCCGCCCTCCGAGCGGCGCAGCGCCAGCGCCTGCCGGTAGAGGGTGAGCATCGAGTCCGGGTCACCGCTCTGCCGGTCCACGGCGTACGCGGCCCAGCCGGCGGGCTGCGGCAGCCAGGGCTCCACGTGCGACCCGAAGCCCGCGTAGGGGGCGCCGGCCTCCCAGGGCAGCGGTATGCGGCAGCCGTCGCGCCCCGGGTCGGTGCCCCCGGAGCGGAAGTGCATGGGGTCCTGGATGCGGTCGAGGGGCACGTCGGCCTCGGGCAGGCCCAGTTCCTCTCCCTGGTAGAGGTAGACGGAACCGGGCAGGGCCAGGGTCAGCAGGGCCGCGGCGCGGGCGCGCCGGGTGCCGAGTTCCAGGTCGGTGGGCGTGCCGAAGGCCTTGGTCGCGAAGTCGAAGGCGGTGTCCCGGCGGCCGTACCGGGTGACGGTGCGGGTCACGTCGTGGTTGCACAGCACCCAGGTGGCGGGGGCGCCGACCGGGGCGTGCTCGGCGAGCGTGTCGTCGATCGAGCGCCGCAGCCGGTCCGGGTCCCAGGGGCAGGCGAGGAAGGTGAAGTTGAAGGCGGTGTGCAGTTCGTCGGGGCGCAGATAGCGGGCGAAGCGTTCGGCGTCGGGGAGCCAGACCTCACCGACGAACACGGCGCCGTACTCGTCGGCGATCGCCCGCCAGGAGCGGTAGATGTCGTGCAGTTCGTCCCGGTCGACGTAGGGATGCGGGTCGACACCGTCGGTGAAGTCGGCGAGCGCCGGATCCTTGACGAGCAGGGCCGCGGAGTCGATGCGTACGCCTGCCACTCCGCGTTCGAACCAGAAGCGCAGGATGTCCTCGTGCTCCTGACGGACGGCAGGGTGCGCCCAGTTGAGGTCGGGCTGCTCGGGGGTGAACAGGTGCAGGTACCACTCGCCGTCGGGCACCCGGGTCCAGGTGGGCCCGGCGAACTGGGAGGGCCAGTCGTTGGGCGGGAGTCCGCCCCGGTCGCCGCGGCCGGGCCGGAAGTGGAAGAGTTCCCGCTCCGGGCTGCCGGGTCCGGCCTCCAGGGCGGCGCGGAACCAGGGGTGCTGGTGGGAGACGTGGTTGGGCACGATGTCGACGATCACCCGGATGCCCTTCTCGGCGGCCTCGGCGATCAGCTTCTCCGCCTCCGCCAGGGTGCCGAAGGCGGGGTCGACGGCGCGGTAGTCGGCGACGTCGTATCCGCCGTCGACCATCGGGGAGGCGTACCACGGGGTGAACCAGACGGCGTCCACGCCCAGTTCGGCGAGGTGGGACAGTCTCGCGCGGACGCCCGCGAGGTCGCCGATGCCGTCGCCGTCGCCGTCGGCGAAACTGCGCGGGTACACCTGGTAGATGACGGCGTCTCGCCACCAGGCGTCGGTGCGGCGCGAGTGAGGGGCTGCCACGTGAGAGGTCCTTTCGGGCAGGGGTGGGTACTTCGCCGCCGGCCCGGAGGCTGCGGGGCGTCGGACGGGCCGGCGGCGAAGGCTGGGGAGGCGTGCGGGGCGTGCGCGGCCGGGGGCGCGGCGGGGGTGTCAGCCCTTGAGACCGCCGGCCGTCAGGCCGCTCATGATGTTGCGCTGGAAGACCAGGAAGAGCAGCAGTGTCGGCAGTGAGGCGATGGTGAGCGCCGCGATCAGGACGTTCACGGGGACGCCGTTGGAGAGCGAGTAGATGCCGACGTTGAGGGTCTGCTTGGAGGGGTCGGGCAGGGTGAGCATCGGCCAGAGGAAGTCCTTCCAGATGCCGACGACCGCGAAGATCGACACCACGCCGAGGACGGGCCGGGAGATCGGCAGCACGATCGACCACAGGACGCGCATCGGGGACGCTCCGTCCATGGCCGCGGCGTCGAGGAGTTCCTTGGGGATGGAGTCGAAGAACCGCTTCAGCAGGAAGATGTTGAAGGCGTTGGTGACGGACGGCAGCCAGATCGCCCAGGGGGTGTTCAGCAGGTTGCGCTGCACGACCGGCACGTCGAGCACGGTCAGGTACTGGGGTACGACGAGCACGGTCGCCGGGATCATCAGCGTGGCGAGCATCATGCCGAGGATCGCCTTGCCGAGGACGGGCCGCAGCCTGGACAGCGAGTAGGCGGCCGCGACGTCCAAGACGAGCTGGAAGGCGAGGGCGCCGAAGGCGTAGTACAGCGTGTTGAGCAGCAGGGTGGAGAGGTCCATGACCTCCCAGGCGCGGGAGTAGTTGTCCGGGGCGAAGGACGTGGGCGCCCAGGTCGGGGGTGTCTGGATCACCTCCTGGCTGTCCTTGAACCCGCTGGAGACCATCCAGTACAGCGGGCCGAGGAAGACCAGGGTGAATCCGATGACGACCAGCGTGAAGACCGTCCAGTAGACGGCCTTGCCGCGCGGGCGGGCGAGTCGGGCCGGTGAGATGAGTGTGCGTGTGGACATGCCGGTCTCCCCCGGTCTACTCGTCGTCGGCGCGGCTGAGCTTGGCGTAGGCGGCGGAGAATCCGGCGAGCAGGACGAGCAGGAGCAGTCCGAGCGCCGCCGCGGCGCCGTAGTTGTTGAAGTTGAAGGCGTACTGGTAGATGAGGTAGACGACGGTGGTGGTCGAGCCCTCGGGTCCGGCGCCGCCGGTGAGCAGGAACGGCTCGACGAAGACCTGCATGGTGGCGATGATCTGCATCAGCAGCATCAGCGACAGGATGAGCCGGGTCTGCGGGATGGTGACGTGCCAGATCTTGCGCAGCAGGCCGGCGCCGTCGAGTTCGGCCGCCTCGTACAGTTCGCCGGGGATGCCCTGGAGCGCGGCGAGGTAGATCAGTGCGGCGCCGCCCATGTTCATCCAGGTCGCGGCGACGACGACGGACGGCATCGACAGGCCGGGGTCCTGCAGCCACTGCTGCTCGGGCAGGTGCAGAAACCGCAGCACCTCGTTGAGCAGGCCGTATCCCGGGTCGTAGAGGTACTTGAAGAGCAGCACCGAGGCGACGGGGGGCAGCATCACCGGGAGGTAGACCAGCAGTCTGAGGTAGCCCTGGCCGTGGCGGAACTCGTTGATGACGATCGCGACGACGAAGGGGACGGCGAAGCCGAGCAGCAGCGCGAGGACGGTGAACAGCGCGGTGTTGCGCCAGGCCTGCCAGAACGCCGGGTCGTGGAAGACGGTGGTGAGGTTGTCCAGGCCGACCCAGCTGACCCGGCCCGCCTCGGTCTTCTGGAAGGCGAGGACGAACTCCCGGATCATCGGGTACCAGGAGAACACCGCGAAGCACAGGACGGCGCCGATGAGGAAGCCGTGCGCGGTCAGGTTGCGGCGCAGGTTCCTGACGAACCGGTCGTGGCGGGACGGGGGGCCCGCCTGGCGGGGCGGGGCGTGACGGCGGGAGGGGTCCGCCTTGCTCGGGGTCAGGCTGGGGGCCGACATCGTCGCTCCTTGGTGCGTGCTGGTCGGGCGTCACGGTCGCGGGCGGCACCTCGCAGGGCCGCCGGCGGCGTCGCACGGTGGGCGCTGTGCGGGGCGGGGGCGGGCCCGGGCCCCTCCCCCGCCGGGGCGGTCACTGGTTGGCCAGGACCTGGTTCACCTGTGCCTCGGCCGTGGACAGCAGCTTGTCGAGGTCGGCGTCCTTGTCGGTGAGGACACCGGACATCACGTTGTCGAGGACCTTGTAGAGCTCCTGGGCCTTGGGCGGTTCTGCCTTGCCGGGCACCGGGTTGTCCATGAAGGTCCTGAAGTTGGCGACCGGCATGGTGGCGTTGGCCAGCCGGGCGGCGTCGTCCTTCTTCTTGGACTCCCCCAGCCAGAAGTTGGGCTGCGGGACGCCGACGGGCAGGTGGTCGGCCTTGGTGCGGGCCCAGTCGAACTGGCCCTTGCCTACGGTGAGGTTCTTGTAGTTCAGCCAGGCGACGGCGGCCTTGATCTTGTCGGCGGAGATGCCCTTCTTGATCATGTAGTTGTTGCCGCCGGCGAGCGTGTTCTTCTCCCCGGGGATGGGCCCCATGCCGAAGTTCTCGTACGTCGCGCCGAGTTGCTGGACCATGTAGGCGATGTCGTCGGGGGCGGCGAGGAACATGCCGAGCTTGTCGGTGGCGATCTGCTTCTGCAGGTCGCCCCACTTCAGCAGCTGGGTCTTGCCCATGCTGTCGTCCTGCCAGCGCATGGCGTGGAGGTTGCTCACGACCTGCTTGCCGATCTCGTTGTTGAACGCGGCCTTCCTGCCGCTGGTGTCCACGACGTCGCCGCCGAGGCTGTACATCTGCGCGGTGAAGTGCCAGCCACCGGTGTTCGCCGCGCTGTACTCGCCGTAACCCGCGATGCCGTTGCCGAGCCCGGCGATCTTCTTGGCGGCGGTACGGACCTCCTGCCAGGTGCGCGGCGGATTGTCCGGGTCGAGGCCGGCCTGCCGGAACAGCTTGCGGTTGATGAGCAGGCCCATCGTGTAGTTGCTGGTGGGCAGGCCGTAGAGCTTGCCGTCGTGCTTGAGCGAGCCGAGGACGTTCGGGTCGATGTCCTTCAGCGCGGGCACGGTCTTGCCGTTGACGTAGGCGGTGATGTCCTCGGCGCCGTCGTTGTCGAGCACCTGCGGCAGGTCGGTGAAGTACGTGTAGAACACGTCGGGCTGGGATTTGGCCTTGAGCATCGCGGTGAACCGCGGCGGTTCCAGGCACTGCCCGGGGGTGGAACGGCCCTCGATCGTGACGTGCGGGTAGATCCTGTGGAACGCGGCGACGTCCTCCTTCCACTCCTTCAGCTCGGCCGCCTTGGCCGCCGGGGGCATGCAGTCGATGGTGATCGTCACCTTGGTCTTCGGGTCGAGCGGCGCGGCCGGGTCGGAGGACCCGCTGCCGGAGTTGCCGCTGCCGTTGTCGCTGCTGCTCGTGCCGCAGGCGGCGAGAGCGGTGAGCGCGAGAGCGGAGACGACGACCGCGCCACTGCGGCGGGTACGGCGGAACCGGGCTGTTCTCATGGGTGGTCCCCTTCGGGCAGGAACGGTGAGGTGGCCCCGTCGCCGTTGCGTGGTGGGGCGTTGTGAGGCTCGGCCGAGCCGGGCGGGGCGTCGCACACTCAACCACCGCCGACAAGTGAACGCAATATCTCGCGCAGTTTTCGTAAATCCTCGACAGACTCTGGAAGACGGCCTTCCGTGAGAGTCCGCACGCAGGCAGGCCGGCGCAAGCTCGCACCGAGCTCGCACCGGCCCGCTGTTCATGCGGTGGCGCCCCGCGGGCGCCGGCCGTCACGGATTGATGTTGATCTTGAAGGTGGAGGTGGTGTTGCGTATGTCGACGGCGTTGCCGTTCAACTCCAGCCCGTTGAAGGTCACTTCGCCGACGGCCGGACCCTGGTTGGGCTCGGGCATCTCGTTGGCCCACAGACCGAAGCCCGACTTGGCGTCGAAGGTGTCTGCGCTCTTGCGCGCGCCCGTGACGGAGATGTCGGTGAAGACGGTGTCCTTGATCGGGTTCACCGGCTGCCCGTTGAGGTACTGCGTCTGGAACATGATCCCGCTGTAGGTGGGATCGACGATGTCGACGTGGTTCACCCGGATCCCCTGGAAGACCTTGGACGCCGAGAACAGCCAGATGCCCGGGAAGGTCTGCTGGCCCCAGAAGTGACCGCCCGCCCGCACGACGGAGACGTTCTCGAAGGTCGTCGGATCGGTCCCGAACCCGTTCATCGGATAGCCGAAGTCCAGCGAGGAGATGGTGATCCCCGAGTAGACGAGCGTGTCCGCGATGTAGATGTTGCGGAAGGTGTTGTTGTAGCCGCCGTAGACGGCCACCCCGGCCGCCCGCCAGGTCAGGGTGGTGGTGAGGTTCTCGTAGACGTTGTTCTTCTCGTCCGCGCCGCCCGCGTCGATGGCCGAGAACAGTGCGAAGCTGTCGTCGCCGGTGGCGCGCGCGTCGTTGTTGGTGACGAGGTTGTCGGTGGAGCCGTTGGTCATGTTGACGCCGTCGGCGAACAGGTCCCGTATCCGGGAGTTCCTGATGGTCATCCGGTCGGTGTCGGCGCCCCAGTACAGGCACACCATGTGCTCGTTCCAGATGTCGTCGATGACGATGTCGGACACGCCCGAGAAGTCGAACACCTTGCCTGGGCCGTCGATGCGCGAGGTGTAGTTGCCGAAGTAGGCGAAGCCCTTGAACAGCGACCCCTTGGCCGACGCCTCGGCGCGGAAGCCGATGTCCGTGTTCTCCTGCGAAGCGGGCGCGTGGAAGGTCGTGAACCACGGCCCGGCGCCGACCACCTGCACGGCCTTGCCGTACACCTGGAACTTGCTCGACGTCTCGTAGTCACCCGGCGGCAGATAGACACCGACGAACTTGCCCGTGGAGTCCATACGGACCTTGTCGAGGGCGTCCTGCACCGCCTGGTGCGTGAAGCCGGTGGGCACCACGTACGTGGCCGGGTCGGGGTTGGCGACCGGCGCGGCCTGCTCCAGGCTGACGAAGTCGATCGCGTACGTCGAGGTGTTCGCGGCGTCCTTCTGCAACCGGATCCTGCTGCCCTTGGGCACGGTCTCGCCGAGGAGGATGTGCGCCTCGTCGTAGATGTGCCGTGGAGCCCCGGCGCTCGGGGAGTTGCCGGGTGAGGCCTCCGCCCCGTACAGCCAGGCGTACTTGGAGGTCAGGGGCAGCGCCTTCTTGAAGACACCGTCGACGTAGACGTCGATCGTGGAGTCGATGCCGCCGCCGCCCGGCGCGTCCGGGATCGAGAAACGGGTCACCAGCGTGTTGGTCGCGGCGCGGGTGGTGAACTCGACGTACTCCCCGGTCGCGTCCAGGCTGACGGCCTTACGGCCGGAAGCCTCACCGGCGATGTCCCCGATGGTCCGGTTGGGACCGACGACGGTGGCCCCGCCACCGACCGTGCCGTCCTCCGCCTCGTACATGTCGTACGGCATGTGGGCGCCGCGTCCGACGAACAGCGGCCGGCTGGAGGTGTTGTTCTGGCGCTTGACCGGCACCTCGTTCGCGTCGTCGGCGATCACCGTCCTCACGGTGTACGAGCCGTTGACCGCGGTCCACGCGCCGAGTTCCACGTCTGCCGAGGCGCCGGCGGCGAGGGTGCCGCTGTAGGCGCCGCTCAGGGTCTTGACCGTGTTCCCCTGAGAGTCGGCCAGGGTGAGGGTGACGCCGTGGCTGCCCGTGGCGCTGGCCTTGTTGCCCTGGTTCTTCAGCGCCACCTTGAAGGTGACCGTGTCCCCGGCCGCCGGGCTGGACGGCGAGGTGGTCACCGAGGAAGCGACCAGGTCGGCGCTCTCGACCGGCTTGACCACCAGGGCGGTGGGGCTGGTGTAGGTGTTGTTGGACTCGTTCTGCTCGATCACCTTGTCGCCGTCGTCGGCGACGGCGCTGAGCTGGTACGTGCCGGACTCGCGCTGCCCGAGTGAGGCGGTGACGGTGGTCTGCGCCCCGGCCGCGAGGGGGCCGACCTGCGCTGTGGCGGCTTTGGTACCGCCGAGCCGCACGGCCACGGTGGTCGCCGGGGCGGCGACCGGGCCGCTGTTGCGCACGGTGGCCGAGACGCTGACGGCGTCCGACTCCACGGGGGCGGCGGGCGAGACGGTCAGCCCGGCGACCTCGAGGTCGGGGTTGGGCGCAGGCACCCCGATCACCTGGAACTCAGCCAACTGCCCTGCGGACGAGCCGGAGTTGGCGGTGATCTTCAGCTGTACGTCGGCCACGCGGGCGGAGACGGGCACGGTGACGGTGTTGCCGTCGGCCGGGTCGAACGTGTAGCTCTTGGCCGCGACCAGCGAGGTGAAGCCGTCGGCGCTCTGCTCACGCCCGAGCACCTCGATGGTCTGGGTGCGCTTGGACCAGGCGGAGTCCGGGTTGAGCTTGAGGACCAGGTGGTCGAGATCGGCATTGGCCCCGAGCTTGACGGTGAGCGTGTTCGGGTAACTGCCGCCCGCGCCCTCCCAGTAGGTGCTGAGGTTGTTGTCGTTGGCGTTCTCGGCGGCGTACGTGTACACCACGGACGAGGCACTGATCGGCTTGCCGACGGCGAGATTCGTGCCGCCCCCGCCGCTGCCGTTGCGGGTGACGCTGTTGCTCGGCGCGGACCGGTTGCCCGCCGCGTCCCTGGCCCGCACGGTGTAGGTCACCGTGCTCGTCGCGGGCTGACTGTCGGTGTACGTGGTGACGTCGCCCGCGACACTGGCGCGCAGGGTGTTGTCGGCGTAGATCTCGTACGTCGTGACGCCGAGGTTGTCCGAGGAGGCGGTCCAGGTCAGCTTGATCTTCCCGTCGCCGGGCTCGGTGAGGGCCAGGTTCCCGGGTGCGGTCGGGGCCTGTGTGTCGCCGGTGTCGCCCCTGCGGGTGACGGTGTTGCTGTTGGCGGACTGGTTGCCGGCCGCGTCCCGCGCGCGCACGTAGTAGGAGACGGTCTCACCGGCCGGCCGGGTGTCGGTGAACGTGGTGACGGCCCCGCCGACACTGCTCAGCAGCGACCCGTCGGCATAGATGTCGTACCCGGTCACACCCGTGTCGTCGGTGGCGGCGTTCCAGGTCAGCCGGATCTGCCCGGTGGCCGGCTCGGTGAGCGCGAGAGAGGACGGGGCGCTGGGCGCCTGTGTGTCGCCGGTGCCGGGTCCGTAGATCTCCAGCTCGGAGATCTGGGCGGCGGGCTGGACGGTGTTGGCCGTGACCAGGACCCGCACATATCGGGTGGTGGCCGCGTCGAAGGTGAGGGTCGCCGCGTTGCCGGTCGCGGGATCGAAGGGGTAGGCGCGGGAGGCGGTGAGGTCCGTGAAGTCGGTCCCGTTGGTGCTGCCCTGGATCTTCAGCGTCTGGCTGCGGCTCTCCCAGCCGGCCGGCAGCCGCAGCACGACGCGGTCGACCCGGACGGAGGATCCGAGATCGGCCTGCAGCCACTGCGGGAAGGCGTTGTTGGCGCTCTCCCAGTAGGTGGCGCGGTTGCCGTCGTTCGCGTTCCCCGCGGCGTAGACCTGCGTGGTACTGCTGGCCGTCAGGGTGCGTCCGGCGGCGAGGTTGTCCGACGACGCGGTGGCGGCGTGCACCTCCAGCTCCGACAGCTGCGCCGCCTGCCAGCCGGTGTTGGCGGTGACGGCGATCCGGACGAACCGGGTCTGGGTCGCCGGGAACGCGACCGTCACGGTGTTCGCGGAGGCCGGGCTGAAGGTGTACGTCGCGCTGTTCTTCAGGGTGTTGAAGCTGGTGCCGTCGGCGCTGCCCTGCACGGAGAGGGTCTGGTTGCGGCTCTCCCAGCCCGCGGGCAGCTTCAGGACGACCTCGTCGACGCGCTCGGTGGAGCCCAGGTCGGTCTGCACCCACTGGGGGAAGTCCGGGCCGGCGCTCTCCCAGTACGTGCCCTGGTCGCCGTCGGTGATGTTGGGCGCCGCGTACCCGCTGTGCGTACTGCTGGCCTGGGCAGTGTCCCCCAGCGCGATGTTCGGTCCCCCGGCGGCCCGGGCGGCTGTCAGCGGGCCGCCCAGTGCCAGGAGGCTGGTCACGATCACGGTGCTCAGGGCCCGTGATCTCCCTCTGCGGATTGTCATCGGTCCTCGATCTCTCCCCGTAGCCGTTGTCTGCCTAATCTCCAGTTAGTTTTTTGCGTTCATGGCTCAGAGAGTTGCAGAGGATCATGCGAACGTCTACGGCTCGGGAGCCACATCTTGCTCCGCTTCCCCTATGCCGGGATTCGGGGACCGAACGGTACGCGGGCATGCCGGCAAGGCGAGCGGCGCGCACGGGCAGGCCCTGGGACCGAGTCGTCGCCGACGGCCGTCGCCGTGGGGCGAGTCGGACGGCAGAAGCGCGACACGCACGCCCCGACCTCGAAAACGACGCCGGCGCCGGTCCCCGGGAAAGTCCCGGGGACCGGCGCCGGTCGAACGGTGGCCGAGGGTCAGCTCGCGGGTGCCTGGTCGGTCGAGCCGCGGACCACCAGTTCCGGCTCGAACAGCAGCTCACCGGGGTGGGCCTGGGTGCCCTGGATCTGGGCGCACAGCAACTCGACCACGGCCCGGCCCATCGCCTCGATGGGCTGGCGGACGGTCGACAGCGGCGGCTCCGTGCAGCTCATGAAGGCGGAGTCGTCGAAACCGACGACCGAGACGTCCCCGGGCACGGACAGCCCACGGCGGCGCACCGCCCTGATCGCACCCAGGGCCAGCGGGTCGCTCGCGCACACGATCCCGGTGACGCCCCGCTCGAGCAGGCGCGAGGCGGCCGCCTGCCCGCCCTCCAGCGAGAAGATGGACCGTACGACGAACTCGTCCGGCAGCGCGGCACCGGCAGCCTGCGCCATGGCCTGGGCCGCCTGCAGCTTGCGTCCGGACGGGACGTGGTCGCCGGGGCCGAGGACGAGGCCGATCCGCTCGTGTCCCAGGGAGGACAGGTGACGCCAGGCCTGTTCCACGGCGACGGCGTCGTCGCACGAGACGCAGGGGAAGTCCAGCCCCTCGATGGACGCGTTGATCAGCACGACGGGGATGTTGCGCTCGGCGAGCTGCCGGTAGTGCTCGTGCGGCGCGTCCGCCTGCGCGAACAGGCCACCGGCGAACACCACGCCGGAGACCTGCTGTTGCAGCAGCAGCTCGACGTAGTCCGCCTCGGAGACGCCGCCCTGCGTCTGGGTGCACAGCACCGGCGTCAGCCCCTGCTGCGCCAGGGCACCCCCGATCACCTCCGCGAACGCCGGGAAGATCGGGTTCTGCAGCTCCGGCAGCACCAGGCCGACCAGCCGCGCGCGCTCGCCCCGCAGCTGCGTCGGCCGCTCGTAGCCGAGGACGTCGAGCGCCGTCAGCACGGCCTGCCGTGTCGGCTCGGAGACTCCGGGCTTGCCGTTGAGGACACGGCTCACCGTGGCCTCACTGACCCCCACCTTCTTGGCCACCTGAGCAAGTCGTCGCGTCATACACGCAAGGCTAGCGCAAAGAGCGCAAACCGATTACGCGGATGATGCGGCAGCGAAGCCGTCCGGGCGCAAGCGCGTTGCAAGCGGGCCGAGCGCGGTGCCGGACCGGGCGCGAAGCCCGGCCCGGGCGGGTTCGTGTCCGGCGCCGGGGCGGGCGAGTTGAGTCGGGCGCCCGCTCGTCCGACGCCCGCTCGTCCGGCGCCCCCGGCGTCCGACGCCCACGGCGTCCGGTCTCGCCGTGAGCCCGTGGCCGAGTCCGTGGCGCGAAGTCGACCCGCCCTCGCCCGCGCCGGAGCAGCGGGCGGGCAACCCTCGGGGGCGGAGCTGACGCAGCCCGGTTCAGTTCCGGTGCCGGCGGCGCAGCAGGTGGCGGCCGATGAACGCGGCGGCGAGGACGCCGAGGGCGATCAGGGCGTAGAGCTGGTAGCGGGTGATCTCGTCGTAGACGGCGGTGATGTGGCTGCCGGCCAGGTAGGCCAGAGTGGCCCACAGACCGACCCAGAGCGCGGCGCCGAGGGCGTTGAAGACGAGGAAGCGGCGCCAGGGCATGCCGCTGGTGCCCGCGATGATGCCGTTGGCCTGGCGCAGACCCTCGATGAAGCGGGCCACGGTGACGATCTTGGCGCCGTTGCGGGCGAAGAACTCCTCGGCCCGGTGGAAGCGTTCGGGGGTGAGGAACACGTAGCGACCCCAGCGGTGGACGAATGCGCGTCCGCCGGTCCGCCCGATCAGATAGCCGACGTTGTCTCCCGCGACGGCCGCGGCGAACGCGAGCACCGCGACGGCGACGATGTTCAGCCGCCCGGCCCCGGCGTAGATCCCCGCCGCGATCAGGATCGTCTCGCCCGGGGCGGGAATGCCGAAGTCCTCCACGAAGACGACGGCCCCGACGGCCCAGTAGCCGTAGTGGCTGAGCAGCGGGGCCAGGTGGGCCAACGGGCCAGGCAGAGGCGGCGCCATGTGCCCACCGTACGTCACGCGTGCACGGGTCGGGATCGGCGCGCCGCTCGGCAGGGAGGGCGAGGAGGCGCCCCCGGGACGCGGGAGCAATCACCACCGGCGGGAGACGTGAGGCCAGTTCAGGGCGCACACCTCAACGGCTGTCCGCCTCCACCGCGGCGGCGGCCGGTACCGCTTCCGTCCTGCCGGCCTCCTGCGCTGCTCCGGCCACCGGTGCCGCTCCGCCGGGCCCGGTGGCAGCGGCGTCGCCCGGCAGGGTGGCGCGGCTGCGGCCGGCAACGGCGATGGCCAGCAGCACCAGTCCGCTCACGCCGCCCAGCACGAGGAACGCCAGGCGGTCGGTGGCCGCGTACAGGGCGACGCCGATGACGGGACCGAGGACGTTGCCGATGTCGGAGACCAGGCCGAACAGACCGAAGGCCTTGCCGTCGTGCGCCGTGGCGGCCTTCAGTTCGACGATCCCGCGCCGGGCCGTGAGGAAGAGCGTCGCATAACCGAACATGTAGACCATGAAACTTCCGCCGACGGCCACGAAGTGGGCGCTGGCGGCCATGGCGCACAGTCCGACGGCCGTCAGCGCAAGCCCGGTCGCGGCGAGCGTCCGCAGGGGCGGCGTGTAGCGGCCCAGCAGCCACATCGTCAGGCCCGAGACGGCCAGCCCGGCGACGAAGACCGCCGAGATCGCCGTTCGTGCCGACGTGTGCGCTCCGGCGCTCAGGTAGACCGGCAGGAGCGGTTCGAGGGCCGAGTAGACGAGGAAGGTGAACATGTCGAGTCCGCCGAGCAGCAGGGCCCACACCCACCAGCGGACCGGTGCCGGCCCCGCCGCGGGGGCGTCCGTCCCGGGGGCGGCGTCCGGTTCTTCCGGAGTCTTCGCGGTGTCCTGTCCGGGGATGGCCAGGAGGAGTCCGACAGCCGTCGCCGCGGTGATCAGCGCGCCCGCGAGGAACAGACCCGTCAAGCCGACGGGCACGGCCACTCCGGCGATCAGCGGCCCGAGGAGGAACCCGGCCACGGCGGCCGACCCGAAGTTCCCCATCATCCGGCTCGTCGGGATCCCGTGCCGGCGGCACAGCGCCGTCATGCCCGCGTAGAGGGCCGGGGAGACCAGTCCCTCACCGATCCCCCAGCACACCCGGGCGGCCAGCAGCGTGAAACTGTCCCGGGCCACGGCCGTCAGCGCGATGCCGACCGCGGCGGTGAGCATGGACAACATCGCCACGCGGTCCGCGCGCCACCTGTCGACCCACCATCCGCCGACCGGCTGGGCGAGCGCCTTGGCCCCCGCGAACAGGGCGAAGGTCAGGGCGACGACGACCGGCCCCGCCCCCACCCGGTGCTCCAGGTCCGGCACGAACGGAATCATCACCGTGTAGGACGCGTTGACGCTGATGACGGCTGCCAGAAGCAGCGCGATGCGGCGCCGGCCTGGTCCCATGTCAGTCTCCCCTGATGTAGGCGGACAGCACCTGGTGCATGTGGGCCAGCGCCGGTTCGAGGTCACCACGGTGTCCGGGGGCGTAGACCAGGGCCCACAGATCGGTGCCGGTCAGGGCGTGCCGCTCCTTGAACCGGTAGTTGTCGCGGCCCCACTCGATCCGGCGCATGCCGTGCCGGTACGCCCATTCGGTGCTGCGGTACATGAGCGCCACGTACGTGCTCAGGTCGTGGAGCGTGGCGTAGTCGACGCCGCCGCACATGAAGGTCACCTCCGACCCGCGCCGGAAGGCGAAGAAGGCCCCGACCAGGCGGCCGTCCACCTCGGCGGCCACCAGCATGGCGCCGGGCACCCGCAACATGCCGTGCAGGGCGTCCTCGTCGAACAGGGCCGGCCAGTCGTTCTTGTCGCTCGTGTCGACGGTCAGCGGGTACGCGGCGGGCACCAGCGCGTGCGCCTCCGCTCCCTCGACCATACGGATTCGCAGGCCGCGCTCGTCGGCCCGGCGCAGCCGCCTCTGCACATCCCGCCTGATCTTGTTGGTGACGCGGTTCATGTGGTCGCCGAAGTCGCCGGAGAGGTCGCAGCTGTAGGTGCGTTCGAGCAGGACGCGGCCGACCGGGGGCCCGGCCACCGCGAGCCAGTCGGCCATGCCCTCCTCGGTGAGGTTGGGCACGACGAGCAGCTCGGCCGGTCCGGAGGCGATCCATTCCATGGCGGTGGCGTACGCGCCCCGGACCAGCGCGCCGGGCACATGTCCGCGCTTGCCGTACATCGAGTACGGGGAGCCGGCGAAGACCACCGGGTCGCCGAACCGGCCCACCAGGCCGACCTGCCGCTCGTATCCGTCCCAGAACGGCGACTCGTGCACGGCGTAGAGCGGGAGGACCGACGCCCCGTCGGGGTCCGCCGGATCGGTGTGCACGTACGCGTGACGGAAGCGTTTCTCGATACCGATGCCTTCCCAGGCACGCAGCCAGTCGGCGGAGTCGTAGAGGCAGCTGGCGGCCACCTGCTCCGGCACCTCGTCGGACAGCCGCCAGTCGGCCGTGGTTACCACGGACCGGCCGGTTTGTGTGGTGTCCACCCCGCACACCTCCTGCTCGGGCCATCGGGTCGGGACGGGGACACGGTAGGGACGGCACCTCTCACGGTGGTCTCACGCCGGTCTCGCCTCGGGCCGCCCGGCCCTGGCCGGCCCGAGGCGAGCGACCCGCAATCCAGGTGCGCACCCGGGGAATTGAGTGGCCGGATATCACCGTGAGAACGCGACAAGAGCGGCGGGCCCTAGCGTCCATCTCAGGGCCGGGGGGCCACGGCGTCGTGGACGGCTCGTCGACATCGAGGTGCACACCGTGCCGCGCACGGATGGTGGTGCACCCATCCCGGTTCATGCATTCCGGCGACACGGAGCAGGCGGGGCCTGTTCCGCTCACAAGGGGAGAGACATGAAGGCGCAGCTGGCGATGTTCGGCAGCAAGCCCGTGGTTCGTCCGGAACATCGGCGGCTGGAGTGGCCGGTGGTGACGCAGGCGGACAAGGACGCCGTGCTGCGGGCCCTGGACAGCCGCAAGTTCACGGTCGGCGCGAAGAACGAGCAGGAGATCAGCGGGCTCGAGACGGAATGGGCCGAGTTCTGCGACACCCGTTACGCGGTGGCCGTCAACAGCGGCACCGTGGCGCTGGAGCTGGCGCTGACCGCCCTCGGCCTCCAGCCCGGGGACGAGGTGATCGTGCCGGCCCTCAGCTATGTGGCGACCGCGATGGCGCCGCTGTACCAGCTGGCGATCCCGGTCTTCGTGGACATCGACCCGGTCACGTTCAACATCGACGTGCGGCAGATCGAAGCGAAGATCACGTCCCGTACGCGGGCGATCGTCCCGGTCCATCTCGGTGGCCTGCCCGCCGACATGGACGAGATCCGCGCCCTGGCACGCAAGTACGACCTGCTGGTGGTCGAGGATGCCGTGCAGGCGCAGGGCGGGAAGTACCGCGGCGAGACCGCCGGCTCCATGGGCGCCGCCTCGGTGTTCAGCCTCAACGTGGAGAAGAGCATCCCGACGTGCGGTGAAGGCGGCCTGATCGTCACCGACGACGAGGACGTCGCCGAGCGCTGCCGGAGCCTGCGCATCCTGGGCGAGGACCTCAGCACGGAGGAACGGCTGTACGTGTCCGCCACCCGCGGATCGAACCTCAAGCTCAGCTCGGTGCTGGCCGCCTTCACCAGGTCGCAGCTGGCCCGGTTCTGGGACTACCAGGTGCGCCGCGAGCAGAACATCCCCGTCTTCCTGTCGCGGCTCGCGGCGCTGCCGGGCATCGTCGTCCCGCCCGTCCCGGACGACCGTACCCACATGTGGCACATGCTGCGCTTCCGTTTCGACCCGCAGGCGGCGGGCCTGGACGGGGTCACGCCGGGCCGGTTCCGCCAGGCGCTGCGCCGCGCCCTGCTCGCGGAGGGTGTGCCGCTGACGCACTACCAGATCATTCCGCTGCCCGGTCAGCCGGTGTTCCAGGAGCAGAACGCCTACGGCAACGGCCTTCCGTGGTCGCTGCCGGGCGCCAACCCGCAGCGTTACGACCTGGCCGACTATCCCGTGACCTGCCAGGTCATCGAGGACTCCCTCTGCCTGCGGCGCATGCACCTGAACCCCGACGCCGGCCCCGCGCTGGACGAGTACGCGACCGCCTTCGAGCGGGTCTGGGAGAACCTCGACGTCATCGCCCGCTTCGCGCGCGCCCTCGACTACGAGCCGCCGTGGGCCGCCGTCAAGGGACACGGCCGGAAGGTCGGTGTGCCGGCGTGAGCCTTCAGATCGCCGAGGCGGTCACGGACGAGGCCGCGCGCTGGGACGACCTGCGCAGCCGGGCGATGACGGTCCGGGAGCACGTGCTCAGGATCGGGGCCGGTGCGATCGGCACGCACGTGGGCGGCTCCCTGTCGGCGACGGACATCCTCGTGGCCCTCTACTTCGGGGTCATGCGGGTGCGCCCGGACGAGCCGGACTGGGCGGGGCGCGACCACTTCGTGCTCAGCAAGGGCCATGCCAGCGCCGCGCTGTACGCGACGCTCGCCGAGCGGGGGTACCTGGCCCCCGATGAGCTGGACACCTACGGCAGCGCCACCGGGCGGCTGATGGCGCACCCGACACCCGCGGTGCCGGGCGTGGAGTTCGCCACCGGGTCACTCGGCCACGGTCTGTCGCTGGCCACCGGACTCGCCCTGGCCGCCCGCCGGGCCGGACGGCCCAACCGGGTCTTCACCCTGATGGGCGACGGCGAGCTGCAGGAGGGGTCGGTCTGGGAAGCGGCCATGGCGGCCGCCCATCTGGAACTGGACAACCTGACCGCGGTGGTGGACCGCAACCGTCTGCAGATCAGCGGTCCCACCGAGGGCCGGATGGGGCTCGAGCCCCTCGCCGACAAGTGGCGGGCCTTCGGCTGGCAGGTGGCCGAGGTGAACGGGCACGACTTCGCCGAACTGGTTCCGGCGCTGCGGTCCGTCCCGGTTCCGGGGCGCCCGACCATGCTGATCGCGGAGACGGTCAAGGGGCGCGGGGTGCGCCATCTGGAGCACCGCAAGCAGAGCCACTTCGCCAAGCTCGGTGAGGCGGCGTACGAGCGAGCGCTGGCCGCCCTGCGAGCCTCCTCATGAGCGGCACGCTCAGCGGGGCAGGCACGGCGCGGGCGGCCGCCGAGCCCCGGCAGGACGGCTCCGACCGGGCCGCCTACCGGGCGACGCTGCTCGAACTGGCGCAGGCGGACCGGCGGATCTGGTGCCTGGACTCCGACATGGGCGGGCTGGAGAAGCAGTTCGAGGCCGTCCTGCCGGAACAGTACGTGGACCTCGGGATCGCCGAGGCCAATCTGATGTCCGTCGGGGCGGCTCTGGCCAGTACCGGGCTCCTGCCCTTCGTCAACACCATGGCCGCCTTCGCCTCCGCGCGGGCCCTGGAACAAGTCAAGATCGACATCGCCTACCACCGGCTGCCGGTCCGTATCGTCGCCACGCATTCCGGCCTGTCCGCAGGCCACTTGGGGCCGACCCACCACGCACAGCAGGACCTCGCCGTGATGCGGTCGCTGCCTCACATGACGGTGATGACGCCCGCGGACGCCGGCGAGACGGTGCGGATGGTCAACGCCGCGGCCTACCTGCCCGGCCCGGTGTACATCCGGCTCGGCCGCGGTCCGACCGACCCGGTCCACCACGGCGACGCCGGCTTCACCGTCGGCCGGGCGGCGGAGCTGCGCACCGGCGGCGACGTGACGATCATCGCTGCCGGTTCCCACCCCGTCCTCTTCGCGCTGGAGGCGGCCCGCCGGCTCGCCGGGCAGGGCATCGAAGCGGCGGTGCTGAACATGCACACCATCAAGCCCCTCGATGTCGCGGCGGTGGTGCGGGCCGCCGACACCACCGCCGGCATCGTGACCGTCGAGGACCACTCGGTGCTCGGCGGGCTGGGCGGCGCGGTCGCCGAGGCCGTCGCCGAACACCGGCCTGCCCGGGTGCTGCGGGTCGGGGTGAGTGACGCCTTCGCGTCCCGGCCCGGCGACCACCGCACCCAGCTCCGCGCCGCCGGCGTCAGTGCGGAGCACGTCGTCGCCGCCGCCCGGGCCGTCCTGAACGGCCGGCCCCGCACGACATCCGTTCTCCACCCTCACACCATGAAGGAGAGTGCGTCATGACCACCGTCACCACGAACACCTGCCCGGAGTGCGCCGCGTCCGTACCGACGGCGCCGGACCTGCGCGTGACGTCGATCGTCGTCTGCCCGGGCTGCCAGGTGGAGCTGGAGATCATCTGCCTGGACCCGGTCGAGTTCGCGCTCGCTCCGGAGATCGAGGAAGACTTCGGGGAGTAACGGGTGACCACGAGCGTGTCGCAGGACGGCCTCCTGGCCGTCCTGACCACCCGCGTCCGCCTGGAGGAGCGGCAGATCTTCGCCGCCCTCGAGCGACGCGGTGTCCCGTACGTGCCGATCGACGACCGTACGCTGATCAGCGACCTCCACGCCGCGCCGCCGGTGCGCTACCGGGGGGTGCTGAACCGGATCATGTCGCACACGCGCAGCGTCTACGCGGCGCGGCTCTTCGAGTCGACGGGCCATCAGGTCCTCAACCCGAGCGGCGTCATCGAGGTCTGCGGCGACAAGATCCTCACGTCGCTGGCCCTGGTGCGCGCCGGGTTGCCGACCCCGCGGACCGTGGTGGCGGTGACCCCCGACGCGGCGCTGCGGGCCATCGAGGAGATCGGGTACCCGGCGGTGGTCAAGCCCGCCGTCGGGTCGTGGGGCCGGCTGCTGTCGAAGGTCAACGACCGGGACGCGGCGGAGACGCTGATCGAGCACAAGCAGGCGCTGCGTTCACCGGTGCACTCGGTGTTCTACGTCCAGGAACTCGTCGACAAGCCGGGCCGCGACATACGGGCCATCGTGCTCGATGATCAGGTCGTCGCGGCCGTCTACCGCAGGTCGGAGCACTGGATCACCAACACGGCGCGCGGTGCGGCCACGGAGGCGTGCGAGGTCACGCCGGACCTGGCCAAGCTCGCGCTGCGGGCCGCGGAGGCGGTCGGCGGCGGCATGCTGGCGGTCGATCTGATCGAACGCTCCGACGGCGAGGTCCTGGTCACCGAGGTCAACCACACCATGGAGTTCCACGGGCTCGGCTCGGCCACCGGACTGGACATCGCCGACCTCCTCGTCGGCCACGTCCTGGAAACGGTGGTCGCGTGAGAGCCTCGGTGATCGGCGCCGGCGGTTACATCGGCGGCGAACTCGTCCGGCTGCTGCTGCAGCATCCGCACGTGGAGCTGGTCCAGGCCACCTCGACGCGCCTTCGTGGGCGTCCGCTCAGCGCCGCGCATCCCAATCTGCGCGGCCAGAGCGACCTGTCCTTCGTGGCCGAGGAGGACCTGTCGGAGTCCGACGTCGTCTTCCTCGCGGTGCCGCACGGGGCGTCGGCCAAGAACATCGACACCTGGTCCGCGCTGGCGCCGCGGGTGGTGGACCTGAGCGCCGACTTCCGGCTCCACGGCAGCGCCCGCCGGGAACGCTTCTACTCCGGTGCCGCACCGGAGGAGTCCTGGCTGGCGCGGTTCCAGCCGGGCATCCCCGAACTGCACCGCGAGCGGCTGCGCGGGGCCACCCACATCGCGGTACCGGGCTGCATGGCCAACGCCGCCATCCTCGCCCTGCATCCGCTCGCCGCGGCGGGCCTGCTCGCGGGCACGGCCCTGGTCGACGCCCGTACCGGCTCCAGCGGCGGCGGCAGGACGCCCGACGAGGGCAGTCACCATCCCGAGCGCAGCGGCGCCCTGCGCATGGCCAAGCCGCACGGTCACCGGCACACGGCGGAGATCGAGCAGGCCTGCGGTGTACCCGTGCACATGACTGTGACCGGCATCGAGGCGGTGCGCGGCATCCAGGTGGCCTGCCACATCACGCCGTCCCGGGCCGTCACCGAGCGCGAGCTGTGGGCGCTCTACCGCGCGGCCTACCAGGACGAGCCGTTCGTACGGCTGGTCAGGGAGCGGTCCGCCCTGCGCCGGATGCCGGAGCCGAAGATCCTCAGCGGCACCAACTACTGCGACATCGGCCTGTCGCTCAACGCGGAGGGAGATCACCTCATCGTCGTGGCGGCCATCGACAACCTGGTGAAGGGAGGTGCCGGCAATGCCGTCCAGTGCTTCAACATCGCCGCCGGCCATGACGAGACCGCGGGACTGCGGTTCGCCGGGCTCCACCCGGCCTGAGCGGTTCGTGATCAAGGTGGGCGGCTCGCTCGGCGCGGAGATGGCCCGCGCCTGCGCCGACATCGCCCACCTCGTCCAGCAGGGCGGCGAGGTGGTCGTCGTGCACGGCGGCGGCGCCGAGGCCGACCGGCTCGCCGCCGAACTCGGCCGGCCGGTACGCACCATGACCGCGCCGAACGGCCGGCACAGCCGCTACACCGACGCCGCCGCGCTCGACGCGCTGGTCATGTCGATGCTCGGGCGCGTCAAACCGAAGCTGGTCGCGGAGCTGGCCGGCGCGGGCCTGCGCCCCGTCGGCCTGTCGGGGATCGACGGATCCCTGGTCACGGCCCGCAGGACCCCGCCGGCCAGAGCCGTGGTCGACGGGGTCGAGCGGGTCGTACGCGACGACTTCTCCGGACGCGTCCAGGAGGTGGATCCGGACCTCCTGCTGACCCTGCTGGGCGGCGGCTACGTTCCCGTGCTGTCGCCTCCGGCACGGGACCCGGCCGACGGCATGCTCAATGTCGACGCCGACCGGTTCGCGGCACGGCTCTCGGTGGCCCTGGGGGCCGACTGGCTGATCGTCCTGTCCAACGTGCCCGGGCTGCTGCGCGACCCCGCGGATCCGGCCAGCCTGGTCGCGGAGGTGCCCGGCGAGGAGCTGGGCGCCTACCTGGACGGCGCGGGCGGGCGCATGAAGGTGAAACTCCGCAGCGCGGGTGAGGCCTTCCTGGCCGGCGTCCCGCACGTCGTCCTCGCCGACGGCCGCCTGGACTCCCCGGTGCTCGCCGCCCGGGCCGGGACCGGCACGACGTTCGTCCGAGGGTCCCGTCGGCCCTCCCCGCCGTGAAACGCCCGCACGTCCCTTCCCCGCAAGGAGTTCCGATGAGTACACGCGCCGAGTCGCTGCTGCACCGCATGGTCGACATCCCGTCGCCGTCGGGCGAAGAGGCGGAGCTGGCCGCCTTCCTCGCCGGGGAGCTGCGGGAGTGGGGCTTCGAGACGCACCTCGACGAGGTCGGCAACGTCATTGCCGCACGCGGGCCGGCCTCCGGCCCGACCATCATGCTCATCGGCCACATGGACACCGTGCCGGGCTCGCTCGAGGTGCGGCGGGAGGGCACCGTCCTGTACGGCCGTGGCACGGTGGACGCCAAGGGACCGCTGGCCACCATGATCTGCGCGGCCGCGGCCGCCGAGGTCGGCCAGGAGGTGCGCCTGGTGGTCGCGGGCGTGGTCGAGGAGGAGACCTTCGGGCGGGGCGCGACGCACCTTCTCGAGGGACACCGGCCCGACGCCGCCTTCGTCGGGGAACCCAACGGGTGGTCCGGCGTCGGCATCGGTTACAAGGGGCGGGTCGTGGTGCGGTACGCCGTGCGCCGTCCCGCCGTGCACACGGCGAGCCCGGAGGAGAAGGCGACCGAGGCGGCCGTCGCCTTCTGGAACAAGGTGGCCGGCTACTGCGAGGCGCACGCGGCGGGCACCCGTGCCTTCGACCGGCCCATCCCGACGCTGACGGAGATGGGCGGCACGATCGAAGAGGCGAGGATGACCGTCGCCTGCCGCACCCCCCCGGGGTTCGACCTGGAGGCGTTCGAACGGTTCCTGACCGACGCCGCCGGCGACGCCGTGCTGGAGATCGACGACCGGACCCCTGCGGTGCGCGTGGACACCCGGGGCGCCGCGGTGCGCGCCCTGTGCTCCGCGATACGGGCTCAGGGCGCGCGTCCGACGCTGAAGCTCAAGACGGGCACGGCCGACCTCAACATCGTCGAGCCGCACTGGAACGTGCCGATGGCCGTCTACGGCCCGGGCGACTCCGCTCTCGACCACACCGACCGGGAGCACATCGATCTCGCCGAGTACGCGAAGGCCGTCGATGTGCTCCGGCAGGCGCTGGAGACGCTCGCCGCCGAGCTCGTAGCGGCCGAGGAGCGGGCCGAAGAGCGGGCCGAAGAGCGGGCCGAGGAGACGGCAGCGGCCGGTGTCCGGTGACGCAAGGCGGTCGCTCAGGACACGCCCCGCAGGGCGAGCCCGGGGTACACGACGGCCTCGGGCGGGAGGACCGGGTCGCCGGAGATGATCCGCTGGTGCAGTTCCTGGAGGCGCGCGCAGGGGTCGAGGCCGACATGGCTGATCAGTGCGGCCCGGCCCGCGTGGTAGACCGCGAGGGCGTCGGCCCGGCGGTCGGACAGGTAGAGCGCCGTCATCAGGTGCCAGCGGAGCTGTTCGCGTAACGGGTGCTCGTCGACCAGCAGGCTCAGTTCGCCGACCAGTTCCCGGTGGTGACCGAGGGAGAGCTCGACGTCGAAGCACTCCTCCAGCAACGTGAGCCGGCGCTCGGCCCAGTACGCCGCGACCGGTTCCAGCGCCCGGCTCGTCAGCCCGGCCAGCGGCTCTCCCCGGAACAGCGCCAGAGCGGCGCGGTAGTCGGCGACGGCGCCCACCGGATCGCCGGCCCGGGCCCGGAGCCGGCCGCGCTCCCTGAGCTGCTCGAAGAGCTGGGTGTCCACGGATCCGTCGGGCAGCCGCAGCAGGTAGCCGCCGCGGACCGTCTCGATGAGGTCGGCCCGGGACCCGGCCTGGACGAGTGCCTTGCGGACCCGCCACACACAGGTCTGTATCTGTTTGTCCGCGGTGACCGGCGGGGTGTCGCCCCACACCGCGTCGACCAGCCTGCCGAGGGGGACAGCCTTGTTGACCTCGGTCACCAGCACGGCCAGGACCGTGAGCTGGCGGCTTTCGGGGAGGGCGGCCTCCCGTTTGCCGGAACAGACCCGCAACGGCCCGAGGACGCGGAAGAAGGTCTTGCGGGCACTGTCGGACGACGATTCGACGATCATGGGAATCCTCGGTTCGGTGAGGGTGCCGAATGCGCTGTGTCAGCTCTTGTCTTCGTCACCTTCGGTTTTGAAGATCGAGACGTACGTCAGGGGTGTTTCCGCGACGAAGTGGGTGTGTGCGGAGCCCGCGGCGGCGGCGAAGACGTCGCCGCGGGTCATGGTGCGGCCCTGGTTGCTGCAGGTGCCCTCGATGACGTAGAGGAACTCGGCGTGCCGGTGCACGTGCGGCTCCGTCCGGTAGCCGGGCTCGGCCTCCACGATGGCCACGTGGTAGCCGTCCGCACGGGCGGCGATCCTGGCCCGCGCCTTGCCCTGGGTGCCCCAGGGGATCCACGGGAGCTCGTCGTCGCCGTCGACGCGGGCGATGTCCCAGCCTTCGAGTGAGGGTTCCATGGCTTCTCCTGGCACGGGTGGCGCGGGTGCCCGCGGGGGTTCGGGCACCCGCGCCGGTCGGGGGGACGGTCAGGCGGTGGCGGCCGCGGTGCGGTCCGCGTCGGGGGCGGCCGCCTCGGACTCGGCGGCCGGGGTGTCGGCGGGCTGCGGCCGGCGCGGGATACCCAGCGCGCACAGCGCGCCGGCGAGTACGACGCCGACACCCACCCACACCGCCGGGTGCATGCCGTCGACGAAGTCCGTGGGCGACGCGGTGCTGCCGTGGCCGGCGAAGACGGTGCTCAGTACGGCGATGCCGAGCGCGCCGCCCACTTCGCGGACGGTGGTGTTGGCTCCGGACGCCTTGCCGGCGTGCTCCTGGCTGACCGAGCCGAGCACCACGGCCGCGGTGGGCGCGAAGACGAAGCCCATGCCGATGCCGGCGACCACCATGGGCGCGACCAGGGTCGGGTAGGAGGTGTCGGTGCCGGCGATCACGTTGATCCAGGCCAGGCCGGCGCCTTGCAGGAAGAGGCCGAGGGCCATCAGCCGTCCGCCGCCGACCTTGTTGGTCAGCATGCCCGCGACGGGGGCGACGAACATCGGCATCAGGGTCCAGGCGAGTGTCCGCACGCCCGCCTCGAAGGGGGTGCGCGGCGGGGCGATCTGCAGGTACTGGGCGAGCAGGAAGAGCGAGCCGAAGACGCCGAAGTACATGCTGGCGGAGACGATGTTGGTGAGCGTGAAGGCGCGTACCCGGTAGAAGGAGAGCGGCAGCATCGGCTGCGGGGCGCGGCGCTCCCAGAGCAGGAAGAGGACCAGCAGTACGGCCCCGGCGGCGAATGCCGCGAGCACGGTGCCGGAGGTCCAGCCGTCGGTGGAGGCGTGCACGATGCCCCAGACCACGGCGAACAGGGCGGCCGAGGCGAGCAGCATGCCCAGCAGGTCCAGCCCCACGCCCTCCAGGCGGCTCTCTTTCAGGACGAAGCGGATCAGCGGGACGGCGACGATGCCGACCGGCACGTTGACCCAGAAGATCCACTGCCAGTCCAGGCCGTCCACCACCGCGCCGCCGACCACGGGGCCCATGGCCACGGCCAGGCCGCTGATGCCGGACCACAGGCCGAGCGCCAGGCCGCGCTTTCGGGCCGGCACGGCCTGGGAGAGCAGGGTGAGGGAGAGCGGCATCACGGCCGCGGCGCCGATGCCCTGGACGGCCCGGGCGGCGATCAGTTCGCCGCTGGTGGTGGCGAGGCCGCAGAAGACGGAGGCGACGGTGAAGAGGGTGATGCCGAGGACGAAGACCCGACGGCGGCCGAAGCGGTCACCGAGCGCGGCGGCGGTGAGCAGCAGGCAGGCGAAGCTGAGCACGTACGCGTTGACGAACCACTGCAGGTCCTGCGTGGAGGCGTCGAGCTCTGCGGACAGGGTGTGCAGCGCGGTCGAGACGACCAGGTTGTCCAGCGCGACCATGAACATCGGGACGCTGGAGGCCACGATCGACAGCCACAGCGGCGCCGACCGGGTATCGGGCTTGGGCATGGGGGTCTCCTCGGCGGTTCTTCAGGGGAAGGCGAAGGGAACGGATCGGTCGGTGGTGAAGGGGTTCAGGAATTGGCCTCGGCGGCCTGCTGCTCGGCGATGCGGCGCTTGGCGTCCGCCCAGGTGATCGGGAGCTCGCCGACGGGGACTTCCCAGAAGGTGAAGACGGACCGGCGCATGGTGGAGCGCAGGCCCTTCACGATCGTGTGGTGCGGCTCCGCCTTGGCGTAGGCGTAGAGCTGCTCCCGGCTCTCCCAGGCGGACAGGGTCCAGAAGGTGCGGCGCAGCGGGTCGGCGATCAGCGAGGCGCCGAGGGCGCCCTGCGCGCCGCGCACCTGCTTCCAGGCGGCCAGCGACTGGAGGAAGAAGCGCGGCACGTCCTTGAGGGAGCGCACCTCCAGGCGCGAGGCCATCACCAGGGCGGTGGTGACGCCGGGCTGCGGCTCGTTCGGGGTGGTCCAGGGGAGTGTGGGCATGACGGTGCTCTTCCTGAGAGGGGCCTACCTGCGGAAGCCGCCGACGGGCATAATGGATAGTGACCCTATGGATACTGTCGCTATCCACTATAGACAGTGGAGCTATCGAATGAACAGAAGGAGACAGGACCGATGCGAATCTCCGAACTCAGCCGGAAGAGTGGGGTGTCGGTGCCGACGATCAAGTACTACATCCGGGAGGAGCTGCTGCCCGCCGGCCGCCACACCTCGGCCACCCAGGCCGACTACGACGAGCAGCACCTGCGCCGGCTGCGGCTGATCCGGGCCCTGATCGGGGTACGCGGGCTGTCCGTGGAGGCCACCCGGCAGGTGCTGGGGGCCCTCTCCGAGGAGCAGTCCCACCCCCACCTGGTGCTCGGTCTGGCCCTCGGCGCGATCCGTCTCCCGGAGGAGCCCGCCGGGGAGTCCGAACACCCGGCCGCGGTGGACGCCCTCCTGAAGGAGCTGGGCTGGCAGGTGCACAGCGATGCCCCGGCCCGTGGCGTGCTGGCCGAGACGCTGGCCAGTCTCCAGCAGTTCGGGATGGCTCTGGACTGGCACGCCCTGCTGCCCTACGCCCGTCTCGCCGAGGAGACCGCGCGGCTCGACCTCGACCACCTGGAGGGGGTGACGGACCCGCTGGAGCTGGCCGAGCGCGCCGTCGTCCTCACCACCTTGCTGGAGCCCGCCCTGATGGCGCTGCGCAGGCTCGCCCAGGAGCACGAGTCCGCGCAGCGCCACAAGGAGTGAGGCTCAGGCGCCGGGGCCGTCGAGCTCCTCCAGCAGCCGGTGGGCCGCCTCGGCGCCGGAGGAGAAGCCGGCCTCGTGCGAGCCGATCTGGTCCCAGCCGAGTCTGCGCGAGTGGAAGTAGGAGCCGCAGAGCTTGACCCGGGTGCCCTCGTTGACGTCGTAGATGTCCTTCTGCAGCTCCCGGACCTGGTTGTCGATGATCGGGTGGGTGTAGGGGAAGCGGGCGATCACCGTCTCGGGACGGACCTCGCGCGGGTAGTCCAGGGTGACGAAGTAGTCCTGCTCGGCGGTGAAGCCGTGCAGCTTGTTCATGTAGTACGCGACGTAGGTGTGGGCCCGGCCGTCCACCGAGACCTTGCCGTAGTTCCACGCCTCCCAGCGCTCGCGGTCGGCGGGCATCACCGAGTCGTCGGTGTGCAGCACCACGTCGGAGGAGTTGTAGCGCACGGTGCCCAGGACGGTCCGCTGCCGCTCGGTGGGGTTGTCCAGCATGGCCAGCGCCTCGTCCGCGTGCGCGCCGATGACGGCGTAGTCGAAGCGCTCGCTGCCCGCGGCCGTGGTCACCACGACGCCGTCCGCTTCCTGGCGGACGCCGGTGACCGGCTCGCCGGTGCGGATCTCGGGGCCGATGGCGGCGATCGCCTTGCGGACGTAGGAGATGGACCCGCCGCCCACGGTGCGCCAGTCCACCCGGCGTCCGCCCAGGCCGCCCTCGTCGTGGCCCATGTAGAAGGCGATCACGGTGGAGGCGGGGATCTCCCAGATCAGCTCCGCGGGCACCGACCACACGGCGGAGCAGAGCAGGATGACGTAGGAGTGCCGGAACTCCTGGCTGTAGCCGCCGCGGTCCAGGTACTCGCCGAGCGGGATGTCGGTGCGGCGGCGCAGGAAGTCGCGGCGGCCCTCGGTGTGGAAGCGGCGGGCCTCACGCCAGATGGTGAGGAACTCCGGGGAGCCGGCGTAGCGGGCCCGCACCTCGTCCTCGCCGAGGTCGAGTTCCTCGGTGCCGTACTCGAGGCCGGAGTCCAGGTCGAAGAAGTTGAAGCCGCCGAGGTGTTCCACCGCGTCCACGCCCAGCTCGTCGAAGAAGCCGTAGAGGTTGGGGTAGGCGGGGCGGTTGAAGACGACGAAGGCGGTGTCGATCCCGAGGACGCGGCCGTTCTCCTCGACCTCGACGGTGTTCGCGTGCCCGCCGAGCCGGTCCTCCCGCTCGAAGAGGGTGATCCGGGCGCGGTCGCGCAGGTGGTAGGCGGCGGAGATGCCGGAGACGCCCGCGCCGATGACGGCGACGCGCGGGGTGTGGTCGGGTGCCATGGTGGTCCTCACTGTGAAACGGACGGGTGATCAGGCGGCGGGCAGATCGGCGAGGTCGGCCAGGTCGACGCGGTGCAGGTCACCCGGGCGGCCGTGCTCGGCGGCGACGGCGAGCACGTATCCGGGCGCGGGGCGGAGCAGGTCGAACGACCAGGTCTCCCCCGCCCCGAACGGCCGGCAGGGGTCGTGCACGGTGATCGGCCCGGCAGGCGGGGTGGTGAAGGTGAAGCCGGCCAGGTCCCGGGTGATCCCGGTACCGAGGGCCTTGAGGTACGCCTCCTTCAGCACCCACAGCTCGCTGAGCCGGTCGGCACGGGCCGCCGGCGGCAGGCTTGCCAGTTCGGCGCGTTCGGTGTCGGCCAGGTGCGGGACGAGGTGGGTGACCGCGTCCGGCGAGGCGGGGGCGCACTCGACGTCCACCCCGCAGTCGCGGCCACTGGTGACCACACAGGCGATCAGGCCCTCGGTGTGCGAGAGGTTGAACCGCAGCCCCTCGCAGGGGGGTTCGGGCTCGGGCCGGCCCCAGGGGCCGGCCCGGAAGCGCCAGGCGTGCACGGGCCGCCCGCTGCGCGCGCTGAGCGCGTAGCGGGCCAGCATCCGCGCGCCCAGGAAGCGGCGGCGCGCACCTTCGCCGCGCAGCCGGTGCAGGCGGGCGCGCTCCTCGTCGGTGAGCAGCCGCGGGCCGCCGAGCGCGCCGGCGAAGCCGTCCACCGCACGCTCGGGCAGCAGCCAGAGGACGGCCGGGTCGGAGCTCATCGCCGGCGCCGGCGATCGGACGATCGGCTCGGCGTTCACCGAGCCGTAGGAGGTCGAAACGAGCGCCCCGGGGACGTGGTGCGTGCTCACGCCGGTGTCCTCCTCGGGGTCAGTAGCGGACGGCGTCCGGGTCGACGGCGCGCGCGGCGAGCGGGAACTGCCAGTGCGAGAAGAGCCGCTCCTCGCGGTGGAAGTGCCGCAGCACCCGCATCACCTCGTCCACGACGCCCCGGTCGGTGACGGCCTCGTGGGGCCGCAGATGCCGGCGCAGCCGCTCCAGCTGGAGCAGCAGCACGGCGGCGTTGGGCAGCGGCTCGTCCAGGGCCTCGTGCGAGTGCACGAAGGTGAGCACGCACGCGGCGGCGGCGTGCACCACGCAGTACTCCTTGGCCAGGTCGAACAGTTCCGCCGACTGGCCGTAGGCGCGGCCCAGTTCGGTGCGCAGTCCCTCGCAGCGCCCGGCGAGAGAGGTGGTGTGGCCGAGCAGTTCCTCGGCGGTGCCGGCGGCCCGGACCAGCCAGTCACGCTGGTCGTCCTCCTTGGCCTCCCGGGCGAGGGCGCGCAGCCGGGCGACGGCGTCCGGCGCGGCCAGCACGGTGTCGTCCCGGCCACGGCTGAACAGCTCCTGCAGCCAGGGCCGGTAGGGCGGCATGGACCGGTCGATGCCGTACAGCACGGCGGCGTTGTCCACCGCCTCGGCACGCAGCTGTTCGTCGGCGTTCAGCGCGGTGGTGAGCAGGGGCTGCAGCTGGTGGCCGAGGTTGCGCAGGTTGACGACCGTGTTGCCGTCGGCGAAGTTGGCCACCAGCAGGTCGCGGAGCATCTTCTGGAAGACGCCGTAGTGCGGGTGGGCGCGCAGGAAGAAGCGGGCGCCGAGCACCACGGCGAGCTGGGACATCGTGCGCTCCAGCAGGGTCGGTACGAAGTACTTCGCCACCGAGGAGGAGACGCTGACCTGCTGCGGTGTCACCTGCAGCCCGCGCACCGCGCCCAGGCTGACGGCGTCGGCCACCAGCAGGTCGGCGAAGGCCTCGGTGAGCTGACGGCGGCTGTAGGGGATGTCGCTGACGGCCTGGCCGAGGATGACGCGGCCCTCGGTGAAGTCCAGGGTGAGCCGCAGGCCGGTGTCCACGGCGGAGAGCGCGATGCTGCTGATCTGGGCCCGGGCGGTCTGGGTGGCCTTCAGCGCGGTCTCCAGCCCCTGGCCCTCGGCGCCGAGCCGGGCCTCCTCCGGTACGAAGACGCCCTCCACCCGCAGACCGCTGATGTCCATGGCGCGCAGGCCGTGCAGCCGCTCGCCGGGCAGCTCCTGGACGCTGCCGACCGGAGCGGTGCGCTTGTCCAGCACGAAGACCGAGAAGCCGCCGGTGCCGCCGCGCTCACTGGTGCGGGCGAAGACCACCATGCCGTCCGACCAGGTGGCGTTGCCGATGAGCCACTTCTCGCCGGTGAGCAGGTATCCGCCGTCGACCTTGGTCGCGGTCATGGCGTTGGCCAGCAGGTCGCTGCCGTAGGCACGTTCGGACAGTCCCCAGGAGAGCCGGTGGCCGCACTTGACGGCCTCGACGATCCGGCGCTTCTGTTCGTCGGTGCCGGCGATCCACACCGGCATGAAGGCCAGGTTGGTGATGATGAGCGCGGTGGCGGTGGCCGGGTCGCGCCGGGCGATGAGCCGGACGAGGTTGAACTCGGCCTCCACGTCGCCCGCGCGGCCGCCCTGCTCGCCGGGCAGGGCGTATTCGGGCACACCCCAGCCGCGCAGCAACTGGACGAACTCGTACGGGTAGGACTCCCGCTCGTCCAGCTCCATGATCCTGGCGTACGGCATGCGGCCGGCCGGGTCGTGCGGGCAGCCGAGGAACTCCTCCAGCCGCGCGGCCAGTTCGGTCAGGTCGTGCTTGGGCATCAGCGGCCTCCTGGGGCGTCGCCGAGGCGGACGGAGAGGGCGGGCCGGTCGTCGGAGAGCCCGTAGTCCGGCAGACCCCAGCAGCGCAGCATCTGGACGGCCTTGTCCGGGAAGGGCACCCGCTCGTCCGACTGCGTGATCGGGGCGTACGGCGTGCGGTCGGCCGGGTCGTGCTTGTAGCCGAGGAACTCCTCCAGCCGGGCGGCCAGTGCGCTGAGGTCAGGCGTGGGCATCGGCGGCCTCCTGAGGTGTCGCCGCGAGGCGGACGGGGGTGGCGGTGAAGAGCTTGTCCTGCTCGCGCAGTGCGGCGAGGACGTCGAGCGCGGCCAGCAGGTGCGGGCCGTGCCGCCGGGGGTCGGTGCCGTCGGCGCGGGCCAGCAGGTAGGCGAGGGTGGCGCGCAGCCATCCGGTGGCGCCGGGCGCGCCGCCGTACAGCGGGCGTTCGCGGTTGGCCCACCACAGGTGGACGCAGGCGGCGGCACCGTGCAGCCAGGCGTAGCGCTCGGCGAGGTCGGCGAGGGCGTTGGGCTCCGCGCCGGGGCGCCGTGCGGCCTCGGCCTCGTACGACAGGCCGGCGACGGCCTCGGCGAGTCGGGCGACGAGGTCCGAGGTGTCCTCGTCCAGGGCCGCACGGACGGAGACGGCCACGGTGGGCAGCCCGCCGAGGACCGGGTCCACGCCGCGCGCGATGAGGTCGAGACGGCCGGGCTCGTAAGGTGGCAGCTCGGCGTCCAGGGCGAAGATGCGGCGCAGGGTCCCCGGTGTGGGTGTGTCGGTGGTGGCGAGCAGGGTGGGCAGTTGGCCGCTGTAGGAGCGCAGGTTGGCGTACGGGCTGGCGTCGATCACCCGGACGACGGCCGAGTCGCGCTGCAGCTTCTGGAACACCCCGTCGCCGGGGGCCTGCTCGCGCAGCACCGAGCGGGTGGCCAGCACGGTGCCGCAGTGGCGCAGCAGGTCCTCGGCGGCCTCGGCGACCAGGTGTTTGGCGGCCGGGCCCCAGACGCTGAACGCCTCCGGCACCACATGCACACCGCGGGCGGCACTCAGCGCCACCGCGTCCGCGGCCAGCAGCGCGGCGGAGGCGGTCGCCACCTCCCGTGCCGCGTAAGGCGTCGCGGACAGCGCCGTACGGCCGAAGCGGCGCTCGGCGGTGAAACCGAGGGTGAGCCGCAGCGCGGTGTCCGCGATGCCGAGCGAACCCGCCATGCTCATCAGCCGCACCGCCTGCTGCGCCCGGATGGCGACCTCCAGGCCCTCGCCCTCCTTGCCGACCTGCGCGTCCCACGGCACCGCAAGGGCGTCGAATCGCAGCGTGGCCAGGTCGATGCCGCGCATGCCGGTGATCGGCGGCGCCGGCAGCCGGGTCAGGTCGTCGTCGTCCAGGGATCCATCGGTCAGATCCAGCAGGAAGGAGGTGAAGGCACCCGGCCCGCGGGCGCCGGTGCGGGCGACGACGTAGACGGCCTGGGCCCGCAGTCCGTTGCCGACCAGCCACTTCTCGCCGTGCAGCAGTCCGTCGGCGTCCAGCCGCACCTGTCCGGCGAGCAGGTCGCTGCCGTGGTCGGCTTCGGTGAGCGCGAAGGCGACGGCGCCACCGTCCCGCAGGATGCGGGCCACCCGCTCCTGCTGCTGTGTGGTGCCGTGCAGTTGGAGGCAGGTGGCGGCGATGATGCTGAACATGGTGCCGGGCATGATCCTGACGTCCCGGCGGGCCGCCGCACGGACCAGGGTGAGGCTGCGGTCGAAGGACCGGAAGGCGCCGCCCCACTGTTCCGGCAGGTAGTTGAGGTGGAAACCGGTGTCGCGCAGCACCTCGTACAGCCGCTCGGGCGAGGCGTTCGCCTCGTCGTGGGCGACCGCGGCGGCGTATCCGAACGGGTTGGCCGGGTCGGCCGGGTCGCCGAGCAGCTCCTCCAGCGTCTCGGGGGTCAGGTCGCCGCTCATCGGGCACCTGCCGTGGGGGCGGCGCCGGTGGGGGTCTCCAGCGGGACGGGGCGGTAGTCGGCGGCGCCGGCCGGGATGTGCACGCCCGCCAGACGCAGCTGGGCCAGGCGGGTGTGGAAGGCGGCGCCGCGCATCAGGTGGTGTGCGACGTCCGCGACGCGGCGGTTGCTGGGGTTCTTCAGGTAGCTCCCGGTGGCCCAGTCGTTGAAGGAGCCCATGGCCGGTCCGCACCAGATCTGGTAGTCCTGCGCCCGGTCCTCCTGTCCGGTCACCGCCCAGCGCGAGGCCATGCCCAGGTACCAGCGGAAGACCAGGGCCATCCGGCGCTTGGGGCTGCCGGCGGCGCGGGTGAGCTGCTCGGGGTCGCGGCGCTCGAAGTAGCCGACGCAGTCCTGCCAGACGTCCTCCAGCGGGCGGCGGAAGATCTGCTGCTCCAGCCGGGCGCGCTCGGCCGGGGGCAGCGCCTCCAGGCCGTCGTGGGCCTGGTAGAGCTGGTAGAGGCGGCGGGCGCGCATCGGGAACAGGGTGCCCTTCTTGAGCACCTGGAGGTCGACGCCCATCTCGAACATGTCGGCGGCCGGGGCCATCTCGCAGTCCGCGATGCCGGCCTCGGCGAGCATCGCCTTGGCGGCCGGGGACGCCCCGGACTCCAGACAGGACTGGTTGACCGAGCCGGTGACGACGTAGGCCGCGCCCGTCGCGAAGGCCGCCGCGACCGCGACCGGGGTGCCGAGGCCGCCGGCCGCGCCGACCCGGATCGGCACCGGGTAGCGGTGCTCGCGCTGGACGTGGTCGCGCAGCCGCAGGATGGACGGCAGCAGCGCGGGCAGCGGACGGCGGTCGGTGTGGCCGCCCGAGTCGGCCTCGACCGTGATGTCGTCGGCCAGCGGGACGTGGTGGGCGAGGGACGCCTGTTCGGCGGTGATCAGTCCCTGCTCCAGCAGGGCGCTGACGGTGGCGGCGGGAGCGGGACGCATGAAGCGCTCGGCGGTCTCCGGGCGGGAGATCTTGGCGATCAGCCGGTTGCCCGCGACGATCCGCCCGCCCTCGTCCCGCCGCAGTCCGGCCAGGCGATAGCGCACCACGTGCGGGGTGAGGCCCATGTAGGCGGACGCCTCGACGCAGCGCACGCCGTGCCGCAGGAACAGCTCCACGGCCTCGCGTTCCAGGCGGTCCTCGCTGGGGCTGTGGATCAGGTTGACGGCGTACGGCAGGCCGGGGATCTCGGCGGCGAACCGCAGCAGCGCCTTCTCGATCGTCTCGGGCAGCAGCCCGGCCGCGCCGAAGGACGCCAGGAAGCCCTCCCGGGCCAGGGCGATCACCATGTCGGCGGAGGCGATGCCGCCCGCCATGGCCCCGGCCATGTAGGGCTGGCGCACGCCGTGGGCGGCGGTGAAGGCCGACGAGCCCAGCCGGTGCGGGGGCAGCGGGGCGGCGGCGGCCAGCAGGTGCGGGCCCTGGCCGGTGGGGGCGGCGGTGCCGCCGGAGACGGCGCCGGGCCCCTGCGGGGTGGCGACGATGAAGCAGGGGTTCTCGAGGTCGGCGAGGACCTGGTACACGCCGGCCGGGTCGGTGCTGGGAAAGCCGTCGCCGTACCAGCGCAACGGGGTCTGGGGGTGCGTGGTGGACATGGGAAGCGCAGCTCCTCGGCTGGTTCAGGCGTGGTCGGGGGCGGAGCGAACCTCGATGGCCGCGTCGGTGAGCTCGTAGATGCGCAGGCCCGGCTTCCACAGGTCGGCGTCGGCGATGAGCAGCAGCCGGTCCGCTTCCCGCCGCACCTCCTTGATGTGCACGTCGAAGCGGAGTTCGCCGTCGTTGCGCAGGATCTGGCCGCGGTACTTCCAGCTCATCTCCACACCGGTGGCCATGGCGAAGCGCGGGTTCTCGATGCCGTCGGCCAGCCCCTGTTCCAGCACGAACAGCCGCATGGCCTGGAGCACGGCCTCCACGCCGAGCGAGCCGGGCATCACCGGGTCGCGGTGGAAGTGGCAGTCGAAGTACCACTCGTCGGGCCGCACCTGGCGCTGGCCGTGCAGGTAGCCGGCACCGTGCCGGCCGCCTTCGGCGACCAGGTCGACATGGTCCACGAGGTGGAAGTGGCCGCCGGGCAGGTGCAGATGTCCGCCGGCAGGGTCGGTGAACGCCGGCGCGTCGGCGGGCAGTTCGATACGGCGCACCTGCTCGGTGCCGGGCTGGTGCTGTTCGATCCAGGGCGCGACGTAACTGCCGTTGTCCAGGCCGACCTGGTTGGCGAGCGCGGCCTCGCTGAAGTAGCCGAAGAGGGACTCGCCGGTGTAGAAGACCTCGCCGTCCGCGGACAGTTCGTAGGAGAAGTTCTGCAGTACGGCGCCGGAGACGGCGCTGGTCATCAGCAGCTTGGAGTGGTGGCGGATGGTCTTGCCGCGCAGGTCGACGTCCTTGACCAGGGTGGCCCGGCCGTCCAGGTTGCGGATGGCGTACTGCTGCTGCGGGTCCTTCAGGGTTGCGCCGAGGTAGTAGCCGAGGAAGATGGCCGCCTGCAGCGAGGTCTCCATGTACACGCAGTTGGGCATGTGCGGGTAGGAGTTGTGCCGGTAGTACCAGGCGTCCTCGGGCGAGTCGTACTCCGTGACCATCTCCGAACCGGGGCCCAGCTCACCTCGGGTGCCCTTGAGGGACATCACGCGGTCCACGAACTGGAAGTCGCCGTTGGGGATGTAGGGCGCGCGGCTGGTGCGGTAGATCTCGAACTCCGGGCCCATCGCCATGTCCAGCAGGCCCTTGGCGGCGTGTGCCAGGTGCAGCTCGTTGATCATCGCGGGCTCGCCGCTGCGGTTGCGGCGGCCGAGGAATGCGGGCACTCCCCCGGCCTCCGGGCGGTACGGCGTGCCGTCCTTCTCGCGCACCTGCAGGCCGAGGTTGCGCATCTTGATGACCGGTTTGTCGCCCAGGTAGACGAGGATGTCCGCCATCACGGTCGGCCGCGGCAGCAGCGTGATGTCCATGATCTCGACCTCGTAGCGGATCTCCGAGTGCTCCGGGGTGACCTGGCCGCGCACCTGGACGTCGATCCGCTCGTCGGTGACGGTCTGGAAGCGGGCGTCCGGCAGCGTGAGGTGCATGCCGAGGTAGAGCAGGTACGTCTGGAGCAGCTGCACCGCGCCCTCAGCGACCAGCGAGCCGGCCAGCACCGGGTCGTCGGGGAAGTGGCAGGTGAAGTACCAGGCGTCCGGCTGGAGGCGCTTGACGGCGGTGAGCTTGCCGAGGCCGCGCGGTCCGCCGAGGCGGTCCACGGTCACCTCGTCCACCATCCGCAGCATCGCGTCCGGCAGCCGCAGCGCCGGGTTGAGGCCCTCGTCCTGGGCGTGCTCGGGACCGAAGACGTCACCGGGCCTGCCCTGTGCGAGCAGCTCCAGGTCGGCTGTGGTGAGCAGCGTCTTGTCGGTGCGGGCGAGCGGCTTGAAGTAGCCCTGGGTCAAGGCGGCGCGTTCGGCGCGCTCGCGGTCGGTGATGACGACGCCGAGCGGGGTGGCCAGCTCCTCCTTGCTGAAGAACCCGGCGCAGGCGTCCCGCAGTTCGAGGATCAGCTCGCCGTCGGCGTAGCAGTTGTAGCTGAAGAAGAAGAGCGTCGTGTCGCCGTTGTGCACGAAGCGGTCGATGGAGATGTCGTAGCGCAGCGTCTGACCGGCGCGCGGCAGACCGCCGCGGAAGATCAGGGAGCTGTCCAGCAGGCGGTAGACCCGCTCGCCCTTGTTGCGGAAGTCGATGCCGAGATAGCTGACCAGCAGCAGGTCGCACTGGCCGGCCTCGACGGTCACGGCCGGCGGCGCGCCCCCGTCCACCAGGTACCAGGCGTCCTCGGGGATGTCGTACTCGGTGGTGATGGTGGCGGGTCCGAAACTGCCGGTCTTCGCGTCCAGCTTCGTCACCCGGGTGACGAAGTGGTACGGCGGTGCGGGCAGCCGCACACGCTTGGCGTAGCCGTCGATCGGCGCGAACTCCGGCCCGAACACCTTGGCCACGGAGCCGGTGGCGAACTCCAGCAGCGCGTCCTCGTCCCAGATCACGCCCTCCAGCGGGGCGCCGCCCCCGGACGCGGTGGGACCGGCCGGCGCGGCCGTGGCGGGCGATGCGGCGGCTTCGACAGGCTCCGCGGAGAGGGACGCGGCGGACGGGAGGGCCGGGGTGGGCTCGGGCGCGGGCACGGCCGGGGGCCGGGGTGCGCTCGCGCGGTGCAGGGGGGCGACCGGCGCCGGCGGGGTCTGCGCCGGCATCGGCGGGACCTGCGCCGGGGTCGGCTGGCCGGCGAGCAGCGACTCGGCGCGGTGGAGGGTGGCGTTCTGGAGGACGCGCTGGGTCTCCATCACCACCGAGTGGGTGGCGACCATCTGCTGGCGCAGCTCCCGCACCAGGTCCGCGGCGGACACGCCGGTGCCGCTCGGGTCCGCGGGCGCGGCGGGGCCGTACGGCGTGGCGGGCGGACCGGAGGGGACGGGGGCCGCGGTGGCGGCGTGCGGGTCGGAGAGGGCGGGGGCCGCGGTGGCGGGCTGCGCCGGGCTCGCCGGCGCCCACGGCAGGAAGGCGATCGGGTCGCCGTCGAAGACGATGGCCTCGGGGTCCGCGACAGTCGGGTCGGCGGGCATGAGATCGGATTCCTCCGGTGCGGTGGACGGGACGGGGGCGGAGGCAGGTCCTGCGGCGGAAACGACGGGGGGCACGGGGGGCGGCTCGGACGCGGCGACGGGCACGGGGGGCGGCTCGGACGCGGCGCCGGGCACGGGGGCCTGTTCGGACATGGCGGCGGGCACCGTCGAGGGCCTGGACGCGGCGGCGGGCACAGGGGCCGGCCCGGACGCGGCGGCGGGCACGGGTGTGGGCTGGGGCGCCGGAGGCGACCCGGCCACCGACGCGGTGACCGGCTGGGCCACCGGCCGACGGTCCGTCAGCAGGCCGACCTCCGGGGCGACTGCACGCACCTCATGGGCCACCCGCTCCGGTACCGGGTCGCCGCCGCCCACCCGGAACCGGGTGGTGCGCCGGGCCGGAACGGCCGCCGGGGCCTTGGTCTGCGCGCCGAGCAGCGCGGTGAGGTCCACCGGCAGACCGTGTCCGACCAGCCGGGCGACCAACTGGGCGATCGACTTGGTGGCCGGCACGCCACGCCGGTCCGCGCAGACCGCGACGTGCGGTTGCTCACCGAGGGTGTCGCGCACCCAGCGCGAACAGGTGGCGCCGGGGCCGACCTCGATGAAGTAGCGGTAGCCCCGGTCGTAGGCGGTGCGGATCAGGCGCGGGAAGTCGATGGTGGAGCGCAGGGTGTGCGCGATACGCCGGGCGATGCGCTCCCGGTCCAGGCCGGGCAGCTCCTGGTAGTCGTAGGCGGAGAACAGCTCCAGGCCCTGAAGGGAACCGGTCGGGTAGTCGTTCAGCCCGGCCAGGCCGTCGAGTTCGGCGTCGACCACCGGGCAGTGCATCACCACGCTGACCGGCGAGCGCGCCGCCGGGCAGCCCAGTTCCTCGATCAGCGCGCGGCACTGCGCGGGGTCGCCCGCGATCACCAGCTCGCCGGGGGTGTTGACGTGGGTGAGGAACACCCGGTCGTAGCGTGCGAGCGCGGTCTGCGCCGTGTCCGGATCGGTGAGCAGGACGTGCGAGGCCCACAGGTCCTTGGCGGGCGTCCCGGCCGGGATGTCCTGCCACAGTTCGCGCACGGTACGGCGGGCGCCGACCAGGCGGTCACGGAAGATCGGCGTGTTGCTGATCAGATCGTCCCGGCGGCCCTCGGCGGCCCAGCCGCCGGTGGCGAAGAGCATGCTGGACTCACCCAGGCTGTAGCCGAAGCCGCCGTGCGCGGTGACGCCCAGGACGTCTCGCACCAGGTGGGTGTAGAGGATGGCGAAGCTGGTGCCGGTGGCCAGCATGAACGGCACGTCCTCGCCCAGCGCGGACTCCAGCTCCATCAGCTCCCGCCGGCCCGGCGTCACCTGGGTGCGCGGGTAGAGCAGGGCGGAGCGCAGTTGCCGGGCGGGTTCCTCGGCCTGTGCCTCGAAGTGCTCGAGCAGGCCGGGGAAGGCGCGGAACAGGTCCTGGCCGAGACCCGGGTAGGAGTTGAACGCTCCGGGGTAGACCAGCGCGACCTTGCCCTCGGGGCCGATCGGGCGGGCGGTGAAGTAGGAGCCGGCCGGGGTGGCCCACTCGCCGCCGGCGGCGTGCGCGCCGGGAATGTCCCGGGCGGCGAGCTCCAGTTGGCGGTGCAGATCGTCCCGGTCGCGGCCGACGAGGACCACGCGCAGGGGCCCGCCGGGGAGTTCGCGGGCGGCGGCGCGGGCCAGCGCCATCGGGTCGGCTCCCTCGTCCAGCAGGCCGCGGTGCCGCTCGACGGAGGCCAGCAGGCCGTCCAGGCTCGCGGCGGAGAGCGCCAGCAGGACCGGTCCCTCGGCCCGCTGCCAGTCACCGTCCACCGCGCGCCCCCGGGTCCCGTCCGCGGAGAGCACCAGATGGGCGCAGCCGCCCTGCGAACCCACCATGCTGACGGCGGCGTACCGCCTTGTGCTGCGCGAGGCACGCAGCCAGGGCCGCGACCGCTCCGGCACGTACAGCGCGGAAGCGGCGAAGCCGGCGGCGTACTCGGGGGCCGGGCGCTGCCAGCCGGTGGTGCCCGGCAGGTAACCGCCGTGCAGGCAGAGCACGGTGCGGATCAGCCCGGCCATCCCGGAGGCGCAGCCGGCGTCGCCGAGCTGTGCCTTGACGCTGCCGAGGGCGACGACGCGCGTGGGGTCGACGGGGCCGGCCGAGGCCCGCTCCTCGTCGGATGTCGCGTCCGCCACAGGCGCGCGGTACACGCGTGCCAGGGCGGTCAGTTCGGCTTCGTCCTCGCCGGCGGTGCCCGCCGCGTGGGCCTCGACGTAGCCGACCTGCGCGGCGGGGATCCCGGCGGCCTCGAGGGCCGCCTGCGCGGTGGCGGCCAGCGTGTCGGCGTCCGCCTGCGGTACGGCGCCTTCGCGGGCCGGGGCCGTGCCGACGGCCAGGGCGTCCAGCCGGGCGTAGACGCGGCGGCCCTGCGCCTCGCCGCTGCGGGTGACGACGACCGCGCCGGCGCCCTCGCCGATCCGCACCCCGCGGGCGCCGTCGGCGAACGTGAGGCCCGCCTCGGAGACCGCGTCGGGGTGCAGCAGCAGGTGCTCGGCGGAGCCGGTGAGGTCGACCGCGCCGATCAGCACCGCCTCGATCCCCGGGTCGAGCAGCAGCAGCCGGGCGACCTCCAGGGCCTCCGCCGTCCCCGAACCCTCCGCCGAGACGGTGAAGGACGGGCCGGTGAGGTTCCACAGCGAGGAGATCCGGCTGGCCATCACGTTGCCGATGTAGCTGAGCACTTCATTGGCCACGATCGGCGGTACGACCGCGTCCCGGCCCACCGACGCGATCGCGGCGAGCTGCTCCTCGGTCAGCTCCACGCCCGCGGCGTCGAACTGCTCCCGCAGGAAGGTGCCCAGCGTGTACCGGGTGAGCCGGGCGTGGGTGTACGGTTCCAGCTCCATCGCCACCACCACCGCGATCCGCCGCGGCTCGGGCGCGCTCGCTCCCGGCGGTACGGCCCGGCTGTAGCCGGCGTCGCGCAGCGCCTCGTCGGCGACCTGGGTGGCCAGCGCGTGCTGCGGGTTGTAGGTGCGCAGGTCGGCGGGCGGGATCTTGTGGTCGACGGGGTCGACGTCCACTCCGTCGACGTAGGCGCCGTGCGGCACGGACTCCCCGGTCAGACCGGCCTGTTCGAGGGTTCCGCCGCCGGTCTGCTCCAGGCCGCGCCAGCGGCGCTCGGGCAGCGGCCCGAAGGCGTCCGTGCCCGCGTGGACGGCCCGTTCCAGGGCGTCCACGCCTTCGAGCGGGCCGAAGTGCGCACCCAGGCCGACGATGTCCAGGGCGGGCGGCTCGGCCGGGGCCTCCTCGACGGGTTCCCAGGTCTCCGCGGCCTCGGGCGCGGAGAGCACGACGTGCGCGTTGGTGCCTCCGAAGCCGAACGCGGAGACGGCCGCCCGTAGCGGACCCACCCCTTCGGGCCACGGCCGGCCCTCGCGGACCAGCACCTGCTCCCCCACCCGTCCGTCACTCGAGCGCACCGGCTGCTCGACGCCGATCGTGGGCGGGATGTGGCCCTCGTCCATGGCCAGGATGACCTTCAGCATGCTGCTCAGTCCGGCGACGGTGAGCAGGTGCCCGATGTTGCCCTTGACCGAGCCGATGAGCGGGACCTTGCCGTGGCGGCCGAAGAAGGCGGCCACGGACTCGGCCTCGGTGGCGTCCCCGAGGGGGGTGCCGGTGGCGTGGCACTCCAGGTAGTCGATGGCGGACGGGTCCACGCCGGCCTCGGCGTAGGCGAGTTCGTAGGAGGCGAGCTGGCCGCCGCCCTGCGGCACGAGCAGGTGGCGTCCGCTGCCGTCGTTGCTCAGGCCGATGCCGTCGATGACGGCGTGGATGCGGTCGCCGTCCCGCAGCGCGTCGGCGAGCCTCTTCACGGCGACCATCCCGGCGCCCTGACCGGTGAGGATGCCCTCGGAGCGGTCGTCGAAGGGCTGGCTGAAGCCGCTCTCGGGGTAGGCGTGCAGGTCGCTGAAGGAGAGGTGGATGAGGGTGGGGTCGGGGGCGCAGACGCCGCCGGCCAGCACCAGGTCCACCTGGCCGGTGGCGAGGTGGGCGCAGGCCAGCTTGAGCGCGTACAGCGCGGAGGAGCAGGCCGCGTCCAGGGCGTAGCGCGGGCCGCCGAGACCGAGCGCGGCGGCGGTGACGGCCGCCGGGGAGCCGCTGACCCGCAGGTGCTCACCGCGCAGCAGTGCGGTGTCGACCAGCGGGGCGCTTTCCGGGAGCCCGGCCAGCGCGGGCAGCCCGGCCCGGCGCAGCCCCTCCAGCACCGCTTCCCGGGCCAGGGGGACGCTGATCCGGGCCGAGGTCGGGGTGGGGAAGGAGTAGTTGCCGAGGATCAGCGCGGTGCGGGCGAGGGTCTCGGGCCGGGCGTCGTAGCCGCTGTCCCGCAGCGCCTCGCGCGCGGTGTGCATCGACCAGTGGAAGATCCGGTCGAGGTCGGTGAGCTGCTCGGGGTCGAGGCGGTAGCCGGTAGGGTCGAAAGCGAAGTCGGTGATGAAGCCGCCGCGGCGGCAGTAGATGCGGTGCTGCGGGTCGAGGTCGGCGTCCAGGGGCGTTGCGCCGAAGATCTCGTCACCGCCCTCCCGGCGGGCGTCCGCCCCGTTGCGCAGGTTCTGCCAGAACTCGGCGGGGGTGCGGGCGCCCGGGAAGAGACAGGACAGGCCGACGATGGCGTACTTGCTCATCAGAGCGAGGTCCCTCCGTAGGTCGGTCGGCCCGGCCGGCGGCGCGAAGGGCGCCGGCCGGGCCGACCGGTCAGGTCGTCAGTCGGATACGGACGGGCCGGTCAGCCGCTGACGAACTTGGCCGTGAGCTGCGGCGCCGAGATGACGGACACGTCGTGCAGGCGCATCAGCACCCGTCCGTCGGGGGCGCAGGCGGTGACGGAGAGCCGGGCTTCGGCGCCCGCGCCGGCGGTGCCGGGCTCCACCAGGACGAGGAAGGGCTCACCGTCGGGCAGCGCGTGGTGCAGCTCGGCGCGGCCGACGGCCAGCGGCAGCCCGGCGCTGTCCCGGAACAGCCGCACCCACACCAGGGCGGCCTGCAGCAGCAGGTCGGCGGTGCCGGGGGCGTAGCGGGCGCCGGCGAAGGCGCCGCCCTCGGTGCGGTGCTCGGCGAGCGCGCACTCCAGGACGAGCCGGGACTCGTCCTCGGCGAGCACCCGTCGGATGCCGCGCAGTGAGGGGCCGTGGAAGAGAGTGCCGTCGGTGTAGAGGCCGTCGGCGGCGCGGCCGCCGCCCAGCGCGGGCAGCCCGGTGACGGGGGCCTGTGCCGCGGCCGGCGCGGTGTCCAGCACGGCTGCGTAGTGCGGTCGCACCGCGCCGTCCTGGTTCACCGAGCGGATGGCCGCCTGTACGGTGCCGGGGGCCTCCGGCAGCGGGGTGATGACGAGGCGGCCGTTCTCCGGCTGGCCGCCGTCGAAGACGATGCCCTTCTGCACGGAGAACTCCCGCACCTGGCGGACCTCGCCGCCGGTGGCGCGCTCCACCGCGCCGATCGCCCAGCCGAGCGCCACGGCCGCCGGGAGCACCGGGGCCTCGCCGATCACGTGGTCGGCCACGAGCGGGTCCCGGTCCAGATCGGCGATCCGCCGCTCGACGGTGACGGTGGCGGCCGGTGCGGACGGGACACGCTCGGAGAGCGGGGTGGTCGGCCCGAGCACGGTCACCACGTCGTCGGCGCGTTCGGCGGCGAACTGGTCGGCGAACAGGGCGGCGCCGGTCTCCTGCGGGATGAGGGTGATGCCGCGCTCCCGGAAGACTGCCTTGATCTCCGGGGAGACCATGCCGCTGTCCCAGGCGCCCCAGTTGAGCGAGGTCACCCGGGCGGCGGGGTGCCGCTGCTTCCAGGAGGAGGCCCAGGCGTTCAGCGCCTCGTTGGCCATGGCGTAGTCGGACTGGCCGCGGTTGCCGAAGAAGCCGGCGACCGAGGAGAAGAGGACCACGTGTCGCAGCGTGTCCGCGTCCAGCGCGGCCGTCACGGCGCGCAGCCCCGCCAGCTTGGGGGCGAAGACCCGCTCGATCTCGGAGGCCTTCTTCTGCGCGATCAGCTGGTCGGCGAGGACCCCGGCGCCGTGCACGAGACCGGTGATCCGGCTGCGGTAGGGGGCGAGGGCGGCCGCCGTGGCCTCCGGGTCGGTGATGTCCACCGCGAGGTACTCGGCCTGGCTGCCCGCGGCGCGCAGCGCGTCCAGGGTCGCCCGGACCTCGCGGCCGCCGACGACGGCCCGGTAGGCCTGCTCGACCCGCTTCGGTGTGGGCTTCTCGCCCGCGGCCTTCAGGTCGGCGACCGCCGCGGCCTTGAGCGCGGCGGCCTCCTGCAGCCCGCGCGCCCACGCCGGCTCGTCCTCCAGCGGGGTCCGGCCCAGCAGCAGCAGGCCCGGCTGGTGACGTCGCGCCAGTTCCACCACGCAGGTGGCGGTGATGCCGCGCCCGCCGCCGGTGACGACCAGCAGGTCGTCGGAGCTCAGCGGCTGCGGCCGCGTGCCCGCCTGGTGCAGCGGCTGCTCACCGAGGGTGAGGGTGACGCGGCGGGTGCCGTCGTGGCCGACCTGGACCGGCTCGGTGGCCGCGTCGTGCGCCTCGCCGAGCACCAGCGCCGCGGCGGCGCCGGGGGCCAGGCCGGGGGCCAGGTCGACGGCCCGGCTGAAGACCTCGGGGGCTTCCACGGCCAGCGTCTTGGCCAGACCGGCGACGCCGCCGATCGGCGCCAGTCGCTCGTCGACGCCGCCGAGGCCGAAGGAGCCGTCCAGGCGGGTGACGCTGACGTAGGCGGCGCGGCCGAAGGCCGCGGCGGTGCTGAGCGGCTCCGTCAGGTGCTTGGCCACCAGCAGGGTGTGGGCCAGGCGCCGCACTCCCTCCGCCCAGTCCGCGGGGGCCTTGGTGCACAGGTCGAGCACCAGGCTGATCCGCTCCCCCAGCGCCTCCTCGATGCGCGAGGCGAGCTCGGTGACGCCCCAGCCGGTCAGCGCGTGATCCACCGTGTCGTCGATCCGCTGCGGTACGCCGGGCAGCCGCAGCACGTGCACCTTCCAGCCCTGCGCCTGGAGCCTGGCGGCGATCTCCGGCGCCAGGTCACCGCCGTCGTCCACGAGCAGAGCGCCCGAGGACGCGGGGTAGGCGTTGACCAGCTGGTCGGGAACCGGCAGCTCGGCCAGGGCGGCCTGGGCCCGGCCGATCCGCCCGCGCTCCGGGGCGGCTTCCGGCTCGGACGCCGGGGCCGACGGGACGAGGGACGGGCCGGCCTGCGCGGCGGGCGCGTCCTGCCCGGACATGAAGCTCACGATGTCCTGGAGGGTGCGCAGTTCGGCCAGCTGTTCCGGGCTCGCCGCGGCCACACCCGAGGCGAACCGCTCGTGCAGCACGCCCATGATCTCCACGCGCTTGATGGAATCGATGCCCAGATCGGCCTCGACATCCATCCCGAGCTCCAGCATCTCCGCCGGATAACCCGTCTTCTGCGCCACCACCTCCAGCAACGCCGACGTCACCGACGCCGCGTCAGGCCCGGCAGCAGGAGCCGGCGAGGCGGCAGCGACCGGGGCGGCGGCGGTGAGCGGCGTGGCGGCAGTGGGCGCGGCGGCGGCGCCCGCCATGAAGCTGACGATGTCCTGCAGCGTGCGCAACTCGCCCAACTGCTCCGGGCTCGCCGCCACACCCGAGGCGAACCGCTCGTGCAGCACACCCATGATCTCCACCCGCTTGATGGAATCGATGCCCAGATCGGCCTCGACATCCATCCCGAGCTCCAGCATCTCCGCCGGATAACCCGTCTTCTGCGCCACCACCTCCAGCAACGCCGACGTCACCGACGCCGCATCAGGCCCGGCAGCAGGAGCCAGCGAGGCGGCAGCGACGGGGGCGGCGGCGGTGAGCGGCGTGGCGGCAGTGGGCGCGGCGGCGGCGCCCGCCATGAAGCTGACGATGTCCTGCAGCGTGCGCAGTTCGGCCAGCTGCTCGGGGCTCGCCGCCACACCCGAGGCGAACCGCTCGTGCAGCACGCCCATGATCTCCACGCGCTTGATGGAATCGATGCCCAGATCGGCCTCGACATCCATCCCGAGCTCCAGCATCTCCGCCGGATAACCCGTCTTCTGCGCCACCACCTCCAACAACGCCGACGTCACCGACGCCGCATCAGGCCCGGCGGGAGCAGCCGGAGCCACAGGGGCAGGCGCTGCGGCAGGAGCGGGTGCCGCGACCACAACCGGAGCGGGCGCCGGGGCCGGGGCGGGGGCCGCAGCCGGAGCGGGGGCCGGGGCCGGGAGCGCCGCCACGGCGGGTGCGGCGGGGACGGCCAGCGGCTGCGGCGCCGGGGCCGGGACGGCGGCCGGGGCGGGCGCGGCGTATGCCTGCGGCGCGGGGGCGGGGGCCGTGGTGGGCGCCGAGGCGGCGCCGATCTCCAAGCCGGCCAGTTCGCGCAGGATCTCGTTGGCCCGCAGATGGGTGCGGCCGATGGCCAGGCTGTGCTCCTTGACGGTGGTGACACCGGAGAGCACCTGGTTCAGCAGGCCCTGGTCGTAGGCGCGCTCCAGCAGTCCGGCGAGGCGCTGGGCGCTGTCCAGTTGCCCGTTGAGGTACTCGTCGTGCAGCGCCAGGTGGTCGGCGACCACGTCGGCCAGGCGATCCTTGTCCACGGGTGCTGTCTCCTGGGCGGTGAGGGAGGGGGCGGATGCCGGGGCCGGCGCGGGTGCGGCCGGCGACGGCGCGAGAGCCACGGCGGTCGCGCGCTCGGCGGGAGCGGCGGCCGGCTGGTACCCGGCACCCGGCTGCGGCAACGACGGCTGCGCGGCGACCGGCTGCGGGACCGGCGGCTGCGCGGCGACCGGCCGGGGCTGGGGCACGGCGACGGCAGACGGCGCGGGCACGGGGGCGGGTGCGGGAACGGGCGCGGACGGCACAGGTGCGGACAGCGCCGGCGCCGCGGTCGGCAGCGCGACGCGGTAGCCCGTCTCGATCGCCGAGCGGTAGGCGGCCTTGCGTTCCGGCGACACGTAGTTGATGCCGTTGAGCATGATGGACATGCCCTTCACCGGCTCCTGTTCCACCGGTGCGGCCACGTACCGGTCCGCGGTCCGCAACGGCAGCCCCAGTACGGCGAGTTGGGCCACGGCCTGCTTCAGCGCGAGGTCGGCGTCCTTGCCGGGGCCGGCGTCCACGGCCAGCGCGGTGTGCGGGCGTTCGCCGAGGATGCGGCGCACCAGCTGGGTGAGCACGCTCTTCGGCCCGAACTCGACGAAGGTGCGGAACCCGGCCGCGTACATCTCCTCGACACGGGCGGCGAAGTCCACCGGGTGGATGAGCTGCTCGGCCAGGATGTGGCGGTTGGCGGCCACGTCCGCGCCGTAGGAAGCCCCTCGGGTGTTGGCGTAGACCGGGCCGCGCGGCTCGGCCACCTGTGCGGCCTCGACGTGCGCGCGGAACGCCTCCACCGCGTGGCCGACGTAAGGGGTGTGGAAGGCCGCGGAGACCGGCAGCCGGGACGCCTTGATCCCGGCCTCGCCCGCGGCGGCCACCAGCTGCGACACGGCCTCGGTGGCGCCGCCCACCACGATCTGGTCCGGCGCGTTGCGGTTGCACACGTGCAGCCCCGGGATGCCGGTCAGCAACTCCGTCACGCGCTCCTCGGGGGCACTGACGGCGGCCATCGCACCGGCGTCGAAACCGGACTCGGCGGGCGGCGCCATCGCGGCGCCCCGGGCCCGGGCGAGGGCGAAGTACGTGTCGTCGTCCAGTGCCCCGGCCGCCCACAACGCGGTCAGCTCGCCGAAGCTGTGCCCGAGGTAGCCCTCGGGCGCGAAGCCCAGTTCGCCCAGGTAGCGGAACTGACCGGCGGCGAGGGCGCCGATGGCGGGCTGGGCGTACTCGGTGGCGCGCAGCGCGTTCTCCTGCGCCGTGCGCGTGGCCTCGTCGAACGCGGGCGGCGGGAAGGCGATGCGGGAGAGCGGTTCGGCGCCCTGGAAGTGCCGGTTGGCGCGGTCGAAGGCGGCGCGCAACGGCGGCAGCGCCAGCACGGCGGTCATGCCCGGGGCGACGTACTGGCTGCCCTGCCCGGCGAAGAGCGCGCCCACCTTGCCGCGCTCCCCGGCCTCGGCGGCACGGCGGCGGAAGAAGATGCCCTTGGGGTGCGACCAGGAGTCGGCGTCCGGGCGGGCCCGCAGCTCGCGCAGCGCCAGCTCGCGCAGTGCCGCCGCGTCCTCGGCGCCGCGGGCGGCGAAGGCGACACGGGCGTGGCTGTCGGGGACGGGACCGGCCTGCACGGGCGCGTCCTCGGCGAGCGCGGCGGTGAGCGCCGCGGTGTCGGCGGCGTGCCACAGGTGCACCTGGGCGACCGGGAACATCACCTGGAGGTCCTCGCCCTCGCCGTGCTCCTCGAGCACCAGGTGGAAGTTGGTGCCGCCGAAGCCGAAGGAGGAGACGGCGGCCCGGCGCCGCGGCCGCCGCGGGTCGCGGATCCAGGGGCGCAGAGCGGTGTTGACGTAGAACGGCCCGTTCGCGAAGTCGACGGCCGAGTTGGGCTGGTCGACGTTGATGGTGGGCGGCAGCACCTTGTGGTGCAGGGCGAGCGACAGCTTGATCATGCCGGCCGCGCCGGCCGCCGCCTTGGTGTGCCCGATCTGCGACTTGACGCTGCCCACGGCCGCGTACTGCCGCTCCGGCGTGGCCGCGGAGACGACGGCGGCGAGCGAGCTGAGTTCGGTGGCGTCGCCGACGGCGGTGCCGGTGCCGTGCGCCTCGAAGAGCTCGACGCTGGCCGGGGAGCAGTCCGCGTCGTGGTAGGCCCGTTCCAGGGCGAGGACCTGGCCCTCCTTGCGCGGGGCGTAGATGGACTTGAAGCGGCCGTCGCTGGCGGCGCCGATGCCGCGCAGCACGGCGTACACACGGTTGCCGTCCCGCTCGGCGTCACTGAGCCGGCGCAGCGCCAGCATGCCGATGCCCTCGCCGATGAGCGTGCCGTCGGCGTCCTGGTCGAAGGGCCGGATGCGGCCGGACTTGGACAGCGCGGGGGTCTTGCTGAAGCAGAGGTACATGAAGATGGTGTTCTCGGCGTCGCAGCCGCCCACCAGCATGGTGTCCGCGCGGCGCTCCAGCAGTTCGCTGACGGCCGCCTTGACGGCACCCAGCGAGCTGGCGCAGGCGGCGTCGACGGTCATGTTGATGCCGCCGAGGTCGAGCCGGTTGGCGATCCGCCCGGCGACCACGTTGCCGAGCATGCCGGGGAAGGAGTTCTCCTCCCAGGGGGCGTAGGCGAGGCGGAACTTGGCGGCGATCTCCTCCGCGTCCTTGTCGCTCAGGCCGCAGCTGCGGACGACCTCCTTCAGGACGGGGGTCTGCAGGCGGGCGGTGAGCGGCTGGGTGAGCTGGTTGGCGCCGGTGATGCCGAGTACGACGCCGGTGCGGGAGGCGTCGTACCAGGACTGGTCGGCCCCGGCGTCCTTGAGCAGGTCGCGGGCGACCACCAGGCTGAGCAGCTGGAGGACGTCGGTGACCTCCAGGGTGTTCGGCGGCAGGCCGAACTCCAGCGGGTTGAAGGGCGTGTCCGGGATGAAACCGCCGCGCTTGGCGTAGGTCTTGTCCGGCACCGCGGGATCGGGGTCGTAGAACTCGTCGACGTCCCAGTGGGTGGCGGGCACGTCTTCGATGCAGTCGGCCGCCGCGGCGACGTTGGCCCAGAACTCCCTCAGGTCGCGGGATTTGGGGTAGAGGGCGGACAGGCCGACGATCGCGATCGGGTCGCGGGCGAGCCGGCGGTCGAGGTCGGAATCCTGCGAAACGTTCACAGCGAGGCTCTCTCGAGGGTCGGGGCAGGGCGGCATGGCCCGGCCTCGTGGGAAGAGGATGCGCCTACTGGCGAAGGTCTGCTGGTTCTCGATGCCCGTGATACCTGAGCTTGCCGGTATCGCGGTCAGGCGGCATCGAGCAGCGACGCGACGACGGCAGCGGCGTCAGCGCGGGTGAGCATGGTGTAGTGGTCTCCCGGGCAGGTGTGCACCTGCAGGCCGTGGGGAGCGAGAGGCTCCCAGCCCAGCGTCCGGTCCCCCGGCACGAGGCTGCGGTCGGCCTTGACCAGCACCACGGGCACCGGAGCGGGCAGCGGCCGGTGAGGGTTCGTCAGCCGGTTGTTGCGCAGCAGGCCGTCGACATAGGTGTCGTACAGCTTGCGCAGCCCCGGGAGCGGGGTGGAGGGCAGCAGCACCTCGTTGGCGACGGCTGCCTCCAGCACCAGCTTCAGACCGTCGTCCACGCCGAGTCCGGCCAGCCGCTCCGGGTCGAGCGGCAGCGGGCGGTCCCGCTTCGCGCCGAGGTACATGCCGAACCAGCCGAGCAGCAGGGACGGTTCCAGGGCGTCGTCGTCGTGTTTGTACGCCTCGACGGGCGCGATGCTGTCCAGCAGCACCAGCCGGGCGGGACGGCCGTGGCGGGCGGGCAGGGACGCCATGGCGTGCGCCACCACGCCGCCGAAGGACCAGCCCGCGAGCACGTAGTCGCCCTCGATGTGAGCGACCTGGACGGCCGTCTGCAGCCGGGAGGCCAGCGCGTCGATGGTGGTGTCGGCGTGGCCGCCGGTGAGTGCCGCCTGCCAGTACTCCGGCAGTCCGCCGAGGTCCAGCACGGTCAGCCCGACGCCTGCGGGGAGCGCAGCGGCCAGGGTGCGGTGGACGGACACGTCGAGCGCGCCGGGGTGGACCAGGTAGACCGTGTGGCTGCCCGGTGCCGCCGCGCGGTGGCGGTGGACGACGGGCCGTTCGGCGCTACGCGGATGCCGCACGGCGGTCGCTCTCCTCCGCTATGTGAGCCGCCAGGTCCTTGATGGTGGGGTGGTACCACAGCGTGGTGGTGCTCAGCTCGAACCCCAGCCAGCTCTCGATCTCGCCGGCGAGGATGAGGGCTTCCGTCGAGTCGAGGTCCATCTCGTCGAAGTACATCTCGGGCGCTACCTCGGCCTGCTCTGTGCCGAGGCGGTGCGCGATCTTCTCGATCAGCCACTCCTGCGCCTCGAGAGCGCTCACTGCGGGCATGGTGGTTCCTTTCGGGAAATGGGGAAAAACCCGAGCGGGACGGAATGCGGCATGACGCGTGCACACGCCTGCTGTGACAGTCACAGAGGCGCCGAATTCCGCACGCAGCCGCGAATCTGACGACGGAAACAACGGAGGAATCCACCGACTTCGAAGGAGACGGCGATCTCATCGCCATGAGAAGTCGCCGGAACGACAGATCCCAGTCCTCCTTACTCAGCAGTCAGACTGGATCCGGGTTTCGCTCGCCGGCGGTGGTGGGGCACCCCCGCGACCGGCTCCTCCGAGTCAGTGATTGGAGTCTAGAGCCGCGCTGGAGGAAAATAAAGGGACTCTGCGTTAACTCGGCGTATCCATTTTTCTACAGAAATGAACGAACGCATCATTCTGACCGGCCAGTCAGCTCGAGCAGCCAAGGGTCTGTTAATCCGGGCATAATCATGATCATGACAAGTTCTTTTTCAATGCAGCGCACAGCGAATTCGGAGGCATCGCGGACACTCCGCGCCCCCCACCGTTTCTTACTGCTGAACCCAGAATCCAACCGCTCAGACGACGTCGCGGGCGCGGTCCTCCCGGACGAAGGCGCCGTGGAACCCGAACGGGACGGCGTGCGGGACCTCTGCCCGGGCCAGCTCCCGGAACGTCCGCGCGTCGAGGGCCAGCAGATACGACGACGCGGTCGCCGGACGCAGGACCACCGCGAGCACGACGCCGTCGTCCTCCGCTCCGTCCCGGCCGGCATCAGGAGGGGCCGCGACGAAGACGGGCTCGCCCGGATAGCAGCCCTCCTCGTGCCACACAAGCGTGCCGCCGTCCCCGACGTCGAGCTTCACCAGCTGGTTGAAGAAGTCGTCGGTCCGGCGATCGCGGGAGCCGACACCGTAGGCGTAGCGATAGGGCCGGCCGTTGTGCCGCCGATAGGCGATGCGCGGCAACTCCAGGGATTCCGCCGCCAGCGGTTGCGCCGCGACGGTTCCGGCCTCCGGATCCAGGGCGAACCGGGTGGGCGTGGCCGGCGGGAGGGCGTCACCGCCGCGCAGGGAGTCGAGGTAGAGGGCTTCGATCACCGCGGCGTCGTCGTAGGCGCACAGGTCGATGAAGAGCCGGCCGTTCTCTTCCCACGCGTTGATGTGATGGAAGGCGAAGCACGCGGGGCCACGCAGCACCGCGCGCACGCGTCCGTCATCTCGGTCCATGACGATGAACCGGGTTCCGCGCTCCGGTTTCCAGCGGTAGTTCTCGATGAAGGGTCGACCGCTCAGCAGGAGCCTGAAGGGGTTCACCACGAGGGGAAACTCGACCAGCACCACGTGCCGGGAGGTGATGGCGAAGCTGTGCATATACGCGGGCTCGCCCACACGGTGGCGCCCGAGCAGTTCACGGCGCGGTGTGCCGCCGGGCCGCTGGCGATATACACGGTATTCACTGCGCCGCGAGAAATGCGTCACGTAATTGACGAGGTCACCGGTGACCGGGTCCCGATGGGGATGCGCCGTAGTCAGCTGCCCGCCGAGCCGGTCGTCATAGTCGACCACTCCGACCGTGGCGAGGGTGTCCGGCGCGAACTCCACCGGCAGTGGTGTTTCGGTGAGCGCGACGGTCCGGTCCCCGAAACGCGCGATGTTCACGTTGGGATTTGCGGGGCGGCCGCGCTGGAAAGGCGTGAAGAAACGAGCGAAGACGCTTCGGCAGGGATCGGTGGCGAATTCCTGGTGACGGATGCGGCCCTCTCCGAGAACAGCGCGGCTGCTCGGCGTGTCCAGGTAACGGTTGGCGTAGTGCACCCGCCCGCTGTCGACGGCGAACCGATGGACCATGGCCTGTCCGTCGAACCAGTGCCGGAAGCCCGTGGCGCCGGCCTCGAACTTGGCGGGGCCGTTCCGCAGCAGCGTGCCACCTAACCACTCGGGGAGGCGCCCGCTGACCGGGAGTTCGACCGGCTGGGTCTCGTCGTCCAGGCTCTGTAAGCCCAGACCGAATCGCGCCATGACAGCTCTCCCCCGTTGCGCCGTGCTCATCCGGGCCCCCGACCCTGTGACACAGTGGATCGACCGACCACAGTGGACTATCGACCGCCAGCATCATGTACCGTCCACTGTGGAGTGTCAAGGAGAGCCTGCATGGACAACCTCAACGCCACAGCCGCCACGCTCCTGGGATTCCTCCACACGGGGGAAGCAAGCGGTTACGAACTCCTGGGGATCGCCGAGGAGGTCGTCGGCGCGTTCTGGACCGTGACCCGGAGCCAGGTCTACCGCGAACTCGCCGCCCTCGCCGAGCGCGGGCTCGTCATGGCCGGGGACACCGGGCCGCGCGCCCGGGTCCGCTACCGCATCACCGACGCCGGGCGGGACGCGTTCGCACAGTGGATCGCCGCACCTCCCGGCGCGGAACAGATCCGCTACCCCCTGCTGCTGACGATCGCCTTCGGCGGTCATCTGGACCGCACCCGTCTGCTGTCCTATGTCGACCAGCACCGCACGGTCCACCAGCGGCGCCTGAAGACGTACCAGGCACGCCTGGGAACCTCGGCGTTCGACATCCACCAGCGCGCCACCCTCGCCTTCGGCATCCGCTACGAGGAAGCGGTCCTCGCCTGGATGGACGACCTTCCCGCCATTCTCGGGCCGGCCGACGAGCCGTCCGCCGGGGGGCCGGATGCGGCCTCCTACGGGAGTGGCGGGTGAAGGCCCCGGACCTCTCTCGCGTCGAAGGCCCGGTGACCGCCGCCCGTCTCCTCGCCACCGTCGCCGCCCCGTCGGCCCCGGGATCCGAGGACGCGCCCGAAGTCCTGCGCCGGGCCGGGCGCCGGCTGATCGCGCACGTGCCGATGCCGCACTCGACCCGGACTCGGCCGACGTAGTGCGCTTCCCCACCCCCTGGCCCCGCCGCTCCGGCACGGTGACGGTCTCCCCGGACGGCGGCACGGCCGTGTTCGCCGCAGTGCACGCCGTGCGCTGCGTGGACGCGTCCGGCGCCACGCTGTGGGAGGTGCGCCACGCCTGCCGGGCCGGTGAATGCCCGCGACTGCACCGCGACTTCTCCGAGTACGCCGACGACGAACGGGTGACCCGACAGCGGTTCAGCCGCGGTCTCCGCCGGCGGCAGGCTGGTCCGGCCGCACGTCCGGGGCCTGCTCGCGGCCGACGGTGACGACACGGAGACGACGAGCTGTGTGGCTCGTCCTGGACGCCGCCCGCGGCCGGATGCTCGCCCGCGCGAGCACGGAGACGGGTGGCCTCGGGGTCGTTCCACACGCCGCACGCCGATCCGGCGCGGATGGGGCTGAGCGTCGGCGAGGGCGAGGATGGCTGGGACATGGACGCGGCCTTCGTGAACGAGGACACGGTCGTCGCCGGCACCTCGGAGAGCGACGCGGGACACGGCCCGGCACGCCACCGGCCGGCGGGCACCGCCGGCATGACCCTGCGCGGCGAGATCTCCGACCCCCACCCGGTGACCGGACCTGCCCGGGCCGCGGGGAACGGCACCTCGTACACGTTCTCCGCGGACCGGAAGTCCTTCTGCATCCGGGACCTTCCGGACAACGGCTGACGCGGCGCGGCCCACCCGGTCGCCCCCTTCCTTCCCTCGGTGGCCTGCCGTCACCACTCTCCCTTCCGAGCGGCGGAGGCCGGCCAGGACCGGCGACATGGGCCGAGATGTCGGCCCTACCCGAGCCGTCCACAGAACCGTTACCGGACGGCAACGAGATCCGGCTGGAGGTCCACCGGCCCCGGGTTCGTACGGCCTGTGCAGGGCCGATAAGGGGTCGTCCTGCCCGGCGGGACCCGATGGAATCGCCCAACCGGTGACCGGCCGGGCCCACGCCGCCATGATCGGCCGCTACGGTGATGACCGCCCGGCGGACCCTGCCGGGCAACCAGGCTCGCCGCAGGAACACCTCGCACACATGCGGGGCCCCTGGCAGCTTCGGTCCGGCGCCCGAACGACGACGTCGCCCCGCTCGTGCTGAGCGTTTCCCATCAGTAAGAGAAAGGTTCGTGCGTTCCATGTACAGCGCTCGGCAGCGCCCTGGCCGTACGGTCATGCCCCTCTCGCGCTTCCGCCCGGCAGGAATCACCAGGTCGCGCACGCACTTCTGCGACGCGCCGGAGGTTCTCCGCTGCCCCGCGCATGTCGCTGTCGCGGCGGACCGGCCCTCGGGCAGAGCATGACGGGCGAGCGCCGGCCGATGACCGGCGCCTGGTCCCTTGATCCGCAGCCGCGACGGCGGGATGGATGGGGCGGAGCGGCCATGATCCCACCGGATCCCGCCGCGGCCCCCCGTTACGCCGCGCCCGTCCAGCATCCGGTGAGCGCCGAGGACATCGCACTCGTACGGGCAAGTCTGGCGGTGGTCGGGCCACACGTCGCCGAGCTGGCGGTGTATTTCTACGCCATCCTGTTCGCTCGCCACCCACAGGTCCAAAACCTGTTCCCGGCCGCCCTCGACGTCCAGCGGGACCGCCTGCTGCGTGCCCTCCTACGGATCGTCGACCTGGTCGACGATCCGGACAACCTCGTCGCTTTCTGCTCCCGCCTGGGGCGTGACCACCGCAAGTTCGGCACCCAGGAGGCCCACTACCCGGCCGTCGGTGAATGCCTGCTGGAAGCACTCTCCCGCTACGCCGGCCCTGCCTGGACGCCCGACCTGGCGGCAGCGTGGCAGCGCGCCTACACCGCAGCCGCGGACGTGATGATCCGCGCCGCCGAGGAGGACGCACATCACCGGCCGGCGGTGTGGGACGCGCACATCGTCCAGCACGTGCACCGCGGGAACGGCATCGCGGAGATCACCGTCCGGCCACAGGCGCCGTACCCCTTCGTGGCGGGTCAGTACGTCAGCGTCGAGACGCCTTGGGCGCCGAGGCTGTGGCGGCACTACTCCCCCGCGCACGCCCCGCGGGACGATTCCGAGCTCACCTTCCACGTCCGTGCCGTCCACGGCGGCGTCGTCAGCAACGCGCTGGTCCACCATGCCCGTCCAGGAGATCCGGTCCGGCTCGGCCCACCGGAAGGCGACATGGTGCTGCGCCCGGCCGCCGGACGCGATCTGCTCTTCGTGGCGGGCGGGACCGGCCTCGCTCCGATACGCGCCCTCATAGAACAGGCGGCCCGAGAGGGTATCGGCGACCGGACGGAGGTCAGTGTGTTCATCGGCGCCAGAACGGCAGACGAACTCTACGGGCTCGACGACATGCTGCGTATGTCCCAGCGCCACCACTGGCTGCGGGTCCGGGCTGCCGTCTCCCATCAGCGCATCGCGGGGCTGGAGGGCACGCTGCCCGAGGTCCTCGCGGAGTTCGGGCCCTGGTACCGGCACGAGGCGTACCTGTGCGGCCCGCCGCAGATGCTCGGCGAAGCGGTGCAGGCCCTGCAACGGCACGGTGTTCCACCCCATCTCATGCACTACGACCCCTGGGACGTCCCCGTCCTGACCGCCCCCCTGCGGCCGCTCCGCCCGACCGAGGAGACCGACCAGCTGTGACCGACCCCTACATGCCCGGTTCTCTCGGAGAACGCCTGTTGCAGGAGCAGCTGGGCACCACCGACCGAGCGGCCGGCTTCTACGACCGCCAGGTACGCCCCTGTCTGACGCCGGCCATGCAAGAGTTCATAACCCGCCAGAGCATGGTCTTCCTGTCGACGGCCGACTCCCGCGGCGCCTGCGATGCCAGCTTCCGCTCGGGTCCGCCCGGATTCTGCGTCCCCCTCGACGACCGCACCCTGACCTACCCGGAATACCGGGGCAACGGGGTCCTGGCCAGTGCGGGCAACATCACCGAGAACCCTCACGTCGGCCTGCTGTTCATGGACTTCACGCACGACCACATAGGACTGCACGTCAACGGCACGGCACGGCTGCACGCCGACCACGACCAACGGGCGTGGTTCCCGCACCTGCCGACCGAGACCGCGCCCGGCCGCCGGCCGCACCTGTGGGTCCACATCACGGTCGAGGAAGCCTACGTCCACTGCTCCAAGCACATTCCCCATCTGGAGCCGGCCCCGCGCCCCCGGCCCACCGCGGACCGCGGCCGCCCCAAGGACAGCGCCTACTTCACGGAACCCGATCCCGCCTACCAGGCGGCCCCGGACGCGAGCCATGGCGACCGCCCCCAGAGCCCCTGGCGGAACCGCCTGACCCTCCGCCGCCGACCTTGACGCACTGTCGCTCGTCGACGGGGGTGACGGCCGCGGTGCGGGACGGCCGGCGACACAGTCACCGTCACGTGGGCGACGGTCCCTGCGCGCACCGCTGAGGACGCCTCAGTCCTCCAGGCCGCGCCGCACGCGCCGGGACGGCCCGAACTCGTACAGGTCGAGGACCTGAGGTGGATCCGCCGGCCCCGGCCCACCGGCGCGCACCCACGCGACGATGTCCCCCGTGGCGTCGGGGTCGTTGACCAGCCCCAGCCAGACCGGCCGGCCACCGGCCGCCCGTCCGGCCGGGGAGGGCTGTACGACGATGACGTTGGCCTGCTCGCACGCGTCGAGGCAGTTCACCGCCCTGATGTGGGCGACCGGCCCCAGTTCTGCCTTCAGGGTGGCGAGTTGGGCGGCGTGGTCGACGCCCGGAACCTTGGGCGTGCCGCAGCAGCAGCCCCTGCATACGGTGACCGTGCACCGGGGTGCCGCTTCGGCGGGAGTCTTCCGGCGGCTCACTCGGTGGCCCGCTGCCAGGCCGCCTCACGCAGCAACCGCAGTCCGTTGAGGCCGACGAGGACCGTGGAGCCCTCGTGGCCCGCGACGCCGAGCGGGAGCGGCAGGTTCCCGGCGAGGTCCCAGATCACCAGGCCCGCGATGAAGACAGCCGCGACGACCAGGTTCTGCACGACCAGTCTGCGGGCTCGCCGGGACAGGGCGATCACGGCGGGCACGGTGGTGAGCTCGTCGCGGACGATCACGGCGTCGGCGGTCTCCAACGCCAGGTCGGAGCCCGCCCGGCCCATGGCGACGCCGGTGTGGGCGGCGGCGAGCGCCGGGGCGTCGTTGACGCCGTCGCCGACCACCATCACCTTGCGGCCGGCCTCCTCCCGCTCCCGGACGGCGACGACCTTGTGCTGCGGCAGCAGTGCGGCACGCACGTCCTCGATGCCGACCTCCGCGGCGAGGCGAGCGGCGGCGCGCGGGTTGTCACCCGTCAGCAGAAGCGGAGCAGATCCGGTGAGAGAGGTCAGCGAGGCCACCGTGGCGGCGGCGTCGGGGCGCAGCCGGTCCGCGATGCCGAGCACCCCCACCGGCGTACCGTCCACGCTGACCAGCACCGCGGTGCGCCCGCCGTCCTCCAGCTCGGCGGCGAGCACCGCCGCTCGGGCGGAGTTCGCGTCCGTGGCGCCGAGGAGCAGCCGGGCCGGCGCCCCGACGGCGACCACGCGCCCGTCGACGGTGGCGGTCACGCCGACGCCGGGCGTGGAGTCGAAGTGCTCCGCCACCGGCAGGGCGAGCCCGCGCTCGAGTGCCGCGTCCACGACGGCGCGGCCCAGGGGATGCTCGCTCGGGCGCTCGGCAGCCGCCGCGAGGACCAGAAGCTCGTCCGGCCCCGTGCCGGTCAGCGCGCGGATGTCGGTGACCCGCGGGGTGCCCTCGGTGAGCGTGCCCGTCTTGTCCAACGCCACCGCGTCGACCTGACCGAGCCGCTCCATCACCACGGCCGACTTGACGAGCACACCGTGTCGTCCGGCGTTCGCGATGGCCGACAGCAGGGGCGGCATGGTCGCGAGGACGACCGCGCACGGCGAGGCCACGATCATGAAGGTCATCGCGCGCAGCAGCGAGTCGGTGAGCCGCGCGCCGAAGGCCAGTGGGATCAGGAACACGGCCAGGGTCGCCGCGACCATGCCCAGCGAGTAGCGCTGTTCGACCTTCTCGATGAACAGCTGGGTCGGCGCCTTGGTCTCGGACGCTTCCTCCACCATGCGCACGATGCGGGCGATCACCGTGTCGGAGGTGTCCCGCTCGACGCGCACGCGCAGGGCGCCGGTGCCGTTGAGTGTGCCTGCGAAGACCTCGTCGCCCTTCTCCTTGGCGACGGGCAGCGGCTCGCCGGTGATGGTCGCCTGGTCGACATCGCTCGCCCCGTCCAGGACCCGGCCGTCGGCGCCGACCCGCTCGCCGGGCCGCACGAGGATGGTGTCGCCGACCCACAGATCCCCGGCCGCGACGGTCTCCTCGGCCCCGTCGGTGCCCACCCGCGTCGCTGTGGCGGGCGCGAGATCCAGCAGCCCGCGCACGGAATCGGCGGTGCGTGCCGTGGCCAGTGCCTCCAGCGCGCCGGAGGTGGCGAAGATGACGATCAGCAGAGCACCGTCCATCACCTGCCCGATCGCCGCCGCCCCGAGCGCGGCGACGACCATCAGCAGGTCGACGTCGAGGGTCTTCTCCCGCAGCGCCTTCAGCCCTTCCCAGCCGGGCTCCCAGCCGCCGGTCGCGTAGGCCAGCGTGTACAGCGGGGCCCACGCCCACACGGGAGCGCCGGTCAGCTGCAGCGGCAGGGCGAGCAGGAAGAGGACGGTGGCCGCCAGCGCCCAGCGCGCCTCGGGGAGGGCGAGCACACGAGTGCGACGCCGGGGCGCCCCGCTCCCGCGTGGCAGCACGGCCAGGTCGGTGGACGGCTGGGTGAGGGTGGAGGTCATCGGAGCGGAGTCCTTCACGAAAGGCAGGGCGAAACAGCGCTGAGCCGGATGTCCGGCGCCACTCCCTCCACCGTACAGGACCACATGAAGACCCATTCATGCGTTCATGGGTCTGTCTCCGTAGGATGAGGGCCATGGGCCACGGAGCTGATGCCAAAACGACCGCCACCGCGCGCGAGCGCCTCGAGACGGTGGGTGCCGCCGACGTCGCCGCCACGCTCCAGGCTCTGGCCACCCCGTCCCGGCTGCGGATCCTGGCCCGCCTCCAGGAGGGCCCGTGCGCGGCGACCGAACTCGCCGACGCCGTCGGCATGGAACAGTCCGCCTGCTCCCACCAGCTGCGCCTGCTGCGCAACCTCGGCCTGGTCACGGGCGAGCGCCGGGGCCGCTCGGTCATCTACGCCCTCTACGACAACCACGTCGCCGAACTGCTGGAACAGGCCCTCTTCCACGTCGAGCACCTGTGCCTCGGAATCCGTGACGTCCCGGCGGAGCCCCGGGCCACGACGGCCGGAACCCGCTGAGCCTCATCCCGACCCGGTCTCCGGGTGGCGATGCGGGCGGTCCTGGAAGAGGGCGGCGCCCCTGGTGCCGACGGCGCCCGTTCGGCGACCGGGCCAGCCCCAGGCGCTCGCTTCCTCTACTCTCTTGGACCCCGACCAACCGCGCGGTCAGGGAGTTTGGATGTCCTCGACGTCGCCTTCTCAGCACAACAGTCCGGGCTCGACGCCCGGCCCGGGCTCCGGTCCACTCCCCCGCCGTCGCGAACGTCAGCCCTGCGCCGCGCCTGGGACTGGTTCACGGGACTGAGCGAAGGCGGCAAGATCACCCTCGTCGTTGGCTGTGGTCACGACGGTCGGCGGTGGCGCCTTCGGCCTGATCACCGCTGTCGCTCCGGCTCTCCTCACCGGCGACGACCAGGCCGACAGGCCGGCGGCACCGGACTCCGCGACGCCGGGCAGCACGGTGTCACCCGTGACTGCCACTCCGCCGGCCGCTCAGCCCTCTGAGTCCGGTTCCGCGGACACCCCTGCTCCCAGCGCAAGTTCGAGCTCCGACTCCCACGCGATCCAGTACACCGGAGGGCCGGTGCGCATTGCGAGGGTGGGTCCGGATCTCGACTCCGACCCGCCGAAAATCGACATCAATCACCAGGACGTTCTCCTCTCGCGGGTCGACCCGGCACGCATCGAGGCTTACAGCGTGGTGGACGAGCCCAGGCCGGCCGCGTGGACCGGCTCGGGCATGCGCGTCGCAGGGGTCGCGGAGGCCGGCCGGGCGGGTGACGGGCCGCCGCGTTCCTGCCCGCACTGCGGGGACGAGCCGGTACGTGCGCCGGCTCCTTCGCGGGCCCTCAGTCGATGCAGAACTCGTTGCCTTCGATGTCCAGCATCGGGATGCACGAATCGTTGCCGTCGTACAGCGTTCGCACGTGTACCGCCCCGAGCGGGACCAGCCGTGCGCACTCGGCCTCCAGTGCGGCGAGGCGCTCTTCGCCCACGAGTCCGGTGCCGACCCGCACGTCGAGATGCAGCCGGTTCTTGACGACCTTCCCTTCGGGGACGCGCTGGAAGTACAGTCGCGGACCCACGCCCGAGGGATCGACGCAGGCGAACCATGCGTCCTGCTGCTCAGGTGGCTGCGAACGCTTGAACTCGTCCCAGGTGGCGAACCCGTCGGGCGGCGGCGGTACGACGTACCCCAGCACCTCGCACCAAAAGCGGGCGAGGCGCTCAGGTTCCGCGCAGTCGAAGGTGACCTGGAACTTTCTGATCGACGTCACGGGGCCACAGTATGGGCGAGCACTCGTCAGCGAAACCCCCACGATCATCAACAGCTCCGGCTCGGGGCCGGCACCGGGACGCGCCCGCAGCAGACCATCCCCACTCGAGCGAGGCCCGGAGGCCATCGATACGACCACGGTCCGAGCCGATAGTGTGGACCGGGCTCCGACGACGCGCTACGTCCGGCAGCAGCATCGTTGCCCCATGACCGTAACGACCCCGTCAACGACCCTTCTCACACAGGGAGTTCCGGGAACTCGCTCTGTGGGGCGGCACGTTCACCGTCCTCGGCCTCTTCGCCCGCGCGTTCCACGCCGGTGTGGACCACCTGGCCTTCCAGCTGGCGGCCGTCCAGGGGGCGGCATCGGCGACGCGAACGGTGAGCCAGACCTACGGCGCGTTCCACATCTTCAGCACACTGAACGCCGCCGTCATGGGCGGCTGGCTCCTGCTGGCCATCGGCGCACACCGCTCCCGAGTGCTCGGCCCGGTGCGTGCGACGGCCCTGGCTCTGACCTCGGCGATGCCGCTGGGGGTGCTGAAGGGCACGACCCCGCTGCCGGTCGCCGCCGCCTCCGGACTGTGCCTCGCGCTCGTTCCGCTCGGCATGGCCGTGTTGCGCAGCGGGCCGACCCCGCGGGCGGCCACGGTCGCCGGACGGCTTCTGGCGCTGGTCGCCGTGGGCACCGCGATGTTCCTCCTCGGGCAGGCGGGATGAACGGTCACCGGTATCGTCGAGCGGTGCACGGAGTGAGGCAGCACCTGCGGACCGGCGCGCATCTGCTGGCGATCGACGTCTGTGCGGCGGCCGTCGTGACAGCCGGATACGTGGCGCTGGCCGCTCAGGACACCGCAGACGGTCTGCCACGGTTCTGCGGTCCGTGGTGGCTGGGATGGCTGGTGGCCGTCTGTGTCGGGGTCCCGGTGGCTGTTCGGCGCCTGTGGCCCCTGCCTGCCTTGGCCGTCGCGCTGGGCGCTTCGGCGACGGCGACACTGCTCGACATCACTCGGGACCCGTACATCTCCGCGGCCCTGGTCGTCTACGCGGTGGCGCTCGTCGAGCCGGCACGCCGGGCTTCGACGGCGCTCGCCCCGACCCTGGTCGTCTCGGCAGCCGCGGTTCTCACGGGGGAAGCGGTCCTGACGCCCTCCGGCCCGTGGGCCGAAGCTGCCGGAACCGCCGCCCTGGTGTGGGTCGTCGTCGGGGCAGCGTGGACCGCGGGCCGTGCCGTGCGAGAGCGGAGATCCCGAACTGCCCGCAGGGAGCGCCGCCTTGCGGAGGAGGCACTGACCGAGGAGCGACTGCGCATCGCCCGAGAACTGCACGACATCATCTCGCACAGCCTCAACGTGATCGTCGTCAGACATCTGCGCGTACCTCCACCTCAGCAACGGCACCGTCAAGACCTACATAGGCCGACTGCTGAGCAAGCTGCGCGCGCGGGACCGTGCGCAACTGGTGATCATGGCCTACGAGTCAGGGCTCGTCCGCGCGGCTCATCGACCGACCGATTCCTGAACGAGATCATCAAGCGAAGGCCGGTGACCGGCACGGCGCCGGCTCTTGCGCGAGGCTGTGCGAGCAAGGAGCCGCAGGCCGCCGGGCAGGGCCGGACCCGGCTCGGTCCGGACAACGGGATACAGTGCGCGAGACGGCAGCCTGGTTGGGGAGGGCAAGCGTGAACGACACCAGCAACACCCGGCCCGCCGTGGATGAAGCGCAAGAGACGCGGCAGAGCCCACTGCACCGCCTGATGCGCTACATCCCCCTGATCGCCCCCGTCCTGTTGTGGGCCGTGCCCTGCGGGGTGCTGCTGTACACCGGCCAGCAGTGGCCGCTGCCCGTCGCGCTGGTCGGCACCGGCCTGTTCGTCCTCGGTCTCGTCGGTATGCCGCTCGCGATGGTGCGCGGCCACGGCCGGCGCCAGAAGGACCGGGCGGCGATCATCGGTGACACCCTGCTGGGCGCCAGCTGGGTCCTGTTCACCTGGTCCGTTCTGCTCGGCGTCCTCCTGCGGCTCGCCCTGACCGTGGCCGGCGTCGAGGAGAGTCAGGACCGGGCCCGCATCGTCACGTGGGCCGTCCTCGGCGTGACCGCCGTACTGCTCGCCTGGGGGTACGCCGAGGCCCGCCGCGTGCCACGCGTGCGCCGACTCGACGTACAACTCCCGCGGCTGGGGGCAGGGTTGGACGGAACCCGCGTCGTCCTCATCACCGACACCCACTACGGCCCACTCGATCGCGCCCGATGGTCGGCACGGGTGTGCGAGACGGTCAACACCCTGGAAGCCGACCTGGTCTGCCACACCGGCGACATCGCGGACGGCACCGCCGAGCGCCGCCGCGCCCAGGCCGCCCCCCTCGGTACGGTGCGGGCCACCCGGGCCCGTGTCTACGTGACCGGCAACCACGAGTACTACAGCGAGGCCCAGGGCTGGGTCGACCTGATGGACGAGCTGGGCTGGGAGCCTCTGCGCAACCGCCACCTGCTGCTCGAACGCGGAGGCGACACCCTCGTGGTCGCCGGCGTGGACGACGTCACCGCCGAGTCCTCCGGTCTGGCCGGCCACCGCGCCCACCTCGCCGGAGCCCTGAACGGCGCCGACCCCGGCCTACCCGTCCTGCTGCTGGCACACCAGCCCAAGTTCGTCGACCAGGCGGCAGCGGAAGGCGTCGACCTCCAACTCTCCGGCCACACCCACGGCGGCCAGATCTGGCCCTTCCACCACCTGGTCCGCATCGACCAGCCCGTCCTCGCGGGCCTCAGCCACCACGGCGCGCGCACCCTCCTCTACACCAGCCGCGGCACCGGCTTCTGGGGCCCGCCGTTCCGCGTCTTCGCCCCCAGCGAGATCACCCTGCTCGTGCTCCGCTCCCCACACGTGCCCTCCACGAGCCGGGGGCGCGACGGCGACAGCTCGGGCTCGTCCCACTGAGGACACTCCAGGGCCGACGGCTCCTTCGTCCGGTGGCCATCCACCCGTGATGACCGTCCAACGGCCGGCGAGGTGGGCCGGCTGACTCATCGGCCAGGTGCCGCACCGGCGGACTCGGCTGCGTCCTCGGTGCCGGAGCCATCGCTGCTTCCGGCAACCCCTTCGACTAAGGCATCAGCCACGGTTTCTGCACGCGCAGACGCAGCAGAAGCGGCCTGACCGCTTCGTACGGCCCGGCCCCCGGCCTCCGCTGGTCCGCCTGGCGACGCCGCCACCGGGCGCGATCACGGGCCAGTCATTACCGGCGACAAGCCGCATCCCACATGAAGACCACAACAGTTTTGGACACCAAAGCCCGAACGGCACTGCGGAAGGGAGCAGTGTGGGCCGCCTACTTCCTGTTGCTCCCAGACGTGCAGCCGTCGGACTACGTCATCGCACCGATCGGCGGCTTTCTACTCGGCGGGATCTTCGGGCCAACGGCGCTGCACGAGAGGCATCGGCAGCGTCGTTTGCGGCGGCTGGGGCTGTGGGAGGGCTCGTGAGATAACCATCCCCGACACGACGGTCACGATCTACAGCTGGAGTACCAGGGTCGTCTTTTCGGTGTGCCCGTCGTCCTGGGACCACCCGCAATGCCTCTGCCAAGTTTCCACGTGCAAGACCCACCCCGATGTGTCTCAATGGAAGTAGCCCGCATTGGTCTGGGTGGCTCCGCCCCCCTATAGCGCGGCGTAACCTCTCCTATGACCCCTTCGCCGTAAAGGCGGCATCTCCAAACGGACGACTGCGGCCTGACGGTGGCGAGCGCGTCGTCCGGAACACTTCTCTCTGCGATTCGGGCAGTGGTCATGACCCAGCAACCGAACCCCGCAACAGGCGCGGACCCGGAAGACTTCGCGGCCCAGGCACGCGAGAACCTCCGGGAACTTGGCATCGACTCTCTCGACGCACTGGTGAAGCGATGGTCCCCTCGCGTCACACACGAAGATGACCTGTTGCTGCTGCCGACCGTTGGTGGTGCCGACCAGCAACCGCTCCGGCCGCATACACCACCGAAGGTGAGGGTGGTCATCGACGGTGAGGTCAACGAGCCCAGGACGGTTAGCGAATTCGACGGACAAGCCCTTTACTCAACGCCGGGGACCTTGAAGGACGAGCTGGTCCTCTACATGTTCACCTCCATGCGCATGATGACGAACCACCTGCGCACACACAGACTTGAGCCCTCTCTCCTACGCGATGAAGCGAGCGTCAGCGTGAGCTACCCCCCGGGCTGCCCCGCAAACTCGACCTACTTCGAGCACGAACACGGCGGCGGAGATTGGCTTTACAACGGCCCCAATTCCGGATGGCTGGACCTCAACAAGGTAGGCCGTGGATTTCTCCACCTCGGCGATTGGAACGACATCATTTCGTCGACCGACAACTGCAGATGGCACGTGACGTTGTTTGACAACCCGAATTGGAGCGGCAGCCGCTTCGAGATTTACGCCGGTACGTCAATCAACCACCTGGACGTCTTCGGGTTCAACGACCGCACCTCGTCGACACTCAACTGGGGGCAGGTTTTCTAGTACGACTCCGTTAGCTCTCTCGATCTTGGACTTGGGTGTGACCTGCTGGGCAGGGGTTGTCGGCAGGTGATGCAGACGCCGTTCCAACACCTCAGGATGCTCTGCAGGGCGTCGAGGGACTGGTAGAGGGTGAGGCCGGTCCGGGCGCTTTTGCGGGCCAGGCGCTGTTCGGTGGACGGTCGGCGCCTCGGCGTCGGCGGGCCATTTCGACCAGTAGCCGGCAGTCGGGCAGGACCCGGTCCCACCAGTCTTGTTAGGCCGAGGCTGCGGCCTTGACGGGGCGCTCGACCGCTTTGCCGGCCGGGCCCACGCGCGCGGCGGCGCAGCGGGAGCGCAACCCGCCCGTCGAGCCGTGCCGCCAGGTGAGTGGGTGAGCCTGCGGTCCAAGTCCGGCGGCCACGTCTGCCACCGACGGTGCGGCCTGTCGGTAGCGGGGGCTGGGGCCAGCAGCCGACCTCCCCCTTGTGGGTGGGAACGACAGGTCCGCCTCGAAGGGGTGGGTGCTCACGTCCGACCGGGCGGCCAGGACGTAGGCAAGCCCGCGCTCGGGCAGCGCGAACGGCAGGTGAGCGTTGGCGCCATAGGCGGTGTCGGCGACCACCACCGGCGGGCTCATGCCGCAGCCGGCGAGTGTGTCGAGCATGCCCAGGGCCACGCGCCATTTTTCGCGGTGTGCGACGTCCGCCGGGACGCGGGCAAGGGCCCGGCAAGTGGTGGCCGAGGCCCATTCCTGGGGCAGGAACAGTCGCCATTGCAGCGGGCAGGAAGCGGCGTCACTCGCGGCGTGGACGCTGACCGCGACCTGGCAGTTCGCGCTCACGCATTCCCGCAGGTCAGCGCACCCGTCCCCGCGGCTTCAGCGGCGTCGCCGGCAGCTCGGGAGCGGCCAGCGGCGCCCCGTCGTACCCCTTCACCTCCCCGAACCGCGTCCCCTCCGTCCAGTCCCGCCGCGCCTGTTCGATCTCCTCCTGGGAGCGCCCGATCCAGTTCCAGAACATGATCAGTTCCTCCTCGAACGGCTCGCCGCCCAGGAGCATCAGGCCCGCGTCCGTTTCGGCGTGCAGGGGGAGTTCCGTGCGGCCGCAGCCGAGGTAGAGCATCGAGCCGGGCAGGAGCGGTACGCCGTCCACGTGGGCCTCGCCCGACATGGACAGCACCGCGTACTCGAAGTCCGGCTCCAGGGGCAGGCGTACGTCCGCGCCGCGGGACAGGGCCAGGTCCGCGCCGACGATCGGGGTGTACGCCGTGCCCGGCGAGGTCGCGCCGTCCAGGTCGCCGAGGAGCAGCGTGGCCGTGAGGCCCGGTGCCGTGACCGTCGGCAGGTCGGCGTGGTACTCGAAGCGCGGCTCGGTGTGGCGGTGAGCGTCGGGGAGAGCCACCCACAGCTGGGCGCCGTGCAGGAAGCGGGCGTGCGAGCGCGGGCTCTCCTCGGAATGGCTGATCGCCCGGCCCGAGGTCATCAGTCCCAGTTGCCTGGGGCGGATCAGCTGGAGGCTCCCCGTGGAGTCGCGGTGCAGTACCTCTCCCTCGTGCAACCAGCTCACCGTCTGCAGGCCCATGTGCGGGTGCGGCGGCACCTGCATGCCGGGCTCGTCGGCGATGTCGTCGGGGCCGTAGTGGTCGACGAAACACCAGGCGCCGACCATGCGGCGGCCGAGGTTGGGCAGCAGCCGGCGGACCTCGGTCGACTCGCCGAGCGGGACGCGGCGCGGGCTGAGGAGTTCGCGGACCGGTTCCGCCACGACGAAGCCACGGCCACCGCACACGGCGGGCACCGCCTGGCGATCGAGATTGCTCATACGGAACAACGTAGTCCCGTCCGGCTCGCCCCGTCAGTCCGTCGGCCGGGCACCACCTGTGCGTGCGATGGCGGCGGTGCCCGGCGCAGTAGCCATGGACAGAGAATTTTGTAGCCATGGACATAGTAGCCATGTACTGTAAGTGCATGAGCAGCAACATGGCCGGCGGTCCGACCCCCGGTTATCTGGTGTGGCGCCTGTCGACGAAATGGCGGGTCGCCGTCGATCGCGCGGTCGCCCCGCTGGGACTGACCCACGCGCAGTACTCGCTCGTGGCCTCGCTGCACGGCATGCAGCGCACCGGTGAGCGTCCCAGCCAGCGGCGCCTCGCCGACCACACGGGGCTGGAGCCGCTGTACGTGTCGAAGCTGGCCCGCTCCCTCGAGGCCGCCGGGCTGCTGGAGCGCGCCCGCGATCCGCGTGACCCGCGCGCGGTGCAGCTCGCGCTGACCCCGCAGGGGCGGGCGACCACCGAGCGGGCGATCGAGGTCGTCCAGGGGCTGCTCGACCAGCTGCTCCAGCCGCTCGGTGGCCTCGGCAGCCCGCGCACCCGGCAGTTCACGAGCGAACTGACGGCCTTGCTCGACACACCGCTCGACCCGTCGTACGTCCACGCAGACACCGACAAGGAGCAGTCATGACCACCACCGCACCGCTCGCCGACAGCCGCGCGATCGGCCTGGCCCACTACGCCGCACGCGCGGTTCTGGAGCAGGTGATGGGCCGCCACGGCCTGAGCTTCCTGGAGACCACCGTGCTGCGGCCGGTCGCCGCCGCCGAAGAGCCGTTCTCCCGCGGCCGGCTCGTCCAGAGCGTCGTCGACACAGTCAAGATCACCGCCGGGGAGGCGGAGCGGACCGTCGACGCGCTGATCGGACGCGGGCTGCTCACCGTCGACGACAGCGGCACCGTCGGGATGACGGAGGACGGCCGGGCGCTGTACGACACCGGGGCCGCCGAGACCGCACGGGCCTCGGCGCGCATCTGGGCTGACATCCCCGAGGCGGACCGGGCCGCGGCCGGCCGGGTGCTGGCCCTGGTGACGGAGCGGGCGAACGCCGAGCTGCGCACCCTCGGACACAACTAGTGGAATATTGAACCAACCGCGCCGGTTGTCGGCCCCGAAGGAGGTCGGCCGTGCAGAGCATGTTCAACGCGGCGCAGGAGCCGCAGCAGTCGCAGGAGTCCGCGTACTACACCCACGGAACGCCCGCGGAGCGCTGGGAGCGCGCCCGGATGTTCTTCGACGCCAAGGACTACGCCGCCGCGGCGCGGGTGCTGGGTCCGCTGGTCGAAGAGGTGCCGGAGCAGACCGGACCGCGTCTGCTGCTGGCCCGCGCCTACTACCACTCCGCTCAACTGCGGCGTGCGGAGAGCGAGTTGCGGCTCATCGTGGAGCGCGACCCGGTGGAGCACTACGCCCGGCTGATGCTGGGCCGCACCCTCGAACGGCAGGGACGCGGCGAGGAGGCCGACACCCATCTGCGGATCGCCTCCGCACTCGCCGGGGACTTCGAAGAGGAGTGAGTGCATCGCCATGGCCCGGAGGGCGCCTGTCGCCCCTCCGGGCCATGGCATGCTGGCGCGATGGCCTCTCCCCGTGATCACGCGACCCTGGCCGGGCGGATCGAGGAACTGCTCGCGCCCGGCGGCCCGTTGCCCATCGTCGCGGCCGGCGACCCCGTGCTGCGCCGCGGCACCGAGCGCTACGACGGACAGCTCGCCCCCGCGCTGCTGGCCCGCTTCGTCGAGGCGCTGCGCGTCACCATGCACGCGGCGCCGGGCGTCGGGCTGGCCGCGCCGCAGGTGGGGGTGGCGCTGCGGATCGCGGTGATCGAGGACCCGGCGCCGGTCACGGAGGAGGTCCGGGTGGCGCGGGGGCGCGTGCCCCAGCCGTTCCGGGTGCTGGTGAATCCCTCGTACGAGCCCGTCGGCTCCGAGCGTGCCGCCTTCTTCGAGGGCTGTCTCAGCGTGCCCGGCTGGCAGGCGGTGGTGGCGCGGCACGCGCGCGTGCGGCTGACCGCTGAGGACGAGCACGGCCGGGCCGTGGACGAGGTGTTCACGGGCTGGCCGGCACGGATCGTGCAGCACGAGACCGATCATCTCGACGGCACGCTGTACTTGGACCCCGCCGAGCCGCGGTCCCTGTCGTCGAACGAGGCGATGGCCGGGCGGTGGAACCAGCCGACGCCCGGCACGGCCGCCCGCGAGCTCGGTTTCCGGCTGCCCCGCTGAGGCGCTGTCGCCAGGCGCCGGCCTCCCCGAGTGACCGGCGCCGGCGGTGCGTTCAGCCCCGGTAGGCCTCCAGCAGCCGCAGCCACACCTCGCTGATCGTCGGGTAGGACGGCACCGCGTGCCACAGCCGGCCGATGGGGACCTGACCGGCGACGGCGACGGTCGCCGAGTGGATCAGCTCGCCGACGCCGGGGCCGACGAAGGTGACCCCGCGCAGGATCTCCTCCTCGAGGTCGACGACCATGCGGGCGCGGCCCTTGTAGCCGTCGCGGTACAGGCCGGCCCCGGCGACCGACGACATCTCGACGTCGACGGCGCGCACCCGGTACCCGGCCTGTTCCGCCTCGGCGAGGGAGAGGCCCACGGCGGCGGCCTCCGGATCGGTGAAGACGACCTGCGGTACGGCGTGGTGGTCGGCGGTGGCGGAGTGCGCGCCCCAGGGCTCGTGCTCGGGCAGCGCGTCGCCGGCGGACCGGGCGGCGATGGCGGCGCCGGCGATCCGCGCCTGGTACTTGCCCTGGTGGGTGAGGAGAGCACGGTGGTTGACGTCGCCGACCGCGTACAGCCAGTCGGTGCCGGTGACACGGAGGCTGTCGTCGGTCTCCAGCCAGGTGCCGGGCTTCAGGCCGACGGTGTCCAGGCCGATGTCGTCGGTGCGCGGGGCGCGGCCGGTGGCGAAGAGGATCTCGTCGGCCTCGATCCGGTCGCCGGAGCCGGTGACGGCCACGACGGTGCCGTTCTGCCTGCTGACGGACTCCACGGAGGTGCCGGTACGTACGTCGGCGCCGGCCTCCGTGAGGGCCTCGGCGACCAGCTCGCCGGCGAACGGCTCCATCCGGTTGAGCAGGCCCTTGCCCCGCACGAGGAGCGTGACCTCGGTGCCGAGGCCCTGCCACGCGGTGGCCATCTCGGTGGCCACCACTCCCCCGCCGACCACGATCAGCCGTCCCGGCACCTCCTTGGCGCTGGTGGCTTCCCGGCTCGTCCACGGCTTGACGTCGGCGAGTCCGGGCAGGTCGGGCAGCTGGGCGCGGGTGCCGGTGCACACGGCGACCGCGTGCCGGGCGGTCAGGGTGCGGCGCGTGCCGTCGGGTGCGGTGACCTCGACGGTGCGGGGGCCGGCGAGGCGACCGTGTCCGCGGTACAGGTCGGCGCCGATGCCCTCCAGCCAGCGGACCTGGCCCTCGTCGTCCCAGTCGGAGGTCTCGTAGGTGCGGTGGGCCAGCACTTCCGCGGCGTCCAGCGGGCCCTGCGCCGCCTGGCGCAGACCCGGGGTGCGGCGGGCGTCGGCGTGGGCGATCACCGGGCGGAGCAGGGCCTTGCTGGGCATGCACGCCCAGTAGGAGCACTCACCGCCGACGAGTTCGCTCTCCACGACCGCGGTGGTGAGGCCGGCCGCGCGGGTGCGGTCCGCGACGTTCTCCCCCACGGGTCCGGCACCGAGCACCACGACGTCGTACGCGATCGTTTCCGTTTCCGTCATGGGGTCAGTCTGGTGGGTGGCGGCCGTCCGGGCCACAGAACCGCCGGATCGCGGCGCGGGTGTGCGCCGTCGGAACACAGGTGTGCGCCCTGGCCACATGGGTACGTGCGCGGAATACGCACGTCGTCGGCCGTGTTGTGCGGGACGCTCGCCCCCCGACACCAGGAATGAGGGATGCACGCCATGAGCAGCACCGTGGAGCTCACCAAGGAGAACTTCGACCAGATGGTCACGGACAACGATTTCGTCCTGATCGACTTCTGGGCGTCCTGGTGCGGGCCGTGCCGTCAGTTCGCGCCGGTGTACGAGAAGGCCGCGGAGGAGAACCCGGACCTGGTGTTCGGCAAGGTGGACACGGAGGCGCAGCCCGAGCTGGCCGCGGCCTTCCAGATCCAGTCGATTCCGACGCTGATGATCGTGCGGGACCAGGTCGCGATCTTCGCCCAGCCCGGTGCGCTGCCGGAGGCCGCCCTCGCGGACGTCATCGGTCAGGCCCGCAAGCTCGACATGGACGAGGTGCGCCAGTCGATCGCGGCGCAGGAGGGCCAGGCGGAGCAGGGGCAGTAACACCTCGCGGCTCGTCCGCCGGCGTGGGGCAAGGGGCTTCCCGGCCCGTCCACCGGCGCGGAAGGAGCCTTCGGCCGGGACGGGGGCGCCCGGGCCGGGGGCTCCTTTCTCGCGCTCGGTCTGCCCGCCCGCACACCTCTCAGCTGGAGTCGCGGTGCACCACCGAGGCGCCGACCACCTTGTGGATGCCGGGTGCGGCGCCCGGCTCGCGGACCGCGCGGTCGACCAGTTCGGCGAGGTCACTTCCGGACGGCAGTTCGATGTGGACCGTGCTCAGCCTCGGCCGCAGCAGCCGGCCCAGCATCAGGTCGTCGGCCCCGACGACCGCCGTCTCCTCGGGCACGCGCACGCCCTCGTCCTGCAGGGCGCGCATCAGCAGCATCGCGTACTCGTCGTTGTACGCGAACACGGAGTCCAGGCCGAGTCCGCGCCAGCGCGCCGCGAGCCGGGCGGCGGGTTCCTCCTCGTAGGCGAGGGGCAGCGCGGTGACCGTGGCGTCGGTGTCCCGCAGCGCGCGGCGGGCGCCCTCCAGGCGGGGGCGTGAGAAGGACTCCAGGCCTGTTTCCTCGGGGACGACGACGCCGATCCGGCGCCGGCCGCGGGCGTACAGATGGGTGGCGGCGGCATGGCCGACGCCCTCGTGGTCGAGCAGCAGGGCGTGGGCGCCCTCGACGGCCTCGGAGCCGAGCGTGAGCACGGCGCGTGCGCCGGCCCGCTTGAGGACGGCGACGCCGTCGGGACCGAGACCGGTGCCGGGGACGAGGACGGCGACGGGCCGCAGCTCCGCCCAGGCGCGGGCGGCGTCGTCGCCCTGGACGCCGACCGTGCCGTACTGCACGACGGTGTAGTCCAGGCGGCCGAGCGCCCACTGGAGTTCGTTGAGGAAGCCGCTGTAGAGCGGGCCGACCGGGATGGCCGGGGCGGGCATCAGGACGATGCGGCTGTGGCCGGCGCGCAGGCTGCGGGCGGCCGCGTGCGGGACGTAGCCGAGTTCCTTCGCCGCCTCGTGCACGCGGCGGCGGGTGGCGTCGCTGATCCGTACGGCGCTGGTGTTGTTCAGCACGTAGGAGACGGTCGCGCGCGAGACGCCGGCCAGCCGGGCGACATCGGCGCTCGTGGGGGCGGAGCGGGGTGCGGGCGACGCGGGCGGGGGCGTGTTCGGTATCTGCACCATGACGGTACGCATCTTGGCAGAGGCGGGCGCAGTCCTCCTGCCCGGGGCGGCATGCCCCGCGATTTCACGAAGCGGCGCCGGCGTGGAAGGCGGCCCGCCTCACCGCGCCGTCTCCGGCCGGCCCGGGGTCAGCAGCAGGGCTCGGTGCGGGTGACGCGGTCGACGAGGTCCATCCAGCTCGCCTCCAGCCGCTCGACGGGCATCCGGCACTGGCGGGTCAGATGGTGGACCAGGGACGGGCTGAGCTGGCCCATCAGCGCGTGCGCCAGCAGCTCGGTGTCGGCGTCCGGGACCGCCTGGCGCAGCAGCAGGGCGACGTGGCTGTGCAGCACCCGGCGCGGCGGCACGACATAGCGGCGGTCCGGGCTCGGTTCGGCGGCCAGCTCCAGTTCCAGCTCGGCGACGGTCCTGCGCAGCAGCGCGCACCCGAAGGCGCGCAGCCGCTCCACGGGCGGGGCGCCGGGACCGAGCGGCGGAGGGCCGCTGAGGAACGCGGCCTGGAACTTGCGCTCGGAGTGGTCCAGCAGCGCGGTCAGCAGTCCGGTGCGGTCGCCGAAGCGGCGGAAGACGGTGCCCTTGCCGACGTTCGCGGCGGCCGCCACGGCCTCCATCGTGACCCCGGCCACACCGTGCTCGGCGATCAGCCGGGAGGCGGCGTCGAGGAGCTTGGCGCGGTTGCGGGCGGCGTCGGCGCGCAGGCACGGCTCGTCGTCGGCGGCTCCGAGGGTGAGCAGGTCGGGTGCGCCGTCGATCTCCTGGGGGTGCGGAACCGGTGGCAGGGGCACGGACATGAACTCAGCGTAAAGCATGGGAATGAAACTGGACCGCGGTCCGGTTAGGGTGATAGAAAAATAAACGGACCCCGGTCCGGATTCGTTGACAGCAGTCTTTCAGCAGCCCTTGGAGTTCCCATGTCCGTTCGTATCCTCGCTCTGGTCGGCAGCCTGCGCGCCGGTTCGCACAACCGTCAGCTCGCCGAGGCCGCCGTCAAGCTCGCCCCCGAGGGTGCCGAGGTCGTGCTGTTCGAGGGCCTGGCCGAGATCCCGTTCTACAACGAGGACATCGACGTCGAGGGCAACGTCCCGGCCCCGGCCGCCGAGCTGCGCGCGGCCGCCCAGACCGCCGACGCCTTCCTGCTGTTCTCCCCCGAGTACAACGGCACCATCCCGGCCGTCCTGAAGAACGCCATCGACTGGCTGTCGCGTCCGTACGGCGCCGGCGCCTTCGGCGGCAAGCCGGTGGCCGTCGTCGGCACCGCCTTCGGCCAGTACGGCGGCGTGTGGGCGCAGGACGACACCCGCAAGGCCGTCGGCATCGCGGGCGGCAAGGTGATCGAGGACATCAAGCTCTCCATCCCCGGCTCGGTGACCCGCTTCGCCGAGACCCACCCGGTGGACGACGCCGAGGTCGCCGCGCAGCTGACCGAGGTCGTCGCCCGTCTGCACGGCCACGCGGGCGAGGCGGTCGCCGCCTGACACCGGGTTTCCCACCCGGCACTCCCGGCCTGACGGCGAAGGGGTGGCAGCTCACGGGCTGCCACCCCTTCGCCGTTTCTCATGCCCTTGAGCGGCGTCCCTCTCGGCCCCGCCGTCAGGGGGCGGGGGCGGGCCAGGCCGCCATCGCGAGGTCCGCGATCCGCTCCAGCGTCCGCCGGTCCGCCCCGTCGCACGCCTGCTGGTTCATCCCCTGGACGACCGCCGCGTAGTACGCCGCGAGGGCGTCGGCGTCCACCTGCGGGCCGAGGAGACCGGCGTCGACGTCCGCGCGGATGCGAGCGGCGAAGGCGGCCTTGGTCTCCTCGCGCATCGCCCGCAGCCCCTCCTTCACGTCCGCCGAGCCCGGAGCGCAGTTGGCGGCACCGGTGATGATCAGACAGCCCGGGGGGTGGCTCGGGTCGGTGTAGTCGGCGGCCAGGTACCGCAGCATCGCGGCGATGGCCGTACGGGCGTCGGGGCCTTCCAGCGGGCCGGCCCCGTACTCACGCCGATAGAGCTGCACGACCTCGTCGAAGAGGCGGCGCTTGTCGCCGAAGGCGGCGTACAGACTGGGCGGGTTGACGCCCATCGCCGCGGTGAGGGAGGCGATCGAGGTCGTCTCGTAGCCGTGGGTCCAGAACTCCCTGAGCGCGGCGGCCAGCGCCCGGTCACGGTCGAAGGCGCGCCGGCTGGGCCGGGCCGCGGCCGGGCGGGGGCTGTCCGTGCTGCTCATGGCGGCCAGTCTAACCAACCCTGTATCGATCGCTAAAGAAGCTGATACGGTCGGAGCCGCCGCTGGCTTTAGCGATCGCTACAGCTGTGCGGTGTCCGACGTGCCCACGTTCCGGGAGGACGCAGCCATGACCACCTCGCTCTCATCCCTCTACGCCCGCACCGTCCACGGCCAGGGCCCGGGGCTTGTGCTGGCGCACGGCGCGAGCGGGAGCATCGAGGCCAACTACGGGCCGATCATGGCCGGGCTGGCCGCCGGTCACACCGTCGTCGGCGTCGACTACCCGGGGACGGGCGCCACGCCGAAGGCGACAGAGCCGCTCACCCTGGACGAGCTCGCCGACCAGTTGGTCGCCGCGGCGGACGCGGAGGGGCTCGGCACGTTCGCCGTCAGCGGGTTCTCCCTGGGCGGGCCGGTCGCGCTGCGGCTGGCGGCCCGGTACCCGGAGCGCGTCGAGGCACTGGTCCTCACCGCGACCTTCGCGCATGCCGATGCCCGCACGGACCTCGCCGCGTCCGTCTGGCAGCGGCTCTTCGACACCGGTCGGCACGACCTGCTGGCCGAGTACATGACCCTCATGACGCTGAGCACCCCGGCCCTGAACGCGCTCACGCCCGGCCAACTGCGCGCCTCACTGGAGGGATTGGCCGCCGGCCTGCCCGTCGGCACCGGTGACCACGTCGCCCTGGTCCGCGCCGCCGACGTACGCGCCGACCTGGCCGGGATCACCGCGCCCACGCTGGTGGTCGTCACCACCGGCGACCCGCTCGTCCATCCCGGCCTGCAACGCGAGCTCGCCGCCGCGCTGCCGCACGCCGAGGTGGCCGAACTGCCCACCGGACACCTGCCGTTCGTGGAGCGGCCCGGCGCATGGCTGGAGCTGATCACCGGCTTTCTGGCGGACGTACGGACGCGCTAGCGCGGGTCCTTCAGCGGCGGGACAGCGCCAGCGCGCTCAGGCCGAACATCAGGACGCCGAGCGGAAGGTGCACCGAGGGGACGTGCGCGATGCCGAGCACGACCTGGACGGAGGCCAGGGCGAGGAAGCCCGACGCGTGCCAGATCGGCCGGGGCGAGTTGCCGCCCGGCTTCCACGCCAGCACCGCGGCGAGCACGTACAGCATCGACGCCGCGTACATGACGCGCGCTCCCACACTGTGCAGGGTCTCCCCGTAGGACGAGGTCAGCAGCAGTCCGGCGGAGACCGCCTGGAGGAAGATGGTCAGGGTCTGCGCGGCGATCGCGAGCCTCAGGAACGAGGATGCGCGCCGGGAGTTCGCCGTCACTTCGGTGGCCATGTCGGGGTCCCCCTTCTTCTCCGCCCTGGGGCGGTGGATCGATAAGGTCTCACCGGCCCGACGACACGGGCCCGCGAAAGGTAAGGCGAGGGGGCGGCCGCACGAATGGGGACTGTCGGGACCGGCACACAGGAGGCCACCGGCGAGCGACGGCAACTGATCAACGTCGCCTACCGGTTGCTCGGCTCCCTGGCCGAGGCCGAGGACGCCGTGCAGGACGCCTACGCACGCTGGTACGGGCTGTCACCCAGCCGGCGGGCGGAGATCGTGTCCCCCGGCGCCTGGCTGACGACGGTGACCGGCCGCATCTGCCTGGACGTGCTCGGCTCGGCGCGGGCCCGCCGGGAACGTTATGTCGGCGCGTGGCTGCCCGAGCCGCTGCCCGACCGCACCGAGTGGGGCCACCACCCGGGCGGCGCCGGTCCCGCAGGACCCGCGGACCCCGTCGATCAGATCGTCCTGGACGAGTCGGTGACCATGGCCTTCCTCGTCGTCCTTGAGTCGATGACGCCCGCCGAGCGGGTGGCGTTCGTCCTGCACGACGTCTTCCGCTACCCGTTCGCCGAGATCGCCGGCGTTCTGGAGCGGAGCCCTGCGGCCTGCAAGCAACTGGCCTCCTCCGCCCGGCGGCGGGTGGGCGCGGCACGCCCTGCGGTGACGGCGACCGGGCGGGCCGACGTGGTGCGGCACGTCAAGGAGGCGTGGCAGAGCAAGGACATCGCGGCCCTCGTCTCCCTCCTCGACCCGGCCGCCGTGATGACCGCCGACGGCGGCGGCATGGTCGGCACCGTGCTGCGTCCCGTCGAGGGCGGCGCGCGCATCGCCCAGTACATGACCGCCATCGCCGACAAGGCTCCGGACCTCGAACTCCTGGAGCGGTCGGTCAACGGCATGCCGGGCCTGGTGGCCCAGCGCGCCGGCGTCGTCGCGACCGTGGCCGCCTTCGACATCTCCGGCGGACGCGTCACCCGGATCTGGGTGGTCCGCAACCCGGAGAAACTGCGGCCGTGGGTACGGCAGGTGGCCTGACCGTCACGGGGCCGGCCGGCGCTGACCGGCGGCCGGCGTCCCCTGTGTCCGGCGCCCGCAGGGCCGCCGGAGAATCCGCGCAGGAGTCTCACACGGACTGCACACAGCCTTTCAACAGGCTCGTTAGCGTGACTGGCCGTCCGTACCACCGTCAGGAAGACTCCGATGGATTACTGCTCCTCGTGCCGCCGCCACCTCAACGGCGCCCTGGTGTGCCCGGGGTGTGGCGCCTACGCGCCGGACATAGACCCGGGATTCGACGCCGAGCCCCCCGCCACGGCGTCGGCCGGACGGTCGGTGAGCATCGCGCCGGCCCGCGAGCCGGCGCACACCGCCCCGGTCTGGGAGCGGTTGGGCACCGAGCCCCACCACGAGCCGTCGAGCACCGCGCCGGTCTGGGAGCCGGCGGCCGCGGTCGCCGAGGACGGAACGGGCGGCGGCAACAGGGACGTCGCGTACGACGGTGGTTCCGCGCCGTCCGGCCGGGCCGCGCGGCGCCGGCAGCGAGCCCGCTGGCAGAAGAACCGGCGCCGGGCGGCGGTGGCGACCGCCGTCGCGCTGGTCGGCGGTGGGCTGACGGTGGCCGCGATGGACCGCGGCTCCGGCAACCGTGCGCAGGCCGCGACCACTCCGGACGACCACACCATGAACGTCGCCGAGGTACCGGCGCAGACCTACGCGCCTCCGGTGGCCCCCGAGCCGCAGCGCCCCACCACCCGCTCGGCGCCGAGACACGCGGCGCCGAGCGCGCCCCCGGCCCGGCACACGGACAGCGCCGGGTCGCCCGCCGCCGTACCGACGACGGCCCACGCCCGGCCGCAGTCCGCGGCCCCCGCGCAGCCGGTGATCCCCACGATCCGCCGGCAGCACACCCCGCTCCCGCAGCCGTCCGGCGCCCCGGTCACCGACCCCGGCGGCACGTCCACCTCGGCGCAGCAGCCGTCGACGCCCACGGGCTCCGGGAGCGGCACCGCACCCGCTCCGGCGCCGTCGAGCACCTCGCCGTCGAGCACGACGCCGTCGCAGCAGCAGCTCTGCCTGCTCGTGGTGTGTCTCGGCTGACGGGCTCACCGTCCATGACGAGCCGTCACGAGGTGCGTCTGCACCGCATGGGCCGCTGGTGGGCCGTCGACATCCCCGGCCTGGACGCGCACACCCAGTGCCGCACGCTGGACGAGGCGGAGGACCTGGCGCGCGATCTGCTCGCCCAGGCGCTGGGGACCGGGCCGGAACAGGTCGCCGTGCACCTGGTGGTGCCGGAGCTGGCGCCCGAACTGGACGCCGTGGCCGGGGCACGCCGGCGACGGGAGGCCGCGGTGGCCGCCGAAGGGGAGGCGGTCGCGGCGGCCGTGCGGATCCTGGTGGACACGCTCGGCGTGGGTCCGGGCGATGTGGGCCGGCTGCTGGGCCTGCCCCCGGACCAGGTCGCCCGCCTGACTCCGCGCCGCACCTCGGCCACGGCCCACCTCACCCGCGTACCCCCGCCGGCCATTCCCCGCACGGACCCGCGTCCGGCCCCGCGTGCGACCGCGCCACGGCGCCCGCAGAGTGTGCCGGGCGGGGGGCCTGCGCCCCGCTGACGCGGCAGCCGGCGTCCGGCCCAGGCCGAGTGCCTGTCCCCCGGGTGGGCCGGCCCGTGGTCTCCTCACTTGCCGTAGGCCTGCTTCCAGCGGGCCCGGTGGCGTGCGCCGCCCCGGCCGTGGCCGCTCACGGCCCCGAGGGCCGGCAGAGGCGTGCCGTTGTGCCACAGGCCGAGCAGGTCGCGGTGGACGGCCAGGATGCCGTTGTACCGGGCGAAGTCCTCGGCGGGGCGGCTGAAGCGAGTGGTGGTGACGAACACGGCGACCTCGGCGCCGAAATGCACCTTGGCGCCCAGCAGATCGCGCAGTTCGCGGCCGGCCACGGTACGGCTCGGCGCGTACCGCTTGCACCGGACGACCATCGTGCGGCCGTCCGGCAGCCGCCCCATGACGTCCGCGCCGCCGTCGTAGGCGCCGCCGACACGTCGCACCCGGGTGCATCCGTCGCGCCGGCACAGTGCGGCGACCAGTTCCTCGAACTCGCCGCCGGTCATGGCGTCGACGCCGACGAGGGTGCGCCGCCCGGCCTCGACGGCCTGTTCCCTCCGCCACCGCCGGTCGTGCCCGCGCAGTCCGCGGTCGGTGCGCCACAGCCACCAGCCGCCCGTCGCGAACCCGCCCGCGAGCACCACGGCGAGGACGTACGCCCAGCCGGCCGCCGCACCGGCCACCAGCAGCGCGGCGGTCAGGCCCGCGCCGTACGCCGCCGTCCCGCGCCCGCGAGCGGATCCGCCCCGTCCACGCCCAGCCGCCACGCCGCCTCCCCTGCCGTCCGTACCGGCAGTGTGGGCGGGCACGGCGCGGCGGCAGTAGGCCCGCGTCGGCCAACTGTGCGCGCTCAGCCCGCCGTTCGGTGCACGATGTGGCCGCCGGTCACGGTCAGCGGCACCGGGGCGTCGGCGACCTCGTCGGCGGGGGCGTCGACGGGATCGACGCCGAGCGCGGTCAGGTCGGCGCGCAGCCCGACGGCGACACGGCCGCTGACGGCCTGCTCGCCGGCCGCGAGAGCGGCGTGGGTGGTGCAGCCCTCCAGGGCCTGGAGGCCCGTCAGCCCGGCCCGGTCGGAGGCGGCGCCGCGGGGCGCGCGGGCCGTGGCGAGGACGGCGCGGGCGTCGTAGTGGGCGATCGGCCAGTCGGAGCCGAGGGCGAGGACCGCGCCGGCGTCGCGCAGGTCGCGCAGCCGCCAGGCCCGCCCGGCGCGGGTGCCGCCGAGGCGGGTGGACCACTCGTCGGTGCGGTCGTGGCGCGTGTAGGCGGTGTGCGGGGGCTGCATGGAGGCGATGACGCCGAGCGCGGTGAAGCGGGTGACGGTGTCGTCGGGCACGGACTCGATGTGCTCGATGCGGTGGGCGAACCGGGCGTCCTCCCCCAGCGCCTCGACGGTGTCCAGGACGTGCCGCACGGCCGCGTCGCCGATGGCGTGCGTGGCGGTGCGCACCCCGGCGCGGTGCAGGAAGCGCACGGCGTCGCTGTAGGTCTCGGGGTCGGGCCAGAATGCCTCGGTGCCCTGGCCGTGGCAGTCGGGGTGCTCCAGCCAGGCGGTGCCGCCCTCGACGGTGCCGTCCATGAAGAACTTCACGCCGCCCACCTGCCAGTGGCGTCCGCCCCGGCGCTGCGCGGCGACCAGTTCCTCCAGCGCGGCCCGGTCGGCGCCGGGCATGCACCACGGGGCGAAGCGCAGCCGCACCGGCAGGACGGTCTCCTCGGCGACGGCGCCGACCAGGTCGGGGTCGCCGCCGTCCATGACGTGGGCGCCGGTGAGGCCGGTCGCGGCCATGGCGGCGAGCAACTCGACCAGCCGCGCGCGCCGTTCGGCGTACGGCAGCCGGGGCGCGACCTCGTGGACGAGGTCCATCGCGGCGTGCTCGACGAGGTGCCCGGTGAGCCGGCCGTCGGTGTCGGTGGCGATGTGGGAGCGCTGGGCGAAGGCGCGCGGGCCGGTGATGCCGGCGGCCTTCAGGGCGGCGCCGGTGACGAGGGCGGAGTGGCCGTCGTAGAGGCGCAGGAAGGCCGGGGCGCCGTCCAGGACGTCCTCGACGAGGACACGGTCGACGGGGTGGCCGCCGAAGACGTTGTGGTCCAGGCCCCAGCCGAGGACCCAGCCGTCGGTGCGGGGCGCCGTGGCGAGCGCGGCGCGCAGGGCGTCGAGGTCGCGGACGTGGGAGAGGTCGGTGCCGGAGGTCATCTCCAGGCCCCACACCGGGTGGCTGTGCCCGTCGACCAGACCGGGCACGAGGCTGGCCCCGGCCAGGTCCACCACCTCGGTGCCGGCCCCGCACCAGTCGCGTGCCGCGGCCTCGTCGCCGACGTACGCGATCAGTCCGTCGCGGACGGCGACCGCGCGGGCCTCGGGACGGTCCGGATCGAGGGTGCGGACGCGGGCACCGGTGAGGACGAGGTCGGCGGTGGGCATGGGACTCCTTACGGCTCGGCGGAGGTTGCGGTCGGTCGCGAACGCGGAGGGTGTCGGTCAGTCGCGGGCGAGGGGCGGTGGGCCGGTCGCGGGCACGTGGCGGTGGGCCGGTCGCGGGCGCGGGTGGCGGGTCAGTCGCGTGCGAGGACGGCCGGTTCGGCCGGGGAAGCCTCGGTCTCGCTGCCGGGTTCGGCGGCGAAGCGGGCGTAGACCCCGGGTCGGTGGCGGCGCAGCCAGGCGGCGAGCGCGAGCCCGATGAGGAACACGGCCGGGACGACGGCGGCGAGGACGGTGTTCACCATGGCGGAGGCTCCGGTGAACAGGTCGAGGTGGGTGATCACCAGGGCGATGGCGCTCGCCAGCAGCACCACCGCGGCCACCGGGGCGACGACGGTGCGCAGGACGCCCTCGGTGTGCCGGACGCGCCGGAAGTAGAAGGGGATGGCGAGCGCGGCCAGCAGTTGCAGCGCCAGCAGGCCGAGCATGCCGGGGGTGTTGACCCACAGCAGCAGCTGGTCGTACGGGTCGGCGCCGGCCGCGGCGAAGGCGAGCACGACGGCGGCGCCGAGCACGGTCTGGCCGGTCCCGGCGACGTACGGGGAGCCGTGGCGGGAGTGGACGCGGGCCAGCGCCTTGGGCAGGACACCCTCCTCGGCGAGGGCGAGGCCGTAGCGGTTGATGGCGTTGTGGAAGGCCAGCAGGGACGCGAGCACGCTGGTGACGATGAGGACGTGCATGACGTCGGCCGCCCAGCCGCCCACATAGGTGGTGATCGCGGAGAAGAACAGCCCGGCGGGGTCCTTCCCGGCCGCTTCCACGACATGGCTGTCGCCGAAGGCCTGGACCGCGATCCAGACCACGAAGGCGTAGAAGAGACCGAGGAAGCCGACGGCGATGTAGGTGGCGCGCGGGACCGTGCGGTCCGGGTCGCGGGCCTCGCGGCGGTAGATGACGGTCGACTCGAAGCCGGTGAACGCGGCGAAGGCGAACGCGAGGACGGCGGCGGTGCCGGGCACGAAGACGTTGCCGGGGGTGAAGGAGGCGAGGGACAGACCGTGCGCGCCGCCCTTGAGCAGGACACCGCCCGCGAGCAGGACCAGGATGCCGGTCTCGGCGACCAGCAGGACGCCGAGCACCTTGGCGCCGAAGTCGATCGAGCGGTAGCCGCCGTAGCCGATGACCAGCAGGCCGATCAGGGAGACGGGGAGCCAGGGCAGGTGCGAGCCGGTCAGCGCGTGGACGGTGTCGCGGGTGGCGGTGCCGAGGAGGCCGTAGACGCCGATCTCCATGCCGTTGTAGCCGACCAGGGCGAGCAGGGCTGCTCCGACGCCGACGCTGCGGCCGAGGCCGCGGGTGATGTACGCGTAGAACGCGCCGCCGCCGTGGACGTGGCGGCTCATGGTGGTGAAGCCGATCGCGAAGACGGCGAGGGTGACACCGGCCAGCAGATAGCCGACGGGTGCGCCGATCCCGCCGAGCAGGATCGCCAGCGGGGCGACGCCGGCCATGACGGTGAGCGGGGCGGCGGCGGAGACCACGAAGAACGCGATGTCGGCGGTGCCGAGCGAGCCGCTTCTCAGCGCTGCGGCGGGCGGGGGTGAGGTGGGGGTGTCGGGCACGGCGAAGCCCTTCTGAGCTGCGGGCAGGGGGCGGGGCACGGGCATGCGGGATCTCCGGCGCCGTAAACCGAAAGGCTTTCGGTTTCCGCAATGTAACCTCCCCTTCAGACACCTGGGAAGACCCCGAGGGGGAAGATCAAGACATGGGACGGCCGCGCACACCCCTGCTGGACCGGGAGCGCATCACCACCACCGCACTGGAACTCGTCGACGAGCAGGGCGAGTTCAGTGTCCCGCAGATCGCGCGGCGCCTCGGGGTGCAGACCGGCTCGGTCTACCACCACGTGGACGGCCGCGACGGGATCGTGGAGCTGCTGCGTGAGCGGGTGGCGCGGGCCATCGACATCGCCACGCTCGACGTCCGCCCCTGGGACGCGGCGCTGGCGGCCTGGGCACGCTCCTACCGGGCGGCGTTCGCGGCGCACCCGAGGGCGATCCCGTTGCTGATGACGAATCCGGTGCGGGCGCCCCGGGTGCTGGAGCAGTACGAGCGGGCCGTCACGCTGCTGCTGGACGCGGGTTTCCCGACGTCCGAGGTGATGCCGGTGCTGGTCGCGCTGGAGAACGTGGTCCTGGGGTCCGCCCTGGACCTCGCCGCACCCGAGGCGATGTGGGAACTGGACGACGCCTCGGTCACCCCGCTGCTGGCCGAGGCCCTGGACGCGGCCGGCCCGCACCGGGCCGACCGCGCCTTCGAACTGGCGCTGGAGGCGTTCCTGGCCCATGCCGGGCGCAGGCTTCAGGAGTGCCGGCGGGACTGATCAGCGGCAGACGTTGGCGTGCCGGACGTCCAGGACGACGCGGCCCGGGGAGTGGAGCGTGTAGGCGTGGTAGTGGGGGCTGCTGTGGAAAGCGGCGCCGAAGGAGACCACTCCTTCGAAATCGCCGGTCAGCGCCACGCCCCTCAGCTGGGGCAACCGGACGGTGGCCAGACGCGGCCCCCGGTACACGTTCTGCCCGGCCGCGTTGTGCGCGGCGGCGGGCGACAGCCTGATGGAGAGGAAGTGATGCCCGGGAAGCGGTACCCGCTTGCCCGAGGCGTCGTAGCGCAGTTGCCTGACCGGCGTCACGGTGACTTTGGGCAGGGCGCCCCGGACGTCGATCACGAGCCGGTCGTAGGTGCAGTGACCGGCCCAGCGGGCGTTGGTGACCAGCGCGGTCCTGGGCACCGACCCGGACTGCGGAACGGCTGAGGCCGTGGCACCGGCCACGGAGAGTCCGATCAGTGTGGCCACGACAGCAGCCGCACGGCGAGGAAGAGGTTGCATGACGCCCCCCGCTTTCTTCGTGGGTGAGGGGACGGAAGTGTCATTAACATGGACATTCCACCCGGCCGTACGGTTGCACCCCTCAGGCTGCGGTTCGGTTACGTCTCGCTCACACCTTGGTGTCCGGGCCGTAAGCGCACCATGATGAGCGCATGACGTTGGCCCTGCGAGCCATGGACCGGCTGGCGAACTGGGCGGATCTCTCCGAGGCCGCCCCGAGCTGTGGCAACGGACGCGCTCTGCGTTCCGCCCAGGCCGAGATCGCCCACTTCCACACCCAGCGCGATGTGGACCTGCACCTGACCACCTGGGCCATACGGCGCTTCGAACAGGACCTCGGCAGCGCGACCGCGGTGCGGCTGGTCCCGGGGGCGCAGTGGGTGACGGTGCGTCTGGAGGTCGACACGGACATCGATCTGCTGATGACCCTGGTCAGCCTGGCCCTGCGCGCCCACCAGCGGGGCCCGGTCCCGCACGCCGCCCCGCCCCCACGCTGCACGGCCCACCCCGGCATCCCGGCCCAGCGCCGTTAGCGCGGTCACCCGACTGGCCGCCACCAGTGGTCCCGGCTCCCCCCGTCGTGCTCGGATGGAGAAGTCCCTCCCCATTCCGAACCGAGGTAGCTGAGATGCACGAGATGTGGTGCGGCGCAGACACCCGGGGTGAACCGGTGTGGCACGTCCTGACGACCGACAAGACCTCCACGCTGTGCGGAATGAAGAAACGGGAGGAGAAACCCCAGGACCCGGACGAGACCGACAAGCACTGCTTCCCCTGCATGAAGACCTTCCAGGAGGCCGTGCAGGCGACGATGTGACCGTCGGCGCCGGAGACGACAGCGGTGCCACCACCGGAGACGGTGGGACAGCCGGCGAGGGCGAGCGCGGGGCCGACGACGGCGAGCACGGCGATGGCGAGCACGAGGACGGCGACGGCGAGCGCTGGGCCGCGCGGGCCCATCCGGCGTACCGTCCGACTATGGGCGGCAAGCACTCCGTACGCCACGGCGAGCCGTGCCCCTCGGCGGGCGTCACCCGCCCCCCGGGCGCCGGAACGCCTGAGCACGCCCTGGACGCGGCCCTGGCCGACACGGTCCGCCGCACCGGCGCCTCCATCGGCGGCCTGTATCTGATCACCCGGCGCGAGCAGACGGACGCGCGGCCCCAACCGGCGGACGGCCCGCGCGAGGCGGCACAGGACCGGGCGGAGGGGCGGCAGGGGGAGGGCCGCGCGCAGGGGCCTGCGGAGGCCGGCGTGCGGGAGCATGCGGAGGTCCGCTTGCAGGACCGTACGGACGGTCCCGCGGAGAAGGAGAACCGCGCCGAGAGCCGGCCGCCGATGCTGCGTCTGGTGGCGCTGTGCGGGCTGCCAGAGGAGTTCACCACCCCCTGGCAGCGCCTGCCGCTGGACGCCCCCGTCCCGGTCGCGGACGCCATCCACGACGACCGGCTGGTGTGGATCGGCAGCCAGGGCGAGATGCTCCGCCACTACCCGCGGGCCGCCGCCGTTCTGCCGTACCCCTTCGCGCTCGCCGCGCTGCCCGTGCGCGGCGCGCACCGCTGCTGGGGCGGCATCGTGCTGATGTGGCCGGCGGACCACCCCCGCCGCGCCACCGCCCGCGAACGCGCCCGGATCATCTCGGGTGCCCGCCGCCTGGCGCAGCTGCTCGACGACGCGCCCGACCCGCCGTCGCTTCCCGAACGGCCGCGCAGCGTCCCCGTCGACGCCGCGCACCACCCGCTGCAGACGGGCCTGGCCGCGGCGGACTACGTGGAGCGGCTGCCGTGGGGAGCCATGTCGCTCGACCTGGAGGGCCGTATCACCTTCCTCTCCCGCACGGCCGCCCGGCTGCTCGGACGCAGTGCCGACCGGTTGGTCGGCACCCGGCCCTGGGAGTCCCTGCCCTGGCTCGACGCTCCCGGCCACGAGGACCACTACCGCACCGCCGTCGTCAGCCGGACCCCCGTGTTCTTCACCGCCGTGCGCCCGCCCGGGGAGGGCCTGGCCTTCGAGCTGTACCCGGACGCCAGCGGCATCAGCGTGCGCGTCACCCCGCAGAGCGGACCGCTGCCGGACGGCGCACCGGCGGCCCCGAGCCGCCGCCCGGGCATCGCCCCCACCGGCCGCCTGTACCAGCTGGTGCATCTCGCGGCCGCGCTCGGCGAGACGGTGGGTGTACGTGACCTGGTCACGCTGATCGCCGGACAGATCCTGCCGGCCTTCGGCGCCCAGGCCCTGGTGCTGTCGGCGGCCGACGCCGGCCGACTGAAGATCACCGGCCATTACGGCTACCCGCCGGACGCCGTCGAGCGGCTCGACGCGCTGCCGGTGGACACCGAACTCACCCCGGCCGGCCAGGTACTCGCCAGCGGCGCACCCGCGTTCTTCTCCTCCCCCGCCGAACTGGCGGCCGGCTATCCACGCGCGCCGCGGATCAGCGGGAAGCAGGCGTGGGCCTTCCTGCCGCTGATCGTCACCGGCCGGCCGGTCGGCTGCTGCATCCTGTCGTACGACAAGCCGCACACCTTCTCCGCCGACGAGCGGGCCGTCCTGACCTCGCTGGCGGGTCTGATAGCGCAGGCCCTGGAGCGGGCCCGCCTCTACGACGCCAAACAGCTGCTCGTGCAGGAGCTCCAGCGTTCCCTGCTGCCGCGCACCCTGCCGAGTCTGCCGGGCCTGGCGGTGGCCGCCCGGTACCTGCCCGCCGGGCACGGTGTGGAGATCGGCGGCGACTTCTACGACGTGCTGCGGCTCGACTCGCGCACGGCCGCCGCGGTGATCGGGGACGTCGAGGGCCACAGTGTCGCCGCGGCCGCCCTCATGGGCCAGGTCCGCACCGCCATCCACGCCCACGCGACCTCCGGGGCGGCCCCGGACCAGGTGCTGGCCTGCACCAACCGGCTGCTCACCGAGCTGGACTCCGAGCTGCTCGTCTCCTGCCTCTACGTCCATCTCGACCTGGACCGGCACCTGATCACCCTGGCCAGCGCCGGTCATGTCGCCCCGCTGCTGCGCACCGGACCGGGGCAGGCGCATCAGGTCGAGGTGGAGCCCGGTCCGCTGCTCGGCGTGGACGCCCGGGCCCGCTATCCGGCCACCTCGCTGCCGCTGCCGCCGGGCGCGGTCCTGGCCCTGTACACGGACGGTCTCGTGGAGGTCCCCGGCGCCGATGCCACGGAGGTCACGGCGGGTCTCGTGGCGCACCTCGCCGACGCGGACCACCACGATCTGGAGGGGCTGCTCGGCTCTCTCGTGGACCGTGCCTGGCCGACGGGCCGGTACAGCGACGACATCGCCGTCCTGCTGCTGCGCGCGGGCCCGGTGCCAGGGTGAACGCGGCCACGGAGCGGTGAAGGCGCGGTGATGGGGACCACCTGGCGGACCCCTCGGGCGGTGCGGTTAGCATATGAGCGCCACCTAGCTCGAAAGTTGGACCCGTGACTGTCAACGACGACTCGTTCACCACCTGGAACCACCGCGAGGAGATCGCGGAGTCGATGATCCCGATCATCGGGAAGCTCCACCGGGAGCGGGACGTGACGGTCCTGCTGCACAGCCGTTCCCTGGTGAACAAGTCGGTGGTCAGCATCCTCAAGACCCACCGATTCGCCCGTCAGATCGCCGGCGAGGAGCTCTCGGTCACCGAGACGATGCCCTTCCTGCAGGCGCTCACCACTCTCGACCTCGGCCCGTCCCAGATCGACATCGGCATGCTCGCCGCGACGTACAAGAGCGACGACCGCGGCTTGAGCGTCGAGCAGTTCACCGCCGAGGCCGTGGCCGGCGCCACCGGCGCGAACAAGATCGAGCGCCGCGAGGGCCGCGACGTCGTCCTCTACGGCTTCGGCCGCATCGGCCGCCTGGTCGCCCGCCTGCTGATCGAGAAGGCCGGCTCCGGCAACGGCCTGCGACTGCGCGCCATCGTGGTGCGCGGCGGCGGCGCCCAGGACATCGTCAAGCGCGCCTCGCTGCTGCGCCGCGACTCCATCCACGGCCAGTTCCAGGGCACCATCACCGTGGACGAGGAGAACAGCACGATCCTCGCCAACGGCAACGAGATCAAGGTCATCTACGCCAACGACCCGAGCGAGCTCGACTACACGGCGTACGGCATCAAGAACGCGATCCTCATCGACAACACCGGCAAGTGGCGGGACCGCGAGGGCCTCTCGCAGCACCTGCGTCCGGGCATCGACAAGGTCGTGCTGACCGCCCCCGGCAAGGGCGACGTGCCCAACATCGTGCACGGCGTGAACCACGACACGATCAAGCCCGACGAGCAGATCCTGTCCTGCGCCTCCTGCACCACCAACGCCATCGTGCCGCCGCTGAAGGCGATGGACGACGAGTACGGCGTGCAGCGCGGCCACGTGGAGACCGTCCACTCGTTCACCAACGACCAGAACCTGCTGGACAACTACCACAAGTCCGAGCGCCGTGGCCGTTCCGCGCCGCTCAACATGGTCATCACCGAGACCGGTGCCGCCTCGGCCGTCGCCAAGGCGCTGCCGGACCTCAAGGCGCGGATCACCGGCAGCTCGATCCGCGTGCCGGTGCCGGACGTGTCGATCGCGATCCTCAACCTGCAGCTGGCCCGCGAGACCACCCGCGAGGAGGTCCTCGACTACCTGCGGGACGTGTCGCTGACCTCGCCTCTGCGCCGCCAGATCGACTTCATCAGCGCGCCCGACGCGGTCTCCAGCGACTTCATCGGCTCGCGGCACGCGTCGATCGTGGACGCCGGCGCCACCAAGGTCGAGGGCGACAACGCGATCCTCTACCTGTGGTACGACAACGAGTTCGGCTACTCCTGCCAGGTCATCCGGGTCGTCCAGCACGTCTCCGGCGTCGAGTACCCGACGTACCCCGCCCCCGCGGTCTGATCCCGCCCGCACGGCAGCGACGAGGCCGGCGCCCTGCTCCGGGGCGCCGGCCTCCGGCATGAGGGCCGGGATCCGGGTCCGGCATGAGGGCGGTCAGTCCGGGTCGGACGCCGCCTTCCGGCCGGACGACGCCTTCGGGGTGCGCAGGGCGCCGACCGTCTTCAGCAGGCGATCGGCCGGCTCGCGCAGGGCGGGGTGGGCGAGCACGGTGTTGCGCAGCCCCCGCACCGGCCTGCGCACCATCCGGTGGGCCGCGGCCACCGGATGGGCCCGGGTGGCGAAGCCCTCGGCGACGCGCAGATCACGGGTCTTGAGCCAGTCCTTGTACTCCTTGTCGCCGCGGCCCCAGTCGACCAGCCGCACCCCCTCCCGGCGGGCCGCCTCGGCGAGGCGCAGGTGCATCATGAGGCCCGGGGAGTAGCGGTGGAAGTCGGGGTCGTACGCGGTGAACCAGGCCGCGAGCACCGTGCGGGAGCGAGGTCCGAAGTGCACCGCGACCGGCCGCTCCCCCGCGTAGAGCACGGACATCACGCCGGTGAAGTACGCCTCGCGGACCTGGAACAAGTACTCCACCAGGTCGACGATCCACGGCCGGGAGAACCGGTCCATCCGGCCCGTGCGGCGGTACTGGGCGGACTTCCACCGCATGAGCGTGCGCAGCACCTCGGGGTCACGCTCGTCGAAGACGAAGCGGACCTCGCCGGCGTCCCGGCCCAGCCGGCGCTCCTTCTTCAGGGTCGTCCTGGCGTGCCCCGGGTAGGTGGCGCGCAGCCACTCGGGGAAACTGTCGTCGCTGTACTCCAGGTCGATCACCGGGGAGGCGAACGTGCCGGTGACCGACGGCTCGAACGGCTTCTGATCGGCGACGAGGTGATCGAACTCGAAGCTGGCGAGGCCGCAGGCCCGCAGCAGGTCCTGGGTGTCCCAGGTGACCCCGGGCCGGTGCACCAGGGCCTGGCAGTCGGACAGGCCGAGCCCGATCGCCCGGCCGACGCCGAGGGCGCTGCGCTCGTACGGGAAGAAGCCCACCGGCTCCCCGTCCTCGTGCAGGACGGCCACCCGGGCCCCGGCCCGGAACCTGCCGACGCCGATCGCGAACTCCGGCGCCAGAAAGGGGTTGGCGTACTCGGGTGACTCCTCCATCGCCCGGTGCCACGCCCGTCTCAGGGACTGGGTCAGCTCGCCCGTTCTGTGGATCGTGATCTCCGCGGCGCTGCTGACGGATCGCATGCGATCGCTCCCCCATCCCCCGTGACGCCTACGGCCGCGAAGCGGACTTCTCGACCATGCCCAAACGTCGCGGGAGTATGCGTACGTTGTCAAGGCTTTGTGGCGTAATGGAACAACTGCAAGGGCAGTGGGGGCCGGTGACGGTGGGTCGGCTCGGGTGGGCCGTTGTGAACGCGCGCGACGGCGGCCTGCCGCCTGGCGCGGAGACGGGCCGCACGGCGCGGGCCGGGAGGGCGGCGGGAGCGAGCGTGAGGCACCACATGACCGGCGACGAGCCACGCGACGGCGCGCGGGACGGCGAGGGGTCAGCGAGGAGCTCGATCGGCGGGCGGCCGCGGTGGCCGGGACGTCGTCGCGTGGCGCCACCGGCTGCACCGCCATCCGGAGCTCTCCATGCTCATGGGCGCCGCCGGTGCCGACAGGGATCGGTGAGCTCTACCGCCGGATCGACGCCTTCCACCCGGTGACGGTGGCCATCGGACATGTGGAGGACGTCGGCCGGTTCCACATCGTCGGTGAGCGGGTCACGCTCTGGGCCACGATCCGCTGCGCCGACGGCCGACGACGACACCCTCGTCAGCGGCGTCCGGCTGCACACCCATGTGGCCCACGACCATCCGGCCGGGCAGCCGGCCGTGGCCGACGGGCGTGCCGCCGGACGGCTCAGCCCTCCGGCTGGGCGATGTTCACCATCCAGGGCACACCGAACCGGTCGGTGCACATGCCGAACACATCGCCCCACATCTGCTTCTCCAGCGGCACCGACACCGACGCGTCGGCCGACAGCTTCGCCCAGTAGCCGCGCAGCTCGGCGTCGTCGTCGCCGCTGATGCTCACGGAGTAGTTGTCGCCCGCCGTGCGCTGCATCTCGGGCGGGGTGTCGGTGCCCATCAGCGTGAAGCCGGCGGGCGTCTCCAGCATGCCGTGCATGATCTTGTCGGCCTGTGCGGCGTCCGGGTGCCCGAACTCGCCGTAGGTGTTCATGGTGAGCGTGCCGCCGAAGACGTCCTTGTAGAACTCCAGCGCCTGCCGGGCGTCGCCGTCGAAGCTGAGGTAGGGGTTGAGACGCGAGGCCATGGGATCCTCCCCGAACCGGGCGAATGGTCAGTTGTCCGCAGACTAGCTCCGGGCACTGACAACGGCCCGTCGGAGCGAGGTGATCACGGCCGGGTCAGCAGGGTCAGGCCCTGCGGGGCCGCGATGCCGAACTCCCGGTCCAGCACATGACGGGCTTCGGCGTCGTCCGACAGCTCGCGCCGGGTGACGGTGCCGTCCGGGCGGGTCGCGGTCAGCAGCCGGTCGTCGAGCAAGAGATGGCCGCCGTCGGAGGTGAGCCGCTGCGCGTAGAGGCGCCGGCTGAACGGCGAGCGCGGGTTGGTGGCGATGTGCCAGTTGATGACCTCGAAGTCGGGGTGCTCGAAGGGCTCGACGGTGAAGGCGTACTGCGCCTCCCAGCCGTCCGCGACGCCGTCCGGGGCCTCGGTGTGCTCCGGTTCCTCGGACCGCTTTGTCACCCCGGCCTTCGCCGGCCGGTGGGCTTCGAGCACCCACATCGGCAGCGGGCCGCCGTGCGGGACCTGGAGCAGCCGGTGCCGCCGTCCGGCGTCGCGGAACTCGGTGCCGGCCGTGAGCGGCACGGCTTCCAGCAGCGCGCCGAGCGCGCCGAACCCGACGTCCGCGAGGTACGGCTGCGCATCGTCCGGGGCCTCGGCGAGCAGCGCCATGTGCGTGCGGGGGCGGCTCTGCAGCCGGTCGGCGCCCACCACCACCCGGGCGGCCAGCCGCGTCACCCGGAATCCGAGCGCCTCCAGCGCGTGGGCGAACAGGGTGTTGTGCTCGTAGCAGTAGCCGCCGCGCCGGCTGCGCAGCAGCTTCGCGGTGAGGTCGGCGATGCCGAGGGAGGGCGCGGTGCCCCCGAGGGCGTCCAGGTTCTCGAACGGGATGGACCGCATGTGGGCGAGATGCACGCCCCGCAGGGTCGCGGCGTCGGGGCGGCGCTCCCCTTGCCATCCGATGTGCCTCAGGTAGGTGTCGAGGTCGAACGGGGCGGTCTCAGGCATGCCCTCACCATAGGGATCACTCCCCGCTCCCGTCTCTCGTTCCCCCGTCCGGCCTCCGGCTGCGACCTTCGCCCTGTTCCCGGCCGGCGAGACCCCGCTGCACGGGGCCTTGGGCGCATCGGTCACACTCGTGAGCCGAGATGTGTGTACGCACCACCGGGGTGCCGAGGGGTGCGTGCGCCTGTGCGTACGACCCTTCGGAGACCTCGTATGAACGCAGTACCGGCCGCGGTGGCGGGCGCCGCCGTCTTCACCTGGCTGGGCATGGTGCTGGCCATCTCGTTCCTGGAGGCGCCGCTGAAGTTCCGCGCGCCGGGGGTGACGGTCGCGCTGGGCCTCGGCATCGGCCGTCTGGTCTTCCGCGCGCTGAACATCGCCGAGGCGGTCCTGGCCGTCGCCGTCGTGGCGGCGGTCGCCGTGGGATCGCCCGGCAAGGCGATCGTCACGCTCACCGCGGCCGGAGTGGTGCTGCTGGTGGTGCAACTCGTCGCGGTCCGCCCGGTCCTCAACCGGCGCAGCGACCGGATCCTCGCCGGTGAGGAGGCGCCCCGCTCCCGCGCCCACTTCGCCTACATCGCCCTGGAACTGCTGAAGGTGATCGCACTGATCGCCCTGGGCGTCACGGTGCTGGCCGCGACCGCCTGAGGTCACCCGTCCCGCTCGGCGTCGCTGCGTCCGCCGGTCATGCCTCCCGCGCGGCGTCCAGCCGGCCGACGCGGGCCAGGTTCTCGCGGTCCTCGGCGTCGTCGCCGGCCTCGGCCGCGAACCAGGCGTCGAGGATCTCCTTCAGCAGCGGCTCGGACGTCAGGCGCAGGCTGAGGGCGAGCACGTTGGCGTCGTTCCAGCGGCGGGCACCGTCCGCGGTGTAGGCGTCGGTGCACAGGGCGGCCCGCACACCGGGCACCTTGTTGGCGGCGATGGAGGCGCCGGTGCCGGTCCAGCAGCAGACGACCGCCTGCTCGGCCCGCCCCGCGGCGACCTCCCGGGCTGCCGCCTCCGAGCACGCCGCCCACTGCGGGTCGTCACCGGGCCGCAGCGCCCCGTACGCCACCACCTCGTGGCCGCGCCGTCCCAGCTCGGCGACCAGGGCGCGGGCCACGGGTTCGTCCATGTCCGAGGAAACGGAGATCCGCATGGACCGGAGCCTACAGCGGCCCGGGCGCGCGGTGCCCGGCCCGCGGGCGGGAACCGCTCAGTGCCCGGCCGCGTCGCCCTGGGCGACCTCGATGTCCTGGTGGACGCTGATCGCGCCGGCCGCCGCGGTGATGCAGGACAGCAGCGCGCAGGCGGTGAGCAGGGCGGCGATCCACGAGGCACCGCGAGGGGGCCGCGCGGCGGGCGACAGGAGGGCTGCCACACGGCGCGGTACGGGCCCGGAGGTGGCCGCCGGGGTCACTGCGGGCCGGGCGGTGTCCGCCGTGTGCGTGGCGAGGGCGGCGCGGGCGATGGCGCGCGCGGTGAGGCGGCGGTCGCCGACGGCGGTCGCGGCGGCCTCGTCGGCGGCGCGCTCGGCGGCCAGCCGGACGGCCTCGCGGACCGGACGCAGGGCGGGGTGGCAGTGGGCGGCCAGCTCTGCCGCCGCGAGGAAGTAGTGGTGGCCGCCCGCGTTGTGGGCGCGCTCGTGCGCGAAGAGCGCCTCGCGTTCACGCGCGTCGAGGCTGCGCAGCATGGCGGTGGTGACGACGATGCGGTGCGGGCGGCCGGGCAGGGCGTACGCGTCGGGGCGCGGGGAGTCGACGACGCACAGGTCGCCCGCGGCGGGCCGGCGGCCGGCCTCGGAGCGCGCGGTGCGCAGACCGGCGGCCTGCCGCAGCACCGTGCGGACCAGGGCGAGCGCGGCCAGGGCGAGCAGGCCGGTGGCCAGGGCGGCCAGGGGCAGGACGAGGCGCGCGGAGGGCGTGTGCAGCGGGTGCACCAGTTCGCCCAGCGCGGCGAAGGACGGGATCCGGAGCAGGCCGCTCAGCGCGAGGGTGCCGAGCGCGGCGACGGTGCCGGCCGCGAGCAGGAGCGCCGAGACGGTCAGGGTCCACAGCGCCGCCGCGGGGGTGCAGCGGTCGAGGACCCTGCGGGCCGGCGCGGGTGCGGCCCAGGGCAGGAGCAGGGGGATCAGCAGCAGGGCGATCCTCACGGACCCTCCTCCAGCAGTCGGCGCAGGACCTCCTCGTCGTCCGGGCCGAGCTGGGCGACGAAGCGGGCCAGGACCGTCTCCCGGTCGCTGCCGCGGTCGAGTTCGCTGTGCATGCGCAGGGCGGTCAGACCGTGCGGATCCTGTACGGGGCGGTAGGCGTAGCCGCGGCCCTGCCGCTGCCGTTCCAGCGTCCCCTTCTCGTGCAAGCGGGACAGGATCGTCGTCACCGTCGTGCGGGCGAGGCCGGAGGCGAGTTCGGCCTGCACCTGGGCGGGGGTCAGCGGTGTGCCCGCCGCCCACAGTGCGGCCATCACGGCGGCCTCCAGCTCGCCCGCCGGCCGGCGTTCGTCCTTCTCGGCGCTCATGGAACGATCCTCACCCCGCGATCGTCTACAGTGTCGTAGACCGTCTACTTGATTGTAGACGGTCGGGTGCCGTACATCCGGTGGCCCGCACAGAAAGGACTCATGCGATGACCACACCCGTGGCTCTATCGTCGCAGCTCGCGGTGAATCCACTCGACGCCCGGTCGCTGCTGGCCGCCTTCGGCGTCCTCGGTGTCGGCGTGGTCATGTTCGCCGAGACGGGATTGCTGATCGGCTTCTTCCTGCCGGGCGACTCCCTGCTGTTCACGGCGGGCCTGCTGTGCACCGGCACGGAACAGCACGGCATCCGGCTCTCCCTCTGGCCGCTGCTGGCCGCCGCGGCGCTGGGCGCACTGGCCGGCGCGCAGTGCGGCTATCTGCTCGGGCGCCGCGCGGGCGGCACCCTGCTCGCCCGCAGCCGCTCGGCGCGGCTGCACGAGGGGGCGCGCAGAGCCGAGGAGCTGCTGGCGCGCTACGGGCACGCGAAGGCGATCGTCCTGGCGAGATTCGTCCCGGTGGTGCGCACCGTGCTCAATCCACTCGCGGGCGCGCTGGGGGTGCCCGCCCGGGTGTTCACCCTGTGGCAGGTGGCCGGCGGCCTGGTGTGGAGCGTCGGCCTGACCCTGGCGGGATACGCGCTGGGATCCTCCGTACCGAACGTGGACCGCTATCTGCTGCCGCTGGTAGCACTGATCGTGGCGGTGTCGCTGATCCCGCTCGCCCTGGAGCTGTACCGCGGCCGCAGGCGGGCCAAGGCCGAGGAGGTCAGCGGATGACGCTCGCGTTCGGCGGAGCGTCGGTCGACGGCTCCGCGTACCGGGACGTGGTGGACCTCGCGCGGCACTCACCGGGCTGGCTGGACACCACGATCGAGGTGTGGTCGACGTACGGTCTGGCGGTGTTCGCCGTGCTCATGGTCGTGGCCTGGTGGCGGGCCCGGCGCGCGGGGGCCGCTGCGGCGGTGACGGCGCTGGCCGTGCCGGTCGTCGTGGTCCTGGCGTACGCGGTGAACGACGTACTGAAGACGTTCGTCCACGAGGACCGGCCCTGCCAGACCCTGCGGGTGCGCACCCTGGAGGCGTGCCCGGCGCACGGGGACTGGTCGTTCCCCAGCAACCACGCGGCGATCGCCGCCGCGGCCGCCGTGGCGCTGCTGCTCGTCTCGCGGCGGCTGGGCGCGCTCGCCTGCCTGGCGGCGGTCGCCATGGCCGCGTCGCGCGTGTGGATCGGCGTGCACTATCCGCACGACGTGCTGGTGGGGCTGGTCGTGGGCGGGCTTGTCGCGCTCGCGGCGATCCTGCTGCTGCGGCGCCGGTCGGAGGCGCTGGCCCGGCGGCTGACGGCGGCCGCTCCGCTGCGTCTGCTGCTGACGGTCTCATGAACGGCGAGGGCGGCGGCACGGCGGCGAAGGAGCGGAGCGGGCGGCGCGGGGACGTCGCCGATCTCGCGGGGAGCGCGGGACTCGGCGCGTGGGCGGCGTTCACCGTGCTGGCGCTGATCGTCGGCGGACGGGCCGGTGCGCCGCTCTGGCTGGACGACAGGTTCCTCATATGGTCCGTCGGCCATCGCCCGGAGGTGGCCGTGGCGCTCGCCCGGGGCGTGACCGCCACCGGTACCGGGGTCGTCCCGTACCTCCTCGCGGCGCTGGCCGGCGCGGTGGCCGGACGCACGCCACGGACCCGGCTGCCGGCCGCCGCCGTCGGCCTGGCCTGCCTCGGCACGGGCCGGCTGGCGCGTTACGGCGTGATGGAGCTGGTTCACCGCTCCCGCCCGCCGGAGGCGGACTGGACGGCCCACGCGAGCGGCTGGGCGTTTCCGTCCGGGCACACCACCACGGCCGCGCTGACCGCCGGCGTGCTCGTCGTCGCCCTCACCCTGCGCGCCCCGCGCGGGGGCACCGCGCTGCGGATCGCCGTGTGCGGCTGGGCACTGCTCGTCGGCCTGACCCGCGTCTACCTCGGCGTGCACTGGTTCACGGACGTCGTCGGGGGCTGGCTGTTCGCCGCGGGCTGGCTGGGGCTCTGTCTGTGCACAGCCGCCCATCTGCTGCCCACGTCGCTCCTCACCGGCCCGACCGCCCCGGTGAGGGAACCGGGACAGGACCCGGCGCCCCCGGACCCCGGCGACCGGGGACGGCCGGGCACTGCCTGACGGCCCCGCTGACGCAGTCGGAGACCAGAGCGCCTCCGGGTCGGACGGGTGAGAGCACACCCGGTGTCTGCGGGCCGCCGCACCTCCCGGGCTACCGCGCGTCGAGCGCCTTGTCGAGGGTCAGAGTCGCGTCGATGAGGGCGAGATGCGTGAACGCCTGCGGGAAGTTCCCCAGTTGGCGTCCCGTCGGGTCGATCTCCTCCGAGTACAGGCCCAGATGGTTGGCGTACCCCATCATCTTCTCGAACACCAGCCGCGCCTTCTCCGTCCGCCCCGCTCGGGCGAGGGCGTCGACGTACATGAACGTGCACAGCGAGAAGGTGCCCTCCGAGCCGCGCAGGCCGTCGGGCGACGCCCCCGGGTTGTAGCGGTAGACGAGGCTGTCGCTGACCAGTTCCCGCTCGATGGCGTCCAGGGTCGAGGCCCAGATCGGATCCTCGGGGCTGAGGAACCCGACGGTTGCCATGCGCAGCAGCGAGGAGTCCAGTACGTCACTGCCGTAGTGCTGGACGAAGGCTTGCTGTTTCTCGCTCCAGCCCTTGGCCATGACCTGTTCGTAGACGGCGTCCCGCTCGATCTGCCACCGCCCGGCCGCCGACGGCCATCCCTTCGACTGGGCGAGGCGCAGCGCGCGGTCGAACGCCACCCACGACATGACCCGCCCGTAGGTGAAGTCCTGGCGCCCGCCTCTCGTCTCCCAGATCCCCTCCTCCGCCTGGTCCCAGTGCTCGGCCAGCCAGTCCAGGTTCTCCCGCATCGAGCTCCATCCCTCGTACCCGACCTGGAATCCGTGCTGGTGCGCGAAGTACATGCTGTCCAGCGCCTCGCCGTAGATGTCCAGCTGGAGCTGCGTCGCGGCGCCGTTGCCGATCCGTACCGGCCGGGAGCGCGCGTAGCCCTCCCAGTGATCGAGGGTCTGCTCGTCCAGGTCGGACGAGCCGTCGACCTTGTACATGATGTTCAGCGGCCCCGTGTCCCCGCCGCTGCCGGCCCGCTCCTTGACCCGGTCGCTCAGCCAGGCGTTGAAGGCCCGCGCCTCCTCGGTGAAGCCCAGCCCCAGCAGGGCGTACACGGAGAAGGAGGCGTCACGGATCCAGGTGAACCGGTAGTCCCAGTTGCGTTCACCTCCCAGCTGCTCGGGCAGAGCCGTCGTCGGAGCGGCCACCACGGCACCGCTGGGTGCGAAGGTCATGAGCTTCAGGGTGATCGCGGAACGCTCCACCATCTCGCGCCAGCGTCCGGTGTAGCGCGACTGCGCCAGCCAGGAACGCCAGAAGGCCGCGGTCTCGTCGAAGAGCTGCTGGTACGCGTCCTGGCGGATTTCGGCGGGTGGCCCCCCGGCGCCCATCTCCAGAACGAGCCCACGCTGCTGGCCGGCCTGCAGCGTCAGCGACAGGTGCAGGTCGCCGCCCTGGTCCGTGGCGACGTCGACGAGCCGGTCGTCCTCCGGTTCACGGATGGGGTGCACGGTGAGTTCGGTGCCGTCCTCCGCGGCGAAGACCGCTCCGTGCTGGGTGATGTGCAACTCGTGCTTGCTGCGGCCGTAGTCGAATCGCGGGGCTATCTCCACCTGGAACGTCATGCTGCCGCGCACACAGCGGACCAGACGCACCAACCGGTGGCGGGAGGTGACCGTCGTACCGGTCACCGGCATGAAGTCGACCACCTCACCTGCGCCCGCCTCGGTCATGAACCGGGTGACCAGGACCGCGGTGTCGGGCAGGTACAGCTGTTTGGTCGCATGGGTGCGATGAGCCGGCCGGACCGTGCAGTGACCGCCCTTCTCCTGGTCCAGCAGTGCCCCGAAGACACTCGGCGAGTCGAACCGCGGGGAGCAGAACCAGTCGACCACGCCCTCGGTGGTCACCAGCGCGGCGGTCTGCAGATCGCCGATGAGACCGTGGTTCTCGATCAGTGGGTAACCGTCCATGGGAGGGTCGCTCCTTCCGGTGTGAGCATGTGTCCGCTCGAGATCAGACCTCCTCGACATCCCGCTAATGCGCCTTCCACTTCGCGTTGTCGGGGATGGTCTTGTCCGGCACTCGCACCTGGATGATGGACGGGCCGCCCGAGTTCTCCAGTGCTCCCGTCACGGCGTCCCTCAGCTCTCCGTACGTACCGGCTTCCCACCCCCGGCAACCGAAGACCTCCGCCAGCGTGCTGTAGTTCCACCGGTGCAGTTCGCACGGCTTGTAGAACGGCCTGTCGGAATGGAATATCCCGGCATCGGCGAGCCATTGCTCCACGGCGTAGACGCCGTTGTCGATGACGAAGATGATCGGATGGAGCCCGAACCGGGCCTGCGTCGAGAGGCATTGCGCGGTCATCTGGAAGCCGCCGTCACCCGAGAAGACCATGACCTTGTGGTCCGGGCCCTTCGCCAGGCAGATACCCGTCGCGGCAGCCGCGCTGTACCCGATCGCCGAGTAGGACGACTGAACGACGAACCCTCCCGGGCTGGGCACTTCGAGCAGCAGGCTCCCGAAGTAGTTCATGCTCGCATCGGCGCCGACGATGGTGTTCCTGTCGACGTACTGCTGGATGTAGTTGTAGAACCCCTGGTAGGTGATGACGTCGGCGTCACTCACGGCCGGCACGCTGCGAGCCGGCTTGTCCGGCAGCTTCTGCGTCCTGGGCGCGATGTTCTCCGCCAGGATGCCGTCCATGAGGTGCTCCAGGGCGACCTGTCCGCCGAAATAGGTTCCGAACTTGACCGCGTCGAACGAAGCGAATGCGGTCTTGGCGTAGTCCGGGTCCCAGCCCAGGGAGTTGATGTCCGTCAGCCACACACCGAGGGCCAGCACGAAGTCGGAGGTGCCGGCCAGATCTGTCACTGCGGTCGATGACGCCTGGCCGTCGAGCACGCCGACGAACCGCGGATCATCCTCGGAGAGGATCGCCTTGCTGAGGAGTTCTGTGACGAACGGGACGTTCAGTTGCTCGATCAGCGTCATGGCCTTGTCCTGAAGGCCGAGCCGGTCGACCTCCACGCCGAGCCAGATGAGCGGATTCTCGGCGCTTTCGAGCTTCGCGCAGATCCGCGCGACCGACTCTTTCAGGCTGGTCTCGTCCGACAGGGTCCTGGCCGGCTTCAACACGCCCCTCGGCGGTTCGCACTCCAGGTCGACCATGTCCTGGAGCAGCTCGATATAGATCGGGCGCCGTTCACTGATGCACCGGGTCAGCGCATAGTCGATCAGCGTCGGCGCGAGGTCCGGATTGTCGAGCCGGATGGCCGCGACCGTCAGGTGCTCGAACGACTGGAGATCCGTTTCGCGCCCGCTGATGAAGTGGTGGGCGCTGAAGCCGGTCTGTTCGAAGGTGATGGTCTTCTTGATGCTCGGTGTGCCGTTGATCAGCACGAGCGGCACCTTCTCGACATAGGCACCGGCGACGGCGTTCACGGCGCACAACGCGCCTGCGGAGTAGGTGACGCAGAGGGCGCCGATCCCCTTCAGCCGTGCGTACCCGTCCGCCGCATAACCGGCGTTCACCTCATTGACTTCTTCGATGATCTTTACGCCGCTCGGCGTGACGTACCCGTTCAACCACTCGATGGAATAGTCGCCCGCGATGGCGAACAGGTGCTCCAGTCCGAGTTGGCGGAGCCTGTCTACCAGGTACTGTCCTACAGTGCTGCCCTCGTTCATGGTCGGAGCACCTCCGTGCTCAGTAGTCGCTCGCGCCGCCGAACAGCCGGGGCAGGTAGATGTCGAAGATCCCCGGGCACTTGCGTTCCGGATACCGCTGCAGCATGAAATTCTTGAAGGCGTCGTCCGCCAGCCCGTCGCCGATCGCCTGCCGCGCGGCAGAAAGGTACTCGACGTTGCGGGCGACTTCGTTCTTGTCGGCCGGCAGGCCGTGGCCCGGCATGAACAACTCGTAGTCCGAGACCAGCATTTCCTGCAGCACCCGGATCCAGTGGTCCATGTGTTTCGTCAGGTACATATGGTTGCCGCTGTAGATCAGGTCCTGAGCGACATACACACCCACCTCTGGAAGCCTGATGGTGAGGTGGTAGTCGATCTCGGTGTCCGTCACCCGGTCGAAGACGTACCGGACTCCGTCGATCGTCTCTTCACCCGGACTGGCGACTTCCTTCGGGACGGCTATGCGCTCCGGAGCGAGGTCACCGAGCTTCCAGTGGTCGCTTCTGGAGTCCTCCCCGTGTTCTTGGATGAAGTTCATGGTCTCGGACAGCGCGTAGACCGAAATATCCGTGAACGCCGTGCCGAGCCCGAACCAGTGGTCAGGGTGGCGGTGGGAGACATACAGCCTTTCGATCGGCTTGCCCAGGCTGTCCGCGTAGTCGCGGAACGCCCTCGCATAGGGGGCGAGGAACTGTCCGTCGACGAGAACCAGCTGGTTCCTGCTTTCGATGACATGCGTGGCGTTCGCGATGTTGTTGTCCGTGAAGGACGCGACGAAGGTGTGAATGCGGACATCGCCTGCCTGCTTCACGACCATGCTGATGGGATCTGATAGCTGAGACGGCATTCGAGGCCTCTTCGGGGTTAGGTGGTCCGCTGTCGCAGTTCCTCCAACGCGGCCCTCGCGACGTCGTAGGCACTGTCCCTGCCGGGCACCGGGTCGTCCTCGCCGGGTCGCCAGAAACGCCGGCGTGCCATGCGCATGGAGCTGTCGAACGGCGGGATCGCGTTGAACACTTCGATCAGATAGGGCCCGCGGTACACCGGCTCGATCTCGTTCGAGACGATGTCCCACGGGATCCAGCTGTCCTTCACCGTGCCCCGGTCGGGTGCGGAGATATGGACGTAGTAGAGCCGATGCTGCCGTACCGCTCGCGCGATGTTCTCCTTCAGGACCGACGGCCCCTGGCTCTCCATCACGACCTGTGCGGTGTCGATCGTCACGCCGCCCTGCGCGTGCTCGAGGCCCTCGAGGAAGTCCAGGACCTCCGAGACCATGTTGGGTGGCGGGGTCTCCCAGCTCTTGACGGGCTCCACGGCGAGCTTCACCTCTCGCGCTTCGGCGTACTCCACCAGCTCTTCGAAGACGGAACGCGCCGCCTCGAAGCGCGGCTTCATCCACTCCTGGAGGGCGTCGCTCCAGATCGGCTCGTCGGTGTCCGTGACCGGGAAGACTCCGTAGGGGTAGATGAACGGCCCGGACATGATCGAGTCGCCGCCCAGGACCCGGGTGATGTCGACACGTGACTTGAGGTAGGACAGTGCCTGCCTGCGCTGCTCCTCGTAGGGCGACGTCGGGTCGAAGGTCCGCGTGGTCCCCACGTTGGTGGTGAACTTCACCTCCCCCAGCCCCGCCTGCTCGAACGCCTTCTTGAGGCCGCTGTAGCAATCGACCTCGAGCTTGTGGTCGACGGTCGCGGGCTGGGCGGCGATATGCACGTCGAAGCCGTCGTACCCCATGTCGGTCAGGGCCTTGAGGTGATCGATCAGAACCCCGGTGTACCGCGAATCCTGGGGCCGCAGATCGGCCGTGAACATGAAGAAGCTGAAGAACACGTCCCGTCCGAGTGTCGCGTTCATCGTCACCACCCCAGGACGTCGGCGAGATAGGCGCGGGCCTTCTTGGCGTACTCGAGCGGGACGGCCTTGTTCGGGTCCTGCTCCGCTTCGACGACCAGCCACCCCTGGTAATGCGCGTCGGCCAGCACTTCGAGGATGGGCCGGAAGTCGATCGCGCCCTCTCCGGGCACGGTGAAGACGCCGAGCTCGATGGCGTCCTGGAACGACAGGCCCTCCTCGCGCACCCGCTTCACGACCTCGGGCCGGACGCTCTTCAAGTGGACGTGACCGATGCGGTCGGCATGCGCCCGGGCCAGCGCGAGCGGATCGTCGCCGGCGAAGGCCAAGTGGCCGGTGTCGAGCAGCAGGTGGACCAGGTCCGGATCGGTCGAAGCCATCAGCCGGTCGACGTCGGCCCGGGTCATGACGCCGGTGCCCATGTGGTGGTGATAGCTGAGCTTCATCCCGGCCGAGCCGGCGATCCTGCCGAGTTCGTTCAGACCCGACGTCAGGGCGTCCCACTGGGCGTGGGTGAAGACGGGCCGGTTGGCGAACACGTCCACCGGAAGCAGGTGCGAGGAAGCGCCGAACTCGGCCACGACCAGTTCGGTGCCGCCCAGCGCCTTGATGTGGGCCAGGGTCTCCTCGAAGGCGGCGATCGTCTTGTGCCGCATGTTGCCGATCGTGAAGTACGTGCTCGTCCAGGGCTCGGACACCCGCAGGCCGCGGATCTCGAGGGCGGCCCTGAGTTCGGCAGTGTCCGAGGGGTACTTGTGCCCGAGACTGCAGCCCTGGAAGCCGGCGAGCGCCATCTCGCTCACGGCCTGACCGAAGGAGATACCGGCGTCGATGGTCGGGAAGTCGTCGTTCCACCACAGGGTGCAGCAGACGCCGAGCTTCACCTTGTCCGGGCTGAGGCGGTCGGCCAACGCCGTCATCGTGTCGCCCCCTTCAGATAGCGGTCGGGGATGCGGGGCGGCTGAGCCCAGGAGCCGTATCCGGGTGCCTTGGCACCTGGGGGGTTGGCCCCGATGGCCCGCCACAGCAGCCCTTCCTGGTAAGAGGCGGGAGTGACCGTGGAGGTGCCCGCCCCCGTATGGGGCCCGTAGCGGTCGACCCAGTCGGGCGGCAGCGCGTACCACATCCCGACATACCAGAGCTTGATGACCTGGCGGGCCACCGGGCCGAGGCGGTCGTCGCCGAAGATCCGGTGACGCAGGGCCCTGTCGAACAGGTCCCGGTCGAGCAGGGTCGGAGCGCGGCCTCCGGTATCGCCGGCCGCGTCCGCCCGGGCTGCCCGGTGGGCCTCCAGGAGGGCGGTGACGACCTTGTCGCCGCAGGCCTCCCGCACTTTCGCCAGATACTTGTGGGCCATGCCGGTGCCGAGGAGATCGGTCTCCTCGAAGGCGGTGAGGTCGACCGACAGGGAGAGGAACTCCTCGAACGACGGGGCGGTCATCGCGTCACCGCCTGGATGCTCGCGGCGGCCTCGGGTGAGGCCTGCGGATCGGATCCGGCCGCGTCCGGAATCTCGAAGGTCGGAGCGGCGTGCAGGCCGCCGCTGCCCGGCAGGGGGCTGCGCACCAGCCGGTTGAACCCGTCGCGCAGGCGGAACATCTCGCACACGGCTTCCTGCAAGAGGCCCGGCTGCCCGTTGAACGCCTTGGTGAGCAGGGCGAGGAAGTTCCCGTAGTCGGCGTTGAAGTCCCGGGCTGCGCGGGCGAGTTCGGACCCTTCCGGGTAATCGGCCAGCCGGGTGCTCACCTTCACCTTGTACACGTCGTCCCAGCAGATGCTCAGCTCGGGTCCCGACGGTACGCCAGGGTGGTCGTCTTCCTGGTAGTAGCGCCCGAGCTGGAGCTGCCGGAACCGGTAGTAGTGGGCGAGCTCCCCGTCCGCGTCGTAAATCCCCGAATCGAGGCCCTCCCCCTGGGCGGCGATGAAGCGGAGCGCATGCTGGGCCGAGTCCAGGTCGGTGACGACGATGATCTCCCCGCCACCGGAGTAGAAGAACTCGGGCCCCACCTGCCGGGCCGGATCCCCGCAGAAGAGCGCGGGGTCGCGGGCCGCCACCTTTTCGAGCCCTTCGATGATCTCTTCGTAGAACTCGCCGATGCTGTAGAAGCGCATCCCCTCGGTCGTGGGGCTGGCGACCAGCGGCGAAGACCTGCCGTTCGATGTCGGCACCAGCCGTGAGTCGCCACTGGGGGCCCTGCCCGGCCGCTCGATCTTGCAGAACGTCTCGATCGCCTCGGGCGAGAAGGGCCGCAGGTCGACGGTGAAGTCGTCCTCCCCGTCGGGCAGGCGGGCCGGATACGACGGCACGAAGCCGGGGCGGGTCAGGTCGGGCGTCCCGCCGATGGCGTTCAGGACGTTGGCGACGAGGGTCAGGTGCAGCATCTCCTCCACCGCGGCCACCCGGATGATGTGGGCGGCGTCGGAGTTGGTGGTGGAACGTATGGAGTAGTAGGCGGTCAGGTACGGGGGGATGGTCGCGTGCTCGAGCGACATCGCCGCGTTCAGGTAGCTGGTCAGGTCGTCGCGGTTCTCGATGGTCGACACGGTCATCGGGCCACCTCCCCTGAGGTCGGCGCCGCGTGGCGCCGGTCGAAGGCAACGTTGATCGGAGCGGTCTCGGAGTCGAGCTGGGCCAGCATGGCCCGGACGCTGCGCAGGCACAGGGCGGCGACGGTGAGCGTCACGTTCGACGTGCCCACGGTGGGCATGCTCCCGCCGCCGACCAGGTAGAGGTTGTCGTGGTCCCAGCACCGCTGGTCCGGGTCGACCACCGAGGCCGACGGGTCGTCGCCCATCACATGGGTGCCGGCGAGATGGTTGCCCCCGCGGATCTCGTACCCCACGCCGTCGTGGACGGCGTAGCCCCAGAAGTTCGGCTGGTACACGGTGTGGTCCTCGGCCCCCAGGCGGGCGAAGATCCGTTTCGACAACTGCCGGGCGTATGCCACCCCGCGCATCGTGTACTCGGGGATGTCGTAGGTGAGGACGGGCCGCATGTTCCCCAGCCGGTCGGTGAAGTCCGGGCTCACGGTGATCCGGTTGCTGGGGTTGGCGGGGACCTCGACCATGAAGGCCAGTTGAAGCTGACGGGACACGCGGTCCACCAGGGCCTGGCGGAGGGACTCGCCGTAGCGGCCACCGGAGTCCACCAGGCCGATCAGGTCGGTCATCGGCGAGCCCTGGGCCCAGCCCCAGCCGTCGTTGTGGATGTCTACGGTGAACGCCGCCTGGTGGCTGCGGAAGCGGCCACCGCGCAGGTCGGTGATGCCGCCCGTGCAGTTCGTGCCGCGGAAGGTGCCGGCCACCTCCGGCAGCAGGCCCCACGCCAGCAGGTAGGCGTGGTCCATGAAGTTCCGCCCCATCAGCCCGCTGGAACTGCGCAGGTCGGAGGCCAGCATCAGCCGGGGATTCTCCACCGCGTTGGCGGCCAGGACGAACAGCCGGCCACGGGCTCTCATCGTGGTGAAGTCGGGGCTGTCGGGCCGGGCGTAACGGCGATATTCGATCTCGGTCACCCGGCCCGTGTGTTCGTCGGTGTGCACCTTGTAGGCCACCGCCTGCGCCACCAGGTCGACCCGGCCGCTCTGGAGGGCGAGAGCGAGTGTTTTGCCGGCGTTGTACTTGGCCTGCACCGGGCAGATGGGCACGCAGTTGTTGTTGCCCTGGCACCGCTCGCCGACCTCGACCTGGTATGCGCTCACCGCCCCTCGGGGCACATATCCCTTCCCGCCGTCGTAGGCCGGGTTCGGTATGCCGTTGCGGCCCTGCGGGAACGGCCGGACCCGCAGCTCCCGCTGCTCCCCGTCGAGTTCGACCGGCATCCCGTCGAGGTCCCTGGCGACCATCCGGTCCAGGTAGGACAGGGGGAGCCCCTTCATGGGGAACACGTAGTCCTCGTCGAAGGTGATCCCCAGGTAGGCCTGGTCCTCCACGTCGGCGGAGACGCCGATCTCGCGTTCGGCCTCGTTGTAGTACGGGGCGAGGTCCTCGTAGCTGAGCGGCCAGTCCGCCCCCTCGCCGTAGAGCGTCCGCATCCGGAAGTCCTCGGGCAGCATCCGCAGCGTCTTGCCCTCCCAGTGCATGGTGGTGCCGCCGAGGACCCGCGTGTACGTGGTGTCGGTGGCGAAGGGCCCGGTCTGGACGAGGTAGGCCGAGGCGTCGGGCGCCCCCGGGGTGATGCGCCGTGCGTCGGTGCCGCGCGGCATCGGGGCGTTGGGGACGACCGGGTAGGGGGCCTGGTTGTCCTTGCCGATGGCCGAGTAGAACCGGTCGAGGTAGCGCTCGTAGCCCCTGAGGGTGAGGTCTTCGGCCGGGCCCGCTTCGAGAATCAGCACTCTCTTGCCGGCGTCGCTCAGCCGCGAGGCGATCAGGGCGCCGGAGATGCCGCCGCCGACGATGACGGCGTCGTAGACGATCTCGGCCGCCGCCATGGGGTCGGTGCGCTGCGCCGCCCCCTCGGGGAACTTCGCGTACATGAGGCAGTCACCCCTCCTCTGCCTTCTCTGCTCCGTGAACTTTCGAACGGATCCATGGGATCCGCTCGCGGTCGGCGCCGTGATCACGCGGATGGAAAGGCGTGGGAGCCGAGTACATCCATGTGCTGTCGCCAGGAATACATGGAATTCCGACGCGAGCGAGCCGGACGGCCGGCGCAAGGAGGCGCGGATTGTTCAGAGAAATTTCGATGATCAGGCGGCATGTGCGACCGCTGCCGGTAATGCCTGGCGCGCAGACCACTGCCGCACCGTCAACGATACGCGGGAACGGTCAAGATCGCCGAGTGAGAACAGGGATTCGGAACCTCAGTTTCCTGAGCGAACGTCATAAACTTAACTTGTAATGGGAGATGAGTACCGAAAGGCGCGTTCGCCATGGTTGTGTGACCGGTCAACCACTAACGCCTGAAGGTGTCTCAGGTAGCGACTGCCGCCTGCCCGGGCAACGCAGCATCGCGGGCGGCGCCCCTGTCTCCGTCGGCCCGGCGGCCGTGTTGCACTCTTCTCCGCCGGTGCTTTCATGGAATTAAAGAGCAATACGTGCCGGTAGATATATGCAAGGCTGGTGCTCTCTGGACACGGCGCGGCGATATCGCCTTCCGACACGACTCGCGGGCCTCCAGTCGCGCCGACACCTCGACGTCCCTGCGACACCCCCGCCCATCCTGTGCAGCGCGGAGGGAACCTCATGCCCACCAAGGTCATCCGCCATCCGGACGGCGCGGTACGGCCGCACGGCGCCCCGTGGTACACCCTCTATCCGCGACGGTGGTCTTCCCGGATCTCGCGGGCGATAGGCAGAAGATGGCGTAAGTTCCGGACCGAAAGGGAGGCGCGCGCCGGCATCGTCCCCAACCGCAGTTGGCGCTCCTGGAGGTTCACCCTCGGCCCTCTGTTGCGCGCGTGGGCCCTGCTCTGGACGCTTTTGCTTTTCCTCTGGGTTGGTCTGGCGCTATACGATTTCTACAAATACGGAAAGGATAATGACACAAAGCTCCACGCCGTGCTCGATTCTGGGTGGTTCGACGCCGTCAACCACATCCTGGGCCCTGTACTGACGGGTTCCGTACTGCTCGCGTTCTTCCTTCTCTACTGGTATCACCGGACGAAGCAGCCGCTTATCAAAAAGGCCCGCACCCAACCACATGATCTGGTCCCCACGGCCGGTACCCTCGTCAACCGGATCGTAGGGCGCCGGGAACTGTCCCAGGTGATAGCCCAGACACTCCGTAACCGCAAGACCAGGAAGCCCTATCTGCTCGTCGGTGGCGTGGGAGTCGGCAAGACAGCCGTACTGGTGGAACTCACTCGGATGCTGGCACAGCAGTCCGCCGTTCCGGTGCCCATAAGCCTGCGCGACAGCAAAGGTGACGGTGAACTCGACTTCGAGGAAATGGCGCGGCGCCGCTTCGCGGAGGAAGCGGACCAAGGAGTGCTGGCCGGCAGCAACATCGACAAGACGTGGCGGCAACTCAGGCTCGACGACAAGGCCGTCGTCATCGCCGACGGCCTGGAGGAGGCCCTCCTCGGCGAGAAGTACCAGGAGGACCGCGACAACATCATCCGACGGGCGATCGAGCGAGCGGATCGCCAGAAGCTGCCCCTGGTCATTGCCTCCCGCCCCCACGCACCGCTCGAGGGCACCCGGGCCGCGATCGCCAACCTGGAACCCCTGAGCGAGGAAGCGGCGCTGGAGTATCTGATACGGGAACACGGTGAGCTGGACGAGCGCCGCCTCGACTGGGTGGTGGAGACGGCACAGGTCACCGATTCACCGATCTACCTGCGAATCGCCCGTCTGCTCCAGCAGTGCGGGCTGCTGGAGCATCTGACACTCCGTGACGAAGGCGGCCGCCTGGACACACGCAGCAACGACTGCGCCACGCTCAGGCTCGGGCTGCTGAACACGTACCGTCAGGCCATCGAAGACGGCCGCATCTTCGACAAGTTGGTGATGGACCACCGGGAGCGCCGGGAAACCCTGTGGGTCGTTTCGGCGCTGGCCTGCCTCGGTCTGCTCCAGGACAGTATCGAGGTGACGTTCGACGACTTCGTCAGCGCACACGTGGACGACCTTCTCAGTCGCACGCAGCCCCACCAAAGCGGTCCCGGGACGCCGGGCAATGCCGAGCAGCACGGGATCCGCCTGGTCATCTCCACGGCGCAGCGCGATGCGCTCTGGGAGGTGGTGAGCCGGAAGATCGGCGGATCGGCGCCCTGGCTCAACGCTCTGGACTACCCCGTCGAATGCCGTACCGAGTTGGCGAGGTACACGGCCAACGGACAGCTCCTCGGACTCGTGTACGGCTGCAAGAACAAGGTCCGCTTCCCGCACAGCATCCTCCAGGCGTACCTGGGCTACCGCCTCCTGAGGGAGATGGACGACGACAAGATCAGGGCGGTCGTCGAACCGGCGCTGCGCAGCCCTGGTCCGTCCCGGGAACTGCTCATCGCTCTGGTGCTGCTGTCACGTCACCCTGCGGCTCCCCCGGCCGTCCGGTCGGCCACCTCGCACCACACGACTCCGCGTAGCGCGAGCGGCAAAGGCGCGCGCCCCGGACTGTCCGAACTGCTCAGCCGGGCCGCAGCGAACCGGCATGACGCGAAGTACTTCGACCTGTACGCCGCGGCCCTGGAAATAGATTGCGTCGATCCGGATCCCGTGCAGGACGAGCTCGCCCGAGATCTCGAGGAACAATGGGCGACCCTCGACATCCGAGGCGATCAGCGGACCGTCGAGGATGCCAAACTGCGGTTGGTGCGGCGCTTCGGAGCCGCACTGCGAGAACGGGACCGGCGCAGCAAGGGCAGTGACGCTCTGCCGTACCAGCGGCTCTTCCACATCGGTACGCATGAGCCTTCTCGGTCGGTCCGGCTCGCGATCGCCCATCAAATAGCCGCCGGTGGCGATGCGGCCTTCCAGGGCCTGCGCTCGGAGTTCCCTCTCGGAACCGATCCGATGACCCAGTACCTGGAGAAGACCCATGGGGCCAAACAGAAACTCGACGACGACTACACCACGTGGCTCAATGAAGTGGACGCGGACCCTGTTGCCGACCCGGAAGCGACGGAAACAAGGCAGCACAAGCATGACCGGATCGTTGAGGAGTACGAGCAGGGCCGCACCATCTGGTGGCGCCACTTCGCCCTTCGGGCCTGGCTCGTCCCCATGATCGTCGGGTCGGTCTCCGACAAGTACCGTGACGAGGCGAAGGAGCGGCTGAGTCTCTGGTTGGACAACCTGACCACCCCGGCCGGCCGGCAGAGCCCGCCCATGCCGCTCTCTTTGGAAATCGCCTTGGCCCAGGGCTTCAAGAACGCGGCGAACCGCAGACGACGCCACCCGGACGCCTACGAAGAGACCCGGGCCTACCTGGTGAAGCAGGCCGAGAAGATGCTCACCCGCAGTCGCTACTGGTACGCGCAGCTGAGTCTGATCCAGGCGCTGTGCCTGTGGGAGCTTCCCGACACCCTTGGACACGCCGCCGGGTCCGGCGCGGCTGACGGGCACGGCGGCCACCCCACGCCGGCGACCAACGGCCGGCCGGCGAACGACGACGTGGCGGCCGACGGCCCCAGGGAACCCATGAGGTCGGTCACCCGATGGCTCGCGATGGCGGGCAGTGCACACCAGGCCGCGGCTCCCACCGGCGTCACGTACGGGCACCGTAACGACAAGGTCCTGCACCCGTTCGTCGCCGAAGCCGGCGATCTGGTGACCCTGGCACTGGAAACAGGACACCCCGAGCGGTTCATCTGGGTCGACGAGAACGAAGCCACCGACAACGTCGGTTCCACCCCGGCCGATCCGGAGCGCTACCGGAAGCACAACCTGTGGATCGCCCCGTCCGTCGGGTGGAGTGTCCTGCACCCGCGAGCGCAGCGACTTCTCGCCGACGTACTGGTGATGCTCAATCTCACCGAGGGCGACGGGAGCCCCGACGACATCGAGGAGCGTCTGAAACGCGCGAACCGGAACGACCTTCCGTACTGTCTCACCCACGACCGCAGCCGGCTGCACCCCGAGCGCAGTGTCGGCCGGGCCGAGAGGGACGAAGCCCGCACCACCTGCGTGTCCCCGTGCGAGTTCCGTCTGTGCCCCTACCCCCCGCAGGCCGGAAGCGCGCAGACGGAGATGGCGGAGCTGTTCTGCCGGCAGCAACAGGCTCTTCTGCACAGCCGCTTCCGCTGGCACCTGCCGGCCATCAGCCGGCACACCGCGCCGTGGGTGTCGATCCCCGTCCGGGAGCTGGACGCCTTCTGGGAAGAGATGGCCAACCGGAACCGCAAGACCACCGACGAGGACGAGCACTTCCTCTGAGGGCGTCGACCTGCGAGGTCACCGATCTCTCGGGGCACCGATCACGATCGTCGCCGTCCTGATGGCCGCAGCTGCCGCCCGGCTCGCCCGTCGGGACGGCGCCGCGTGTACGGCGGCCGAGCCGCGTGGAGAACCGTCCGCCGCCGTCACGCGCCACCGCCCGGCGCCTACGTTGCATCGGGCAACCTTTGACGCCACTGGGCGTTCCACGTGACCTCGACGCCCGCAAGGTCGATACTGCCGACATCAGGACATACAGCCAGACCGGGGCCGCCGTGGACCATCAAGATCATTGACTGGCCGTTTCCGGGAACCTGACCTGGAAAAACGTAGGCCAGGGGCCCACCTGTCCATCGCTTCAGGAGGTACCCATGAAGATGCTGATCAACGTCCCCGAGACCGTCGTCGCCGATGCGCTGAAGGGGATCGCGGCCGCCCATCCGGAACTGACCGTCGACGTCGAGAACCGGGTGATCGTGCGGCGGGACGCCCCCGTGGCGGGCAAGGTCGGACTGATCTCCGGTGGGGGCTCGGGGCACGAGCCGCTGCACGGCGGATTCGTCGGCCCCGGCATGCTGTCGGCGGCCTGCCCGGGTGAGGTGTTCACCTCGCCCGTCCCCGACCAGATGCTGCGCGCCGCGGCGGCCGTGGACAGCGGCGCCGGGGTGCTGTTCATCGTCAAGAACTACACCGGCGACGTGCTCAACTTCGACATGGCGGCCGAAATGGCCGAGGACGAGGGCATCCAGGTCGCGAAGGTACTGGTCAACGATGACGTGGCGGTCACCGACAGCCTCTACACGGCCGGGCGCCGAGGCACCGGGGCGACGCTGTTCGTCGAGAAGATCGCCGGCGCCGCCGCCGACGAGGGCCAGCCGCTGGAGCGCGTGCAGGCGATCGCCCGGCAGGTGAACGAGAACGCGCGCAGTTTCGGCGTGGCCCTGAGCGCCTGCACGACCCCGGCCAAGGGCAGCCCGACGTTCGACCTCCCGCCGGGCGAACTGGAGTTGGGCATCGGTATCCACGGCGAGCCGGGACGCGAGCGACGGGCGATGATGACCTCCGGGGAGATCGCGGACTTCGCGGTCAACGCCATCCTCGAGGACATGAGCCCGCGCAGCCCCGTCCTGGTCCTGGTCAACGGCATGGGCGCGACGCCGCTGCTGGAGCTGTACGGCTTCAACGCGGAGGTGCAGCGGGTACTCGCCGCGCGGGGCGTCGCGGTGGCCCGCACCCTGGTCGGCAACTACGTGACCTCGCTCGACATGGCGGGCGCCTCGGTGACCCTGTGCCAGATCGACGAGGAACTGCTGCGGCTGTGGGACGCGCCGGTGAGCACGCCGGGGCTGCGCTGGGGCATGTGACACGGTGATCAGCAGGTGCGCGACACCCCTGGCCACACCTCTACCACGCAAGGAGACCACGTGCTCGACGCCGACTTCTTCCGCCGCTGGCTGACGGCGGCCGCCGCGTCCGTGAACCGCGAGGCCGACCATCTCACCGCGCTCGACTCGGCCATCGGGGATGCCGACCACGGCACCAACATGCAGCGCGGACTCACCGCCGTGACCGCCGCGCTGCAGGAGGAGTCGCCCGACACGCCCGGTGCGGTGCTGATGCTGGCGGCGAAGCAGCTGATCTCGAAGGTCGGCGGGGCGTCGGGCCCGCTGTACGGCACCCTGCTGCGCCGGACCGGCAAGACGCTCGGTGACGCCGCCGAGGTCAGCGAGGAGCAGTTCGCGCAGGCGTTGCGCGCCGGGGTGGACGCCGTCATGGCGCTGGGCGGTGCGGCGCCCGGCGACAAGACCATGATCGACGCTCTCGTCCCGGCGCTCGACGCGCTCGGAGACGGCTTCGCCGCGGCGCGGACCGCCGCCGAGCAGGGCGCGGAGGCCACCACACCGTTGCAGGCCCGCAAGGGCCGGGCCAGCTATCTCGGTGAACGCAGCATCGGACACCAGGATCCGGGGGCGACCTCGTCGGCCCTGCTGATCGCGGCCCTCGCGGAGGCGCACGATGAGTGACGACAAGCTGGTCGGGATCGTCCTCGTGTCCCACAGCGCCGATGTGGCGGAGTCGGTGGCCAAGCTGGCGAAGTCGCTGTCGGGGGGCGGCTCGGCGGTGCCGGTCGCCCCGGCCGGCGGCACCGAGGGCGGCGGGCTGGGCACCAGCGCCGAGCTGATCGCCGCCGCGGCCGCCTCCGTGGACCGCGGCGCCGGGGTCGCCCTGATCACCGACCTCGGCAGCGCGGTGCTGACGGTGAAAGCGCTCCTCGCGGAGGGCGACGAACTGCCCGAAGGCTCACGCCTGGTGGACGCGCCGTTCGTCGAGGGCGCGGTCGCCGCGGTCGTCACGGCGGCGACGGGCGCCGACCTGGACGCGGTGGAGGCGGCGGCGAAGGAGGCGTACGAGTACCGGAAGGAGTGAGCCCCGCCGGGCGCGGACGGCGGCGGCTCCGCGGCACCCGAGCCCGCCTCCGCACGCGGCGGGCCGCCTCGGCTCCGCGGCACCCGGGCCCGCCTCCGCACGCGGCGGGTCCCGGCGGCTCCGCGGCACCCGGGTGCGCCCCCACACGCGGCGGGGCGGCGGCTCCGCAGCGCCGGCACCCGTCCCCGCCCGGGGCCACCACTCACACATGGCGGTCCGCGGCGGCCAGGCAACGCTGGGAGCCGTCCCCGCCGGCGGCATCACGCCCCGCCCCCGGCGGATACCCGGACGCCGGGGGCCGCAGCGGCTCCGCGGCGCCGGGATCCGTTCTCGTCCGGGGCCACCACGCGGGTTCGCAGCCCCCGCGGACACCCGCACACGGCGGGGCCGCGGCGGCTCCAACTGGGTTCCATCCCCGCACGCAACGGGTCGCAGCGGCTACACCGCGCCGGGATCCGTTCTCGTCCGGTGCCACCACGCGGGGCTCCCAGCCCCCGCCGGCACCCTCACACGGCAGGGTCGCGGCGGCTCCCCCGCGCCGGGATCCGTACCCGCCGTCGCCCCACCCCGGCGGACACCCCGCGGCGCCGGGATCCCACCCCACAGGCGGCCACCACACACACCCCGCCCCCGCGGACGCCCGCGCGTCTCTCAGTCGCCGCCGTGGTCACCGCGTACGAACTGGCGGGCCAGCCGTTCGCCCGTGGCCGTCACGGCTGCGCGGTCCTCGATGGGTTTGACCTCGGAGTCCCTGAAGACGATGTAGGTGACCCCGGAGGGCGTGCCGCCGCCGTGCGGGTCGGCGCGGATGCCCAGCGCCCGTGCGGTGGCGTAGGAGGCCTCGCCGATGATGTCGCTCGGGCCGATGTCGCCGACGACGGCGTACCGGACGCGGCCATGGTGGACGACGGCGGCGACCGAGCCGCCGCGCACCCCGTACCTGCGGTGGTCCCACCGGGCGCTCGGCGCGGGTACGACGATGTAGGGCAGCGTCTCGGCGCTCGGGTAGCGCCCGTCGGCCTGGGCGAAGGCGGTGGCCTCGGCGAAGAGCGGATCGGTGTCGCCGTTGCAGCGCGAGGTGGGCCGCCCGTCGCAGTCGATGTCCAGGTCCGCGGTCCAGATGACGGCATCGCGGGTGCCGCACACGGGAACGGTGGCGGGCGCGTCGTCGTCGGTGCGGTAGCGGCCGCGCGAGACGGCTGTGCAGGAGCGGGCCCGGGCGAGCAGCTCGGCGGCGCGTACGGCGCCCGGCGGCCGGGCGGACATGAGCGCCTGGGGACCCGAGGCGGGCGGCCGCGGCGCGGCGGCGGACGGCAGGGCCGGGGCCAGCAGGAAGAGCCCGGCCGCGGCCAGCGTCATCGACGGGGCACGCACGATGGAGGGACCCTCTCATGAGGGGCGGTGACGGTCACTCAGCCAATCTGGGGCGGGTGCCTCGCCCCGGCCACCCGGCGGGGCCGTACGGTGCACGGCCTCTGACGGCCTGCCAGGCGGCGGGACGCCGGGCCTGCGTCGGCTCCGGCGTCCCGGCCGCCCGCGTCCGGCGCGAAAACAGCGACGACAGCGGTCCGCGCCCGCGGGGTGAACTCCCCGGCACTCCGGGGGAGTTCGGTCACCGGACCTCAGCATACGTAACGGCCGCGAGGACACCAACGCCCGGCCGCCCGCGCACCCGGGGACCGTCCACCCGACCGCTCGGCCGGCCGCGCACGAGGGACCGTCGCACCCTTGATGAGTGCGCGTCACCGATGCCATGGTGAGCCTATTGGTCCGGACCTTTGCCGTCCTGCTCTGCGACCGACACGGGAGGCACGTGGTGCGACGCGTGGTGCTGTACACGGTGCTCCTGCTGCTGGTCACGTCCTGCGGACGGGCGGGCGCGGACGACACCGACAGCGGGGCGCTGCCGGGCGCCCCGGCCGGCGTGACGGCGACCGCGGGCAGCTCGACCAGCGTCCACGTGATGTGGAACGCCGTCTCCGCGGCCGACGGCGTCCGCGGCTACGAGGTGTACCGCGACCGCGCCAAGGTGGCGGACGTGCCGGCCGGCGAGCACATGGTGGACGTCGTCCGGCTGCGGCCGGCCACGGCGTACGTCTTCTCGGTGCGCGCCCGCGACCGGGCGGGCCGGCTCGGGCCGCCCAGCCGGGAGGTCACGGCGACGACCCCGGCCGCCACGGCGGCGGACCGCTCGGCGCCGACCCGGCCGGGCCGGCTGACCGGCCGCAGCGCCGGGAGCACGGCGGTCCAGTTGTGGTGGTCGGCTGCCCGCGACGACCGGAAGGTGGTGTCGTACGACGTCTACCAGGGCGGTGTGAAGATCCACAGCGTGGGCGGGGCGCAGACGGCGACGGTCGTGACCGGGCTGCGGCCGGGCACCCGGTACGCGTTCACCGTGCGGGCGCGGGACGCGGCCGACAACCTCTCGCCCGCCGCCGGTCCGCTCCGGCTCACCACGGCCCCCGGCACGGACGACGGCCTGGACACCGCGCCCGCCGCCTTCCGCGTCACGAGTCACGAGGCGGGCGGCGCGTACTACCTGGATCTGTCCTGGGTTCCGCCGCGGGCGGACGGCACGGTCGGCGAGTACCAGCTGCAGCTCGACGGGCGCACGGCGACCTCCCTGGTGTGGGGCGCCGACGCGCCCCGGGACCGGGCGAGCTACAGCTTCTACGCCGGCGGCGAGCCGGGGGTGCGCCACCGGCTGCGGCTGCGGGCCCGGCTGCCCGACGGCAGCTGGGGCGGCTGGTCGGCGGAGCAGGTGGCGACGACCGGGGCCGGCCGGTGAGCCGCGGACGGACCTGGGCCGTTGGTGGGAATCCGTCACCTGCCCGGGCGCCGTCCGCATGCGCGTGCGCGCCGGGGGACATTGGCTGCCCCTGAGGCAGCACGGGCGTTCCCGATCCTCGGCGGCGCAAGGGATGTACCGCCAACCGTGCCGCCGCCGGAGGACACCCCATGCGCAACTCTCACTGCTTCAGACGCCGCGGCATGGCCGTGGCGGCCGCCGCCGCCCTGCCGCTCGCCCTCACCGCCGCGGGACCGGCCACCGCCCGGGGCTCGGGCATCTCCGTGAGCACGACCGGCTCCACCGTGTCCGTGGTGACCAGCGCCTGCACCCAGATCAACGGCAGCTGGGGCACGGCGGCACTGCTCAACAGCAGCCAGGCGAACTTCGCCCAGGGCCGCCAGGTGGCGCTCTCGGGGACCGGCGTCAGCCAGTCCGCCGCGTGGTCGAACGTCACTCCGGGCACCTACACCGTCGTCGTGATGTGCGCGAACAACACCACCGCCGGCACCCAGTCGGTGATCGTCTCCGCACCCGTCGTGCCCACCGTCCGGCCCACGCCGTCGTCCTCGCCCTCACGTGGGGTGATGGGCGGCCTCGGCGGCGCGGCCCGGGACTACGGCCCGGTCACGATGGGCGTGGGCGCGGCTCTGGTGGGCGGCGGTGTCATCGGGGCGGCGTGGTTCCTGCGCCGCCGCTCGAAGCCGCATCGCCTGTGACCGACGCGTCCTCTGCCGTCGGCACACCGTCCGAGACCGACGCGTCCTCCGTGATCGACGCGTCCTTGGTGATCGAGGTGCCGTCCACGGCCGAGGTGTCGTCCGCGCCCGGATCACCGGCCTCGTCGAGGGCCTCGAACTCCTCCAGCGCGTGCGTGAGCCAGCGCGTCCAGAAGGTCTCCAGATCGATCCCCGCCCGCAGCACGAGGTGCCGCAGCCGGTCCTGAGGCCCGTCCTTGCCGGGCGGGAAGTCGCGCTGCTCGATCTCCAGGTACTCCGCCAACTGCCGCTCGTGCAGCTCCAGATGGCGCCGCAGGTCGTCCTCCAGGCCGGCGGTGCCCACCACGGCCGCGGCGCGCAGCCGCAGCAGCATGACATCGCGCATCGGCCTCAGGTCCTGCGCCGCGGCCGTCCAGCGCTGCAACTCGGCGCGGCCCGCGGGCAGGACCTCGTAGGCCTTCTTCTGCCCGCGGGCCGGCTGTTCGCTCGGCAGCGCGCGGATGTAACCCTCGGACTCCAGGCGTCCCAGCTCGCGGTAGATCTGCTGGTGTGTCGCGGACCAGAAGTAGCCGATCGACCTGTCGAAGCGGCGGGTCAGCTCCAGCCCGGAGGACGGCTTCTCCAGCAGGGCGGTGAGGATCGCGTGCGGCAGGGACATGGGGCCATCCTAGGGACGCGGCGGGCGCCTACAGGGCTGCGGCGACCTCCGTGCCCTGCTTGATGGCACGCTTGGCGTCCAGTTCGGCGGCGACGTCGGCGCCGCCGATCAGGTGCGCCTTGCGGCCCGCCGCCACCAGCGCGTCGTACAGGTCGCGGCGCGGCTCCTGGCCGGTGCACAGCACGATGGTGTCGACCTCGAGGACGCGGCTCTCGCCGTCGACGCTCAGGTGCAGCCCGGCGTCGTCGATCCGGTCGTAGGCCACGCCCGGCACCATGGTGACGCCGCGGTGCTTGAGCTCGGTGCGGTGGATCCAGCCGGTGGTCTTGCCGAGGCCGGCGCCGACCTTGCTGGTCTTGCGCTGGAGCAGGTGGACCTGGCGGGGCGGCGCCGGCCGCTCGGGCGCGGCGAGGCCGCCGGGGGCCCGGTAGTCCAGGTCGACGCCCCAGTGGCGGAAGTACGTCCCCGGGTCCTCGCTCGCCCGGTCACCGCTGTCGGTGAGGTACTCGGCGACGTCGAAGCCGATGCCGCCCGCGCCGAGGATCGCGACGCGGTCGCCGACGGACGCGCCGCCCTGGAGCACGTCGAGGTAGCCGACGACGCGGGGGTGGTCCACGCCGGGGATGTCCGGGGTGCGCGGGGTGACACCGGTGGCGACGACGACCTCGTCGTAGTCCGCGAGGTCGTCGGCGCCGGCCCAGGTGCCGAGGCGTACGTCCACGCCGTGGGCGTCGAGCTGGTGGCGGAAGTAGCGCAGCGTCTCGTCGAACTCCTGCTTGCCGGGGACCTTGCGGGCCACGTTGAGCTGGCCGCCGATCTCCTCGGCGGCGTCGAAGAGGGTGACGGTGTGGCCGCGTTCGGCGGCGGAGACCGCGCAGGCCAGGCCGGCGGGGCCGGCGCCGACGACCGCGACGCGCTTGGTCAGCCGGGTCGGGGCCAGCACCAGCTCGGTCTCGTGGCAGGCGCGCGGGTTGACCAGGCAGGAGGTGATCAGTCCGCTGAAGGTGTGGTCGAGGCAGGCCTGGTTGCAGCCGATGCAGGTGTTGATGGCCGCGGAGCGGTCCTCGGCGGCCTTCTTGACGAACTCCGGGTCGGCGAGCATCGGCCGGGCCATCGAGACCATGTCGGCGACACCGTCGGCGAGCAACTGCTCGGCGAGTTCGGGGGTGTTGATGCGGTTGGTGGTGATGAGCGGGATCGCCACCTCACCCATGAGCTTCTTGGTGACGAAGGTGTAGGCGCCGCGCGGCACGGAGGTGGCGATGGTGGGGATGCGGGCCTCGTGCCAGCCGATGCCGGTGTTGATGATCGTGGCGCCGGCCGTCTCGACGGCCTTGGCGAGGGTGATCACCTCGTCGAGGGTGGAGCCGCCGGGGACGAGGTCCAGCATGGAGAGCCGGTAGATGACGATGAAGTCCTCACCGACGGCCTCGCGCACCCGGCGCACGATCTCGACCGGGAAGCGCATCCGGTTCTCGTACGAGCCGCCCCAGCGGTCCGTGCGGTGGTTGGTCTGCGCGGCGATGAACTCGTTGATGAGGTAGCCCTCGGAGCCCATGATCTCCACGCCGTCGTAGCCGGCCTGCTGTGCCAGGCGAGCCGTGCGCGCGTAGTCGTCGATGGTGCGCTCGATGTCGGCGTCGGTCAGCTCGCGGGGCGGGAACGGGCTGATGGGGGCCTGGACCGGGCTCGGGGCGACCAGGTCGCGGTGGTAGGCGTAGCGGCCGAAGTGCAGGATCTGCAGGGCGATCTTCCCGCCCTCGCGGTGCACGGCCTCCGTGACCTGCCGGTGCTGCTCGGCCTCGGCGTCGGTGGTGAGCTTGGCGCCTCCCTCGTACGGCCGCCCCTCGTCGTTGGGGGCGATACCGCCGGTGACGATCAGGCCCACTCCGCCGCGGGCGCGCTCGGCGTAGAAGGCCGCCATGCGCTCGAAGCCCCGCTCGGCCTCCTCCAGGCCGACGTGCATCGAGCCCATCAGGACGCGGTTGGGCAGCGTGGTGAAACCCAGGTCGAGCGGGCTCAGCAGGTGCGGGTAACGGCTCATCGGGCCCTCCGTGCGCGGTGTCTTGCGCACTGTTCTAGAGGACCCGGGAGCCTTTATGCAACTAGTTGCACAACGAGGTGGCCGGTATCACCCGCCGGTCGACGCCGGCCGGCCGTCACCCGGCTGCATCACCTGCTCTCCAGACGCAGGTGCATCTCCCGCTCCTGATCGCCCGAGGCGTGGCTCAGGTCCTGCACGCTGAACAGGCCGTCCAGCGTCTTGCGGAAGCGGTCGATGGCCCAGTAGCCGCCCTGGACGTCCGCCGTGACGCTGCCGCGCAGCGGGGCGGGGTGCACGGCCTTCTCGGCCCCCTCATGCGCGTCGTCGACGTCGAAGGTGCCGAGCCACACCATCGGACGGACCTCCGACAACTGCTGCGGCACGTCCTCGTGGCACCGGTCGGACTCGAAGTAACCGCAGAGCGCGTCGAAGACGATCCGCGCGTCCTCCTTGCTGCAGTCACTGATCTCCAGCGAGACCGAGTGGGGGTGCGCCTTTTCGTTGTCCATGTGCTGGTGCATGCACTGCTCCTTCCAAGACCGCGCTGCGGCAGTGCGGGTTCCCCGCGATGCCGCTCCCCCACACCCAAGAAAAGCACCGGCCGCCGGTGCGGGCCACCAAAGGGCCCCCGGCGGCCGGGGCGGACCCGCGGGCTCAGCTCCGCACGAGGCGGTAGGTCTTGCTGTCGGTCAGGACGCAGAAGCCGGGTGAGACGACGATGACGCGCAGAGTGCCGGTGCGCCGGTCGTAGTCGACGCCCTCAGCCTCGAAGCCGCCGGAGCAGGCGCTGCGCAGCGGCAACTGGCGCAGGGCGCTGACCTGGCCGTTCACGTCGGCGGTGCCGTTCGGCGCGGCGGACAGGTCGATCTGCAGCAGCGGCTTGGTCACGCCGAACAGAGTGCCGTCGGGGTCGTCGGAGGCGCACAGCAGCCGGGTGGAGGTGACGAAGTCGCAGCCCTGGACGTCACGGACGGCGCGGTCGAGGTGGACGGTCGCGGCCTGGGGCAGGTTCGCCGACGGCGAGGTGGCCCGGTTGACGCCGGGCGTGGGCAGGACGAGCAGCCGGGTCATCGTGCCCCACTCGCCGGTGAGCATCCATTGCCCGTCCGGGCTGATCGCCACCCAGGAGTTGTTCAGGGCCTCGCCCGGGCTCAGCGTGTGGACGTACTCCGACCAGCCGCCGCCCGGCGCCTGCACCCGGAACATCTTCGCGTTGCCGGAGTCCCGCTGATACGGCTCGACGTAGTGGCCGTCGTAGGAGGCGTCGGGGTCGCCCACGTGGTTCCAGCCGCGGCTGGAGACGCTCAGCGGGATGGTGCCGATGCCGGTGTAGCGGTTGGGGCTGCCGGCCGGGACCTCGATCGAGGCCAGGCCCTGGCTCTCGGTGAGCGGGTCGGCGCGGTCGGAGCCGACCTCGTTCCAGGTGTCCGCGGCCGTGGCGTGCGGGGCGCCGCACAACACGAAGGCGAGGGCCGCCAGGCCGGTCAGGGCGGTGCGACAGCGTTGCCGGACGGTGCGTGGGGGCATGGGCCGACTCCTCGGTCAGGGGGTGGTCGCGCACAGTCTGGCGGCGCCCGATGGTCATGTACAGACCAATAACGTGAACGGATTCCGTCGGCCCGGCGACGCCGCTCCCCCGGGTGGCCGCGCCGCGCCCGCCGCGCCCGCCGGGACGTTTCCGGTCGTGTTGGGGGATGGTGGAGGTGGGGGCGAAGGCGTAGGAGAAAGGGTTGTGCGCGGTACAACATGGGGAGTCGGCACGGGGGAACGCGTGCCGCACGGACGGGCGGAGGCGGTACCTGGATGACGTCAGCCAGATCTCCCGTGACCGACGGCGACCAGCCGCCGGGCGGCCCTGTGCGGCCCAGCGGGCTCCTCGACGTCCTGAACGTCGCCTCCGTGGTCCTGGACACGCAGGGGCGGGTGGTGCTGTGGAGCCCACAGGCCGAGGAGCTGTTCGGGTACTCCGCGCAGGAGGCGCTCGGCCGGTACGCGGCGCACATCATGGTGCACGAGAAGCACCTCGACCTCGTCGTGAAGCTGTTCGCGGACGTCATGGAGACCGGGCAGAGCTGGGCCGGCGCCTTCCCCGTCCGGCGCAAGGACGGCACCACGCGCCTGGTCGAGTTCCGCAACATGCGCCTGCTGGACGACCGGGGCGACGTGTACGCGCTCGGGCTGTGCGCCGACCGGTCCACCGTGCGCCGCCTGGAGCGGGACGTGGCGCTGTCGACGCGCATGGTCACCCAGTCGCCGATCGGCCTCGCCGTGCTGGACGTCGACCTGCGGTTCGTGTCCGTCAATCCGGCCCTGGAACGCATCAACGGCCTGCCCGCCGAGGAGCACCTGGGCCGCCGGCTGCGCGACGTGCTGCCGGACCTGGACGCGGACGCGCTGGAGTCGGCGGCGCGCCGGGTGCTGGCGACGGGACTGCCGGTGGTGGACCAGGCCATCGTGGGCCGCACCCCGGCCGACCCGCGCGAGGACCACGCCTGGACGCTCTCGCTGTACCGGCTGGAGGACGCCGTCGGCAACGTGCTCGGCGTGGCCGCCTCCGTCGTGGACATCACCGACCAGTACCAGGCGAGCGTGGAGGCGGAGGCCGCCCGGCGCAGGCTGGCCGTGATCGCCGACGCCTCCGCCCGGATCGGTACGACGCTGGAGCTGGAGCGCACCGCGCACGAACTGGCCGACGTGGCCGTGCCGGAACTCGCCGACATCGCCGCCGTGGACCTCCTGGAGGCGGTCGTGGAGGGCCGGCGCAGCAGCCTGGGCCCGGCCGAGGCGGCGGTGATCCGCGCGCTCGCCGTGCAGGCGCGGGACGCCCCGGAGGCGCTGCGCGCGGCCGACCCGCCCGGACAGATCGCCCGGTACGGCCCGGACCGGCTGGTCACCGAGTGCGTGCGCACCGGCCGGCCGGTCATGATGGCGCACGTGCGGCCGGAGAACCTGCCGCGCATCGCCCGCTCCGCCGAGGCCGCCGAACTGCTGGAGGCCGCCGGCGTGCACTCCTATCTCGCCGTGCCGCTCATCGCGCGCGGCGAGGTGCTCGGCGCGCTCGACCTCAAGCGCACCCGCAACCCGCTCCCCTTCAGCCGGGACGACCTGCTGCTGGCCCGCGAGCTGGCGGCCCGCGCCGCCGTGCAGATCGACAACGCCCGCTGGTACCAGAACGCCCGCAACACCGCCCTGACCCTGCAGCGCAGCCTGCTGCCCAGCCATCCGCGGCTCACCGGCGGCCTGGAGGTCGCCTCCCGCTACCAGCCGGCGGGCGCCACGACCGAGGTCGGCGGCGACTGGTTCGACGTGATCCCGCTGGAGGACGGCAAGACGGCGCTGGTGGTGGGCGACGTGATGGGCAGCGGCATCAATGCCGCCGCCACGATGGGCCGGCTGCGCACCGCGACCAACACCCTCGCCTCCCTGGACCTCGATCCCGCGCTGCTCCTGGAGCACCTCGACAAGATCACCTCCGGCCTCGACGAGGCCATCGCGACCTGTGTGTACGCCGTGCACGACCCGCGGCTCGGCCAGTGCCGGATCGCCAACGCCGGGCACCTGCCACCGGCCCGGGTGCGCGCCGGGCGGGCGCCCGAGCTGCTCGACCTGCCGACCGGCGCGCCGCTCGGCGTGGGCGGGGTCGCCTTCTCCACCACGACCGTCGAGGTGTGCCCCGGCGACCAGCTGGTGTTCTACACCGATGGTCTGGTGGAGACCCGCCGGCACTCACTCGACGAGCGCCTCGCCATGCTGCTCACCCTGCTGGACGGCCCGGAACGGCCTCTGGAGGAGGTCTGCGACCTACTGCTGCGCACGCTGCACCACCCCGACAACCACGACGACGTGGCCCTGCTCATCGCACGGGTCCGGCAGGAGGGGTGATTCACAGGAAGCCGTTACCCCGTCCTTACCGGGCCCCTCGGACAATCACAGGAAGGGGGCCATGACGCCGGCCGAGGAGAGTGAACGCGATGCAGGAACCGGACCTGGAGGGCACGCGGGAGCATGAGCGGGCGCGGAAGCCGTGGCGCCGCCGTTCGGCGCGCGGCCGTACGGTGATCGCGGCCACCGCCGTCGCCGTACTGGCACTCGGCGGGACGGTGGCCTACGCCGCCACGTCGGGTGATTCTCCTTCGCCGCCCGGGGCCTCCGCGTCGTCGTCCCCGTCGCCGGGCGGACCGGACGGGCGGCACGAGCGGGGCGGCCCCTGGTTCGGCTTCGGTGCGGCCGTGCACGGCGAGGCCACCGTGAAGGATCCCGACACCGGCAAGTGGGTGGTGCGGATCTGGCAGCGCGGCACCGTCGAGACGGTCTCCGGTGAGCGGGTCACGGTCAAGAGCGAGGACGGTGCGTCCTGGACGTGGACCGTGGGCTCGGACGCCACCGTCCGCGGCGGCACACCGAAGAAGGGCGACACGGTCCTCCTGGTCGGCACCCGGGGCGACGACGGCACGCGCACGGCGATCCGCGCCCTGACCGGCGACTTCGCCGACCGGGGTCCGGGCCACCACCGTGACGGCTTCCGCCACCACCGCTGGGACGACGAGCCGTCGCCGAGCGCGCCCGGGAGCGGGGCCACGACCTGACGCCGGCCGGCCCGGAAGAGGCGACTGCCCGACAGGGCCGCCGTCGCCCGTGAGGTGGCCCTGTCCCGCTCAGTCCGCCGCGCGCGTCCCGACGACCACGTGGGCGTAGCCCGCCTCCGCGACCGCCAGCCGCGGGACAAGTCCGGCCCGGGTGAACGCCTCGACAGCCGCGGGCGCCTGGTGCTCACTCGTCTCCACCAGCAGGCAGCCGCCGGGGGCCAGCCACCGCGGCGCTCCCTCGGCCACGCGCCGCAGCACGTCCAGCCCGTCCGCTCCACCGTCGAGCGCGGTCAGCGGCTCGTGGTCGCGGGCCTCCGCGGGCAGCAGCCCGACTTCCGCCGTGGGGACGTACGGCACGTTGGCGGCGAGGATGCCGACGCGGCCGCGCAGGCGGTCCGGCAGCGCCGCGAACAGGTCGCCGCAGTGGACCTGGCCGCCGTACGGGGCGACGTTGCGCCCGGCACAGCGCACCGCGGCCGGGTCGATGTCGGCGGCGTGCAGTTCGACGCCGTGCAGCGCGGCGGCCAGGGCCGCGCCGACCGCGCCGGAGCCGCAGCACAGGTCCACCACGACCGACGCGTGCGGGAGTTGGGCGAGCGCCTGGTCGACGAGGAACTCGGTGCGCCGGCGCGGGACGAACACGCCCGGCTCGACGGTGACGCGCAGGCCGTGGAACTCGGCCCAGCCGAGGACGAGTTCGAGTGGGAGCCCCGCGACGCGGCGCTCCACCATGGCGGCGGCATCGTCGTCGTCGCGGGCGGTGTCCAGGATCAGCCGCGCCTCGTCCTCGGCGAAGACGCAGCCGGCGGCGCGCAGTCGGGCGACGACGGAAGGGAAGGGAACGGAGGTGGAGGGTGTGGGCATGGAAGCCGAGGGCCTTTCGGTAGCCGAAGGGCGCTCCCTTGGGTCACCTGCCGCCGGCGGTCCGCGCGCGGCGAGGGGAGAGCACCCGACCTGTCCTTGCGGTGATGGGTCCCACCTCCCTCGATGACGCACGGCTGGGGCGGTCCGCAGCCGGACCGCCACCCTACCCCAGCGCCGCCCTCCCGGTGATCACACCCCGACGGTCTCCTCGACCTCTTCCTCCGCCGCCGCTTCCTCCGCCGCCGCTTCCCCGGGCTGCGGCGCGGGGGCGGTCACGGGTGCCTTGGCGCGCTCGTACAGGGCGGCCACTCCGGTCACCGCGAGACCGGCCAGCAGCCAGGCCGCCAGCGTCCACAGGGTGCGGCCGAGGCCGTCATGGCCGAAGTACAGCAGGCTGCGGGTGCCCTCGACGAAGCCGGCGCCGTTCCAGAAGGCGTGCAGGGCGCCGAAGAAGCCGTTCTGCAGCTCGGGCCTGAACAACCCGCCGGAGCTGGTGAAGTTGAGCATCACGAACAGCACCATCATGGCGAGCGTGGTCCACCGCTTGAGGAACGTGTGCAGACCGACGCCGATGAACAGGATGCCCGCGGAGTACAGCCACGCCATGCCGAAGATCCCGGCGAGGTCGTGGTGGGCGAGGTGGAAGAGCGGCCCGGCGAGCAGCGTGCCGATGCCGCCGACGACGGCCGAGACGCCGAGCGCCAGCAGGGCGCGTACCCGCAGCGCCAGCGCGCCGCCGGCGGCGCCGATCGCGGCGACGGAGGCGTAGGAGCCGATGGAGACGGCGATGAGCAGGAAGAACAGGCCCTGTCCTGTGGGGTCGTCGGAGACCGGCCGGGCCACGTCGGTGACCTTCAGCGGGGCGCCCTGCTTCTCGGCGACCGGGGTGAAGACCTTCTCGACGGCGGTGGCGCCCATGTCGGAGGAGGCGGTGGCGACGACCAGTTCGGGGTTCTTCGCGCCCGGCACGTAGGCGCCGGTGATGTCGCGGTGGATCAGCAGGTCGACGGCTGCGTCCCGGGTGGCGACCGTGCGGACGTCGAGCTTGTCGCCGGCGGCGTCCTTGACCGACTGGGCGAGCACCTTCGCCTCGGGTCCGGAGCCGACGACGGCGACCGGGAGGTGGTTCGGCTCCGGGGTGACGAACGCCCCCATGTACGCGAGCCCCATGCCCAGGCACATCAGCAGCGGGGTGATCAGGTGCGTGAGCACATGGCGCACGGCGGGCGACCTCATCGCTCACTCCTCCAATGGTTGGCTTATACAACTCTTTCTACAAGTTGTACTATACAACCAGAACCCCGGAGGAGGGCAAGTGAACGCAGCCGATGCCGTCGAGACCATCCAGCGCGAGATGACGATCTTCGCGCGCCGCGCCCGCGCGTCGGCCGGGCGCATGCACCCGGAGCTGTCGCTGGTCTCCTACACGCTGCTCGGGCACCTGGAGGAGAGCGGCGGCTGCCGTGCCACCGACCTGGCGGCGCACTACGCCCTGGACAAGTCCACGGTCAGCCGCCAGGTCGCGGCGCTTGAACGGGCCGGCCTCATCGAGCGGAGGCTGGACCCGGAGGACCACCGCGTCCAGGTCCTGCACCTGACCGAGGCCGGCCGCAGCATCCTCGCCCAGGTCACGGACAGCCGTCGGGCCGCCTTCCGTGAGCGTCTGGCCCACTGGCCCGAGGACGACCTGGCCCGCTTCGCCGACTACCTCGTGCGCTACAACGCCTGGACGCCTGCCCAGGAGGAGGAAGCCTGAGGGAACTCAAGCCCTACGCCACCGGCACGACCCGCCCCTCCCCCAGCGTCTGCGGCACCCGCGCCTCCAGGAACGCGGTACGGCGGCGCAGCCGGAAGCCCAGGGACTCGTACAACCGGATGGCGTTCGTGTTCTGCGCGCCGGTGTGCAGGAACGGGATCTCCCCACGCGCCCGGATGCCGTGCGCGACGGCGCGGACCAGCCGCGCGGCCAGGCCCTGACCGCGGAAGGCCGGGTCGGTGCAGACCGCGCTGATCTCGGTCCAGCCCGGCGGGTGCAGCCGCTCCCCCGCCATGGCGACGAGCGCGCCGCCCCGCCGGATGCCCAGATAGGTGCCGAGTTCGATGGTCCGGGGCAGGAAGGGGCCGGGGCGGGTGCGCGCCACCAGGTCGAGCATCTCGGGGACGTCGGCGGGGGTCAGCCGTACCGCCTCCGGGTCGGGTGCGGCGGCCACGCCGTCGTCCACCAGCTGGACGCCCTCGACGTGGAAGCTGATCTCCCAGTCGTCCGGGACCGGGCCGGCGTAGCCGGCCAGCGGCACCCCGCCGCCGGGGCCGGCGAGCGCGGCGACGTCCGCCCAGTCCCGCTCGTCCGGGTCGTCGGGCAGGGCCAGCCACGGCGACACGTCGAGCGGGTAGCGCAGCACCCGGCCGCGCCGCTCGGCGAAGGGGGCGTGCGGGCCGGTCAGCGAGGCGAGGGCAGGGTTGTCGAGGACGTGCGGGGCGCTCATCCGGCCACCTCGATCACCGTCTTGCCGCGGGCGTGGCCCTCCTCGACGACGCGCAGCGCCTCACCGGCCCGCTCCAGCGGGAACGTGGCGGTGACGAGCGGGTCCAGGTCGCCGCCCGCCACCAGCTCGGCCACCGCCTCGAGTACGGCGTTGTCGCGCACCCGGGCCACGCGGGAGCCGCCGAGCCGCTCGGCCTGGTCCGGGGGCGCTGCGGCCGTGACGAGCCGGGCGGTGCCGGTGCGCAGACTCGCCGCCTCGGCGAACACCTCACCGCCGACGAGGTCGTAGATCCCGTCGATGCCGTCGGGCGCCGCCGCGCGTGCCCGTTCGCTCCAGCCCGGGCCCGAGGGCACGTGGACCGCCCCGAGCGACTCGACGAGATCCTTCTTGCCCTCGCCGGCCACTCCCACCGCCCTCAGCCCGAAGGCGCGGGCGATCTGCACCGCCGCCACGCCGACCCCGCCGCCCGCGCCGGTGACCAGCACGGTCGCGCCGGGTGCCAGGCCGAGCTGCCGTACCCCGTCATAGGCGGTCGCCGCGGCCACGGGCAGGGTGGCCGCGGCGGTGAAGGTCACCCCGGCCGGCTTGCGGGCGATCAGCTCCACCGACAGCAGCGCGTAATGCGACCAGCCGCCGACGACCGGACGGCCGAAGACCTCGTCGCCGGCCGCGAAGCCGCCGACGCCCGGCCCGGTCTCCTCGACCACGCCCGCCACCTCGCTGCCGAAGTACGCGGGGAAGTCCCGCTCGCCGCTCTCGCCGGGGCGCCGGTAGCCGTTGCGCAGCTTGTAGTCCACCGGGTTCACGCCGGCCGCCCGCACCGCGATCAGCACCTGACCCGGTCCGGGCCGGGGGCGGTCCACGTCGACGAGCGCCTCGGTCTCCGGGCCGCCGTACCGGGTGAAGACGTACGCCTTGGGCATGGGCTCCTCACTCTCCTTCGCTGTTCACCGGCGGCAAGCGATGGACGCGGGGGCGTATTCCCCGGCCTGCGGGATGTTCATACGGCCGCAACGATCGGCGGGAACGGCGGGAGCGAAGCACCCTCCGCGACCCCTTACGGTTGAATCATGAACGTCACCCGAGGCTTCACCGGACGCCCCCGCGTCCAGGACCCGGGCCTGCCGCCGGGTCAGTACGACGCGGGCGACGACTGGCCCGTGCTGTCCGCCGAGGTCACCCCGGACATCACGCCGGAGCAGTGGACCTTCCGGATCGACGGCCTGGTCGCGCACCCCCGCAGCTGGGACTGGGCGCAGACACAGGACCTGCCCGAGTCCGCGTACGAGGGCGCCATCCACTGCGTCACCGGCTGGTCGAGGTTCGGGACGCGGTTCTCGGGGGTGTCCCTGGACGTCTTCCTGGCAGAGGTGGGCCCGCACGCCTCCGCCACGCACGTCGTCGCGTACTCCCACACCGGCTACACCACGAACCTGCCGCTCGCCGACCTGACCGGCGGCCGGGCATGGATCGCGTTCGCCCACGACGGCCGCCCGCTGCCCGCCGAGCACGGCGGCCCGGCGCGGCTGCTGGTGCCGCACCTGTACTTCTGGAAGAGCGCCAAGTGGATCGCGGGCCTGCGCCTGCTCGACCACGACCAGCCGGGCTTCTGGGAGAAGAACGGCTACCACCCGCGCGGCAACCCCTGGCAGGAGCAGCGGTACTCCGGTGACTGAGACCTTCACTCCTCCGACACGCTTCGCGGTGCCCGGCCGGATCGCCGTGAACGAGCAGACGGCCTCCGCGTGGCAGACCGCGACCCTCACCGGGATCCGCCGCGAGACCGCGCGTGCCGCCACGTTCCGGCTGGCGGTGCCCGGCTGGCCGGGGCATCTGCCCGGCCAGCACCTGATGCTGCGGCTCACCGCGCCTGACGGCTACGTCGCCCAGCGGCACTACTCGATCGCCTCCGCGCCGGATGCGACCGGGCACATCGAGCTGACCCTGGACCACGTCGAGGGCGGCGAGGTGTCCGGCTGGTTCCACACCGTGGCCCGGCCCGGCGACACCGTCGAGGTGCGCGGCCCGGTCAGCGGCTTCTTCGCCTGGCCCGGCGACCGCCCGGCGCTGCTGATCGGCGCGGGCTCCGGCGTGGTACCGCTGATGTCGATGGTGCGCCACCACCGGGCGCGCGGGCTGACGCAGCCGGTGCGGCTGCTGGTGTCGGCGCGCAGCCCGGAGGACCTGATCTACGCGCGCGAGTACGGCCCCGAGACCACCCTCGTGTTCACCCGGCGCGCCCCCGCCGGTGTGCCGGTGGGACGGCTGCACGCCGGGCAGGTCGCACCGCTCGTGGCGAAGGCGCCGCCGGGCGGCTGGGAGGCGTACGTGTGCGGTTCGAACGCCTTCGCCGAGCACGCCTCACGGCTGCTGGTGGCGGCCGGTCAGCCGGTGGACCGGATCCGGATCGAACGCTTCGGCTGATCGCGGGCCGCAGGGTCCGCTGCGCCCGGGACTTCCCGTTTGCGCGGATCCGGTGAAGGATGTCTGCTGGACGGGGTACGAGATCCATGTGGGCACTCGCACGCGTGACGGCGAGGAGGTCGACATGCGAACCCGGGTGCGCAACTGGCGCTGGCGGCGCAATCCGCTGCGGCGCCGGTGCGACGTGGTGGAAGCGTGGACGGCGCTGGTCGTCGCGGCGCTCCTGCTCGTCGGCGCGCCGCTGGCCGGGGTACTGACCGGCTGGTGGGCACACGGCGAGGCACGAGCGGTCGCGGCGCAGCAGCGCGCGGACCGGCACGAGGTGCACGCCAGGGTCGTGGGCAGGACGCCGGACACGCCGCCGAGCGTGGACGGCGGCACCGGGCACACCACCCCGGTGGCGGTGCGCTGGAGCGATGCGCGCGGCGCCACGCACACGGCGACGGCCCGGGTCCCGGCGGGCACGCACACCGGCGACGCGGTCGACGTCTGGTTCGACGCCCACGGCCACAACGTTGCCGCACCTCCCACCGAGTCCGCCGTCTGGCAGCACACCCTGTCCATGGGGGTCGCCGCCACGGGCGGCACGGTCGCCGTCGTGCTCCTCGTGCACGGTGTGGTGCGCCGGGTGTCCCTGCGCCACCGGCTGGACGAGTGGGACCGGGACTGGGCGTTCACGGAACCCCTGTGGACGCGGCGACGCCCGGCGTGACGGCGGGCCGCCGTCCCCGACCCGCCTCGGCCGCATACCGAAAGCACCCCTAGAAAGCGCTGTCATCTCCCCGTACGGTGTGATCGCTCCGCAAGCCCACACACCCTGAGGCGGTCCCGTATGGCCCTGTTCGACCTGCCCCTCGACGAACTGCGCGACTACCGCAGCGCGTCCACCGAACCCGAGGACTTCGACGCGTTCTGGTCGAAGACCCTTCAGCAGGCGCGGGCGCACGACCTCGACGCCCGCTTCGAGCCGGTCGAGACGGGCCTGTCCACCGTCGAGGTGTACGACGCGACCTTCGCCGGGTACGGCGGCCACCCGGTCAAGGGCTGGCTCGTACTGCCCGCCGGAGCCGGCGAGCCGCTCCCCCTGGTCGTGGAGTTCGTCGGCTACGGCGGCGGGCGCGGCCTGCCGCACGAGCACCTGCTGTGGGCCTCAAGCGGCCGGGCGCACTTCGTGATGGACACGCGCGGACAGGGCAGCGCCTGGGGCGGTGGGGGCGGCACCGCCGACCCGGTGGGCGGCGCCCCGGCCTACCCCGGGTTCATGACCCGCGGCATCGACGCCCCGGAGCACTACTACTACCGCCGGGTGTTCACCGACGCCGTACGGGCCGTCGAGGCGGCCCGCTCCCATCCGCTCACCGACGCCTCGCGCACCGTGGCGCTCGGCGCCAGCCAGGGCGGCGGCATCGCCCTCGCCGTCGGCGGTCTGGTGCCCGACCTGGTGGCCGTGGCCCCGGACGTGCCGTTCCTGTGCGACTTCCCGCGCGCGACGATCATCACCGACCGCCACCCCTACCGGGAGATCGCCCTCTACCTCAAGACGCACCGCGGCCGCACCGAGGAGGCGCTGCGCACGCTGTCGTACTTCGACGGCGTGCACTTCGCCGCCCGCGGCCGGGCGCCCGCCCTGTTCTCGGCGGCGCTGGAGGACCAGACCTGCCCGCCGTCCACGGTGTTCGCCGCCTTCCACGCCTGGGCCCACGACGACAAGGCCATCGAGGTCTACGAGTTCAACGACCACGAGGGGGGCGGCCCCTACCAGGACGCGGCCCGGCTGCGCTGGCTGCGCTCCTACGCCTGACCCCTTCCTTCCGGTCCGACCAGTCGGTACGTTCTGGGTGCCCGGCGCCGCGCCCGCACGGCCCGGGCTCACGGCAGACCCCGATCCGAGGAGGGCCCATGTCCCACGTCGAGGCAGAGGTGCACGGCCACTGCGACTCCCGGTTCACGGCGGTGCGCGAGGCCTTCGAGGACAACTTCCGGCAGCGGGGCGAACTCGGCGCCGCGGTGGCCGTCACGGTCGGCGGCCGGACCGTGGTGGACCTGTGGGGCGGCTGGGCGGACGCGGGGCGCACCCGGCCGTGGGAGCGCGACACGGTGGTGAACGTGTGGTCCACGACGAAGGGCCCGGTCGCTCTCGTCGCCCACGTCCTGGCCGACAGGGGGCTGCTCGACCTGGACACGCCGGTGGCCGCGTACTGGCCCGAGTTCGCGGCGGCCGGCAAGGAGAAGGTGCTGGTACGGCATCTGCTGTCGCACCGGGCGGGCCTCGCGGGGCTGCGCGAGCCGCACTCCTTCGAGGAGCTGTGCGACTGGGACCTGACGACCCGTCGGCTCGCCGCGACCGAGCCCTGGTGGGAGCCGGGGACGGTGTCCGGGTACCACGCGCTGACGTACGGCTTCCTGGTCGGCGAGGTCGTGCGCCGGGTGACGGGGCTGCTGCCGGGGGCTTTCCTGCGGCAGGAGGTGACCGGCCCGCTGGGCATCGACTTCACCATCGGCCTGCCTGAAGCCGAGGCGCACAGGGCGGCCGAACTGGTCCACGCGCCGGCCCCGGAGAGCGGCGAACGGGCCGCCGCCTTCGCCCAGTTGGCGCCCGCGGCGCTGGCCGCGCTGACCAATCCGCCGGTGGGCGCGACGCAGGCCAACTCGGCGCGCTGGCGGGCCGCCGAGATCCCGGCCGCGAACGGACACGGCACCGCGCGGGCGGTCGCCTCGCTGTACGGCGTCTTCGCCGGGCGGGGCGCGTTCGACGGCCGCCGGCTGCTGTCCGCAGAGGCGGCCGAGCGGGTGCGCGAGGGCCAGGGCGCCTGCCGCGATCTGGTGCTCGGAGCCGGCTTCGCACACGAGACAGAGGTCGGGCTCGGCCTGTGGCTCAGCGGGCCGAACGGCTCCTACGGTCCGGATCCGAAGGCTTTCGGACACGACGGCTTCGGCGGCTCGTGCGGACTCGCGGACCCGGACGCGGGGGTCTCGCTGGGCTACGTGATGAACCGCATGGGCCCGCACATCGCCGACGACACACGCAAGAGGGCGCTGGTCGGCGCCCTGTACGACGCGCTGTGACGGCCGGTGCGGGGGTCTCGTTTCGGCCGAACCGGCAGTCCCTGCTTCCCTGCTGGTGTAGACCAATGGTAATCCTGGTGGCGACTGAGCGCGAACGACACGTACGTCACCCACAGGAGGGCGCGGCATGGCCCGCACCACCCCGCTCGACCACCCGCACACCGCCGACGCGGACGAGCCGCTCTACCAGCGCGTCGCGGCACTTCTGCTGTCCGAACTGACCGGCGGGACCGTCCCGCCGGGCGAACGGCTGCCCAGCGAACGGTACTTGGCCGCGTACTACGGCGTCAGCCGCGAGACCGTGCGGCAGGCGCTGGAAGTGCTGCGCGACCGTGGCCTGGTCGCCACCGACCGGCGCGGCAGCCACGCCACCCTGCCCGGGCCGGCCCCGCGTCCCGCCCAGGCGCTGACCTTCCCGGTCGGCGCCGACGGCGCGGACCGGGGAGGACCGACCCGGGCCACGGTGGCCTGGCAGCCGCCCCCGCCGCAGCACGCCGAGGCGCTCGGCCTCGCCCCGCACCGGCCGACCCTGGTGCACCGCTACGACTCCACCACGGCCGACGGACGCGGCCGCCGTACGGCCGTGACGTCCTTCTCGGCGGTGGCGCTGAACGAGGTCGAGGAGCTCGCGCGGTACCGCGACCGCGCCGACGGCACCGCCTCGGCGGAGCTGCGCCGGGTCTACGACTGGATGCGCCGCGCCGGACTGACCCTGCACCACCGTGACTCCATCGTCCGCCCCGACGACGGCCCGTCGATGCGCGTGACGCGGTACGTGCACGACCAGTACGCCCGCCCGCTGGAGATCACCGACCTGGTCGTGGACGCCCAGCAGGAGGCGCTGGTCTACGAGTTCACGCTGCCGGCCGCCGGCTGAGTCCCGTACGACGGCCGGGACCCGTGGAGTCGGGTCCCGGCCGCTCTCACGCCACGGTCAGCGGACCGGGGTGAGGGTCAGGGTCTGCTCGGCGGCGGTGCGGGAGCCACCGACCGGGCTGCCGCCGGTGTCCGTCCAGCCGCGCGGCGGTGTGGTCTCGGCGAGCCGGCCGCGCGTCGCGGACAGGCCGATGACCAGCCCGCTGTAGCGGTTGACGAGCCGGTAGCTCCCGGTGGGGGTCCCGTCGGCGGTGCGACCCGGCACGACGAACCACTGCTGTCCCACGGTGGGCCCACCCGTCCCGGCCCGGGTCACTGTGGGCTTCGCGCCCCAGGCCCGGCCGGAGGTGGCGCTGGAGTCGACGCCGAGAAACCGGCCCGTGGCGGCGTTGGCGACGCGGTAGGAGCCGTCGCCATCGGCAGTGAAGATCCACGCCTCACGGCGGGAGCCGGTCGGGGCGGCCAGGGACGTCGTGGTGGCGCCCGCGGCCTGGGCGAGGACGCGCCCGTCACCGTTGGTGATCCGGTAACCGGCGCCGCTGCGCACCGGCGCGGCCGGGGTGGCGGCGCCGATGGTGATGTCGACGTACTCGCCGTAGGAGTCGTTCGAGCAGCCGAAGGAGCAGTAGGAGCGGAAGGACTTGCCGACGATCTGGCTGCTGGTGCGGTTGGCGGGGTCGAGGAACCAGCGGTACCAGGAGGCGTTGGTGTGGCTGCCGGTGTCGCCGATCAGCCGCCACTTCTGGGAGGCGAGGTCGTCGGTGGCGT